>NZ_JJNZ01000008.1 GCF_000690055.1 Pseudoalteromonas fuliginea
AAAATTTTTGTATCTAGTTGTTCTAAATAGAAAATTTTTAACAACGTTATAGTGCAATTTAATTCGTTAAATTGTTCAAGTATTTATGCAGGTTGGTATTACGGCTCAATTGCCAGTAACTCTACTTCAAAAATAAGTACTGAGGCAGGTGGAATACTGCCTACACGTTTTTCGCCATACGCTAATTGATGCGGTACATAAAACGTGTATTTATCGCCTGGGCTCATCAATTGTAGGCCTTCGGTCCAACCTTTAATCACTTGGTGCAAACCAAAACTAATCGGTGTTTTACGCTCTACTGAGCTGTCAAACACAGTGCCGTCGATTAGCGTGCCATGATAATGCACGTTAACCATACTTGTTGAGCTTGGTGTGTTTTCACTCTCACCTTTATGCATTACTTTGTACTGTAAGCCAGAAGCTGTTTCTACTATACCTTCTACTTTTGAATTAGCGGCTAAGTAATCTGCCCCTATTTGCGCATTTATGCCTGCTTGTTGTTTTGCTTTTTTACTATTTTGAAATATTAAAAAACAAAAAATGGCGATAACCACCGCCAAAATTATATTGATCATTATTAACCTTTTTCGTTATCTAGTTCTTCGTCTTTTTCGTCGTCATTATCGCCATTTACAATGTCGGCAATCTCTTTTAGACGCGCAAGCGCAATACCGTTTACTGAGTTTTCTGGATACTGGTCATCAATAATATCGCCTGCTTCTATATCCATTAATAAGTTAAGCGCTTGATCTACGGTTTCAACTGCGTAAATATTAAATTTACCCGCCTCTACCGCATTGAGGATCTCGTCATCAAGTACTAAGTTAACTTGGTTTGATTTAGGAATAATAACGCCTTGCGAACCGGTTAAACCACGCATTTTACACAGTTTAAAAAAGCCTTCTATTTTTTCGTTTACACCACCAATAGCTTGTACATCACCATGTTGGTTAATAGAGCCTGTCAGCGCGATAGATTGGCTAATAGGGAGGCTTGTAATAGATGAAATAAGCGCACAAAGCTCTGCTAAAGATGCACTATCGCCATCTATGTAACCATAACTTTGCTCTATGGCAATATTAGCACTAAGCGTTAAGCTAAACTGCTGTGCGTACTTATTGCCTAAATAGCCGGTAAGCAACATCACGCCTTTTGAGTGGATAGCTTTACCTAGTTCGGCTTCGCGTTCAACGTCTATTACGCCATCGGCGCCTGCATAAACAGTTGCCGTAATACGCGCAGGGGTACCGAACGAGGTATCGCCAATGTGTAGTACTGTTAAACCATTTACTTTACCTATAGCTTGGCCATCGGTTGCAATAAGTGTATGGCCTTCTTTTATATCGCTAAGCATGTTTTCGCTGATCTGACCGGTACGATATTGTTTGCCTTCAATGGCTTCGTCAATATGGTATGCATCAATAACCGTTAAGTTATCTTGTTTCGCGTAATAACTCGCTTCAGCAACTAATTCAAGCACATCAGCAAAGCGCGCCGAGAGTTTATTATGATGCTCAGCTTGGCGGTAACTAAATTTAAGTAACCGTACCATAGCAGCCTCTGTAGCAGTGCATTTTAATGTTTGCTCGCAATACTCAGTCACTTTGGTAATAAACTGGTACTGTAATTTATCGCTACTTGGTAAGTAGTAATCAAAATCGGCAAGTACTCTAAATAGCTCAGCAAATTCTTCGTCGTATTCACCTATGGTGTAGTACAACTCGCGCGATCCCAATAAAATAATCTTCACATCAAGTGGAATAAGTTGCGGGCGAAGCGTAAAACTTGTCCCGACTGTGCTGTCTTGATAGGGTAAATCATTTTTTATTTGATGTGTTTTTAAACACAGCTTTAAACCATCCCACACTTGTGGATTAGCCATTATTTTTTCGGCATCCATTATTAAGTAACCACCATTGGCACGATGCAATGCACCGGGCTGAATTGAGCGATAACTCGTAATCAATGTACCTTGGGATGTAGCGTATTCAATTTTACCAAATATATTACCAAAGGTTGGGTTTGGCTCATAAACGACTGGCGCTGCGTCGTCTTCTTTAAATTCAACTAAAATGTTAGGTGCAAAAAAGTCGGTAAGCATACCTTTGCGGTCAAAGTCTTCTTTGCTTTCTTCGCTTTCGTCTTCGTCATCTAGCCATTCAAGTACCGCGTCGATAATTTCAACGCGAATATCTTTTAAATAACGCAGTACGCCAATGTGTGTAGCGTACTTATGCTCTAAGTCTTTTAAAAGTGGTTTAGTGGCTTGCTCTGCGGTCGATTTTTTAAGATTACGAAGTTTTTCTTTTGATTCGCGTTTCCACCGTGGTAGCTCTATTAACGCTTCTATTAATGCATCTTCTAGCTTTTCGATTTTTTCAAAAAACTCTTTGCGCAATGTTTCTTCAAGCTCACCAAATTCACTGTCGCTCAATTGTTTTCCATCAACAAGTGGTGCAAAACCCACTGAGCTTTTTTCTTCTACTAGAGCAACACTTTGCTCAAGTGCTGCGATTTCAACTGCGGTAATTGCGCTGTCGTAAGCGTCGTTAAACTCGCGATCGATTGATTTTTTCTTGCGTTGGTACGCTGGATTATCAAATGCCGCTGGAAAAGTGTCGAGCACTTCATCTAAGAATGAGTCTATGTCGTCGCTAAGTTGCTTACTTTGCCCTGCTTGCATAAAAAGTGCGATAGGCTCACGGTGATCGGCGTAATTATTTACGTACAACCATTCATTAGGCGTTGCTCTGTCTTTTGCGTGTTGCTTAAGTTTATCTTTGACTAGCGTATAACGTCCATGAGCCGCTTCGCCCATTACATAAACATTATAGCCAGGTAAATCCATACCTAATGAAAAGTCGAGCGCACTTTGGGCACGTTGTTGGCCTATAAAAGTAAGTTGCTCTGGGTACGGGTTACTCATGCATGTATGTACATGATTACTAGAAATACTCGGTGCGAGCTTTGAAACAGATAGTGGCAGCAATTTTTTCGTCATTCTAACTTCTTTGTTTACCAGCATATTCACTGGCTTTTGGGCGTATTAAGTGGCACGCAGCCACCTAATACCAATATTTAAGGGTTCAGCGCCTTACGACTAAAGTAGATTCCATCACATTGCGTGCAAGGTATTATTTGCGTTGCGTGATAAATGTCGTGGCTATGGTTGCAATTCTTGCATACTAATGTGCCCATGGCTATCCATTCGCCTGCGTGATACACCCCATTGTGCTTAAAATCTTGGCTTAAAGATTGCCACTCTAGTTGTGTTTTATCTTCTATGTGCGAGAGTTCAAACCATAAAGATTCTTTAAGTTCTTGCCATGCAAGCGAATTGTAATAAGCTTCGTGCTCAATAATGTGTTCAATATCATGCTTTAAGTAACTTTTATAAAGTTCATACCTTTCTTGACTTAAATCTTTGATTGCTTGCTCAGATTCAACAAACCCAGTAACTACATCTTTTACACCATGATCTTTTACATCTTTTAACCAACTAGTAAAACTGCTAAGCCATGCTTTGTAATCAGTCATTTTTTACTCCTTCAAAATTGCTGTTAAATCAGTCTGTAACTTATGTATTTAGCTAACTACATTATAAAAAAGCAGGTTAACCTGCACTGAAAGTTACAATTTAATAAAAGCATGTTTTTGACGCTGTGAATAGTGTTTTATTTGGGGTATCCTAACGGCAATTTTTTATTAGTTTGCAAGAAGTCTGGAACCATAGATGCAAGAGCAATATAACCCGCAAGATATAGAGTCAAAAGTACAAAGCTACTGGGAAGAAAACCAGGTATTTAAAGTCACTGAAGATGAGAGTAAAGAAAAGTATTACTGCCTTTCTATGTTTCCTTATCCGAGTGGTCGACTGCATATGGGTCATGTACGTAACTACACCATCGGTGATGTTGTTTCTCGTTTCCAGCGCCTGCAAGGCAAAAACGTAATGCAACCTATGGGTTGGGATGCGTTTGGTTTACCTGCAGAAAACGCCGCTATTAAAAACAAAACAGCACCAGCTAAGTGGACATACGAAAACATTGATTACATGCGTACACAGCTTAAGCAATTAGGTTTTGGTTATGACTGGGATCGCGAAATTGCGACGTGTCACCCAGAGTACTACAAGTGGGAACAGTGGTTTTTCACTAAGCTTTACGAAAAAGGCCTAGTGTATAAAAAAATGTCGACAGTTAACTGGGATCCAGTGGATCAAACAGTATTAGCTAACGAGCAAGTTATTGACGGTCGCGGTTGGCGTTCAGGCGCTGTGGTTGAGCAAAAAGAAATTCCACAGTGGTTTATTAAAATTACTGATTACGCACAAGAGCTACTAGACGACTTAGATCAGTTGGAAGATTGGCCAGAGCAAGTTAAAACAATGCAGCGCAACTGGATTGGCCGCTCTGAAGGCTGTGATATTGAATTTAAACGCACCGATAACGACGAAACATTTAGCGTATACACAACTCGTCCAGATACCTTTATGGGTGTTACGTATGTTGCTGTTGCCGGTGGTCACCCTATTGCGCAAGAAGCGGCTAAAAATAGCGATGCTATTGCAATGTTTGTTGAAGAATGCAAAAACACCAAAGTTGCCGAAGCAGACATGGCAACAATGGAGAAAAAAGGCATAGCAACAGGCTTTTACGCCACTCACCCATTAACGGGCGAGCAAGTACCAATTTGGGTCGCTAACTTTGTATTAATGCATTATGGCTCAGGCGCTGTAATGGCAGTACCTGCACACGATCAACGCGACTTTGAGTTTGCAACCGCTTACGGTCTTGATATAAAACAAGTCATTGCACCGGTTGAAGGTTCAGACCTTGAAGTAAACCTTAAAGAATCAGCGTTTACTGATAAAGGCGTACTTGTAAATTCAGGTGAATTTAACGGCCTTGATTTTGACGCTGGTTTTAAAGCCATTGCGGATAAATTAGAAGCTCTCGGTGTGGGTGAGCGCAAAGTAAACTTCCGCCTGCGTGACTGGGGTGTGAGCCGTCAACGTTATTGGGGTTCACCAATCCCAATGCTTAGCGACGAAGATGGTAAAGAGCTTGCAGCAACAGAAGATATGCTACCCGTTCGCTTACCTGAAGATGTGGTAATGAACGGTGTAACTTCACCACTTAAAGCAGACCCAGAGTGGGCTAAAACTACCGTAAATGGTGCACCTGCGTTTCACGAAACTGATACGTTTGACACCTTTATGGAGTCTTCTTGGTACTACGCACGCTACTGTAGCCCACGCTACAACGAAGGCATGCTAGATCCCGCGGCTGCTAACTACTGGTTGCCAGTAAACCAATACATTGGTGGTATTGAGCACGCTATTTTACATTTATTGTACTCGCGCTTTTTCCATAAATTATTACGTGACTTTGGTTTAGTAAATTCAGACGAGCCGTTTGACCGCTTACTTTGTCAAGGTATGGTGCTTGCTGAAACATTTTATCGTAAAGATGAAAAAGGCGGCGATATTTGGATCTCGCCAAGTGATGTAAACACTGAAACCGACGATAAAGGCCGCGTGACTAAAGCATGGCATAAAGAGGACGGTGAGCCAGTTTTCTCATCAGGCATGAGCAAAATGTCCAAGTCTAAAAACAACGGTATAGACCCGCAACATGTAATTGCCCAATATGGTGCAGATACTGTGCGTTTATTCATGATGTTTACAGCACCACCAGAGCAAACGCTTGAATGGTCAGACTCAGGTGTTGAAGGCGCGCATCGCTTCTTAAAACGTGTATGGAAATACGCGGTAGACGTTAAAACAGTAGGTTACCAAGCACTTGATAAATCAGCGCTAACAAACCCACAAAAAGTATTACGTCGCGACTTACACAAAGCGATTGCTAAAGTGACTGATGATGTTGAACGTCGTCAAACCTTTAATACCGCCATTGCAGCTATTATGGAGCTTTCTAATAAATTATTAAAAGCACCTTTAATAGATACGCAAGATATAGCAATTGCAAACGAAGCATTAGAAGCGCTTATTATAATGCTTGCACCTATTACGCCACATTTATCGCACGAGCTTTGGAAAGAGTTAGGTAAAGAAGGTGAGATTTTGGATGCTGCATGGCCAAAAGTTGATGAGTCGGCACTTGTTGAAGATGAAAAACTAATCATCGTACAAGTAAACGGCAAGCTCCGCGCTAAGTTAACCGTTGCAGCTGATGCAACGCAAGAGCAAGTAGAAACCCTTGCGTTTGCAGAATCTAATGTAACTAAATTTACTGATGGCTCAACCATTCGTAAAATCATTTACGTACCAGGCAAGCTACTTAACGTGGTAGCTAACTAATATGGCTGCATTTAACGCCATTAAAAACGGACTAGCCTTAGTGCTAGTCTGTTTTTTGATAACTAGCTGCGGGTTTCATCTAAAAAAAGCCTCTAGCATGCCTGATAACCTAAAACAGCTAACTCTTGTAGGTGATGATGAAAAGTCAGCCTTATTTGAAAGCCTTAAAAACGAGCTAAGAGCGAGTAATGTAGAGCTAATATCAGCAGCTAAAGATAAAGCCCAATTATATTTGTATAAAGAAAGTATTGAACGTCAAACACTATCGTTATTTCAAAATGGTCAAGTAGCTGAATACGAACTCGCTTATGGCGTATCGTATGTAGTTAAACGCCCTGGCGAAAAAGCCATTGAAAAGCGCTTTGAGCTTTACCGTAATTACCAAGACGATCCAGATCATGCGCTAGCTAAAGCAAAAGAGCTTGAGCTACTCATTAGCGAGATCCGTGAGCAAGCCAGTCGTCGTATTGTTAGAGAGCTGTCGCAACTATAATGCGCTGTTATGCTAATCAACTACCGAGTGAATTAAATAAAGGGCTAAAGCCCTTTTATTTAGTGTTTGGGGAAGAGCCTTTTCAAGAAGCACAGTGCGTACAACAAATTCGCGACAGTGCTAAAGCACAAGGCTTTGACGAAGTAATTAAGTTTACTTTAATGCAAGGATTCGATTGGCAAGAAATCATAGCTCAATATCAAAGCATGTCACTATTTAGCGCGCGCACTATTATTGAGCTTGATTTAAACCAACAAAAACCAGGCGTTATTGGCAGTAACACCTTTAAAAAAGTAATTGAGCTGGTTAATCCAGATACTATTTTAATTGTTAAAGGCGCTAAAGCCAGCCAAGAAGTACAACGCGGTGCATGGTTTAAAGCCCTTGATAAGCAAGGCGTATTTGTACCTTGCTACCCGCTTACCGGCACGCATGTAAAACGATGGCTTGATGAACAGTGCCAACGCTTATCGCTCAACATGCAAAACGATGCCAAACTGAGTTTAATAAATGCCACAGAAGGTAACTTATTAGCGTGCTTCCAAGAGCTTGAAAAGCTCTCACTACTGCACGGCAATGCATTAATTACTCAGCAATTAGTAATGCAAGGGCTGTTAAACCAAGCCAAGTTTGATATTTTTGATTTAAGCGATGCACTATTAAATGGCCACGCTAAACAAGCTATAAAAGTATTAAACAAACTTGCCAGCGATAACACCGAAGTGGTGAGTATTTTATGGGCTATAACCAAAGAGCTTAATACGCTAATAAATGTGCAACTTGGTTTATTAAATGGCGAACCAATCGCTAATTTATTTAAACAAAATGCTATTTGGAAAAACCAGCAAGGGCCAGTTCAAAACGCAATTAACCGCTTAAACATACACACACTTGAACAAATAAATAGTGATGTAGCTTTGTTTGATGCCAGTTATAAGCAAGGTAATTTAATTGCCCCTTACCAAGCGCTTGCTCATATTTGTATTAAATTTTGCCAGCCGCTCAACATTTCTATGCCGTGCCACGCGGTTAATTAATAAATAGCTAATAGGTGTTAAATGATCGCAATTTTTGGTGGCACTTTCGACCCTGTCCATTTAGGCCATATAAATATGGCGCAGCAATGTATTAATGCGTTTAATTTAAACACGCTTTATTTTATGCCTTGTGCATTACCGGCGCATAAAGCAGCGCCTGGTATTAGTACGCAGCACCGTATTAATATGCTAAACGCGGCTATTGCGCCCTACCCTCATTTTAAACTCGATTTAAGAGAACTTAACCGAGCCGGCCCATCGTATTCGTTACTTAGCTTGCAAGAACTTCGTAAAGAGCACCCTACTACACCTATCTTATTTTTAATTGGTATGGACTCATTTAACAATCTCGATAAATGGTTTGAGTGGAAGGCAATTACGCAGCTTTGTCATATTGTGGTATATCAGCGCCCTGCTCAACATTGTACTGCAAGTGGTGAACTAAAAGGCTATATGCAAGATGCGAATGTAGACGAAGCAACCTTACTTGAGTACTCACTTGCTGGTAAACTTTATTTTTTACCGGGTAAAATGCTCGATGCTGCTTCGAGTACAATTCGCGAACAACTGAAAAAAAGCAATAAAAAGAATGAACTATTACCCGCTGCAGTGAGTCATTACATAGAACAGCATCAGCTCTATCAAATTGATGCTTAAAAACGCCTAGCGTGTTAAAATGCGCGCCATTAAATTTTTAAATTGAGACAAAACCTTGGATTCAAAACAACTACTCGCCTTTGCAATGGATAAAATTGACGATATGAAAGCACGTGACATCGTTCATATTGACGTAACAAAGACATCAGATATTACAGATTACATGGTAATTTGTTCTGGTACTTCTAAACGTCACGTACAGTCAATTGCCGATCACTTAGCAAAAGAAGCGCGTCACGCAGATTCAGAACCATTAGGTTATGAAGGTGAAGGCGATGGCGAATGGGCACTGGTTGATTTAGGTGATGTAGTTGTACACGTGATGCAAAACGAAGCACGTAGCTATTACGATCTAGAAAAACTGTGGGGCTAAACACGCACTCATTTTAGACAATGCTTGGAAGTAATACGTGAAAATACAAATGATTGCTGTTGGTACAAAAATGCCAGCATGGGTAGAAACGGGATTTGCAGAATATCAGCGCCGTTTCCCTAAAGATATGGCCCTTGAGTTAATTGAAATCCCTGCCGGTAAACGTGGCAAAAACGCAGACATAAAGCGCATTTTACACATTGAAGGTGAAAAAACATTAGCGGCTATTCCAAAAGGCAATCGTATTGTAACGTTAGAGGTAACAGGGAAAGCACTGGATACTCACCAACTTGCTAAAAATATGGAAAAATGGCAACTCGATGGTCGTGATGTAAGTTTACTTATTGGCGGACCTGAAGGGCTTGCTCCAGAGTGCATTGCAGCGTCTGAGCAAAAATGGTCGTTATCTAATTTAACATTGCCGCACCCTTTGGTGCGTATTATTGTTGCAGAGAGCCTTTACAGAGGCTGGAGCTTAAATAACAACCATCCTTATCATCGCGAGTAATGCCTTGCCATGCTAAAACATAGACCCACTATTCGTGACCACTCCGCAGAAGCAAATTTATTTGCTAGGCGAGCATTTGTGGGTTTTGTTTTTGTATTAGCTATGGTGGCTATTTTGCTGTCAAACCTATATAAAATTCAAGTAGAGAACCACCAAGATTACCAAACCCGCTCTAATGACAACCGTATTAAAGTTATTCCTATTGCACCCAACCGTGGTTTAATTTACGACCGTAACGGTGTACTCCTTGCTGAAAACAAACCAGTTTACAATCTTGAAGTCATTCCCGAAGATGTAAACGATTTAACCGAATCGCTCGATCAAGTCAGTAAAATAATTACTATTAGTGAGCAAGAGAAAGAAGATTTTTTAAAAGATATTAAACACACTCGGCGTTTCAAATCGCAAATTCTTAAAGCACGCTTAAACGAAACTGAAGTCGCTAAGTTTTCTGTAAATCAACATAAATTCCCAGGCTTTAGTATTGAAGCACGCCTAGCCCGCTACTACCCCTTTGGCGATACCCTAACCCATGCACTCGGTTATGTGGCAAAGCTTAATAAAAAAGAACTTAATAAACTAGATCAAGAAGGTCAAGCAACCAATTATCGAGCCACATACGATATTGGAAAATTAGGCATAGAAAAATATTATGAACAATTATTACACGGTGAAGTAGGCTCCCAGCGCGTAGAAGTAAATAATCGCGGCCGCGTTATTCGCACACTCAGTATGATCCAACCTAAGCCTGGTAGTGATATTGTACTTACGCTTGATATTGGGCTACAGCAAATAGCACAACATGCGCTTAAGGATATGCGCGGCGCTATCGTCGTTATGGATGCAAAAGATGGTGGCGTACTCGCACTTTATTCAAATCCAAGCTACGATCCAAATTTATTCGTACATGGTATAAGTAGCAAAAACTACAAAGCATTGCTTAACCAAGATCGCCCGCTAATTAACCGAGCAACACAAGGTCGTTACGCGCCAGCTTCGACTGTTAAACCTCACATGGCAATTTTAGCCCTTGAAGAAAATATTGTAAGTGAAAGCACTTCTATTTGGGATCCTGGCTTTTTTGAAATACCAAATGTGGAACATAAATGGCGCGATTGGAAACGCTGGGGTCATGGCCATGTTGATGTATATAAAGCGATTGAAGAGTCGTGCGATACTTATTTTTATGATGCAGCTTATCGCTTAGGTATTACTAAAATAAGCGATTTTATGGCGCGATTTGGCTTTGGTGATTTATCCGGTATTGATATTCATGAAGAAACCACTGCAATTTTACCTTCAAAAGAATGGAAAGAAGGCCGCTTTAAAGAATCATGGTGGCGAGGTGATACTATTTCTGTAGGTATTGGACAAGGCTATTGGACGGCAACCCCGATTCAAATTGCTAACGCAACGAATATTCTTGTTAATAAAGGGATTAATCATCCACCGCATTTAGCCCAAGTTGCAAAAAAAGAAGATCAAGTAACGCAAATTAACGGTGATGAAAAACCGCCGGTAATACTTAAAAACCCTGATAACTGGCGCATTGCAATTGATGCAATGCATAACACGGTAAAAAAAGTAACAGGTACCGCACACAAAGCTTTTAAAGGTGTAAGCTACGATCCGGCGGGTAAAACAGGTACTGCGCAAGTAGTTAGCATTGCCCAAGGCGAACGTTACGACGCTAAATCATTAAAAGAGCGTCAGCGTGATAACGCCATTTATGTTGGTTTTGCACCTTATAACAACCCACAAATTGTGCTCTCTATCGTTGTAGAAAACACTGGGGGCGGAAGCTCGGTAGGTGCGCCAATTGCTCGTCAATTAATGGACTACTATTTTGCAGCTAATCCTGTTGAACTTGCAGGGAATATAAAATAATGACCATTTTACACGATAAACGATCCATATGGATGCGAATGCATCTAGACCTACCATTACTCATCGCTTTGCTTATCATGATGATTGGCAGTATTACCGTTGTATATAGTGCAAGCGGGCAAGATACAGCAATGATGATCCGCCATATGACTCGCATGGGCGGAGCCGTTATAGGCATGATTATTCTAGCCCAATTTTCTCCAGCAACACTTAAACGTTTAGTTATCCCACTTTACTGTGTTGGCTTACTCATGCTGGTGGGTGTACTTTTATTTGGGGTCAGCTCAAAAGGCGCTCAACGCTGGTTAAACTTGGGGATCACTCGCTTTCAACCATCAGAACTAATGAAGCTAGCCGTCCCAATGATGGTGGCTTGGTACATAGGCAGAAACCACTTACCACCCCGCCCACTGCATTTAATTATTGGCTTTATGATTGTAATGCTTCCGACATTATTAATTAAAGAACAGCCCGATTTAGGTACTTCTATACTTATTGCGAGCTCGGGTATATTTGTGTTGTTTTTATCCGGTTTAAGCTGGCGTTTAATCGGCTTTTTAAGTTCTGTTGTTGCGCTTGCTGCATGGCCATTTTGGCACTATGGTATGCACGACTACCAAAAACAACGTGTACTTACTTTTTTAGACCCCGAAAGCGATCCGCTTGGTTCCGGTTACCATATTATTCAGTCAAAAATAGCAATAGGCTCTGGTGGTGTTGAAGGCAAAGGCTGGCTGCTTGGTACACAATCGCAATTAGAATTTTTACCAGAGCGTCACACCGACTTTATATTTTCGGTTTTAAGCGAAGAATTTGGCTTATTCGGCGTATGTGTTTTACTTAGCCTGTACTTATTTATTATTGGCCGAGGCTTGTACATTGCCGTTAATGCGCAAGATGCATTTGGTAAATTACTGGCAGGTGCACTCACTCTGACATTTTTTGTTTATGTATTTGTAAACATAGGTATGGTATCAGGGTTATTGCCTGTTGTAGGAGTTCCTTTGCCTCTAATCAGTTATGGAGGAACATCGATGGTGACGCTCATGGCTGGCTTTGGCATTATTATGTCAATAGCGACAGATAAAAGGATGCTTTTAAAATAATGAAATTCACTTTGCGTGTTCTAATAACTGTTTTTTTAATACTCACCTTAAGTGCATGTAGTAGTTCAAGTAACCGCTACCATATGCGCCATGATTCAGCACCACTTAGAGCCCCAACTGCACTTGAAATGCAAGACGCAATAATCACTGATGTTACTAAAAGCGCCAGTGCAAGTCGTCCATATACAGTGCTTGGTAAAAGTTATTCGCCAATGCTTGATGAGTCAGGCTACTCTGAGGAAGGCATTGCCTCTTGGTATGGTCGTAAATTTCATGGTTATCACACCTCTAATGGTGAAACCTACGATATGTTTGCCATGACTGCTGCGCACAAAACACTGCCGTTACCTAGCTTTGTTAAAGTAACCAATACAGCGAACGGTAAATCAGTAATCGTGCGCGTGAACGACCGCGGCCCATTTCATGACGATAGAATAATTGATCTTTCGTACGCTGCCGCTTACAAGCTAGGCTATTACACCCATGGTACAGCAAGGGTTAAGCTAGAAGCCGTTACGCTTGCGGGCGCAACTGCCCGTCAAACCTATATTCAGGTAGCTGCAGGTAGTACACTTGCTAATATTGAAGCACTTGCCAGTACATTGCGAGAGCAATACAAATTACCAACAAATATCGTGCAAAAAGACGATATTTACAGACTGCATTTAGGGCCAATAAAAGATACCCCTCATGCAGACGAAGTATTAAAAAAATTAAAACAAAATCAATTTCAAAACGCGTTCTTGCTTTACACTCAGTAAGACTAATACCCAAACTACCCCAGGATGCTCGCATCTTGGGGTGGTTTGGGTATAAAATGGCGTAACGCGAATCTTTAACTTTAACCATTAATGAGTATGATGAAATCTATTAAACATAAAATCCTCAAAGGTGTATGCGGCTTAGTTTGTACAGCCGCCGTATTTTCAGCCAGCGCCCAAATTATCCCGGCACCACCTCAAGTTAATGCAAAAGGTTATTTTTTAGTAGACTTTACAACAGGTAAAGTAATTGCCCAAGGTGAAGCTGATACGCAGCTCGCCCCAGCAAGCTTAACTAAGATGATGACCAGTTATGTAATTGGTACTGAAATTAAAGCCGGCAATATTGCACCAACAGATATGGTAACTGTGAGTGAAAAAGCATGGGCTAAAAACTTCCCAGAATCGTCTAAGATGTTTATTGAAGTAGGTAAGCAAATTAGTGTTGATCAGCTTAATCACGGCATTATTATTCAATCTGGTAATGATGCCTGTGTTGCAATGGCTGAACATATTGCTGGAAGTGAAAGCGCATTTGCTGATTTAATGAATGCACATGCTACTAAATTAGGTATGAGTAACAGCCATTTTATCAATAGCCACGGCCTTGATACGAATGAGCATTATACTACTCCACGCGATATGGCAACCTTAGGCGCAGCACTTATTCGTGACGTACCGGATGAATATGCACTTTATAAACAAAAGTCGTTTACTTATAACGGTATTAAGCAATATAACCGTAACTCGCTATTATGGGATGAAAGCTTAGACGTAGACGGTATAAAAACAGGCCACACCTCGGAAGCTGGCTACAGTTTAGTCACTTCAGCAACTAAAAATGGTATGCGTTTAATTGCCGTTGTAATGGGCACTTCAAGCGAACGTGCTCGTAAAGTGGAAAATAAAAAACTACTTAACTACGGTTTTCGTTTCTATGAAACAATTACCCCGTACAAGGCCGGCGATAGCTTTGCTGAGCAACGTATTTGGATGGGTAACAAAGAAAATGTATCTTTAGGTATTTTAGAAGATACACCAATTACTATTCCACGTGGTCAACATAAAAACCTTAAAGCTAACTTTGAGCTAGATAACACGCTTGAAGCACCACTCGCTAAAGGCACTAAAGTAGGTACGTTATTCTTACAATTAGAGGGTGAAGACATTGCTCAATACCCACTAGTAACACTTGAAGAAGTGGAAGAAGGCAGCTTCTTTAGTAAGATTTATGACTACTTACGTTTACAAATAATGTAGACGTAAAAATAAACTCACAGCTATTGTGAAAGTTAAACGAGACGCCTCTATTATGAGGCGTTTTTTTTTGCTTGAAAAATGCTAGAATGCGCCCCATATAAAGCAATCATATTGAGTTGTTATTTTTGGCACTCCAAAAAAGCAGCATTAGCTCAAGATTGTCATAACCCTTTCAGTTTAGCGCCTAGCATTTTGCTCAGAGCCAATACTTTATTTGTTTGAGGAGTCACCGTCGTGGTTCAACCTGTTAAAGATACAAAATTTGATGAGTACTTAGAGTACCCTTGCCCATTTACATTCAGAATAATGGGTTTAGCTAACGTAAACTTAACTGATCAAATTTTAGCTAAGTTACAACCAATAGCACCTGGCGATTACGCCCCTAAAGTAAAACCAAGCAGCAAAGGTAATTACGAGTCAGTAAGCCTTGTAGCAACAGTTACTAGTGGCAAACACATTGAAGAAATTTACAACGTGATCAGCAATATTGATGACGTACGCCACATGCTTTAATCCATAGTTGAGATTTGTTGTGAACGAAAACACTTTGATCGTACGCCAACTGGGTCGTCAGCGTTATATGCCTATTTGGCAAAAAATGCAGGACTTTACCGACTCCCGTGATGAAAATACGCCAGATGAAATTTGGCTTGTAGAGCACGAGAGTGTATTCACCCAAGGTCAGGCTGGTAAGGACGAACACTTACTAGCTCCTGGCGACATTGAGGTGATTAAAGTTGACCGTGGCGGGCAAGTAACTTACCACGGCCCTGGCCAGCAAATGATGTATGTATTATTTAATCTACGTCGTTTAAAGATTGGTGTACGTGAACTGGTTACGTGGCTTGAAGAGTGCATTATTGAATCACTCGCCGAGTATGGCATTGAAGCTTATGCTAAAGCTGATGCACCAGGTGTATACGTTAACGACAGCAAAATTGCATCCCTTGGGTTAAGGGTTCGTCGTGGCTGCTCGTTTCATGGCTTAGCATTAAATGTTAACATGGACCTAAGTCCATTTTTACGCATTAACCCATGCGGTTATGCGGGCATGAATATGGTGCAAACTAAAGAATTAAATGGTCCTCAAAACCTAGAAAGTGCGGGTGAAGGATTGGTGAAACACATGATCAAGAAGCTTAATGCAACACAGGTTAAGCATACTGAAGGGTTTGAAAACGAATGAATAAACCAGTCAAAATGGAACCAGGTGTAAAACTACGCGACGCAGAAAAAATGGCGTTGATCCCAGTAAAAGTTTTACCTACAGAAAAAACTGAAATGTTGCGTAAGCCAGAATGGTTAAAAATTCGCTTACCTAAATCAACCGATCGCATTGACGGCATTAAAAAAGCGCTACGTAAGCATGGCTTACACTCAGTCTGTGAAGAGGCTTCGTGCCCTAACCTATCTGAATGTTTTAACCACGGTACAGCTACCTTTATGATTTTAGGTGCTATTTGTACTCGTCGTTGCCCATTTTGTGATGTTGCTCATGGTCGCCCATTAAAACCTGATGCCACTGAACCTGAAAAGCTAGCACTTACTATTAAAGATATGAAGCTAAGCTACGTTGTAATCACTTCGGTTGACCGTGATGATTTACGTGATGGTGGTGCACAGCATTTTGCTGATTGTATTCGCGAAATTCGTAAACATAATCCAACTATCACTATCGAAATTTTAGTACCTGATTTTCGTGGCCGTATGGACCGCGCACTAGAGATACTAATCGAGACGCCACCAGATGTGTTTAACCACAATCTTGAAACTGCGCCACGTTTATACAAACTAGCTCGTCCTGGTGCTGACTATAAGTGGTCTTTAGAATTACTTCGTCGCTTTAAAGAAGCTCACCCAGAAGTAAAAACTAAATCAGGCTTAATGGTTGGTTTAGGTGAAGAAATTAGCGAAATTGAAGAAGTACTTCGCGATTTACGTGCACACAACGTTGACATGCTAACTGTAGGCCAATACCTACAACCTTCTAAGCATCACTTACCGGTTAAGCGCTACGTGCCACCAGTAGAGTTTGACGGCTTAAAAGCGTATGCAGACGAAATTGGCTTTACTCACGCGGCTTCTGGCCCGTTTGTACGCTCAAGCTACCATGCTGATCAACAAGCAGCGGGTAAAGAAGTGAAATAATCACTTTCTCAAAAAATTAAAAAAGCCGTTAATGATGCATAATCATTAACGGCTTTTTCATGCCAATTGATAAAATAGCTTACTGCGCTAACTTACCTTTTGTAATAGAAAAATCAGCAAACCTAACACGTTCTTCATCGGCGCGAAGGCTGTCGGTTTCAACAATTGAGCGGTATATTCCCCACTTAGGACGAGCAAAATCATCATCACTAAAGCCGCGCCACATATCTATGTTTTGCTCGCTTATAGTAAATATATCTGCATTATCGCTTAAGCGCGTTAACGTCATATCAAACTTACCACTTTCACTAAATGTAGCTTGTACAAATACCTCAACCCATTCATCTGTAATGAGTGACCAGTCGGTTTCAATTAAGTTTTTATCAAGACCCGTACTGTTACCGTTTTCATCAAACCCTGCGCTATATCGAACCTGTAGCTGATTACCTATACTATTTTTTTGCGCACCTGAGAGCGTGATAATAGGCTGATCGTCATTACCATTGGTATTGTCGTTACTCTCGTTACGGGCTTTTATTTGAAAAAAATGGCTAAATTTACTCGTAAGCTCAAGCTCGCTACTTACTTTAAATTTCCAGCTATATTGAAATGTCTCGCCCTCAAACGCCAGTGTTTCTTGTGGTGATTTATCGTAGGTTTTTATTTCGTTACGTTGTCTATCACTTGCGCCTTTGTCTTTATCTTGGTCATCATCTCGGTGAGCTAAAAAGACAAAATGGTTACCAATTATCGTATCGGTATCTTCAATAATATGAACAACACTTTCATGATTGCCAGCGTATAAGTCTGGAGATTCAATTGACCCTTCGCCGAAGGCATTTTCAATAAGCGTGTATGCGTCAAGCCCCGAATTAACGCCATCTGATCGCAATAAAACGTGTGATATTTTCTCAAAGCCATCAGCTTGAGCTATTGGTGCACCTACAATTGTTATGATAATTTGTGCGCTAGTACCATCTACAGAGTTTACTGTTATTGTATCTTGCAGTGTTTCACCTTCACTTAAAGATGTTATTGAAGCGTTTAAATCATCAAGTGTGTATGACCAATCTCCACCAGCATTTAAGCTAAAAAAACCATAGCTTGTAGCGCTATTTTCTTGTGCTGCAAAAGCAGCTTCACATGATTGTTGATCCGTAATAGTTAACGAGCCTGTTATTGCATCATTACTATCGCTAATAACTTCACCTAGACTGTTACCACCGATTATTGCAGGATTTTGTATAGTAATCGCTTCATTATTTTGCACCGTAGGATCAGAGCCTGAGCTGCCACAACCAGTAACTAAACAAGATAGAAGTATAGCTGTAACTGTATTGCACGGTTTAAGGGTATATTTAGACATGATTAGTTCTGTGGTTAATAGCAAGTTAATTAAATATGAATTTACCAATTTATTGTACAAATAACCACAATTCAATTACCAATTAACATTACCAATTTAATGATATTTCAAATTTAATTATAAAATCTATTATTTTCATAGTGATACAAAAAATTATTTCTATCGAGTGTTTATTTATATTTGTTTTAAAATAAAATTAGGTTAAACCTGAGTTACTTGAGATAATTAGTACTGACATAATTATTTAGGTTCATTATGAAACTATTAGTTCGTAACTTGTCTCGTGCTACCACTGAGCATGAGCTTCGTACTTTATTTGCAGAGCACGGTAAAGTGACTACCTGTAACTTGGTACTTGATAAAGAAACTGGCCAATCTAAAGGTTTTGCCTTTGTAGAAATGCCAAACGACATAGAAAGTAAAAGCGCAATTACTGCACTTAACCAATCTACTGTTGATAAAAGTAAGATCCGCGTGAAATTAGCGGATGCTTAAGTAATAATTTATTACTTAAAGTTAAAAGAACCAGCTTGCGCTGGTTTTTTACTAATGACTGATAGTTAATCTGCAATTGAATGAAAAGTTCTCTATAAAAATTCGACATCGCTGCGGTGCTTCCTTTATATTGAAAGCCTAATTAAATAACAATATGAAGACCATGGCATCTACTCTTTTAAAAAGCGCTAGCCTAAGCCTGCTAGTTGCACTCTTTGGCTGCTCAGAGCCTGCAAGCGAACAAACTCCATTAGAAAATACAGCAGGTGTAAGCCTTAGCAATATTAAACAGCATATTAAAACGCTAGCCTCTGATGACTTTCAAGGCCGAGGCCCGCTAACTCATGGTGAAGTGAAAACAGTAGGCTACTTAAGCGAGCAATATAAAGCGCTGGGTTTAACCGGTGCTTATAAAGGTAAATACTTACAGCCTGTAAAAATGGCAATGGTGACAGCTAATCAGGATATGCAGTTAAAAGTAGGTGATTTGAGCTTTGAATCAGGTAAAGACTTTACCGCACGTACCGAGCAACTTCAGCCATTAATTGATGTACGCAATTCTGACATTGTATTTGTTGGCTATGGTATTAATGCACCAGAATATAACTGGAATGACTATAAAAATATTGATGTAACGGGTAAAACAGTGGTTGTGCTCGTTAACGATCCAGGTTTTGCTACTCAAAACGACGCCCTTTTTACTGGTAATGCAATGACCTACTATGGTCGTTGGACTTATAAATATGAAGAAGCCGCTCGCCAAGGTGCAAAGGCTGTATTTATTGTTCATGAAACCGCACCTGCGGCATATCCTTGGGGCGTAGTTGAAAGTTCAAACACAGGTACTAAATACACGTTAATGGATAACAACTTAAACGCATCAAAATTACCGGTTATGGGCTGGCTAACACTTGATGCGACTGAGCAAATGTTTAACGCCGCAAAGCTTAACTATCAAGATTTAAAACAAGCAGCATTAAGTGATGACTTTAAAGCGACGCCACTTAACTTAAAAGCAAACCTTGCCTTTAAAAACGAAGTGTCACATGCCAAATCACATAATGTAGTTGCACAAATTACAGGAAGCGAATCACCTGACGAATACGTTGTTATTAGCGCTCACTGGGACCACTTTGGTACTAAACAAACTGACACCGGCCCTAAGATTTATAACGGCGCGGTCGATAACGCTTCAGGCACTGCAGCCACGCTTGAAATAGCACGTATAATGAGTAAAAAGAACAAGCAAAAGCCATTTAAACGCTCAATTATTTTTGCTAACTTTACAGCAGAAGAAACGGGGTTAATTGGCTCTGAAGAATTTGCATCGGGTGCGGTTGTACCTACAAAACAAATGGTCGGTCTATTAAATATTGATGGCATGAACGTGCTTGATGGCACTGACTACATTTTACAATACGGTAAAGATTTATCGACAATGGAAAACTATTTAGCAAAAGCTGCAAAATCACAAGGCCGTTTTGTTAAAATGGATCCTCGCCCGCAAAATGGCTTGTTTTTTAGATCTGATCATTTCTCGCTTTCTAAGCAAGGCGTGCCTAGTTTATTATTTATGAGTCTGGGTGATACCGATCCTGAGTACATTGCGCATAAATACCATAAAGAAGCAGACGACTACTCAGCTGATTGGTCGTTAGGTGGTGTTAAGCAAGATATAGATCTTATTGTTGATATAGCCACACAGCTTGCAAATAATGGCGATTGGCCAAAGTGGACGAGCGAGTCTGACTTTAAAGCCAAACGCGCGCAAGATAAGCAATAAATAGCTATTAAATAGAGTTATGTAATATAAAAATCCTCCTACTTGGAGGATTTTTGTTTTAAACGAGCGCGCATTAATAGCGTTTCGGCCTTTGCCCCTAAATAAACATAAATAGCCAGTGCAATTAAAAGCCCTACCACTGCAAGCATCATCGCTATGGCAGGCATTAAATATTCCGATTGCCCCAACGCCGCTTTAAACATAGTTAACAGCGCCTCAATTGATATAGCAATCAACACAGTAGAGATAAACCGTGTAATAGTGCGCCGCGTAGACGAGTGCCTAAAAATATCCTTATGCATAAGGATTTCTTCTTCGAGTATTGTTTTACCTAAATCAAACACTGCTAGTGCCAAAGTGATGTAAATAATGATACTAAAGGGCTCAAGTGGGTCTGATGAAGTATCTACATGAGTTAATAGCGCGTATATATCACTAAAGACGATATTTAGTAAAAATAATACTAAGCAAAATAAGCACACCACAATAATACCGTAACCCGCTTTGAAGTAAGGCGACATATTAGCGCGCGCAGTATCACCCATTACAAACTCAATAAGCTGCGTTAAGCTCACATCAACGACCAAGTAATGCTGATTATTAATTGGTTTTTTTAGCTCTTTAATCGCCGATATACATAAATGGTTAGTCGCTATAGAAATGTAGGGATCAGTAAAGCACACTTTATCACTTGCTTTAGCGTTCAAAAAATAGGGTCGCTCGCTTAAATCTTGTTGATTACCACTTTCACCTAATTTTTTGCTATATGCCCGTTTAAAGCAGACATTATTACCCTGCTGCAAACCTTCTGCATTTAAACAATATTGTAATTCTAAAAATGGGTACTGCTTAATCAGGTAGCGGGTATCACGCTCTTTGGTTAATCCGTCCTCAATACTCATTAAAATAGATTCAAGTAAACTGTGTATTACATGCTCATATTCGTGGTAGCGCTCAACACTACTGATATAACTCATTCGCGCCATTTTAAATACTCATTAGCCTAAGTTATCAATTGATTTGCAAGTTTAAAACCAACAATAAAATAACTTAATAATCAGCAACTTGATAATATTCAAACTCGAGTTTTGCACTACTTTGGTGACTAAATAGTAATATATTAAATTAAATGCACAAAAAAGCAGCTAAGTATTAATTACTTAGCTGCTTTTTGAGTATGACTGGTAAGGTTCTACATAGAGCTTATTACTGAGCCTTCGAAAACTCTTCTTTAGATAACTCGCCATTTCCATCTGCATCTAATTGATCAAAAAGCTGTACTAGTTGCGAGTTTACTTGGGCTTCTGTTTTACTAATTACGCCGTCGCCATCTGTATCAAAAGAATCAAAATCTACCGCAGCAAACGCCGCTGAAGAAGAAGCTAGGGCTACAAGAGCTAAAGTTTTGTGTAATGTTTTCATAATCGTTTCCTTAGGCTTTGAGCCTGATTAGGGGTAAGAAGTCCTTTTCCAAGATCCTTTAGGAGTAAAGTGTCTATAAATTAATATTCAAAAAAATCATTTTCTGTCGGGCCACCGCTACTTTGAACATTCAGCTCGTCAAATTGCTCTATCACTTGCGCCGATTCTTCAGAGCGACTAATTGAAGCGTTGTCGTCTGCATCGCGTGTTTCAAAGTCTGTGTTTGCAAATACTACTGACGAAGAAACAATAGCCATAAGTACAAATGTTGATTGTAGCTTTCTCATAATTTAATCCTTCAAAAGTATGCGGTGTCCTAAATAAATTTGCTCTATAGTGCTCTCTAGTCACTTCCTGGTTATTCTTTTTAGTAGGCTCCCTTGCCTACTTAGGTTGTCTTTGGCAACTCAGAATTTAGATAACATCACAGAGCATTAACTGCTTAAGGCTTTAATTTTAGGCCTTAGAAAACTCATCTTCAGATAGCTCACCATCTTGGTTTGTATCGAGTTCATTAAACTTGCTTAAAAGCTCAGCATCTACTGAAGCTTCGGCTTGGCTGATTGCGCCATTACCATCTACGTCTAGCGTATCAAAATCTGTTGCTGCAAAAGCCGCTGATGAAGAAGCTAGCGCCATTAGTACTAATGTTGATTGAAATGTTTTCATAATAGTATTCCTTCATTGGGTTGTTGCGATTAAAGCCTTTGGCTTTCATCACGTTTTGCTTAATACACTCTAGGTATTACAACTTCGGTGCCACTTTTTATTTATTATTTAAAAACAATAAGTTAAATAATATAAAGCGAGAAAAGCTTAATTTGGGGAGGTGTTATTGTTGCTATTTAGCAACAGTCATTTAACTAAAAATAATAAACCATTATAAATCAATTGGTTAAGTTTAATTAAAAAGACACACTTTGGCTAAAAAGCCGATAAGGGGGCGTTTAGGTTAGCCTTCAAAATAAACTGAATATGAACATGGAAATGACATAGGATTTATTTTCGGCTACTAAATAATTAATTTATTTTTAATCAGTAAGTTACATTATTTTTTGAGATTTATTATAAAAATTTTGGAAGGATATTTTGAAATTAACTGTTTTGTTGCCAAATGGCGAATTTATTTAGGAAGGTTTCAATGCTAAAGCTAAGTTGTAGCATTCAACTCATAATTTAATGCGCCGTAAAATATAGGTTTGCTTAAATTAAGCAAACCTACATCGTGTGCCGCTATTGGAGTGAGGTAAATTATATAGATTTAAACTACTTCCACCCTTGTAGCCACTTTTGGTTATCTTTTAAATCTCGCCAACTAATTGGATATTGATTTTTTGACATAACAGCCTCGGTAATACATTCAATTACGTTGCCATCTTCATCAAATTCCACCTCAACAATAATGAAGTGTTTTTCTTTATTTATAGCAGGTGTTGCGGTCCATTTACTATTCAATAATTTTTTAGGGTTTAGTTTATTCATTGAGTATAACGACTCCTACTCATCTATTTATACAGCTTATCTAAGGCAACTATACGACCCCAACACCTACTTAGTTCAGATTACTCTGCAACTAGCTTGCCCTTATACATTTGCATTTGGCAATGAAAGTCATATTCACCGGCTTCAAGCGCAGGTAGTTTAACTGTATTGCCATCACCCATTGCCAGCGCTTTACTTATATCAAGCTGTGGAAATACCACTGTTTCGGCGCACGGCGCGCTGTCTTTTCTATCAAAGGTAAGTACAACTTCTTTGTTAGCTGCCACTTTAATGTGTCCTGGCTTATAAACACCGTTATCAACGACTATCGTTACTTTGTTGTCATCACTTTGTGTTTGCTCTGGTTTGTATAGCCAAAACCAATAAATAATTGCGGCTATTAACAGTGCACCACCTATATTAATCATCAACATAACGTACTCCTTAGCTTAAATTACGATTTATTTGGTTTGAAAAAACGTAAGCGATTAGCGTTACTTACCACTGTAAGCGATGAAAGTGCCATAGCTGCACCTGCAACAACAGAGTTAAGTAATATGCCAAAAAATGGATACAACACGCCGGCTGCAATCGGAATACCCGCCACGTTATAAATAAAGGCACCAAATAGGTTTTGTTTAATATTTGAAATAGTTGCATTACTCACTGCAATTGCATCAGCAAGGCCATGTAACGAACCACGCATTAAGGTAATGTCTGCACTTTCTATTGCAACATCGGTACCTGTACCAATTGCAAACCCTACATCCGCTTGCGCAAGTGCGGGGGCATCGTTAATACCGTCACCTGTCATACCCACTATTTCACCGTTTGCTTGGCGTTTTGTTACTTCGTTTACTTTGTCATCGGGCATTACTTCTGCAATAAAGTCATCAATACCGACTTGCTTAGCAACGGCTTGTGCAGTGGCTTTGTTGTCACCTGTTAGCATAACTAGGTGGATACCTTTATCTTGCAGGCGTTTAATAGCTTCAACTGAATCCTCTTTGATAGGATCCGCTACTGCAATAATAGCGTGGAGCTTATTATTGCTTGCAAAATACATGGGCGTTTTAGCATCACTGGCAAGTGCTTGAGCTTGCTCGGTTGCATCATCAACGGCCACGTTGTATTTATCCATTAGCGCTTTATTACCAAACAACAATGTTTGCCCGTCAACACTGCCAGTGACACCTTTACCTGTAATTGCGTTAAAGTCAGCTACTTTGCTTAAAGCTAAGCCCTGCTTTTGAGCATATGCCGTAATTGCTTGGGCCAGTGGGTGCTCTGAGCTACTTTCAAGGCTTGCAACAAGTTGCATTACTGTATTTTCATCACTGTTATTAAAGGTAACTACATCGGTAACTTGCGGTGTGCCTTGAGTAATAGTGCCTGTTTTATCTAAAATCATGGTGGTGATTTTAGATGTTGTTTGCAGCGACTCACCATTTCGAATTAATATTCCTGACTCTGCAGCTTTACCAATACCCACCATAACCGACATAGGGGTTGCGAGTCCTAGCGCACAAGGACAAGCAATAATAAGTACGGTGGTAACCGCAACAACGGCATAAGCAATTGATGGCTCAGGTCCGAAGTTTAACCATGCAAGGCCTGCAAGTACTGCAATAATCATGACTGTTGGTACAAATATTCCAGATATAACATCAGCTAAGCGCCCTATTGATGGCTTTGAGTTTTGTGCACGCTTAACCATATTGATAATATTGGCAAGTGTGGTTTCGCTACCAATGTGCGTGGCTTTAAATAATAAAGTGCCACTTTTATTAATACTTCCGGCAACGACTTTATCGCCCGTTTTTTTGCGGACGGCCATTGGCTCACCAGTAAGCATTGACTCATCAACCGTACTGCTGCCTTCAATAACATCGCCATCCACAGGGATTTTTTCACCCGGGCGTACGCGTACTTCATCATTTTTTACAACATCACTAATGTCGATGTCTTGCTCTTGCCCATCGCGAATTACGCGTGCAGTTTTTGGTTGCAGGCCAATTAAGCGTTTAATTGCTTGTGAGGTGCGCCCACGTGCTTTTACTTCAAAAGCGAGCCCTAAACTAATTAAACCGATGATCATCGATGATGCTTCAAAATATACGTGTCTTGCGACTTGTGGTAATAAGTTTGGTGCTATTACCACAAACATTGAATACAACCACGCAGTACCTGTACCAAGCGCTATTAATGTATCCATATTAGCAGCATGGTTTTTGAATGCCTGCCATGCACCGTTGTAAAATTGTTTACCTGATATAGCCATAACCACAAGCGTGACTATACCCACTAAAAACCAGGCTATTCGTTGTGTGTCGGTGGTCACACTCATGTCAAAAATAAGCCCGTATATCATTAACGGCGCACCGACCCCTAACGCTAATATCATATTACGCATCAGCTTTTTATAATGTGCCTCATCCGACTTTGCTTTTTCATCAAGTGCATCTTGATCAGACTCATTACTCATTGGCTTAGCTGAATAACCAATGTTTTCGACTGCTTTAATAAGCGTGCTTTCGCGGGCTTTACCTTCTACACGTACTGTACGCTGTGCAAAGTTCATTTCCACGTTTTGCGCGCCTTGCACGCTATTAAGGGCTTTTTCAATTTTAGCCACACAACTGCCGCAATTAGCGCCTTCAATAATAAAGTTTTGCGCGGTGTCTTTTGTATTAGTCGTCATTACGCTGCTCCTTATTTGCAGAATCGTTTATTGGATCAACAAAAGATTCTATTAAACTACACACGTCACTGGCATTTGCACCATCGGCTGATGTATCCCATTGATCCAGAGCTGCATGCATCCTGTTTCGTAGTTTTAATGTTTCTTGAAATAGTGCTTCGGTTTCTTCTAGGCGTTTAGTAATGAGTTTTCGCGTTAACGGACAAGGACAATTCCCTTGCTCTGACTCGCCTATAATGTGTTGAATATCTTTGAGTGAAAAACCAAGTTGACGCGCACTAATAATAAACTTTAAACGTTGCTGGTCTTGCTTTGTATATTCTTGATAGCCATTTTCTTCACTGCGTATTGGGTTAAGTAACCCAATACGTGTGTAATGACGAACAGTATCGGCAGTCACGCCCATTAATTTGGCAAGTTGTTTAACATACATAATTTAGCCCCGTGGAATTTCAATAGATCAATAATAAACCTATGTGCAACACACAGGTCAATAGAGAGGAGCATTAAAGCATAATTTAAATTTACTGAAACTGATTTAGCGAAAAAGTGAAAGCGCTCTGGCTAGAGCGCTTAAATAAGAGAGATAAAAGTATTGAATCTATTGTTCTTTAAAGGTTAAATTTAACCAGCAAATATCAGCAGTCTCTAGTTAGCATGCTCGCGTGAGGCTTTTAGCTCTTCGCTTAGCTTGCCTGCTATATCTTGAATTTTTGGTATAGCATCTTTCATTAAGCTTTGTGACATTTGCATAGACTCTTGCATTACAACAGGCATTTTTTCAAGTATTTTTTGCCCTGTATCTGTTTTATAAAACGCTAACATATCAGCAATTTCTTGCTCACTAAAATGTTTGTCGTACACGCTAATCATCATTGGCTGCATTTTAGCCCAGCTCATTTCGGTTTTTAATACCGTTGTCATGTCGCCGTAGTATTTATCAAAAATAGCCTGTTCAGAAGGCTTAACGCCCATTTGGTCTGACATGCCTTTCATCATACCTTCAACCTGGCCGTACATAGAATCAACCATTGCATCCATGTTCATTACATTAATGAGTTCATCTATTTTTTGCTGCTTAGAATTTTGTTCAGCATACAAACTACTAGAAAAAATCAGTAATGATAAAAGTAGTACCTTACCCATAATAATATCCTTTCATATAAATAATGGACTTATGGTCACATGAATAATTTGTATTGTAAAGGGTACAAGCAATCATTAAAAAGGCCGAGTAAAATAAATTTATTCGGCCTTTTATAAATATATTTTTATGCTAATCGTCTTCTACATTATCTAGGCCTTTAGTGCCTTCTTTGGCTTTTAGCTTATGATGGATAGCAGACTTTATTAACATGTAGCCACTAATCGGTGCCGTAATTAGTAAAAATATAGTAATGAGTATTTCTTTAACACTTAGGCCATGCCCTGAATTTGCAAAATAAACCATAGCAGCAATTAACATACTCGCCATGCCCAACGTGGTTGCTTTAGTTGGTCCATGCAAACGCATAAAAAAGTCAGGTAGTTTAATTAAGCCTATTGAGCCAATTAAAATAAACGTACCACCAAATAACAATAATATTGATACAACCCATTCGCTGATCATGTTTTCACCTTATTCAATTATATCGCCACGTAGTAAATACTTACACACTGCAACTGTACTTATAAAACCGAGCATAGCAATAAGCAGTGCAGCTTCAAAATAAAGCCCTGTATCCATACTAATACTGTATAAAATAATCAGTGCGATGACGTTAATGTACATAGTATCGAGCGCTAAAACACGGTCAGGCACTGACGGACCGATGATCAATCGCCATAAATTAAGTAATAATGATAAGCCAATCATCGAAAAAACAATGAGTAATACAGTATCTAACATTGAAATATCTCCTTTAGTGGAGCTTCGTAGCGTTGTTTTATTTGTTTGATAAGTGCTTGTTCATCTTTAAGATCAAGCACATGTATTAATAAGTAGCGTTGCGTTGGCTCTTTACTCTCAGGTAACGATTCAGCAATTGGGTAAACCTCTGCACTCACAGTACCAGGTGTAAGCGATACACAACTGGCCAATATAGTAATTGGCATATCATGGGTTAAATCTATCGGTACTTTTATAAAGGCCGGACGCAAATTTTTAGATGGCCCAAGTATAAGTAAAGCCACTTGTAAATTTGCTACAACAATATCGTACAGCACAATAAGCAACTGCTTGAGAGCCAAGCCCGGCTTTAAAATTAGCGGCTGAGGCTCGCGAAGCGAAAAACTTAATATCGGGATAAGTATTGCAAAAATAGTCGCTAATACTAAGTGCCCTACCGACACGCTATTATTTAACAATAGCCAAACCATAAACAAAAATAAGCTACGAAATGGCGTTGGTAACCAACGAAAACGGGCTTGTAATCTCATCACATGCCTCCTTTAAGTACAGCATTAATGCCGCCGCTTATGTCATGTAACTGCACAGCAGCACCCAGCATATATTCACTAATGGGCCCGCCAAAAATTACTAATAATGGTGAACACGCAAGTAAACCTATAATTACAATTACTTGCAATGGGTTCGCATTTACACACTCAGCATTTTCGCTATTTTTACTTTTATGCTCCCAGAACAAGGTTGTGCCAGCGCGCGAAAGCGCTACTAACAACGCAAAACTTGTTACTAAATATACTGGCCAAAATAGTAAAGCTTGCTCACTGTTTAATGTCGCTTTAAGTATCCAAATTTTACCTACAAAGCCTGACAGTGGTGGCATACCAACTACCGTTAAAGCCGCAATAATAAAGCACACACCTAATAAAAATGGCTGTTTAACAGAGCGACCCGCCACAAGCCTATCGCCAACTTTACCCCGCTGGATTGAAACTAAGTCTGCTAGTAAAAATAGAGCGGCACTAACAAGTGTTGAATGCACTAAATAATATAAAAGTGCAGCAGTGGCATTTACATTTTGCAATGCAATTAGCGCAACCAACGTACCTACCGATACTAATACTAAGTTAGCCGTTAGTTTACGTAAATCTTGCGCTGCCATAACACCAATGGCACCCACTATAATGGTGGCAATTGCTAAGCCCCAAAGCCAAGGCTGCGCCATATGTTCAAGCGCTCCTGCTTGTTCGCCAAAAATCACAGTGTAAACTCTAAGCATGGCGTAAACGCCTACTTTGGTCATAATCGCAAACAATGCAGCAACCACAGGTTTAGCACTTGCATACGTATTTGGAAGCCATAAATGCAGAGGTAATAGTGCGCCCTTTAAAGCAAATACAATGAGTAATAATAAACCACCTGCTTTTGCTAGGTATACATCATCGCCCGAAAGCTCCGATACCTTTTGCGCCATATCTGCAATATTGAGCGTACCAAGTACACCGTACAAAATACCCAAACCGATTAAAAATACGCTTGAGCCAACTAAATTTAATATTACATATTGCAGCGCAGCACGGGTGTTTTGTTTATCACCTGCGTGCATTAACAATGCATATGATGCAATCAGTAATACTTCAAAAAATACAAATAGGTTAAATAAATCGCCAGTTAAAAACGCGCCATTTACACCCAATATTAAAAAGTGAACAAGTGGGTGATAAAAACTGCCTTTTTCATCATCGCCAGCACTACCATATAAAATAGCGCCCAAACCTAAAAGTGAAGTTAACGTAACCAATAAGGTAGACAACATATCGGCTACTAAGACTATCCCAAATGGTGCAGACCAATTACCAATAGCGTAAACGTTAATACCCGTATTATTAATATGTACAAGTAAAAATACACTAATGGCAAAAGTAGCTATTGCCATTACAATTGAAACTAAGCGGCGTATTTTAACGCTTTTACCACATGGTGGCAGTAATAAAATAACGGCCGTAAGCATAGGTAATAAAATAGGGAGCGAAGCTAAATGTTGGATCATTTTTGCTCCTTGTTATCTGCTGAGGTATTAGGCACATAACCATCAACATGGTCGCTACCTAAATCGGCGCGTCCACGTATTGCCAAAATAACCACGAATGCGGTCATCGCAAAACCAATAACAATAGCTGTAAGCACTAAAGCTTGAGGTAGAGGATCGGCGTATTCTGTGCCAGTACCAAGCACTACTGCTTTATTAATAGTAAGACGACCTGCTGAAAACAAAAATAAGTTAACAGCATATGAAATCATAGTAAGCCCAAGTACTACAGGGAACGTACGAGCTCTTAGCAGTAAAAACACACCGCAACTGACCAATACTCCAACGCAAGATGCGTACAATAATTCCATTAAATATTTACCTCTTTTTTCTGGGTATCTGCCGTCATATTACCTAAGCTTGCTAAAATCATTAACGTAGCGCCTACAACCGTTAAGTAGACACCTAGGTCAAATGCAATCGCGCTGGCAAGCTCTGTTTTACCGACAAACGGAATATCAAAGTAGTCAAACCAGGTTGTTAAAAATGGCTTATCAAAGAACCAGCTACCCACACCTGTAAACAGTGAAATACCAATGCCTGAAGCTATGATTTTACGATAATTAACATCAAAACGTTCGTTTATCCATGCCGTACCATGCGCCATATATTGTAAAATAAACGCGATTGACGTTACCAGTCCTGCAATAAAGCCACCACCAGGTAAGTTATGCCCTCGTAAGAAAATATACGCCGACACCAACAACGCAAGCGGTAATAAACTTTGTGAAATACTCGCCAATAATATTGGATGACGTTCTTTAGCCCATGGGCGGCCTTCGCTGTCACTTGCAGGCATAAATAATGGAATTCGAGAAAGTACTTTAAATATACCTAATGCGGCAATGCCTAATACGGTAATTTCTCCAAGCGTATCAAAGCCCCTAAAGTCGACCAAAATAACGTTAACTACGTTAGTACCACCGCCACCAATTTTAGCGTTAGCAATAAAGAAGTCTGAGATTGAATCTAATGGGCGTGTGAGTAACGCGTAACAAATACTTGCTATAACTACACCTAACGTAGAGGCTATTGCTAAATCTCGAAGTACACGTAATGAACTTGATTCTTTTGGCGTATGTTGGGGCAAGAAAAACAATGCCAGCATAAGTAAAATAATAGTAACCACTTCAACGGTTAGCTGCGTAAGCGCTAAATCTGGAGCAGAAAAACGTGTAAATACAACCGACACCATTAACCCCACAATTGAGAGCATTAACAACGATACCATTCGAGAGCGATGCCAAATAACGGTGGCAAGAGCACCAATAATCAATAAGCCTGCACCAATTGCATTGTGCACATCAACAGGCGTAAGTGGCATGCTACCGGCAAGTTGTTGCATTTCAAATAATGGCCAACCTGCACACAGTAATACTACCGCTAACATAATTACAAGGTAGCGCTGCAGCGATCCATTTTCTGTACTGCTTACCTTTGACTGACACCAAGCAATAACGCTTAATATTACACGTTCAAACGTTTTTTTAGCGTTTAGAGGTGGTAACGATGCTTGAAATTGAAATAGATATTTACGATTAACATAAATAAATAAGCCGCCAACAACAGCCATTGCACTCATAAGTAAAGGTAAGTTAAATCCATGCCAAATAGCTAATTCGTAATGTGGCATCTTTTGCCCTAATACAGCTAAGGATGCCGCAGATAAGATGCCATCAATTGCAAAGTGCGGAAACATCCCTACTAATAAACAAATGACAACGAGTATCTCTATTGGTACACGCATATAACGTGGTGGTTCATGAGGTATTCGTGGTAAATTAATTGGATCACCGTTAAAAAACACATCGTGAATAAAGCGTGCGGAATACGCAACCGCAAATGCGCCTGCAACAGTTGCCAGTACTGGTATTAGCCACGACATAGAACCAAGTACTTGCTGATGCAGCGTTTCTGCAAAAAACATTTCTTTAGATAAGAACCCATTAAGTAATGGTACACCCGCCATTGCAGCCGCCGCGACCATCGCAAGCGTTGCAGTGTATGGTAAGTATCGCCACATACCATTTAATTTACGCATATCGCGCGTGCCTGTTTCGTGATCAATAATACCAACGGCCATAAATAACGACGCTTTAAACGTGGCATGGTTAATGATGTGGAATATTGCCGCAACAGTTGCAAGCTCAGTATCAAGCCCGAGTAACAGCGTTATTAAACCCAAATGGCTTATTGTTGAATAGGCTAACAAGCCTTTTAAGTCATGTTTGAATAATGCTATATAAGCACCAAACAACAGCGTAGCTAAACCCGTTAACCCAACGAGCAAGAACCACGTATCGGTGCCGGCTAAAGCAGGGTGAAAACGTGCTAACAAAAATATACCGGCTTTTACCATGGTTGCAGAATGTAAATACGCGCTCACTGGCGTAGGTGCAGCCATTGCATGAGGAAGCCAAAAATGAAATGGAAATTGTGCCGATTTAGTAAATGCACCCAATAGCACCAATACCAATGCTACTTCGTATAAATCGTGAGATTGAATTATTGCTTTACTCGCTAGAATAACATCTAAGTCATAACTACCAACAATATCACCTAATAGCATTAAGCCTGCAAGTAACGCTAAGCCGCCCGCGCCTGTTACAGCAAGTGCCATACGAGCACCCTTTCGCGCTTCAGACTTATGCCACCAAAAACTAATTAATAAAAATGAGCTGATGCTCGTTAATTCCCAAAACAACCACAGCTGAATAACATTGTTAGACATAACAATGCCAAGCATAGCGGTCATAAACAGCATTAAATAACTATATAACTTAGCCATTGAATCGTTAGCGCTTAGGTAGTAACGCGTGTAGAGGATAACGAGCAAGCCTATGCCTAAAATCATAAACATAAACAATAAACTGAGGCCATCTAACCGCAGAGATAAATCGAGTCCTATTGACGGGATCCAAGCTAATGAATAACGAATGGTTTCGCCCGCTAAAACTGCAGGTGCATGGTATAGAGTAATCCCCAAAGCCGTCAAAGGCGCGAGAGCCGTTAAACTAGTGCTTAAATTGCGGGATAACTTACCTGTGCATGCAGAAATAACACTGCCAATTAAGGATAACAAGGGTATCCAGAGCAAAGTCATAATGTAGGGCCTTTTATAATCATAAGTTTATCAGGGCGTCACTCTTTTAGGATTAAGTGATGCTTTTACTGCCTGTTTTTTAACGACATTAATAGTTATAGTTATACTGAAAAACACTAATTTTGTCTATATAAAGCGGGGTTATATGAATGTTTTCAAAACAAAAACTAACAATTTTTTCAAGCTAAAAAATCAATATAGCATTGCTGACGATTGTTAATTTAATATAGCCTTATTTATAGACGTAAGCTCATCTGAGTGACGGTAGAAGTCCCCCTTAGTCATATCTAAATACTTCAACCAAAGTTCCCTGTATTGCGTTGAGAGCCCTAATTGTTGATACTGCATAATAGACCACTTTTCACTTGGTTTATAAGCAATACCTCCTTGTTGACAACTTTCACTTTTATGCCAACCTTCTGGTGCAGGTTCACCATGTGTAATATATAAATTTGGTGCTACAAACCCACTTCGTGCGCACAACCATGCTTGTTTTGATATAGGCAAAGTATACTCATCCTCAAAACGGTTAAAGTGCATAAGTTCGTGTAAAAATATACTGTAGTTTGCCTGTGAGTTAATAAGCATTTTGCCTTTACTGACATTTGCAGTGCCATGCTTTGGCATCATTACTAAAAAATCATAATTGCTAAGAAGCTCATTTTTAAATCTAGAGGCCTGCCAATCACATTGCGCAGCATTATTGATATTACTTTTACAATTGAGCGCAGTCGCAACATAAACGGGCTTTGAAAAACAAAATATATTTTCGCGTGGCTCTGGCTGCCGATTGTATGTAGTTATAAAGTCACCTAATTTATATAAACCATTTCGGTGATCGCTCATTACAATTACATTAAACATACAGTGCTTTTTAGGCTCATCAATATCCTCTAAAAAAGAAAAACCCAAATTTTGTATAAATTCACGCGGTATATTATTTTCCGCTATAGATAAATGCAACCTGAGGTGATTAAAAACATCCCCTTCTGGTAACTGCTTTATATCGGCTAACAGCTTTAAATCATCCCAACGTGATTGAGCTAATAACTGAACAGCTAACTCTTTACGCTCAATTGCATTTAATTTATTTATACCTGCCAACCAAAATTGTTTAGCCGTATCACTGTCGTTATTATTTAAAAGTCTTATTGAATAAGCATATTGTGCAGAGGGAATGTGATTTCTAGCCAATATAGCCAGGGAGGTATCTGGTAGTTGCGGTAAATGAACCGCAAAATAATTAGGGAAGCGTCTATAGACTTTTAACACACTGGCCTTTGTGTTCAAAACATGCCAAAAGCCAATCGCGTCAAGGTGATTACCAGAGCCTGTTATTAAAAGGCTACACAGTAATACACCTGCCAACTTTAATGTATTAACTTGCGTCGTCACCAGCCATTAACTCAAGTTCTAAACGTGCATATTTATACTCAATAAACTCATGTACATTAGTTGCTAGAGCTAATCTAAAATAATCAGCGGCTAAGTATTTATCACCAGCAGCCTGATGCAATTTAGCTAAGTAAAAATAAGCTTCACATAAACGCTGAGCATATTCTTGTTCCGACTTAACACCCTCACTAATGCCAGATAAAAAAGCATGCTCGCTCATATCACCTGCAAAAAGCGAAATTAGTTGAAACGCCCATTGTGAATCGTCAAGTGCTGTTGCATTCGTTTTAAGTTCAACAAGAGCTTGCTCCTTATTTACCTTAGCATCTGCTAAATAAACCCATAATACACGATAAGGGTCATTTGGAGAGCGAGCTAAAAATGCACTAAAATCGGTTTTAGCAATACCAGACCTATCACCATAATAAAGTGCAATACCTCGATTTAAATAAGCATATTCATGATCTTCATCAAGCTCAAGGGCCGAATCGAAAAATTCATAGGCTTTTTCATATTGTTGCATTAGCGTATGTTGAATACCCAAAAAATTATATACTTCAGCTAAATCAGGCTTAAGTTTTACAGCGCGGTTAAAATCAATACGCGACAGCGTAGTCATGCCTAAGCTATCAAATAACACACCACGGTCATAATATAACTTCGCTTGTTGATCAGGGCTTAAATCTGCTCTATTCAATAACTCTGAGTAGCGTGCAATAGCAATTTCACTTCTAAAGTCAGAGGCCAAAGGTGCAGTAAATGGCACATTAACAATCGGGGTTGGTTCTGATTCTGTTGTAGTTTGGCAAGCGCTTAAAGACAAAATAGCGAAAGATGCCAAAGCTAAATGTTTGAGTATCATTAAAATCCTTAATACCAAGATAGGTAGCAATATGACAGACGATGTCTCAATAGGTTCATAGCAATTGATGAACTATTATTGCTCTAGGTAAACTGCTCAGTAATTAGGTAAAATTATGTTGTGAGTTTGTCACTTTTAAATTTGAACACTATTTATGAGTAATTTAGCTTCCTTGAATAATCTTTGTTTAAATTTAATTAGCCTCATTAAAGCATAAAAAAAGGGGCTAAACAGCCCCTCTTTTATATTATCCAGTAAATATCTGGATGAAGTATTAGCAATTACGCGTCAGTTGGCGCGTCAGCTGCAGGTGCTGCTGATTCCATTGCTTCTTTAATACTTAGACGTACACGGCCTTGGCGATCTACTTCTAGTACTTTAACTTTAACTTCTTGACCTTCAGAAAGGTGATCAGCCACGTTATTAACGCGCTCAGTACTAATTTGAGAAATATGTACTAGACCATCTTTACCAGGAAGAATGTTTACAAACGCACCGAAGTCTACGATACGTACAACTTTACCTTCGTAGATAGTACCTACTTCAAGTTCAGCTGTTAATTGCTCAATACGGCTAATCGCATTAGCTGCACTTTCGCCATCTGTAGCGGCAATTTTAATTGTACCGTCGTCACCGATTTCAATCGTTGTGCCAGTTTCTTCAGTAAGCTGACGAATAGTTGCGCCACCTTTACCAATAACTTCAGCGATTTTCTTCTGTGGGATTTTCATTGTGTATATGCGAGGAGCAAACATTGATAGCTCTTCAGAAGGAGCAGAAATCGCTTCATCCATCACTTCTAAGATATGTAAACGTGCAGCTTTTGCTTGTTTAAGCGCAATTTGCATGATTTCTTGAGTGATACCTTCGATTTTGATATCCATTTGAAGTGCAGTAATACCCGCAGCAGTACCGGCAACTTTAAAGTCCATGTCACCTAAGTGATCTTCATCACCTAAAATGTCAGAAAGAACAACGAATTTATCGTCTTCTTTAACTAGACCCATCGCAATACCGGCAACAGATGCTTTAATTGGTACACCCGCGTTCATAAGTGCTAGAGAAGTACCACAAACAGACGCCATTGAAGAAGAACCGTTTGATTCAGTGATTTCAGATACTACACGGATTGAGTAAGGGAACTCAGTAAGTGTAGGCATTACAGCTGAAATACCACGCTTAGCAAGGTTACCATGGCCGATTTCACGACGCTTAGGAGAACCAACAAAACCAGTTTCACCTACACAAAATGGAGGGAAGTTATAGTTAAGCATAAAGTGGTTTTTATGAGTACCCGTTAAATCGTCGATTAACTGTGAATCACGTTCTGTACCAAGTGTCGCTGTTACTAACGCCTGAGTTTCGCCACGAGTAAAGATAGCAGAACCGTGAGTACGCGGTAATACGCCTGTCATTACGTCTAGTGCACGAATCATATCTGGTTCACGACCATCGATACGTTTTTCGCCAGCAGCGATACGGCCACGAACGATTTTCTTCTCAAGTGAACCGAAGATTTTGCCAATTTCTTGCTTGTCTAAAGACTCGCCTTCAGCAAGTTCAGCTGTTAATACTGCAACAACTTCATCCTTCGCTTCGCCAAGTGCTTCTTTACGCGCTACTTTATCAGTGATTAAGTAAGCTGCGCCTACCTTATCAGCAGCGATAGTTGCTACTTTATCTTCAAGTGCAACATTTTTCTCAGGTGCAGTCCAATCCCAAGTAGGCTTGCCTGCTTGCGCTTTAAATTCTTCGATTGCAGTGATGATCGCTTGAGATTGCTCATGACCATATACAACAGCACCAAGCATTACGTCTTCAGCAAGTACGTTAGCTTCTGACTCAACCATAAGTACCGCTTTATCAGTACCGGCTACCACTAAATCAAGTTGGCTTTCTTCAAGCTCTTTTAATGTAGGGTTAAGTACATATTCGCCGTTGATGTAACCAACGCGAGCTGCACCAATTGGGCCACTGAACGGGATACCAGAGATAGCAAGTGCTGCTGAAGTACCAATCATCGCAACCATATCTGGTTGGATTTCAGGGTTAACAGAAACAACAGTTGCAATAACTTGTACTTCGTTTACAAAACCGCTTGGGAAAAGTGGACGAATTGGACGGTCAATAAGACGTGCAATAAGTGTTTCGCCATCGTTAGGACGACCTTCACGCTTTAAGAAACCACCTGGGATACGACCAGCAGCGTACATACGCTCTTGGTAGTTTACCGTTAATGGGAAAAAGTCTTGACCTGGTTGTGCTTCACGCTTACCTACAACAGTTACTAAAACTGAAGTATCGCCAATGCTTACTAGTACTGCGCCGTCTGCTTGACGAGCGATTGCACCAGTTTCTAGTGTAACTGTGTGTTGACCTAGTTGAAATTCTTTAATAATTGCTTGCACTTAAAATATTCCTTAAATGTATTCTAATAAGTTGTCATCAAAGTACCAATTACAGTACATAATTGTATTCAGTTGGAAATCAATTAAGTACTACAATTGGCAATGATGTGGATAAGCGTAGATAAACCTTTTTATCTACGCGCATAGTATATACCAAAGCTACTTCAAAATGCGAGTCTAGGGTGTGTTGTTCTTTGCGGATTGAAATTTGTTCAATCTAACTACTCGATTTCAGCTGGGCTTATTTTAGCGGTTAAATACAATAGCTCTTGGTAAGCTATGAAATGGGGGTTTTATATTGCAATTCAATAGGTTTAAGAATTTTCTTAATTTAAAAACACAAATTTCAGGCACAAAAAAAGGAGCTAAAAAGCTCCTTTTTCTATAATCTAGTTCTTAGCGACGTAGGCCAAGTTCTTTGATTAGTGCAGTATAACTAGTGATATCTTTACCTTTAAGGTAATCAAGTAGTTTACGGCGAGTGCTTACTTTACGAAGCAGACCACGACGTGAGTGGAAGTCATGCTTGTGATCAGCAAAGTGACCTTGAAGCTTGTTGATATCATAAGTAAGTAATGCTACTTGTACTTCTGATGAACCTGTATCGCCTTCTGCACGTGCAAATTTAGCAATGATATCGATTTTTTCTTGATTGCTTAGTGACATAGTAACTCCAAAAATTAAATTTAAAAGGTGTCTTAGCCGATCACTAATTCAGCCAAAACGATTAAGCGGGCGTATTCTACCAACTGTGGGAATAACTACAAGTTAATTATCCCCATCTACAACTAATAAGCCACTACTGGGCACATTAGTTGCTTATTCCGGCTTTACGTAATCATCTTGCTGGCTAGCAAGACCACGTTTAACCTTTAAATGTCCATTTGAGTTGCGCTCACCAGTACCAATAAATATATTATCCGCAACAACTTTAATTGCACCATCAGGTAAAGCGATTGGTAATTCTACAGCTTGCCCGTGACTAAAAATTCCCCCTTGTTCTTTTGTGATTTCAACAACGGGTAAATCAGTTAAAGCAGTGTCTATAGGTAATAACAACGAGTCTAAATAAGTCGAAGGCGCAAGCTCTTCTTCTTTCGCTTTAGCAAGTAATGCTTCAATTTCATCAAGCGATACCATTTTATCTGCCGGATACTGACCAACAGCGGTTCTGTGGAGCATAATAACGTGTGCACCGCAGCCTAGGTTTTCGCCTAAATCGTCAACGATTGTACGAATGTACGTCCCTTTAGATACATGAGCCGTCATTTGTAATACGTTGCTTTGTTCATCAAATTCGTCAAACGATAAGCTAAACACGTTTATTTTTCTGCATTTGCGAGGTACTTCAATACCTTCGCGAGCGTACTTATATAACGGTCTACCTTGATACTTAAGTGCCGAGTACATTGACGGATATTGATCAGACTCACCAACAAAAGCAGCAATTTCTTTTGTTAGCTGTTCACGCGTTACGTTCACATCTTTAGTGCTAACAATTTCGCCATCAGAATCTGATGTTGTTGTACGCTCACCCAGTTGTGCACGAACGATATAGGTTTTATCTGTATCGAGTAAAAACTGCGTAAACTTAGTCGCTTCACCAAAACAAATTGGCAGCATACCTGTAGCAAGTGGATCTAAAGCACCTGTGTGCCCAGCTTTTTGCGCAAAATAAACACCTTTTGCTTGCTGCAGAGCTTTATTTGATGAAATGCCTTGCGGTTTGTTTAACAACAAAATACCGTCAACTGCACGGCCTTTACTGCGCTTTGCCATCTGTATCAGTGCCTTCTTCGCTATCTGTATCGTCTACGTGCTCAGTACTTTCTTCGCTATCTAAAACTTCATCAGCATCAACACTTTCTACGTCTTCATCAACATGCTTTGCGTTATCTTCGCGGATAATAGAATCCACTAAATTAGAAATACGCATACCTTCCATTAATGAGTTATCAACAACAAACTTTAACTCAGGCATTATACGTGCACGAATACGCTTACCAAGTAACGAGCGAATATAACCCGTTGCTTCATTTAGTACTTTTGCGCTTTGCTTTGCTGCATCTTCATCTTGTGTGTTAAACACAGTAATGAAAATTTTGGCATAAGATAAATCGCGCGATACTTCTACCGCTGACACTGTCACCATACCTAAGCGTGGATCTTTAATTTCGCGTTGTAAAATTACAGCAATTTCTTTTTGGATTTGCTGTGCAACACGATCAGTGCGAGAAAATTCTCTCATTATACTTGTCCTAAAATAATAACTTATTGAAATTAAATAATAAGTTAACTAAATAATGGATATGCAAATGGGGGCTAAGCCCCCATTTAAAATCTTAGCGTAGAGCGTGTAGAACGCCCGGGCGTTAACCTTAAGCGTTCAATACACCCTAGTAACAATTATAGAGTACGTTGTACTTCAACTGTTTCAAATACTTCGATTTGGTCACCAACACGTACGTCATTGTAGTTCTTAACGCCGATACCACATTCCATGCCGTTACGAACATCAGCAACATCGTCTTTAAAGCGACGAAGTGACTCAAGCTCACCTTCATAGATAACCACGTTTTCACGTAGTACACGGATTGGAGCGCTACGTTTGATAACACCTTCAGTAACCATACAACCAGCAATTGCGCCAATTTTTGGAGACTTAAATACGTCACGAACTTGAGCAAGACCAATGATTTCTTGTTTAAACTCTGGCGCTAGCATACCTGACATGGCTTGCTTAACTTCTTCGATTAAGGCATAAATTACGCTGTAATAACGAAGGTCTAAGTTTTCAGTATCAATCACTTTACGAGCAGAAGCATCAGCACGAACGTTAAAGCCAACTACAATTGCGTTAGACGCTGCAGCTAGGGTTGCATCAGTCTCAGTAATACCACCAACACCTGAACCAACAATCTTCACTTTTACTTCATCAGTAGAAAGCTTAGTTAGTGAATCAGAGATTGCTTCGATAGAACCTTGAACGTCTGCTTTAAGTACCACGTTAACTTCAGAAACATCGCCTTCAGTCATGTTAGTAAACATGTTTTCAAGCTTAGCTTTTTGCTGACGTGCTAGCTTAACATCGCGGAACTTACCTTGACGGTATAAAGCAACTTCACGCGCTTTACGCTCATCTTTAACAACAGTCGCTTCGTCGCCCGCAGCTGGAATACCAGAAAGACCTAAAATCTCAACTGGAATAGATGGACCAGCAGATTTAATGTCTTTACCGTTTTCATCGCGCATTGCACGAACACGGCCATACTCAAGACCACATAATACAATGTCACCTTGGTTAAGCGTACCAGATTGAACAAGTACTGATGCTACTGGACCACGGCCTTTATCAAGACGAGATTCAATAACAACACCTGCAGCCATACCTTCAGTAGGTGCAGTTAATTCTAAAAGCTCAGATTGCATAAGCACAGCTTCAAGAAGGTCGTCAATACCTAAACCAGTTTTAGCTGAGATATGAACATACTGCGTATCGCCGCCCCACTCTTCTGGAATAACGTCAAGTACAGCTAGTTCGTTTTTAACGCGATCTGGATCTGCGCCTTCTTTATCCATTTTGTTTACAGCAATGATTAAAGGAACGCCAGCTGCACGTGCGTGCTGTACCGCTTCTTTAGTCTGTGGCATAACGCCATCATCTGCTGCAACCACTAGGATTACGATATCTGTCGCTTTAGCACCACGAGCACGCATTGATGTAAATGCCGCATGTCCTGGTGTATCTAGGAACGTGATCATATTGCCGTTTACATCAACATGGTATGCACCAATATGCTGTGTAATACCACCGGCTTCGCCTGAAGCAACTTTTGCAGAGCGAATATAATCAAGAGTCGATGTTTTACCGTGGTCAACGTGACCCATAACAGTTACTACTGGAGCACGTGGCTCTGACTTACCATCTTCATGGCGGTCATTAAGTACTGTTTGCTCTAATTCGTTTTCTTTAACAATGATAACCTTGTGACCCATTTCTTCTGCAACTAATTGTGCAGCTTCTTGGTCAATCACTTGGTTAATGGTAACCATGTCACCCATTTTCATCATTGTTTTTACAACTTCAGCGCCTTTAACAGCCATGCGTGATGCAAGCTCAGCTACTGTAATTGTTTCGCTAATACGCACTTCATTTTTAACATCAACAGTTGGTTTTTGGAAACCATGCTGCAGCGATGCTGGTGCTTTTAACTTAGACTTGTTACGGCCTCTTGACGCTGCAAATTTATCTTTTGCTGGCGCTTTTTTCTTTTTCTTAGCACGGCGTGTACCTTGCTCATCACGAGCATCGGCAACATCTTCTGCTTCACGTGCGTAAGTAGAAGTCGTAAGATGGTGATCCGCTGTTTCTTCGCGTTTCTTACGCTCTTCTTCTTCTTTCTTCCAGCGTGCCGAGTTTTCTTCAGCTAGCTTTCTTGCTTCTTCTGCTTGACGTTTCGCTTCTTCTTCAGCTTTCTTCAATGCGGCCTCTTCTGCTTCTTTTTGCAGACGCTCAGCTTCTATGCGATCTTTCTCAGACTTAGCACTTTGCTCTGGGGTCATCTGCTTTTGTTTCGCTTTACGCTCTGCATCTGCTTTGCGTTTAGCTTCTTCTTTGGCTTTACGGTCAGCGTCTTCTTTCGCTTTGCGCTCTGCCTCTTGTTTCGCTTTTAATTCTGCGGCTTCTTGCTCAGCTTTTTGCTGCTCTTCAAGACGTACTTTTTCTTCAGCGGCTAGGCGTGCTTGCTCTTGCTCTTGTTCCATTGCGCTTTTTTTCACGTACGTACGTGTTTTGCGAACTTCAACTTGAACAGCTTTAGCTTTACCCGTAGAGCCAGTCACACTTAATGTGCTTTTGCTCTTACGTTGTAAAGTCATACGCGCTGGACCATCTGAACCTGTACCGCCATGATGCTTGCTTAAATGATCAAGTAACGTTGCTTTTTCAGCTTCTGTTACATTATCAGTTGCTTGCTTAGTGATACCTGCTTGTGAAAACTGCTGTAGCAATTTATCAACAGTTGTACCTATATCGCCGGCTAGTTTTTCAACATTTACTTCTGCCATAGTGTGTAATACCTCCGTTAATAAATTACTCGTCTGCAAACCAACAAATGTTTCGTGCAGCCATAATTAGTTCACCCGCTTTTTCAGATGAAAGTTCTGTAATATCAACTAATTCGTCAATACCTTGCTCTGCCAAGTCTTCAAGTGTAACAACACCCTTGCTTGCCATAACAAATGCTAAGTGACGCTCTAAGCCTTCAAGCGCAAGTAAGTCTTCAGCCGGCTCTGCGCCTTCTAAGCTTTCTTCCGTTTTAAGTGCTTTAGTTGTTAATGCATCTTTTGCACGTGAGCGCAGCAGATCAACTGTTTCTTCGTCTAAGCCATCAATTTCTAAAAATTCAGATGCTGGTACGTACGCTACTTCTTCAAGTGTCGAGAAACCTTCATTTATAAGTAATGATGCAAACTCATCATCAATTTCTAAATTTTCAGTGAATAAGTTAAGCAACTTATCTGATTCAGCTTCATTTTTAGTACGCATGTCTTCAACAGTCATTACGTTTAGTTCCCAACCTGTTAGTTGGCTTGCTAAACGAACATTTTGACCATTACGACCAATCGCTTGTGCTAGGTTATCTGCATCAACTGCAATATCCATTGAGTGAGTGTCTTCATCCATTACGATTGAAGCAACTTCTGCAGGTGACATTGCATTAATAACAAACTGCGCTGGATTATCGTCATAAAGAACGATATCAACACGCTCGCCGCCAAGTTCTGACGATACAGCCTGAACACGTGCGCCACGCATACCGACACATGCACCAATTGGGTCAATGCGTTTGTCGTTAGATTTAACTGCAATTTTAGCGCGAGAACCTGGATCACGCGCAGCTGCACGTAACTCAATCATTTCTTCGCCAATTTCTGGCACCTCAATGCGGAATAGCTCCATTAGCATTTCAGGCTTAGAACGCGTTACAAATAATTGTGCGCCGCGAGCTTCAGGCTTAACTTCGTATAAAAGGCCACGGATACGGTCACCCGGGCGGAAGTTTTCACGTGGAAGCATATCATCACGGTAGATAACAGCTTCAGCGTTATTGCCTAAATCAAGAACGATAGAATCACGTGTTGCTTTTTTAACAACACCGGTTACTAACTCACCAACTTGATCTTTGTATGCATCGACTACTAAAGCACGCTCAGCTTCACGTACTTTTTGTACGATTACTTGCTTAGCCATTTGCGTAGTTATACGGTCAAATTTAATTGAATCTATTTGCTCTTCAACGTAATCGCCCATCTGCAAATCAGGTTCTTCAACCTGCGCAGCTTCTAACGTAATTTCGCTGTATGGGTTCTCTAAAGAACCATCTTCTAATACTGCTGCAATCTGCCAACGACGGAACGTATCGTAATCGCCGGTCTTACGGTCAATTGCTACACGTACTTCAATTTCGCCATCATGCTTTTTCTTTGTCGCTGTCGCTAATGCGAACTCTAAAGCTTCAAAAATCTTTTCTTTTGGAACCGCTTTCTCATTGGAAACGGCTTCAGCAACCAATAATATCTCTTTTGCCATGGGTAATGCCTCGCTTGCCCTATTCCTTCGCACTCGAATTTAAAACTTAGCGATTAAATTCGCACGTTCGATGTTACTAAGCATGATTAGATGCTCTGCACCATCACTAGATAGTGTGATCATATCGCTGCTAACTGCTACTAAGTCGCCCTTAAAATTACGGCGACCATCCTGTGGAAGTTTGGTACGCACGCGTACTTCCTCTCCTTGCGCCTGCTCGTAATGATCTTGTTTGAATAATAGACGATCAACACCAGGAGACGATACTTCCAAATCATATTCATTTGTAATTGGGTCTTCGACGTCTAAAATCGCACTAATTTGGCGACTTGCATCCGCACAGTTATCAACTGAGATCCCATCCTCATGAGCAATATACACTCTTAAGGTAGAATGGCGACCCGCTTGTACAAACTCAAGACCATGTAATTCAAAGCCTAACATTTCTACCGCTGGCGATAACATGGTTACTAAATCTTGTTCAAGTTTTGTCACGAAAATCCTCCATACAAACAAAAAAAGGGCTTATAGCCCTAAAATACTGAGTTTAAGTTTTGATTTGATGACAAAAGCCATAAATCGAAAGGTGCAGATACAACAACGCCCCGAACCAAGCGGGGCGTCACACCAATAAAGCATAAAACTGTGTGGCCGAGGGCCGAGCTTGGTTGCGAGTCAGTAACTGACCAAATTAAACTACATTAGCCTAAACGCAAAACGCGCATTACTTAGAATGCGCGATATAAATTAATAAGCTTACACTTATTAGTAGAATTGGTTGCGGGAGCCGGATTTGAACCGACGACCTTCGGGTTATGAGCCCGACGAGCTACCAGACTGCTCCATCCCGCGCCAATAGATATTAAACCTTAATTTAATATCGCTGTTAGCGGTTATACAACACACTAAACAATGGCGGCTATTATAAGGATGTGCGGGATAATTAGCAACCATAATAACTAATAAGTTTATAAAATTTGCAATTCGTCAAGTTGTTAATTTAATGTATTACAAATTAACATTTGTTGTAATAACCTTTAGGGCCTCATTATCTTGCGAGCCTAAATTTAAAGCACCCGTTTAGCTTCTACGCAAGGCTGTGTCGATCATGTGTGGTTATTCCTCACAAATAAGCGATAGCACAGCATAAATGCCAAACATACGCTGTCCTTAGGTAAAACAGATTTAATCCTCAAAGATCAACAACCCCAATCGTAGCATTGAAGTAAATATTAAACAGCCATCCCAATGAATAGATAATCAATCTCATTAACAAAAACAAAATAAATAAAATCAGTAACTTATTAATTAAACCCTCTATTTAAGCCAATAAACCCGTGCGGTTTCAACTTCTCTAGCTATAATAAAAGCAACGAAAGCAATAACAATCACAATCACACTTAATGCAAAGAGGCATTTAATGAACACAAACCAATCAGTATTATTAAAAAGCCTACAGATTGTTAAGCCGAATTTCCATGCTTTTACAGCACGCTTTCATCGTAAATTAGCAGAATCAGGTATTGTAATGAATTACCCAACTGCAAATCAATTCAACGAAAAAAGTTATACGTTTTACTGCGTGCTAGAGCGCATAATTAAACATTTAGATAATCCATCTTCTGTCACTCCTTTTTTAACACATTATTTAGAACACCTAAATAAACGTAATATTCAGCAAACTGATATTAAAATATTGTGTGATATTTTTTACGCTACTTTAGAAGCTCATCTTGGTCAGCATTTTTGCTTACAAAGCCAAACCGCATGGCAAGAATTTCTAACCTTTTTTGAAAACTGCACTAACAGTTCACTTTTCAATATAAGTAACGTTATTTCACTTCAACAACGAATAAGCAAAACAAAAAATAATACCAATTAGAACCTGTATTTATTGCCCATTCTTTTATAACAAATGCGCTTATATATAAGTAGGTATTGAAATACATATAAGCTAAGCATAACAACACTCAAGTTTATAATGAGCCGGTTAAGCTTCATTAAGTAGTAAAAAACAGCCCCTTATAAAACTAGCAAAGCTCAATACCTTTTTAGAATTAGCTCATCGAGCATTAAAAACACCAGCTATTGTAAAACTCCACGCATAATTAAGCGGTACTACAACACCTTTAAAAGATCGTTTTACGACACTTTGGCGTACTAAACATATTTGGTTCTAAGTATGAAACACTATAAAACACTCAGGCTTATTTTGGGCGACCAACTAAACCCATCGCATTCTTGGTTTAAACAAAAAGATAATGAAACCCTTTATATTATTGCTGAACTTGCACAAGAAACTCATTATGTTAAACACCATATCCAAAAATTATGTGCTTTTTTCCATGCTATGGAAAACTTTGCTTCAGCGTTAAGCCATGCTGGTTTTAATGTATTGCATTTAACCTTAGATGAGACTTGTAACGACAACAATTTACCCGATTTGCTTAACCGTATTGCAAAACAATATCAGTGCTCGGCAATAGAGTATCAATACCCTGATGAATTTAGACTTCACTCGCAATTAGAACAATTTAAAAAAACGCATATGCTAAGTGTGAGGGCTGTGGATAGCGAACATTTTTTGTTCCCCTTTTCACAAATTAAAAAACGCTTTGTAAAAAATAAACATGTAACGATGGAGCATTTTTATCGCGATATGCGCAAGCAGTTTGATATTTTAATGGACTCCGGTAAGCCTGAAGGAGGTAAATGGAATTTTGATAGTAACAACAGAAATAAATTTTCTAAGAACGACATACACGACATCCCCTCTCCAAAGCTATTTACTAATGATGTAAAGTCAATTATATCTCGCTTAAACAAACATAAAGTCGCTTATTTTGGCAGTATAGATAATCAACTCACTTGGCCAACAACGCGAAAGCAAGCAATTAGTAGCCTTGATTACTTTTGTGAATATTTGCTCGTTAATTTTGGCAAATTTCAAGATGCTATGACTGACCAGAGTAAGCATAATACTAGCCTTTACCATAGCCGTTTATCATTTGCTTTAAATACAAAAATACTACACCCGCTTTATGTAATTAAACGCGTAATTACTGAATATAAACAAAGACCCAGCGAAATATCCATTTCACAAGTCGAAGGTTTTATAAGGCAAATACTGGGTTGGAGAGAATACGTACGCGCCATCTATTGGGTTAACATGCCCGACTACGCAACTAAAAATCAACTACAAGCCAATAATAAGATGCCATCCTATTTTTGGACTGGCTCTACTAAAATGAATTGTTTAAGCCACGCACTTACACAAAGTTTAGAAACCTCATACGCGCATCATATTCAGCGCTTAATGGTTATTGGAAACTTTTGTATGCTCACGGGAATTAATCCTGATGACGTAGATAATTGGTATTTAGGTGTCTATATAGATGCAATCGAGTGGGTAGAAATGCCTAATACTCGAGGAATGAGCCAATTTTCCGATGATGGCATTATTGCTACAAAACCCTACGCAGCAAGCGGAAACTATATTAATAAAATGAGCGATTATTGCAAGCGTTGCCAATACGATGTTAAACAAAAAGTGGGAGAAAAAGCATGCCCCCTTAATAGTCTGTACTGGAACTTTATGCACACCCACCGCAGTAAATTAGAGAAAAACCCGCGTATAGGCATGGTTTATAAAAACTGGGACCGACAAACCGAAGAGCAAAAAACGGTGCTATTAAAACAAGCTGCTGCGCATTTAATTGATTTAGAAAGTTTGTGATATATAAAACAGGTAAACTTGTTAATTAAATGTTTAATTCTTCTGTCATTGTAATGTAATAGCGCTATCTTTTAATAGCGTTAATTTTTAAATACAGCAATGAGATAAAAATGAAAAAAATATTAACGTCGGCAATTATATTACTTACAAGTATCAACCAAGCACACGCATTTAGCCAAGAAACCCATAAGCGGATTGTTATTGACGCTGTAAGTTATATGGAGCAAAACCCACAATCAACGCAATATGCAGCACTGTCGCAATATGCTTTACAAAATAAAATGTCAGTCTCACAACTGGCTGAGCTACTAGGGCAAGCAGCCTATGATGTTGATGATTTTGAAGATACTTTTTTATGTGGTGCCATTACAGGCTCTTGTGTCCAAGCTCCTCTTTGGGGCGCGGCTGAAAGCATTGTAAAATATACTAGCTATTGGCACTTTCAAAACCATACGCAAGGCGCTGATCAGCATGGTAATGATTTTGGCGGCTATAACTACGACAAACTCACTGTATGGGGCACCATTGATAGCTTAGCTGCGGCTTGGTTAAAAGGAGACTATTTAGATGATGGAAAGGGAAGAGAAACGGGCTGGTTTAATGCTGACTCTTCAAAATATAATAGTTATGACATTACCGAAGCTCATTACCGAATTGATAGTCAATCAAACTATAGTATGTATAATGATTTTGAAAAAATCCCTTTTCAACCAATCGATAACTTAGGCCAATACTGGTTTCAAAGCTATTTAGACAGTGGTAATCCACAGGTACTGGGCTTTGTATTTCATACAACTGATTTACTTCAGCCGCATCACACATGGACAACTTCAGATTTAAATCACTCTAGCTGGGAAGGCTGGATAAAGGATTATTATGATCAAGAACAACTCAATGATCCTAGCTTAATACGTCAAGCAATAAATACCTTTTCACCGTTAGATAAAGCCTCAACGGATGTACGTCCATTGCTAACCCAAGGCGGCTCTTTTTCGTACGCTCAAGGAGGTATTGTGCTTAATTCGGAAGATCATTACGACCGTGTTGATACCGCAAAACAAGTTATCCCTCATGCTATTGCAATGGTTGTACATTTATTAAATCATGCCATGGTTGCCCGCTAATGAGGTATTTAGTCTACCTATGTGTAGTAATGTTTGGGCTGCTTTACAGCAGCCAAGCATTTACGAGTGTTGAAAAGTACACACCCGCTGAAATACAGTTGATGCATCAAATATATCAACAGCAAAATAGTGACATTAGTCTTTCGCAAACACGCTATCGTTTATACGAGAACCAATTTTTACTAAGTGAAGCAAAACGCCTAATGCCCAACAAGGTAGCGCGTTTGTCTGATGTCGGTTTTACCACCGGTTACCATGTAGAGCGCTACCTAAATAACCTTTTTATAAATCAACTACATTTGCCACCGAGCATCGAAGCTTCTAATAATGTTAAACATTTTACGGCCAGCTGGCTTACGAACACATTAGGTGAATATCCTGCGAATGGACAATATTCTGAAACGCAAAAAAACACATTAAATTTAGTAAAACTTGAAAATTTTGCGTTTCCTGCAATGTCTGTTTATGACTTCATTAAACCACTTTCTATGCAAATACGGTTTAGATTGCATCAAGGCGATAACCAGTTATTTCATACAGAAATAGCTAAAAAGCATCAATATTTTATAAATTTAGAAAAAGCGACCAACGCGTTTAAAGCAAAAGATATCAACATTGATAATTTAATAAGCATTGCTCAAGGTGACATCTTACGCCCTTCGATTCAAAGCTGGCTTGGCGTAAAAGACATGATGCATGGACAAAGCCCGATACTCGAACAATTAGAAAAACAAGTTTCCGAACAACAAATAAATCAGTATTACCAAAAGAATAAAAGTCGCTTCAAATATTTATACCAAATAACAGCCCAAGGTGCTGAATTTAAAAACAGAAATGACGCGGTTAAATTTAAAAATGAGGTAGCAAAGAGTACTTTCAAAGTTGCTTTAAAAGCGGCTAATATGAATGATATTTATAGTAAATTTAATAATAATATCAATCGAGAGCATAAAAAGGAGTGGGTAGTACAACTTGCATTTACTCAAAATGAGAATGAGCTTTCTGAAGTCATTCGTTCGCCAACGGGATTATGGGTTGTGGTGTTAACTAGTGACTATGAATATAAATATTTTGCAGCAACGGGCCAAACAGTTCGCTATCAAGCGATTAAGTCTGTGGCGTTACAAAATGCGCATCAGCAATACCAGCAAAAGTGGGCTGCGTGGCACACACAAAATGAGATTAAGTTATGAAAATAAAGCTCTCGGCACTCATTATAATGTCTTTAGGCATCACCCTCATATACTACTTATCTGGCTCCACCGAGCAGAAAAAATGGCACTAGCGACTAAACAACCAACAGATGAGCGTCCTACAATAAAGCAAACAGTACACACCGTAAAAAAATTGAAGATGTACATTCTTCAAATATTAAAAAAAGTACCTTGAATGAGTATGCTCAACTGGCAATTACCGAACCGAATTACTTACCCCCACTAAATAAAAGTAAACTAAGCAGTGTTCAATACAAAGGGGATTTAGACGACCATAAAGCCTACGAACAATTTCAACAAGAGAAGCGGCGCGCACTAGAAAGTAGCTTTGTAAGTGCTGTTAATAGCAAAGTAGCAACGCTAGAAAACTTACTTGCTAAAGGGCGTAAACAAGGAATGAAGCAAGAGCAGCTTCAAGAAGCGATTGATAAAATTGCTCTGCTGAAAAAAACACAAAAGCACTTAATTAGCCTGAACTCTGGATAATAAATCTATCTCAAGCAGCTATTTTCAGCGCTAACTACGTTGAATTTACTGGCAATAGGCTAGCTATTGACGCGTAAATTCGCCTTGTTTTCACTGAAAATCGTTGGCTAGAGAAAATAAATTTAAATATCACGATTATTCAATACGTTAGTAAATATCCTGACCAGAGTTCAGGTTAATTAGCCAAGATTAAGAGAACGTTCTAGATTCAAGACCATTTAAAACTCTATTGCATAAAAAAGCCGCCTCAAGCGAGACGGCTAAACAATCAGGGGAAACTAAGGTTAAACAGGGTTTATTTGTCTTCGATTAAATGACCTTGCCCTATCTGGATTTTACGAGGTTTAAGTGCTTCTGGGATTTCACGCTGAAGCTCTATGCTCAATAAGCCGTTAGCTAAATCTGCACCAAGTACTTTTACATGGTCGCCAAGCTGAAATTTACGCTCAAAGTTACGCTCCGCTATACCTTGATGAATAAACTTACGTTCATTATTCTCATCTTTATTAGCCTTAGTACCGGCGACTTTCAACGTGTTGTTTTCTGACTCAATGGTCAACTCGTTATCACTAAAACCAGCAACGGCCATAGTAATTCTGTATTTGTCTTTATCGAGCGCTTCAATGTTATAAGGAGGAAAACTTGGCTGCTTGTCTGTACTTGCTGCCGCATCCATAAGTGATGCTAAATGTTCGAAGCCGATAAATGAACGATAAAGTGGTGATAAATCTACTGTACGCATAATAATATCCTCATATTTAAGCGATATTTTGCATGTGCTTTTCTATTGAACAAGCTCAAGCAAAGTATAATTAATAATATAAATTTCAATTGTTTAAGTTTAATTTAGGACCCATCAGGCGTCCTACTTAACTATATATGGACGGTAAAATTGTTTTCAAGTAAATTTATTAAAAAATAAAATATAAATTTAAGCGCGCTATTAAACACGCCTAAATTTATGCATAACAACTTAAGAAAATGTTCCTCTAATAGGGTAATCATTTTCGCGTGTATATTGAATACCTGAAAGTAACTGCTGCATATCAGGGCGTGAAAACGGGCTGTTTGATTTATCTAAAACTTGCACTTGATTTTGCTCGTTTAGGACAATAATTGCAGGCTCTGCAAACGGATGATCTGTCTCAGTGTTACTTCTTGGCTCACTGATATACAAACCTAATTCAGTCATTTGCTCAAGCGTTAAATTATAATAAAGAGGAAAATTAACGTCTAGCTTTTCAAAGTGCGCTTCCAACTGAGCATGGCTATCACCACTTACAGCAACAACTTCAACACCAATATCTTTAAAATCTTGAGTCATTTTAGCCAAAGCATTTAATTGCTTCGTACACATAGGGCAATGCTGACCTCGATAAACAACTATCATTTTCCATGGAGCATCTGTTATACGCTGCGTAATATCAACCTGTTCTCGCTCTGTATTACTTACAATCAGCTCAGAGAGTTTTGATGCGGGTTTTACTGTGTTATTACTCATAATGTTCTCCTTAAGAAATGTTATAAACCATTTACCAAATAGAGCTTAGGGCAGATAACTAATTTTCAAGAGGATAAATTGTAACCAAGATTGAATTATCGACTCTAATAACATCAATACATACATAATCTATTTAAATAAACTTAGCTAAACGCATTATAAAAATACCTCTGAAGCTTTGCAGCTAATTCAAAACATTTTCTGCATCGTGTAATTAATTATGCTTATGGCACGCTTTATAAAGCTTCAAATATAGCCATTAATGGTAAAGCTAAAAGAAAGGTTGGTATTAGACCCAAAGGTCGTTTTATTGGTAAGCAGATTTATTTTTGGTAACAAATTTATGACGATTTTTAATGCGCAATATGTCATTTTATTTTGTACGCTAAAATTAACGATTGAAATTTGGGTAAACTGTAACTTTATGTCAGCTTATTCGGATTAATTGGGCTACAGCTAATCAAGTGAAGTATATGCCGGCATAAAGTTACAAACAAAGCTTTATAAAGTTAGATTCCTGAAAGCACAATCGACTGGTACGGACTGCGCTATGCACCATGAGAGGACGTTGGCAATGTTAATTGCTTGTTAGAGTAAATTTACTTTATATATAAATTATGCTTGACCAAAATATCTCTAATTGAATCAGGCTCTGTGAGTGTTTTTTGATATATCCATTTATAAAAATACTTTGAATTTGTAGAAATGATTTTATGTGCTTCTTCTTCACCTAAAATTTCTGTAAGAGCATCATACTCTAATAAACAAACAGCTAAATGTAAGTACGTTGAAAGTTCACTTCTTGCACCTTCAGGCCCTTTTTTTGGTGCATCAGGGTATTTTATTTTTAGGTCATTTATGACATTTTGGACTTCTGTTTTTCGAGAATCTTCAAACCAATGTATCTGCTCGTGCAAATATTGTGATAAGAATGCACCATCGTTTTTAGGCATACTAACTGTCAAGGTAAGCTTAGGGTGACTATGCGGTCTTTTAGCAAACTCATCTATTACAACACTGTCTGTAAATTGCCATTTTCCAAGGTCATAAGTCTTTTCTACTCTTTTTAATTGAGAATATTTAAGTTGCTCTTTTTCGGATTTGTTTCTAATTCGACATTGAGATCGGCAAAAGCGTCAAATGATAAAATAGCAACAAATAATAATGAATATTTCAACTGAACTCTCCTAGTACCCTAACATTTTAGTATTTATGCGACGAACAAACTAAACAGCCACTTTAATTTAACAAACAAACTAACAAAAATATGCCACTAAATTTATTTTTAGGTTCAGAGTCTGTTTCTTTTTGTACAGGGTTAATTCCCCCGACACATTTATAAATAAAATGTTCGTCTCACACGCTTTGGCAATTCAGCGACTACTGATAAAAGCATGTGCATAGCCCAGTAAAATAATCTTTAGCATTACCGTGGGCGGATACGCAGCAGCGCCCGTTTTGTCATTGTTATACAACGCGTCAAATCCCGATAAATCGAGTTTATTCTCGACGATATAACAAAGGGCATATTCAAATGTGCCAGGCAAAATTTGCTCAGCGAAATTGATAGGAATGAATTTGTTTTGACAGGATAAGTCAGGCTTGACTTATAACCTAAAAAAAGTGCCACAACAGTTTACCATGGGTGAATAATGCCTATTAGATCACAGCGAACAGAGGGATTAAAGGTTAAAAAACATTCAATTAAAAATAGTGGTATACGTTCCTCAAAAGAGTAACTCTACCACGTCCGATGCAGTAACTTGTTATGTGTTTTTTCAACTAGATAGTCAAGAAATAGCCTTATAATTGGATTTTTATATATACCTTGTTTATATACAGCATAAACGCTACCACTAGACTGCTCATTAAGAAGCGGCTCCCAATCTCGTAAGCAAACCACAAGCTGCCCACTTTTCACATAGTCAGATAGTACCCAGTTTGAAAGCTGAACGACACCAAGACCACACAAGGCTGCCTCTAATAATGGTGTGCCGCCTTTTGATCTAAGATTACCACTAACTAAGACCTTAGTATTACGACGATTTTTTTTAAAATGCCAGTAAGTTCTTTGCCTCTCTTGATTAAGTAATAAGCAATTATGTAATGACAAATCTTCAGGTTTTTCAATATTGTCATTTTTTGACAAGTAATCTGGTGACGCACAAACAAAGGTGTGATTTGGGATAATGTTACAAAATTTTAAACTCGAATCTTTCGGTGTTCCTATACGAATTGCCAAATCAATATTTTCCCCTGCTAGATCAACCACCTTATTCTCTAGCTCAATTTCAATTGCTATCTTTGGGTATTTTTTCAAGAATTCAGGGATTATGGGACAAACACTTAACCGACCAAAACTCTCAAACACTGAAACTCTCAAATTTCCTTCAGGCTCTTTATGACTGTCAGTCATAGACATAAGTATAGAATCACAATTAGAGACCAGATTAGAGGCTCCCTCTAAAAAAATATAGCCCTTATCTGTCAGTAATAATTGGCGTGTGCTACGTTTAAATAGCTCGGATTTCAGCTCATATTCAAGATTATCAATGGCACGAGTAACTGATGACGGAGCCATATTTAATACTTTGGCAGCTTTAGAAAAGCTACCCAACTCAACGACCTTTAAAAATATACGAACAGACTTTAACATAATAACCTTTGCGTTTTATGCAAGATTGTTTGGCTTGTAGCATATATTCTAATCATTATTTGATAGGCATACAATGTATCGCGTCACTCATTTACACAAGCGAGAAAAAATATGCCGAGAGTACCTTTTGAAAATATACCCGAGAATTTAATGAACTGCATGATGCAAACAGAGAAATACATCAAGAGCTTAAACATTATTGATGAGTCTTTTATGGAGGTGTTGAGATACAGGGTCTCAGTGATAAACCAGTGCGCTTACTGCATTGAAATGCACTTTAAAGAAGCTATTGCTGCGGGTGAAAGTGAATTGCGTATTTACTCATCGTCGGCATGGAAAGAAACGAACTTTTATAACGAATCAGAGCAAGCATTACTGGAATGGACTGAGTCTGTCACAAAGCTCAATGACTCTACAGACCAAAGGCAACAATCGTTTACTAACTTGAAAAAATATTTCAGCCAAGATGATATTTCAAATTTAACCTTATCAATCGTACAAATTAATTCTTGGAATCGTTTGGCAAAACCTTTTGGCTTTGAGGCCGGAAATTATCAAGTTGGACAACATTAGTAGATTCACTATTCGGCGTCATTAATCGCTGCCGGACAAATAACACTTTAGTATTTATGCAACACGCAGTTTGTGTTGCATAATCGCTTGTTGGGCTGAGGCGCTACCTGCTCGGTGTGTCAGAGTAGGATCTCCGCGTAGCGGCTTAGTTCACAACTCTCTTGAATGACAGGGGTAATCGCTCTAAATCGACCATTAATTACTATACAAAGACACTGATTGTATTGAATGCTAACTTGCTACGCTTAATTGCTTTTACAGTATGTTATTTAAGTAGAACTTGCTGAGTTTATTTTAAAGTGTGTGATGGCATGGGTAATGAAATAAAAAATAAATTTTTATTAATGTGCTTTAGGTTAAATTATATTGGAGGTTTAACACCCAATGTTGTTCGAAGTATAAGTTGACATAACCACATTCGATTTCATTAAGCTACAACGGGACAAGTGAAGTGTAAGTTGGCATAAAATTGAAGCTTATAATGGCATAAAGTTACCAAATACAGGCTTTAAAAAGCCGAACTCATAAGAATACTTACTAGTTTTTTGTTAGCTGCTATGTACATATTGCGAACCTTGAGACTTCCGGTATAACTCAGGTAGAATATATTGCTTAGCCACCACTAACTGGCTTTATTATAGAGAAACCAGTCATCTAAACGTTTCATATAATTTCCCCCCTAATGAGTATACAGACTCGATAAAATCAACGTCTTCAACAAAATTAAAGTATCTTGTTATGTCGTTTTTATTGATGTATTTAACAATTATGGGTTGAAGAGAAGTCGGTAAATTTGATTTTCGACTTTTATTTGCTATGTCTATATGTTTAAAAATACGTAGTAATCCCTCGGTTAAGTTTTTTCTTTCCGAAGCAGATTGAACGCTCAATTTATAGCTAGAGTACTCTTTCGCAATTCTTTCTATAAGTAATTTTGCATCAGGAACGTGCATTGTGAAAGTTTTTCGAATGCGATTTCCTATTGCTTTGTGAAAGGAGCTTCTCGCCAAAAACCTAATTTTTTCTAATTTATCAAAGTTGCTTTGGTCAGTTCCATTTCTATACGCTTTTTTTCTAATTAGTATTGCCAAAAATTCAAATATAATCTCGCTGTCAGAGTCTTCAACAGACTTATACACAACGCCCGAGCTGGCAAGAAAGTGAGTAAATCCTGCATCTAAAAACTTAGTTGAAAACCTATAAAAGCCGCTGTATGCACTTTTTTTGTATTCTTTGTCAAATATAAAATCAAAAAAAGTCTGATAACCGAAAGGATATCGTTTGAATAAGTATTTGCTTAACAAGAATAGAAAAGAGTCATGAACCTCAAAATATTCTGATTCGCTAACGCGAAGGTATTCAGTTAGCTTGAGTATCGAATACGGTATTAATTGCTTTGCTTCAGATTCATGCAAATCATCAAGAAACACTTCTACTGTAGATAACAGAAACTTTTTGCTTTCATTTTTAGTCAAGAGCTTAAAAATGGCACCAATATAAAGAGTAATTTGTTCAATTAAGTTGCTATCGTAGCCGCTGTTAGCTGTAGACGCCAAACATCTATATAATGCATATGTTAACAAATTTTCATGATAAACGCCTTCATTCAAAAGCCGAGAGCCTTTAGACAACCCATTACTTAATACTTTGTAGGTTGCATTCAAAAACTCTAAACCATAGTCTCTTCCACTATAATTTAGAAGAAAAATAGCTCCTTCCAAACTACCATAACCCTTGCACAACTGCTCAATATGCAAAGGTGTGCCACTTCTAAAGGAATAGTATTGATATATGATCTTAAAATGGCTTTCTAGTGAGCTGTTTGTGCCAAAGTGCTCACTGAATTTCTCGATATCAAAACTTTCTTCTATTGCTCTCACCGCGAAAAAATAAGCCCATAGTAAAGGAATATTTATTTTGTAAACCGGTGCCGCATTAGATTCAGAAACTAATATGAGCCTAGTGTTAATTAGCTGGTTAATCGAAGTTTCACGTGCAGCTTTTTCTGCGTTTAAACTTCCTAAAAAATCAAGGGTTAAATGAAAACCCTCACGCTCTTCGCTGAAAAATTCTAACTGTTTTATGGAAGATAGTATTTTTCCACGGTCAGCGGAATTCAGGTTGAGTCTGTCAAAAATGTAATGAACTAAGAGTTTAAATATATCATTCACTTCATTAAAAGAAGCTAAAAGATCGGCGTTTTCGGCCATTACGCCTATTAATGCAGGCGGGTAAAAATCAAGTTGCTCTAATTCAATATTTCTTTCCTTAAAAGTGTCGCACCAAAGCCTTTGAGAAACATTGAATTGAATATTAATCAAATCCAAATCATACCAATTAGCTAAGTAGGCTTTCTCGTCATTTTGCGACCCTGAATCAAACTGGTTTTTAAATTGAAATGAACTAAGTTTTGAGTATAAAGGGTTGCATATAATATTTACATGATCAGAACTCGTAATCACCCACCTTACATTTTTGTGTTTTGTTGAGCTATCCATCGTTTCGATTATCTTTCTCAACGATATTCCAACTTCCTCAATTAACTCTTCAATTGTATCTATGATTAAAAGTGTATTAGTTTCTTCCACAATTTCAGGAATCTGAGAAAAATCACCATTGAGTACCTGATTTATTCGAACTCGTTTTACTTCTAACTCCTCATCAACACTTGTACCTTCCCTATATGCACTCAATAGGTTTACGACTTTTAGACCTGCTATGTTCGAAAAAGATTTTTCGAGGCTTGATTTCCCAGAACCTAAAGTACCGTGAAAAAGTAAACTGTTGCAGGGTAAAATATTTTGGATTCGATTGTATTCTTGCCTCGTTAGAAATCGATCTTGAAACAATTGATAGGCAACTTTCTTATACTCTGAAATGGTTGAGTCATAAAGGCAACGCTTATATTCAGGAAAATTCCTACCTTCACCAATATCATCCAGCCTCTTTTTAGCTTTGCCCAAAATTTCTTCTAAAATTTTTTGCCAGCTAGGCGAATCTATGAGTTTTTTCGATAATTGAGGAACAACTTCGTAGTACATAGGTTATCCTTGCTATAATCGTCCACTAGATAACTGTTTTGCAGCTTTGTCAAAAAGAGTTGCTACCATGTCTAAAACTGCCGATGCTGCTAGCATTGTAACAATTATCGGCTCTTTCAATTCGTCCGAGGAGTTAATAACCCAACTGATGGCGAAGAATAGTATAAAAATATTAATTGCAATACGTACCCATGGGTACAACTTTAAATATAATGCCGCTAATTCAATCTTTGTTGATTCATTCATTTTATTATTTAACTCCTTTTTTCATATGAAAATATTCATGCATATGCATCAATTAGAAATCCTTCTGATTATCTAACAATGACTTAAGGTAGCTATAGCACAGCCAAAGGCTTGTAATCTTGTAATCTTGTAATCTTGTAATCACCCTATGATTAAAAATACTATCAAATAAATCTCAATAGTATTTCCAGAGGGCTGAATTTTAACATATCTCAGTTTTAGGTTTTCGCTCTCTAAATAGTCCAATTCATCAAAAAGAAATTTGCTTTTGATTACAAAATAGTTATGTTTCAAATTCTAAAATAACTTCGCACACGCCTTTTTCTACTCGTCTAAGTATTTCAGCATCAATCAATTTATTTATTCCGTCCGCGACAAACGCAGCTAATGAACTATCTGATAGATCATCACTAATACTTGGAGCACATTTTTTCACAAAAGCTATAACTTTTTTATTCTGAATCTTTAACAGCGTTTGCTGTTTATTTCTAAATACTAGGTAAAGTGTATGAACAACAACCGCCTGACAAATATAGCTATTAGCAGACTCAACAGCTTTTAAGACAATCGGACGCTTAAAATCTTTTTGGTTACTCATGGCTAAAAGTACTGCACTTAAAAATATACACATATCCTTTTTTTCTTCAGCGCTAATTACTCTTTTTTTATTCAACAAAGCCCCAATTTCTCTTACTTGGTTCACAATAAAATCTTTGTCGTCTTGATTAAATTCTTTAGCTTCACATGTGAAACAATTTAAGTGCCTTGGTGTTATTAGTCCACATTTATCACAGAAAGATAAACTAGCTTGCCCCTGATTTATCTGCGACCCCAATTTTATATTACTGATTCCTGTCATTTTAAGATATTCAGTACTAGTATTACTCCAGCTAATAATTCCCTTTTTAGGACAATTTATTTGTAAGTGTGATATGAGTAGCTCTTGAATAAGGGGATTTAAATCGCAGAAAAACAAGAACCCTTTCCATTCTTCACACCACTCCAGTTGAATGAAATCATCTACAATTAATCGCTTCTCAAAATTAAAATCCTGAATTTTATTTTTCATCAACCCTTTTTCAGCTATCGTATCTACTTTGTTAGGGTCAGCAGCAAAGATACGTTTCCCCAATTCGCTGTAACGTCCTTTCTTTATTAAGTTAGCGTCTAATAATACAATGCACCGACTAGTTGCTCTGGAATATGCGCAGAAAAACTCAGAGTCAGAAATATTTTCTGATGAATAGATTATTACGACTGGTTTTTCTAATCCTCTAAACCGGCCAATACTTTCTACATCTACACCAGCTGGAACAAGATCTGCTGGTATACTAAGGTAACCAGGTTTTAATACGCAAATATCTTCCTTCGCTATACCATCGCTTAATAGCCTAGCAACGACCTGTCTCAGCCTTTGTGTTTGATCATGCGTAACTAATCTATGCAACGTATCTTTTTCTGGCTCCCTTTTATTTATGACTGCATAACGTGGAGTACTAAAGAGTTTTAATTCTTCACAGACAGCTTTGGGCATTCGTAAGCTCTCAGTGAGTAGATATGGAGTAACGTCCAATAGTTCAGACAATAAACCTTCAGAGACTGAGCGTTCATACCCAAAAGCTTGAGCGTCATCACACATCACTATTATCTGTTTATCTTTAAATGAATTTTCGAATAATTTCCACGCTTCCTGACTTATAGCTTGGCCTTCATCAACCAATAAAGTATCAAATTCGTCTAATTTATTTTCTTTTACCACTTTAGACAAAGTCGATTCATCGTGAAATATAGCAGCTGGTTCATCACTATATTCAGAACAAAGCTTATTGAAACTTATAACTTTACAGTTAGACTCCCCTACCAGCTCTTTGGCAATTTTATCTGAAAGTAGCTTGTTGAACGTAACAACTAATGCTCGCTTTCCTTTCTTAACTATTTGTCGACATGCGTGAATAAGGACAATTGTTTTACCTGATCCTGGCCAGCCAGTAACCAAAGTTCTCTTACTCTCAACTGCTTGGTTAGCATAGCTACTTTGCTCCTCTGTGAGCTTAAGCCAAGTCCTATTATCATCCTTAATCCTAGCTATCCAACAAGCTCTTCCATGACCTTGAGGCAGTAAACATTGTATTACTTTATTAACACTATTAATGCCTAAAGCACCTATGCCAAGGAGGGCTTTATAAAAATCCATCAGAGACTCTACCCTTTCAGCTTCATAAGTTAGATCTTCTTTGTCTATTACTAAACGAATACGCTTACCCATGTGTATATCAACATATTCAGGGGGTAAATTTAATCCGAAATCAGTATTAGGGAAGTAATAAGCTTTTCCTAGTCGACTATATATATTTGCATCTTTTAATATCTTTTGAATAGCGAAAACACCACGATTCAACTGTTCAAAAGGATCAAAATGGCTTCCGCTCTCTCCTTGGCTATAATAAAAACCATTGCCATTACGTGAAAAGTTACCGCCTTTTACCTCGATGGCTAACATGCCTTTTTCTGGATGAATTACTAAGAAATCGACCTCACCTATTCCACTAGGATCATCGTATATTTCGACTAAAGCAGATGATAGCCAAGGAATTGAATGAATAACTGTGTATTCATCACTTAATCCTGTTTTTAATGATTGATATAGTTTAGGTTCTGCATAAAAACTATTATTGGATTTAGGCCCAAAATCAGGATACATTTTAGCCATCTATAATCTACCTTTTTACTGCCGTTAATACATTACGTACTACTTACGAATCTAAGTACTCTGGATTACTTCATATTGCAATTCAATTGCCCACATGAAAATAACTTATTAATCATATAACACTGAATTACCGCATAATTTACAATAAATAAAACATGCTTTGCTTCTAAACTGTGTCATATCCTCATTCCCACAGTGGCATTTCAATTTTTTACATATCTCATTTAGTTCAGCAATTAAACCTTCTTGAATAACTCTTGGCTGTATATATTTATCAGCTACTGATGCGTGAGCAGAGTTACCACTTAGTCTACTTTTCCTTTTTTCATCTAACCTTTTTCTATAATCATCATTCTCCAACTGGCGCTGTTTATATATCTGTTCGGCTTCGTCTTTTGCATCAATTTCTGATTGCTGAACATCAAAATAAGTAAGGCTGTTCTCGTTAAAGTGTAAGTCGTTCAAACTCACTAATTTAGATTGCTCTGAACTGACAACTTGTACCTGAAAGCCTAAATCATCGATTTCGTATTGTGTATAAAAACACTTAAAAAATAGCTTGTTTTGATCTCGGCTAGTAATTTTTGATTCAAGGTCAAATACGTAAAGGTTTTCATTAGAACTATAAAATATGTCTTTTCGGGTGAAGTTGTTTTTGTCTTGCAGAAATAACCAAAGAACAGTAGCGCCTTGCTCTTTAAAAAATCGGTTTCTTGCAACGATAACATCGAGTGGCACTTGGTCTAACACTAACTCAATAGCTATATCCATGTTATGTGTATTAGAGTAAAAACTTATATCTGGTCTTCGCCATGCTTTAGCTAGCCCCGTTTGAAATTGCTCTCGATAAGTTTGTTCTACTCGAATATTTTCATACTCAACTTCGCTTTTAAGCAAATTTGATATAGTCGTTTTATAGTCTTTATGTTTTTTGCTTTCTTTTACACCATTGTAACTAATAGCATGCAATTCACTATCGGTGAGAGTTGTTGTGCTTTTTACAGGGCAATCTTCTGAACCAATAGGATGTTTGAAATGATGTTTTTGTGATGGAGTTCCAGCAAGTATTAAAGACTGAAAACATGTAGCACATAATATACTACCAAGCCCTTCAGGTTCTCTTAGAAAGCGTCTAAGCTTAAATAGGCCTGCTTCATCTAAAAATAGAATTTCATTAGAGGTATAGCCTTTACCTTCGTCAGGTAAAAATACTTTAGAGACTGTAGACATAAATTTAGCTTTTAATTCCATTTAAATGATCATACTTAAGATAGCTAATTTAAAGATCAGAATATGGATAAGCAAGCTTTAATAACTTTATTTAAAAAATAATATATTTACGAAGAATGTTTGATTAAATTTATCTATAACACCCAAATGAGGAATTTGGGTGGCAGTCTTACCAGCCACATCTCGGCACACACGTCACAAACTGTGGCTGCTCCCTTCCGGGCCTGACCAGGTTCGCCTGCTAGTGTTGCGAGAGGACCAATAAGACTACCATTGAGGGCCTTGGTTGGCGCGGGGGGATTATCTCTACTTTTGCTCTGTTATTCAAGGGGTAATCTAAAAAGAAAGTGCGATTGCATACTTCATATACAATCGCGGTGCATTTAGCTGTTTTAATGCGTATTAATTGCTCTCTAACTGAGTTTTAATATTACGTAATGCTGCTTTTACTTTTTTCATGTTCTCAGGGCCCATGCGTAAAAGTTGTTTTTGTGCAGCTGGTAATTGCTCCCACTCTGAAAATGCATATTGATATGTTACTGAATTACGAAGTAATGGTAAGTCGCCCTCAGGTTCTGGCGTATCAAGTAACAAATCAATTGCATCGGTTAGGGTTTGATTAAACTCATCATCGCCGTAACCTATTTCAGTGTATGCACTATTAATAAGCGGTTTATATTCTTCGTACATACGCACTGCTTGAGCGGCACTCATACTGGTGAATACTTTTACATACGGTGTATAACGCTCATAGCTATTAGGATCAATCGTTAAAATATCTCCTTCTGTTACGCTAAAACTCTCTTCTGGCTTAATAACAGGTGTATGCTTTTTGGCGATTTTGCCTTGGGCAATGTTATCTATAAATACAACACCACGGCGAATCACATCGTCGGTTACCATTAAGCTCATCACTGAATCACTCAAGTACTCATCCATTTTAGCAACAACCACCGTGTCACTTTCGTCAAGCGTCACTAATGGTTCTACTTTTGGGGCCGGCTCAACAGCGCGTTGTGTTGGCACTTCAAGTTCTTTAGGTTCCTCTGGTTTTACTGCAGAAGGAGTATCAATAATAGGAGCAATTTCTGGTTTAAGCTCCATTATTGGCTGCTCTTTAACTGGCGGCTCTACCTCTGTGCGTGTTACTTTTTCATCACTTGGTTTAAGTAATACGAAGGCAGCCGCGCATGCTACGACTATTAAAATAATAACGGCAAAAAGAAGATTGTTATTAGGTGGACGTTTTTGAACATCTGACACTTCTGGTTTATCTGACATACGAACTCCATAAAAATTAAAATGCGATATCACTTAGAATACGCTAAGTGGATTAAATTCATTCTGACACACATACTATGACATTTAATAACACGGCAATAATAGCTCAAAGGTTAAGCGCTAAATTGCAAAGTTAAATAATGTAATGAGTATAAGGGCAGTTATCCTTTGATTCTTCTAGCTTAAAGACTTACAGTGAATAAATAAAGCAAAGACGTAGAACAGTTTAACCACCAATATGAAAATCAAGCAAGTTGATCCCAAAAAACCTAAAATAGCCTTGTTACTTACAGGTGGTGGCGCACGTGCTGCTTACCAAGTGGGCGTACTAAAAGCACTCGCTCATAGCATGCCGCGTACAGCTCCATTACCATTTAGGGTAATAAATGGCACCTCAGCTGGGGCAATTAATTCTGCAGCGTTAGCATGTTACGCCTCGTGTGCACATTTAGCTGTACGAAAGCTCGAATCTGTTTGGAAAAACTTTTCAACCTCTATGGTGTACAAAAGCGACTTTTTAAGTGTGTTTGGTCATATTGCGCGTAATATTTTAACAAGCTTTCAGTCAGAGCATATTAATCACCCGCCTGCGAGCTTGCTAAATAATCGCCCTCTTCGTAGTTTATTGAACGAAATTTTAGATTTACACCGCATTGAACGCAATTTACATCGTAATTATTTAGATGCGCTGTCTATTACGGCCTCAAGTTATACAACGGGTGACTCGGTTGCATTTTTTCAATCTAATACGCAAACATCTTGGCAACGAGCTAAACGCGAGGGTCGTGCTACGCGCATTAATGTTGAGCATTTAATGGCGTCGAGTGCCATTCCGATGGTATTTCCTAGCGTAAATATTTATAACCATTACTTTGGTGATGGCTCTATACATCAGCTTTCTCCGCTTAGTCCGTCGATTCATTTAGGCGCTGAAAAAATATTTATTATTGGGGTCGACCAACCCAAAGAATTACACCCACCGGGTTACTCGCCACATTATCCGGGTCTATCTGCTGTTGCAGGGCATTTACTCGACAGTGTATTTACCGACACTATGCAATCGGATTTAGAACGTTTGGACCGTATTAACCGAACCCTAGGGCTATTACCTGCACGCGATAAACATCAAGAGCTTAAACAAATTGATACGTTTGTAATTAACCCTTCGCAAAATTTTAATGCCATTGCAGCGCAGTATTACAACGATATGCCATGGGCTATTAAAGTATTGCTTCGTACCATAGGTGTAAAAAAGCATTCGCAATCGAGCTTAACCAGTTATCTATTGTTTGAAAAACGCTACACCCAGCATTTAATGCAAATTGGTTATGAAGACGGTATGAAAAAATTACCGGAGATACGCAAGTTTTTAGAACTAGATTAAGCCCAAACAGAAACGTTATTCTATTCCGTCGAGCAAGTAGTGCTCTACCCGCTCAACGCGCCTTGGTTTTCCTTGCAGTACTAATATATCGTTAGCCAGTAATAAGGTTTGATCCGATGGAGCGTCTATTTCGCGATCTTGCCTGCGTAACGCTTTTATAAACACTCTTCGTTTTGTTAAATTAAGCTCACTAATACTTTTATTTACAGCAAACGCTTTATCGGGCAAAGCTATAACATGCAGGTATTCTAATCTATCGCTATTATTTTCATCGCTATCAATGTGCTCACCGGAAAAAAAGCTTTGCAAAAATTTATAGCGATTACGGCGCTCTTTACTTACACGCCTAACAATTCGGCTCATGGGTACACCCGACATAGATAAAACATGCGACACTAACATTAAACTTGCTTCTAAAGTTTCGGGCACAACTTCGGTTACCCCCAATTCTTTTAACTTTTCGAGCTGACTGTCATCTCGCGTGCGTATAAGTATTTTAACGTCGGGCGCTATTTGCTTTATAGCGTCTATTACTATTTGTGTTTGCTCAAATTCAGTAAAGGTAATAATGACTAAGCGTGCACGCTCTACCCCTGCACATTTTAAAATGTCTTTTTGTTTAACGTGTCCAAATATTACGGGTTCTCCAGCGGCTTTACCTTCTTGAACGAGTATTGGGTTACTCTCAATAGCGACATATTCTATTGCCTCAGGCTTTAAAAACCGCGCAATGGTTTGCCCAACTCTTGAAAAGCCACAAATAACAACATGATTACTATAAAGCGCGCTACTTTTAGGTTCATTTTCCCATCCCATACTTGCGCGTTTTAATACGCCTAAACGTTTTAAAATAAGCGGTGTTTTATCAATTAAAAATGGTGTAAAGGCCATTGAAAGTACACCCAATGCAATTAAAAATGAGGTTTGATCACTCGTTAATAATTGCTGTTGTCCACTTAAGGCAATAAGTACAAAACCAAACTCTCCCATTTGCCAAAGCATAATTGCACAAGCCAATGCATCTTGTCTTCGCTCACCCATAAGCTGCGCGCTTATTGCAACAACGGTTATTTTTAAAATTAATAAGCCAAGTAACGCACCAATTATAAATAAGCCATTACTAAACACATATAATAAATCAAGCTGCATGCCGACAGTTACAAAAAAAAGGCCCATTAAAATATCGCGAAAGGGCCTTATATCAGCCTCTAGTTGGTGTCTGTAATGACTCTCGCCCAACATCATACCGGCTAAAAAAGCGCCAAGAGCCATCGATAGACCAAACATATATGTTAGCAACGCGGCAAATAACGCAACCAGTAATGTTGTAAGCACAAATAACTCATCAGTGCGTACTAGCGCTATTTCGTTAAATACTTTAGGCAGTATCCATTTGCCCATAGCCCATAACAATAGGCAAACAAATGCGCCTTTAGTTAATGCAAAAGCAAGCGCCCAACTAATGCTTTGTGAATCGCTAGATGCTAATAAAGGAAGGATAATAAGCAAGGGAACAACCGCTATATCTTGAAATAACAATACACCAACGGCTAGTTGTCCACGACGCTGGTTTAGCTCACCGGTTTCTTTTAATAACTTAACCACCACGGCAGTGGATGAAAGCGCCATAATGATACTAATAGCAAAGCTAGTTAATAAGCTGAAATTTAAGCAATATAAAACAACAATAAGTATCAGGCTGGTCACAACGACTTGTAGTGACCCAAGGCCAAACACAATATTGCGCATTGCCATTAAACGTGAAATAGAAAACTCTAACCCTAAGCTAAATAACAAAAATACAATACCAAGCTCTGCCACAAAGTCGATTTCGTGCGTGTGTGCCATCCAACCAATACCATGGCTGCCAGCTAAAACCCCTGTTGCTAGATACGCCAAAATAGGCGGCAATCCAATGCGCTTAAAAAACCATACAAAAAGTACTGCAACAACTAATAAGCCAAAAAATTGAACATTAATACTCTGCAAACTGAACCTCACGCTTAAATTAAACCAAGGGACTTACATTAAATATAGCAACCATCTGTTTTTCGGCCAGTTTTAAAATATGGCATAGAAATAGCTTAGTAATTGTAAAGCAACACCCTCGGGGGAGAATTTAATGGAAAACGTCCATATTTTGACACAACGTGTATCAGGTCGCGGTGATTTTTTGCCGTTCTCGGCAGAACACACACGTGTAGATGAACCAACTGAAACACACGAACTTGTTACTGAACTACAAACTAGTTTAGTTATTGAAGATGTTTTAGCTATGTATGCTAAGTTCGCAAAACAATTGCTAAACTTTTCGGGTATACAGTTTCAATCGACGCTTGGCACAGCGCAAACATCAGATAGTGATACAAACAATACACCCTATATTTTTGACTTAACAATAGCAGCAGAACACTTAGGGCAACTAATTTACTTTAGTAAATATCCTCTTAGTGCTGTAATTGAAAAAAAATTACGCGTTTTACATACCGCATTAATTTACCCACTTCGAAATGCGATGATGTATAGCCGAGTATTAAAACTTGCGACAAAAGATACCTTAACGGGATTAAATAACCGTAGTCAATTTAATGATATTTTGTCGCAAAAACTCGAAAATTGTCGCCGCTACCAACGTCCTTTTAGCTTAATGCTGCTCGACTTAGATAACTTTAAACAAGTTAACGATAACTTTGGTCATAAAGTGGGCGACGATACATTGAAAGAATTCGCTAAAGTTTTATGTAGCAGTATTCGTGGTACAGACTCAGTATTTAGGTTTGGCGGCGATGAGTTCTCAATTTTAATCGAAGACCCTGAGTTTACAACTAACAAAGTAGTTGCTGAACGGATCATGCGCCTTGTTAGAGAATCAAGTTTAATGTCGCAATATGGCGTAACAACCAGCATAGGTTTTACCTTAGCAAGCAGTCAAGATTGTGATAATGAGATATTTTCTCGCGCAGATAAAGGGCTGTATAAAGCAAAGGCCTCGGGCAGAAACTGTGCTAAAGCATATTAAAATTTAAAAATACATTTAAAATAGAAGAGTCTAACTTCCCCCGTTAGGCTTTTTTATTTTGCTGTATTGTCCTGTTTAAAACTCAGGACAACACACTAAAAAGCATGACTTAACGCTCTGACTTTATTGGTAAAAATTTATATATAACAAGTACTAAGCAAAAACCAAAAAAGAAACCACTCACTAAGTTAAGTAATGCAGCACTCTTTGCAATTGGCGTGAATAAAACTAAAATTAACGGTGTACTCACTCCTAAAACAAAAAACAGCCCACCTTTACCTAACCAATAAGCCAGTAATAATGCACCACATAATATTCCACCAGCAATAGCGTGACCCAAAGTAATTAGGTTAAGCGAAAACAAGGCATTAGCTAATACCGCAACGATAGCTGTAACTAACATCCCCAGTGGTGCTTTGTTTACTAGTGACAAGCCTACATGTGGTTGTTCTGTCATTATTTACACTCCCAAAAAATACCTGTTTCGTCAAGATGATTGGCACTCATAAAGTAGCCAACCACTTGAACCAATTCGTCATTATAAAAAATTAATGGCACATTAGCACGTAACCAAGGGGCTACTTTTGCATCTTTAAACCAATGTTTTAATGTATTACCACCTGGTTTTTTTTCCGGTTTGATCCGCGCATTGTTACAGTTAAAACGCACAGTAACTTGTTCATGCTTAAACGGCGGTCGAATACCCTTGCCATTTTTTTTTATTAGCAAACGGTCATCATTAAATTTAAGCTCATCACTTACAAGCATTTGATCTTGTAAGATTTGATATGGATTCACAAAATACAAATAGCCTTGATGGCGACGTACTTGCCCACCAGCCAAATCAATAAGCATTTGCGAATCGCTCTTAGCGCATATAGCTTGATTAATAATTTGCTCAAGTTGTTTTTGCGATGGCATAATTTGTGTAAATAATGCAAGCCACGCACGCACTATATTTGCAATGCGCGCAGTGCTGTATTCGCTTATTTTATTAATACACAATGCTTGATGCTGGTTAATACACTTATTTAAATCAAGCTGAGTATATTCATCAAGTAATGTTTGTTGTTGCTGCAGTAGCTCAATACTTCGCGCTGTACATTGCTCAAACCCATTAAAGCGTTCGGCTAATAATGGAATAACTTTGGAACGTAAAAAGTTTCGATCAAAGCGCTCATCTGTATTAGAGTCATCAGTGATATGCTTAATATTAAACTGCGCCGCAAAGGCTTCTATATCACTTCGCTTTACATTCAATAACGGCCTGAAACACACACGCCCACTTTGTAGAAAACGCGCTTGGTGCATAGCGCCAAGCCCTTTTAAACCTGAACCACGCTTTAAGCGCAGTAAAAACGTTTCTACTTGGTCATTTAAGTGTTGGCCCAGTAAAATAATGCTGCCTTGTGGGCTTAGTTCATCAAGTGCTTTATAACGGGCGTCGCGCGCTTGGGCTTCAAGGCTCGTGCGCGACTGCTGCTCAATTACCACTTTCGCAGCTTCAAAAGGCACATTGAGCTCAACACATACGTTTTTGCAAAAGCGTTGCCAGTCATCAGCATACTGGCTTAAACCATGGTGAACATAAATAGCCGATACATCAATTACAGGGTTATCTTCTTTTAACGCACGCATTAAATGCAGTAACACCACAGAATCAACGCCACCAGATAACGCAACTGTAAAAACAGTCTTGCCTTGCTCAATATAGCTATTTAGTGATTTTTTTAATTGTTGATAAATTGCTGATGTATACATGTGTCCGCACTTTAATATAAAAACTCTGAGTATTTTAAAGTAAAAAAGCCGCATAAGCGGCTTTTTTTAACATTTAATGTGCTTAGCAATAGCCAAACGACATTAAACGCTTGTAACGCTGATCAAGCATTTCTTCAAGCGTAAGTGCTTGTAGGTCAGCTAAATCTCGTTTTAGGCGTACTTTTAAGTTACGTGCCATAGCATCGTAATTACGGTGCGCACCACCTAGTGGCTCATCAACTAAGTTGCTGATTAAATCTAGTTCTTTAACGCGCTCGGCGGTTACACCCATTGCTTCTGCTGCAAGGGGTGCTTTGTCGGCGCTTTTCCAAAGAATAGACGCACAACCTTCAGGCGAAATTACAGAATAAGTACTGTACTGCAACATATTAACTCTGTCGCCAACACCAATCGCTAATGCACCGCCTGAACCACCTTCACCAATAACTGTACATATTGTCGGCACTTTAAGTGTCGCCATTACTTTTAAGTTACGTGCGATTGCTTCAGATTGGCCACGCTCTTCAGCGCCTACACCTGGGTATGCACCCGGCGTGTCGATAAAGGTCATGATTGGCATTTTAAAACGCTCAGCCATTTCCATTAAGCGTAATGCTTTACGGTAACCTTCTGGCTTTGGCATACCAAAGTTGCGTTTAATTTTTTCAGCAGTGTCGCGGCCTTTTTGTTGGCCAATAACCATTACTGGTTCGCCATCTAAACGCGCAACGCCTCCTAAAATAGCCGGATCGTTAGCAAAAGTTCGATCGCCAGCAAACTCGTCAAATTCCGTGAAAATACGCTCGATATAATCTCGAGTATAAGGACGCAACGGGTGACGTGCCAACTGTGATACTTGCCAAGCGCCAAGTTCAGAGAATATCTTCCCTTTTAACTGGTCGCTTTTCTCTTTTAATTTGCTGACTTCCTCTTCTAATCCAAGGTCTAATTCGCCAGCGCGGCTTACATTTTGTAATTCTTCAATTTTCGCTTCTAATTCTGCAATCGGAAGCTCAAAATCAAGATAATTGAGGCTCATGCTCTAAACTACCTAATTAGTTAAATTCCAGTTCTACATCTTGCGCCGCCATTAGCGATAACTTATGAATTAAGTCATCACTTGGCGTAACACACCATTCGATCCCAAGAGTTAATTGTGCCAACGCGTCTGGACGTTGGTAATAAACCTTGATCGGACACGTTCCCATTTTGTAGGGTTCGAGTACTTTTTGTAATTTATCGAAGAAACCAGCCTCGATTTGCACCATGTTCAGCGTCATTTTAATCGCTTTAATACGCTTTTCACGCGCCTGAGCAATGGTGTTTATTTCTCTGGCGGTCATTGTAATACCACCAGAGAAGTTATCAAAGCTGACCTGTCCAGATATTACCAAGATATTATTAACTTGGAGCATATCTTGGTACTTTTCAAACTCGTCTGAATACAAGCGTACATCAATGCGTGCACTCTTGTCATCTAAAGTTACTAAGGCCCAACGATTTCCTTTTTTATTAATTAACACCCTAGAAGCAATCACTAAACCAGCCGCTGTGGCAAACACATCGCGATTAGTAGGCTGTAAATCAACTATTTTCCCACTGGTGTAATGCTTAAGTTCACGGCGGTATTGATTTATCGGATGCCCTGTTAAATAAAGGCCTAGGGTCTCTTTTTCGCCCTCTAACCATTCGTTATCAGTGAGGCCTATGGCTTTAATAAAAGCTTGTTCAACTTCATCAGGCTCAGTGGCTAATAAACCAAACAAGTCACTTTGCCCTAATAGCTCAGCTTTGTTGTGTTGGTCGGCCGCACGCATTGCACTTTTTAAACTAGCCAATAACGTGGCACGTCCAGGTTGCGTTTTTTCAGGCCCAAGCTTATCAAGTGCGCCTGAGTAAATTAATTTTTCGGTCACACGCTTATTTAAGCGTTTTAAGTCAACGCGGGCACAAAAATCAAATAAATCTTTAAATGGGCCGCCTTTTGCACGCGCTTCTAGGATTGCATCAACCGGTGCTTCACCCACGCCTTTTATTGCGCCAATGCCGTAAACAATTTCACCTTCAAGGTTTACTGTAAACTTAAACTCACCTGCATTTACGTCTGGCGGTAATAAGGTGAGTTTCATGTTTTCACATTCATCCACCAAAATAACGATTTTGTCGGTGTTATCCATATCGGCCGACATTACAGCAGCCATAAACTCTGCCGGATGATGGGTTTTCATCCACAATGTTTGATACGAAACCAGTGCGTAAGCTGCCGAGTGAGATTTATTAAATCCGTAACCTGCGAACTTTTCTACCAAGTCGAAGATTTTTATCGCGAGCTCGCCGTCGATACCGTTATTTCTTGCGCCATCTTCAAATGTTGAACGCTGCTTTGCCATTTCTTCGGGTTTTTTCTTACCCATTGCACGGCGAAGCATATCGGCGCCGCCTAGCGTGTAACCTGCTAGTACTTGCGCAATTTGCATTACTTGTTCTTGATACAAAATAATGCCGTACGTTGGATCAAGTATTGGTTTTAAGCTTTCGTGCTGATATTGCGCATCAGGGTATGAGATTTCTTCTCGGCCCAGCTTTCGGTCGATAAAGTTATCTACCATGCCTGATTGCAGCGGACCTGGGCGGAACAAGGCCACAAGTGCAATCATATCTTCAAAGCAGTCGGGCTTAAGTCGGCGTACTAAGTCTTTCATACCGCGCGATTCTAGCTGGAATACAGCAGTCGTTTCAGCGCGAAGTAGTAGCTCAATACTTTTTTTATCATCCAGTGGAATAGTGTTTATATCGACAGGGTCTTTACCTTGGCGCTCCATGCGCACGTTGGTCATATCGACCGCCCACTGCAAAATAGTCAGTGTACGTAAACCCAAGAAATCGAACTTAACTAAGCCTGCAGTTTCTACATCATTTTTATCAAACTGTGTGACCGGAAACTTACCTTCGTCATCGCAATAAAGCGCGGCGAAATCGGTAATCGTGGTTGGCGATATTACTACGCCACCAGCGTGCTTACCGGCGTTACGTGTACACCCTTCTAGGATGCGACACATGTCGATTAAATCTTTTACTTCGTTATCGCCATCGTAGGCTTCTTGCAAGCGCGGTTCTATATCAAACGCTTTAGCAAGTGTCATCCCAGGGTCCCCTGGAATCATTTTTGAGATACGATCAACGAATCCATAAGGATGCCCAAGCACTCGCCCTACATCGCGTATTACCGCCTTTGCAGCCATAGTACCAAAGGTAATAATTTGCGATACCGCATCTCGACCATACAAAGCCGACACGTGATCAATTACTTCGTCTCGTCTATCCATACAAAAGTCGACGTCGAAATCGGGCATTGATACACGTTCAGGATTCAAAAATCGCTCAAAAAGCAAGTCGAATTCAAGTGGATCCAAATCGGTAATTTTAAGCGCGTACGCAACTAACGAACCCGCACCTGAACCACGACCAGGTCCAACCGGAATATTGTTATCTTTACTCCACTGGATAAACTCCATTACGATTAAGAAGTAACCTGGGAATCCCATTTGGTTAATTACGCCAAGCTCTATATCAAGTCGTTCATCGTATTCAACGCGTTTTACTTTTCGCTCTTCTTCATCGGGGAATAAAAACTGTAGACGTTCTTCAAGGCCGTCTTCTGACACTTTAACTAAAAACTCATCAATCTTAAGTGAGCCAGTTGGGTAATCAGGTAAAAAGTATGTCCCTAATTGCACAGTTACATTACAACGTTTAGCGATTTCTACGGTGTTTTGTAGCGCTTCTGGAATGTCGCTAAACAGCTCAGCCATTTGCTCTGGTGTTTTTAGGTATTGTTCTTCAGAGAACCGTTTAGGCCTGCGTTTATCATCAAGTGTGTAACCGTCAAAAATAGCAACACGAATTTCGTGCGCTTCAAAGTTTTCAGGTTTTAAAAATACCACTTCGTTGGTGGCTACAACAGGTAACTGCTCTTTAGCTGCAAGCTCTACCGCCATGTGTAAGTAATCTTCTTCAAGCGGGCGATTGGTGCGAACAAGCTCAAGGTAGTAGTTATCGCTAAAATGCTGCTTATAAAAACTAACAACCGATTCAATTACACTCGGATTATTTTTTAATAACGCCTTACCTAAATCACCGTCTTTAGCACCTGAGAGAATAATTAAGCCTGCTTTTAGCTCAACTAACCATTCGCGGTCAATCACAGGGCGATGAAATACATGCCCACGTTGATACGCTTTAGATATTAATAAGGTAATGTTTTTATAGCCGTCGTTGTCTTTGGCTAATATGGTTAAACGGCTTGGCTCATCAGGAAATTCTGGGCTACGAACCCAAAAATCAGCACCCACTATAGGTTTAATACCGGCATTATGTGTTGCGCCATAAAAGCGCACTAAACCACAAAAGTTCATTTGGTCGGTAATCGCAATCGCGGGCATTTGCAGCTCTTGCGCTTTTGCGACTATTGGCTTTGTTTTAGCAAGGCCGTCAACCATCGAAAAATCTGAATGAACTCTTAAATGAACAAAATCAGGAGCAGCCATGCTTAGCCCTCACCATTGGCTTGCGCCAATACACGCTGCTGCACAGGTTTAAAGCTTTTACGATGCTCGTCAATCGCGCCGTACTGCTCAAGCGCTGCAAAATGCGCTTTAGTTGGATACCCCTTATGCCCTGCAAAACCATATTCAGGGTGGCGTTTATCAAGCTCAAGCATTTCGTCATCGCGCGCTACTTTAGCTAAAATAGACGCGGCTGAAATTTCTGCCACTAGGCTATCGCCTTTAACAACAGCTTGCGCTGGCATAGTGAGTTTTGGCAAGCGATTACCATCTATAAATACAAATTCAGGTTGCGTACTTAATGCCTCCACTGCGCGAGTCATGGCAAGCATAGTCGCGTGTAAAATATTTAATTCATCAATTTCTGTTGGACTGCAGCGACCATACGCGTAACACAATGCTTTTTCTTTAATTTCAATTGCCAGTGCTTGGCGTTTTTTATCCGTTAATTTTTTAGAATCCGCTAAGCCAGCAATAGGTTTAGTGGGATCTAAAATAACGGCGGCAGTAACTACATCACCAACAAGCGGGCCGCGCCCAACTTCATCTACACCGGCAATTAGGGTTACATTTGGTCTATCAATTTGCATTTATTAACTCCGCCACAGCGTTGCCTGCTTGTTCACTGGCATTTAATCTAATTTTTTCGTGAATGGCTAAAAAGCGTGCTTTTAGCGCTTTGTTATCTGTGTTGAGCATAGGAGTAAGCGCATTTGTTAAGTTAGTTACGTTACACTCACTTTGCAAAAACTCAGGCACTAGCTCTTCGTCGGCTAATAAATTAGGCAGCGAAAAGTACTTAATATTAAACGTAAATAGAGTTTTAAAAATCCAATAGCTCAAAGGCTTTATTTTATAACCCACTACCATTGGCTTTTTATAAAGCATGCCTTCAAGTGTTGCAGTGCCCGACGCTAATAAAATGGCATCAGCAGCTTGCATCGCTAATTTTGATTGCCCATCAAGCAGATTAACATTAAGGTCAGGCGCGGTGGCGTTTAATATTTCAGTAAACTGCGCTTTGCGCTTTTCGTTTACCAGTGGCACCACAATTTTAAGATTTGGGTTTTGCGCTTGCAGCTTTTCAGCTGTTTTAATGTAAGTTTCACTTAGTAAACCAACCTCAGAGCCTCGACTACCAGGTAGCAATGCCAGTACTTTGTCATCAAGGCTTAAGCCGAGTTCTTCACGCGCTTTGCTGTCGTCGTGTTCAAGTGCTATATCGTCTGCCAAGGTATGACCCACAAACGTACACGGTACTTGATGCTTATCATAAAATTCTTTCTCAAAAGGCAACAATGCAAGGACTAAGTTAGTCGCTGCACTTATTGTATGAATGCGCTTTTCGCGCCATGCCCAAACAGATGGACTTACGTATTGCACCGTTTTAATACCCGCATCTTTGAGCGGCTTTTCTACTCGTAAGTTAAAGTCGGGTGCATCAATACCTATAAATACATCAGGTGGGTTATCTACAAAATGCTGCACGAGTTGTTTACGTATTTTGAGCAAACGCGGTAAACGCCCTAACACTTCAACAAGCCCCATTACCGAAAGCTCATCCATGTCGTAAAGTGTTTTACAACCCTGCGCTTGCATTTTAGGCCCCGCTATCCCTTCAAAAATAGCGTCCGGAAAGTGTTTTTGAAGGGCTTTAATTAAGCCTTCACCTAAAATATCGCCCGACAGTTCACCTGCCACAATACCAATTCGTAGTTGTTTTTTATCTTTATTCATTTGATTTTATTTCACAAGTAAACCAGGCGTTCATGCTTGTTAGTTTACCGTGTTTTACTGTTTGATTAAACGCTTTAAATAACTGGTTTTTTATCACCTAAGTTAAGCCTTTATGTTGTTTGTTTTTAATACTGATGTAGCATAGGAAATATATTAAGTTTTACTAATATACATATTGACAAAAATTGCACAAACGTAAATAATATTACAAACTTTCAGTAATTACTGAAAGTTCATTAAACATTAACTTTGCCAATTAAACATTGCCCTGTTAATCCGTCACTCTCAAGGAGCCAATAATGATAGATGAAACCTTTGTGGATCTATCGCGATTACAGTTTGCTGTTACCGCTCTCTTTCATTTCTTATTCGTACCGTTAACGATAGGTATGACCTGGATTTTAGTTATTATGGAATCGGTTTATGTTATGACCGGTCGCGAAATTTATCGCGATATGACTAAGTTTTGGGGAAAATTGTTTGGTATTAACTTTGCAATTGGTGTGGCGACAGGCCTAACCATGGAATTTGAGTTTGGTACTAACTGGTCTTATTACTCGCATTACGTAGGTGATGTTTTTGGGGCTCCCCTGGCTATTGAAGGTTTAATGGCATTCTTTTTAGAATCGACCTTTGTAGGTATGTTCTTTTTAGGCTGGGACAGGCTCTCTAAACGCCAACATTTAGGTGCAACCTTTTTAATGGCCATTGGTACTAACATGTCGGCGCTGTGGATTTTAATTGCCAACGGTTGGATGCAAAACCCAGTAGGCGCTGAATTTAACTATCAAACCATGCGCATGGAAATGACCAGCTTTGCAGAGCTTGTGTTTAACCCTGTAGCCCAAGTTAAGTTTATTCATACCGTATCGGCAGGTTATGTAGCTGCATCTATGTTCGTTCTAGGCATAAGCAGTTGGTACATATTAAAAGGCCGTGACCTTGCGTTTGCTAAACGTTCTTTTTCAGTCGCATCAGGCTTTGGTTTAGCGTCAATTTTATGTGTAATTTTACTCGGTGACGAATCAGGCTACGAAGTAGGCGAAGTCCAAAAAGTGAAACTTGCCACAATTGAAGCCGAATGGCACACAGAAGAAGCTCCAGCTGCGTTTACCGCATTTGGTTTTCCTGATTCAGAAGAGCAAGTAACACATGCGGCGGTTAAAATACCTTACGCACTTGGGTTAATTGCTACGCGCTCACTAGATGAGCAAGTAACGGGTATTAACGACCTAGAAAAACAACATGAAGTACGTATTCGCAACGGTATGGTTGCTTATGAATACCTTACAAAACTCAGAAACGGTGAAGATACGCCAGATAATATTGCCAAATTTAATACTCTAAAAGATGATTTAGGTTATGGCTTGCTACTTAAGCGCTACACACCTGATGTTGTAGATGCTACTGAAGAGCACATTCAAAAAGCAGTTAAAGACTCTTTTCCTAAAGTAGGGCCTATGTTTTGGTCATTTAGGATTATGGTTGCCTGTGGTGTAGCCATGCTTGGTGTATTTATATTGGCTTTTTACTACAACGCACATCGCGTTATTGAGCAAAAACGCTGGTTGTTATGGGCTGCCGTATTGAGCATTCCACTACCTTGGATAGCGATTGAATTTGGCTGGATAGTTGCCGAGTATGGCCGCCAACCTTGGGCTATATCTGAAATACTGCCGACCTTTTTAGCCACGTCGTCACTAACAGTAAATGATATTTTAATTAGCTTAACTGGGTTTGTTATTTTCTATACTGGTTTAGCCATTGTTGAAGGTTGGTTGATGATCCGCTTTGTTAAGCAAGGACCAAGCTCGCTACATACTGGTAAGTATCATTTTGAATTACCAAACAAAACTGATCAAACTGAAGGAGAGCAATCATGATTTTTGATTATGAAACATTAAAAATGCTTTGGTGGTTGATCATTGGTGTGCTGCTTATTGGTTTTGCTATTACCGATGGCATGGATATGGGCGTTGCTATGTTACTTCGCCTAGTTGGTAAAACAGATTCAGAGCGCCGCACAGTAATAAACACAATTGGCCCGCATTGGGATGGTAACCAAGTATGGTTTATAACTGCAGGCGGCGCGTTATTTGCAGCGTGGCCTATGGTTTATGCTGCCGCGTTTTCGGGCTTTTACTTTGCCATGATGCTGGTACTCTTTGCTTTGTTTTTTAGACCACTTGGGTTTGATTACCGCAGTAAAGTAGATTCAAAACGCTGGCGCAATAACTGGGATTGGGGTTTGCTTGCAGGCAGCGCGATTCCAGCATTAGTTTTTGGTATTGCGTTTGGTAATTTATTTTTAGGCGTACCGTTTAATATTGATAACCTTATGCGTGTTAGCTACCAAGGTTCATTTTTTGGCTTGCTTAACCCATTTGGATTACTTGCAGGTTTAGTGAGTATTACCATGTTAGTTGCGCATGCGGGAATGTGGTTACAACTTCGTACAGCAAGTGTGGTCGCAGAGCGTTCGGGTCAATATGGTCGCTATTCTCTTATTGTGTTTATCGTGTTATTTGCTGCAGCTGGTTTTTGGGTTGCTAATTTAACGGGATACCAAATTGTATCTATGGCTGATACACAAAGTCATGCAGACCCTTTAGCTAAAGTGGTCACTACAGCGCAAGGTGCTTGGTTAAGTAACTATAGCACCCGTCCGTGGACAATGACCTTCCCTATTTTAGCCTTTGCAATGGCATTAAGTGCACTTGTGTTTTCTAAATTAAATAAACCAGCACTTGGGCTTATTTCAACAAGCTTAATGTTAATTGGCGTAATTATGACGGCCGGTGTTTCACTGTTCCCATTTATTATGCCATCTAGCAACAACCCTAATATTAGCTTAACAATTTGGGATGCGGTATCGAGCCATAAAACGCTCAATATAATGTTTATTGCAGTGTGTATTTTTGTACCACTAATTTTGTCCTACACCACTTGGTGTTACGTAAAAATGTGGCGCAGAGTAACGGTAGAAGAAATTGAAAACAACACTCACGGTAGCTATTAAGGAGACTAAACTATGTGGTATTTCGCTTGGATTTTAGGTGTACTTTTGGCCTGTACCTTAGGTGTAATAAATGTAATGTGGTATGAGTTTCATCAAAATAAAAACAGTATTGCTGATGATGAGCAAGTTATGCATGATTTATTAAATGAAAATAACTCGACCAAAGATGACGACTAACCCCCGACCAGATCGCGCGCAGCAGCAATCACTGCGCGCTTTTTTAAAGCGTCAAAGTAAACCCGCTGCAGTGTGGTTAAAGTTAAGCATTGCATTGGGTACTTTTAACGCATTACTAATGATTGCAGGTGCTTATTTACTGGCTCAAGCTATTCATAATGTAATGTTTGAAGGTAATAACTTAGCCCAAGTTACTTATTTACTATGGCCCTTAGCAGGCATTATTTTATTACGCGCAGTGTTTTTGGCGCTAAGTGAACGTTTGAGTGCATTTGCTGCACTTAAAATAAAATCGGCTATGCGCCAAACACTTTTAAATAAGCTCAGTTTACTTGGGCCAAGCTATATAGAACAACACGGCCAAGGCGCTACATTAAATACCCTGCATAATGGCGTTGAAGCACTCCACGACTATTATGCTAAATACTTACCCGGTGTTGCTTACAGTGCGCTTATTCCGCTGGCAATATTGGTTGTTATTTTTCCGACAGATTATAAAGCTGGGCTGATATTTTTATTAACCGCCCCGCTCATTCCTTTTTTCATGATTTTGGTAGGCTCAAAAGCCGAGGCTTTAAACCAAAAACGCTGGAAGCAACTTGCTGTACTAGGCAATTACTTTTTTGACCGCGTACAAGGTTTAACTCAACTCAAGCTATTTAATGCAACACGTACCGAACTTAAACAAATAGCTAAAATTTCAGACGACTTTAGACACGCGACACTCGATGTTTTAAAAATCGCATTTTTGTCATCATTCGCACTTGAGTTTTTAGCTACCATTAGCGTGGCACTCGTTGCCGTAATTATTGGTTTTAGGTTGTTTTTTGGTACTCTTGATTTTGCAACTGGCTTTGTCGTGCTGCTTTTAGCACCTGAATTTTATTTACCACTGCGCCAGCTGGGTAGCCATTATCATGCGCGCTTACAAGGCATTAGTGCGGCGGCCGATATGGTTGCAATTTTAAATGCACCACTGCCAAGTGACGTAAATGCGTTAGTGGCTACAAGCACACCTGAAAACAATTTAACTTTAAATACAATTAACTCAATAAGTATTACCGACCTTAATTTTATATACCCAGATAGTAACGAAGGCATTAAAAATATAAATTTAACACTACCAAATAAAGGCTTAATTGCCGTTGTGGGCAGTAGTGGCTCAGGTAAAAGTACATTGTTTGATTGTCTATTAGGGTTTCACCCTGAGGTAATTAAGCACCTATCTATTAATGAGCAGAGTTTAAGTGCAACCGATATTACTTACTTGCAAAATAATATTGCATGGATTCCACAAAAAGCGACGCTGTTTTACGACACCATTGCTGCCAACATTAAATTGGCCAAACCCACTGCCACACAGCAAGAGCTTGAACATGCAGCAGAGCAAGCTGGTGTGCTTGAATTTATAAATACCCTACCCGATGGTTTTAACACGCTGATAGGTGAGCAAGGCGAAGGGCTTTCTGGCGGTCAAAAGCAACGTATTGCACTGGCTCGCGCATTTATAAAACAAGCACCAGTCTTAGTGCTTGATGAGCCCACAGCGCACCTTGATAGCCAAACAGAGCTGCTTATCCAAGATGCTATTAATGAATATGCTAAAAACAACTTAGTGTTAGTTATTGCCCATAGATTAAATACGGTTAAACATGCCAGCAATATCATTGTGATGCACGATGGAAAAATAGCTGAGCAAGGTCACTTTGAAACACTTGCAGCGCAAAATGGTGCATTTGCTGACTTACTAAAAACGGCTGAACAAGGGGTGGCGCATGCGTAATTTTATTCGCTTATTAAAGCTTTGTGCTCCTCATTACAAAGCTATGCTATTAGGTACATTTTTAGCGACGATTACGGTATTAGCTAATGTGGGCCTGTTGGCTATATCTGGCTGGTTTTTAGCATCAATGGCCGCTGCTGGTATTGCAGGCGTACAAATGAATTATTTTACTCCTGCCGGCACGATTCGTTTTTTAGCCATTGTACGAACAGCATCGCGCTATGGCGAACGCCTAGTTACTCATAACGCCACGTTCTTATTACTAAGTGAAATACGTACCAATGTATTTGCAACGTTAAGTAAGCTTAACAATGTTGATTTAGCAATGAGCCGCAGCGCTGATCTAGTTAACCGATTACAAAACGATGTAGACGCACTCGACAAATTTTATTTAAACGTTTTACTGCCTATGTTGGTTGCTCTTTTAAGTGTGCCAATCATCATGCTGTTTATGTCGGCCTATAATGGTAACGTCGCCCTTATTTGCTTTACTGGCATTGTGCTTATTGGTGTGGTTATACCTGCCCTACTCAGCGCAAAGCTCACTAAAAACAGCCACAAAGAAACACAACTTAGTGCACAACTTCGCTCTGAGCTTTCAGATACACTCACAGGACTTAGAGAGCTTAGTATTTATCAAGCCCGTTCGCAGCAGCTTAATAAGTGCGACGAATTAAGCGAGCAGTACAATCAGCAATTATTTATTCGCCACAAAGCACTGGCAAACTCTGATGGGTTAAGCTTGTTGGTTGTTCAATTAGCCATGCTTGCTAGCATAGTAACCATAGTGCCACTGGTTTACGCAAGCAGTATGGTAAATGTAGAACTTGCTATGTTAAGTTTGTTTGTACTGGCAAGCTTTGAAAGCGTATTACTATTACCTAACGCGTTTATAGAGCTTCCAAGTGTTTTAAAAGCAGCAGAGCGATTGTTTACACTTGAAGACAAAGCAGCTAGTTCGCAAATTGAAAGTACACATGTAAACGTTGATGAAAGCTTTAGCGCGCAAAACCACACGCTAGCACTTAACAATATTAGCTACCAATATGGTGAGCAAACAGCACTTACTAATATCAGTTTTGAACTAATGCCCCAGCAAAAAGTAGCAATTGTAGGTCGAAGCGGCAGCGGTAAAACGACGCTTGTAAATTTACTAACTGGTTTATGGCCTTTGCAGCAAGGCAGCATAACGTTAAACAATCAAAATAACGTTGTTGGCTTACATTCGTTAAATAATGATATACGCGCAAGTGTGATAAATATACTCGCCCAGCAGCACCATATTTTTGATGGCACACTGAGTGAAAATTTACGTTATGCCGCGCCAAATGCAACTAAAGAGCAAATGATTGAAGCGCTCTCATTAGCGCAATTAAGCCCGTGGTTTAATGAGCTAAAAGAAGGTTTAAAAACACGATTAGGCACTGGCGGGCGTAACGTGTCGCAAGGTCAATCTAGGCGTATAGCTATTGCACAAGCATTACTTAAAAACCCTGCTATTTTGGTTCTTGATGAACCAACAGAAGGTCTTGATAATCAATCTAAGCAAGGGGTAATGCAAGCAATAATGCATGTTATGGATAATGCCAGCGTGCTGACAATTACGCACGATCCCGCTCTACTTGCTCAAATGGATAATGTTGTGTGGTTAGAAGACGGCAAAGTAGTTGCGCAAGGCTCTCATAAAGAGCTCAGTGGCACTTATCCCAACTATGTGGCGCTCACTACTCGGTTTTAGTTAAAGTCACCTGAACTTTGGATAATAAATCCTTTAACCAGGGTTTAGGTTAAGTAACAATTCCATTTTTAGTTTTTTCAGTTAAACAGTACCGCTTAAACCAACCTGCATAAATTTTTGAGCAATTTAACAAATTAAATTGCCCCTGAGCAAAACCGTACGGGCAGCACATGTTTGGCATTTATTCTACGTTATCGCCTATTTATGGGGAACACCGCACTACATAGGCCCTGTCTTGTCTAAACACCAAGCTTACTGCTGCGAGTTCAGCCTCGAAAGATAAACAGGCCCAAAATGAAGTATTTCTTAGTTGATTACAAAAAAAAGGCTGTGATTACAAATATACACACTTTCTTAAATGCATGATATTTATATGTTATTTTATTGTAAATTAATTATTACAAAAAAGATCGCTCCATCTAATCCTTTTTACTTATTGTTATTATTATTATTTAAAGTGAATATGCCACCGGTGGCATTTGTAGTTCAAGAATAAAACTTGTTAATGATCACTGCAGTCTTAAATACAAAAGTTTTTACACTGAAAACCATTTTAATTGGAGTTAAAATGAAAAAAACTAATATTTTAAAATACTCTTTACACACAACTGCAATATTAGCCGCGATTTATGGCGGCAGTGCCCTAGCTGCAAATGCATCTGGATATGCTTCAACAAACGGTAATACAACAGGTGGTGCCGGTGGTGATGTAGTATATGCAACAACAGGAACCCAAATACACCAAGCTTTATGTAATCGTGCATCGAGTGATACACCAATTATCATTCAAGTTGAAGGCACAATTAATCATGGTAATACAAGCAAGGTATCTGGTGATAGCTGTAACACTGGTCCTGACTTAATTGAACTAAAAGAAATTAGTAACGTTTCTATTATTGGTGTTGGCAGTGGTGCTTTATTTGACCAACTCGGTATCCATATTCGTTCTTCGTCAAACATTATTATTCAAAATGTTCATGTACGAAATGTAAAAAAATCAGGCTCACCAATCTCAAACGGAGGTGATGCAATTGGTATGGAATCTAATGTTCGAAATGTATGGGTTGACCATGTAACACTTGAAGCAAGTGGTGGTGAAAGCAGTGGCTATGATGCACTTTTTGATATGAAAAATAATACAAAATACGTAACTTTATCTTATAGCATTTTGCGTAATTCAGGTCGAGGTGGTTTGGTTGGCTCGAGCGACAGCGATGATGCTAATGGCCCTGTAACATTCCATCATAACTACTATCAAAATATAAATTCACGAACACCCTTACTCAGACATGCAACAGCCCATGCTTATAATAACTACTATAGTGGCATACAGTCATCTGGGATGAATCCACGCATAGGTGGTAAAATACGTGCAGAAAATAACTACTTTCAAGACTCTAAAGACCCACTAGGTACTTTTTACACTAACGATATGGGATATTGGCAAGTAAGCGGTAATATCTGGGACAATATTGATTGGTCTGAAGATGAAAGTAAGCTTCACCCAGCAGGCCCAAATCCTTCATCAACTACTTCTATTAGCATACCTTATAACTATCAACTGGATAATACTCAGTGTGTTCCTGCAATTATTGCAGCAACCGCAGGTGCAAATAAGGGCTTAAAAGAGTCCAATGGTGAATGTGGTACGACTGAGCCCACAGATCCAACTGAGCCTACTGATCCAACAAATCCACCTGAGCCGACTCCTTCAGGGGAAAATCTTGCTTTGGCTGCAGGTGTAGATGGCAGCTCTAAAGCCAGCGGTACAAGTTATGGTAATGTTAAAGATGGAGATACATCCACTTACTGGTCGCCAAATTCATCTACTGGCACAATAAATATTAAAAACTTAAATACGACAATTAATGCTGTAAAGATTATTGAAGCGTCAGGTGCTCAAGGAAATATTACTTCATGGTCGCTGGTTAATTACGATACAGGCACAACGCTCGCTAATGGCGGGGCTGTACCTAATGTAATCACCTTTTCGAGTGTAAATTTGTCAAAAGTCAGTTTTGTTATTAACTCTTCAAACTCAACACCGAGAGTTGCTGAATTTGAGGTTTACAATGGCTATAACGACTCAGGTAGTTCAGTCACTAATACCCTAGTTAATGGCGTATACAGGGTTACACCTAAGCACAGTGCTAAATCACTTGATGTAGCTAATTGTGCAAATAGCAATGGTGCTAACATATCGCAATGGTCATGGTTAAATAACGATTGTCAAAAATTCAATATATCAACGGTCGATGGTATTTGGCATAGAATTTCACCAGTTAATGCTCCATCAAAGGGCCTTGATGTAGCCGCTAATTCAACGGTTAATGGTGCAAACATTGCTCTGTACACATATACCGGTAGTTATAATCAACAATTTAGATTCCAAGCCGCTGGTACAGGAAAATGGCGGATAATAAATCGTAATAGTGAACTTTGTTTTGATGTTGAGGGAAATAAAGCAAATGACGGGGCAAATCTATTGCAATGGACTTGCAGCGCTGGATCTGAAAATCAAATGTTTGAACTAACGCGACAGTAAACTTTAAATAATAAAAAACCACCTTCGATTTCTCTAAGGTGGTTTTTTTAATTAAGAAGCCGTTATCTTACAATACCGCGCTCAGAACCTTTAACAAAGTCGATCATCAACTGCACTGCAGGATACTTTGCAGCATCTTCACTAAGCGACTCAATAGCTTCTTCAACACCTAGGCTCTTACGATAAAATGCTTTATATGCACGGCGTACAGCCATAATTTCGTCACTTTCAAAACCACGGCGTTTCATGCCTTCTTTATTGATAGCTGCAGGGCCTGCTGGCATACCAATGGTAGTAACAAATGGTGGTACATCTTTGTTAACACCAGAATACATGCCAATAAATGCATGTGCGCCGATTTTACAAAACTGATGAACTCCCGAATTACCACCTAAGATAACCCAATCGCCTACATGTACATGACCAGCCACACTTGCATTGTTAGCAAAAATTACGTTATCGCCAATTACCGCGTCATGTGCAACGTGTGTATAAGCCATAAACAAATTATTACTACCAATTTTAGTAACGCCTTGGTCTTGAATCGTACCACGGTGAATAGTGGCACATTCACGGATAACGTTGTTATCACCCATGATTAATGTGGTTGGCTCGTTGTTGTATTTTTTGTCTTGGCAGGCTTCGCCTACAGACGCAAATTGAAAAATATGATTGCCAGCGCCAATAGTTGATGGCCCTTTAACAACAACGTGAGACTCAATAATACAGTTATCACCGATAACAACATCATTGCCAATATAACTATACGGACCAACTGAGACATTGTTGCCTAGTTTAGCGCCAGGTTCGATTATTGCTGTAGAATGGATCACTATTAAAACTCTCTTCTAGCACACATAATTTCGGCACTACATACTATTTTGCCGTCGACTCTTGCTTCTGCCGAAAATTTCCAAATGTTGCGACGTTCCTTTAAGAACTCAACATGAAGATGCATTGTATCACCAGGAATTACCGGTTGCTTAAAACGCGCATTATCGACTGCTGCAAACAAGTAAAGCTCGTTTTCGCTACGATTTTCAACCGTTTTAAAACCAAGTAAGCCCGTTGCCTGAGCCATTGCTTCTAAAATTAACACACCTGGAAAAATAGGCTGATTTGGAAAGTGCCCAGTAAAAATAGGTTCGTTTATAGAAACATTTTTAATAGCATGTAAAGATTTACCAGGAGTAAAGTCAATAACACGATCTATTAATAGCATCGGATAACGGTGCGGTAATAAAGCTAAAATTTCTTGAATATCAAGGCTATTTAATTCGTTTGCCAAAATAGCATCCTTATTAGTGTTCAACGTTTATGACTTAGCCAATGCTTCAAGCGCTTTAAGACGAGATTTCATATCTGAAAGGTTACGCAAGTGAGCTATTGATTTACGCCATTCTTTGTTTGTTGTATGGGGCATACCAGATGAGTAAATACCTGGTTCGGTGATTGATTTTGTCACCATACTCATGCCGGTAATTATAACACCATCACATACAGACATGTGACCATTAATTGCAACCATGCCACCAATTTGACAGTTTTTGCCAATGGTAACGCTTCCAGCAAGTACAGTGCAGCCCGCAATTGCGGTGCCTGAATTAACTTCAACGTTGTGCGCTATTTGACATTGATTATCGATAATAACATTGCTATGGATGATGGTGTTGTCCAGTGCGCCACGATCAATTGTTGTGCTAGCACCCACTTCAACTTTGTCACCTATGATCACAGAACCTAGCTGGGGTATTTTAACCCACTGCCCGCGTTCGTTCGCATAACCAAACCCATCGCTACCTATAACACTATTTGCTTGAAACAAACAATCTGTACCAATTTCGACATCGTGATAAATAGTCACACTAGGCCAAAGCTTAGTGCCAGAACCAATTTTAACACGTTCCCCGATAAAACTGTTCGGACCAATTTGCGCATTGTCACCTATCACTGCACCAGCTTCAATGACTGCGTTAGCACCAATAGCCGCGCTGTCACTAACGATCGCTGTTGAATGGACAGTGGCACTTGGATGAATACCCGTCGAGGCTGAGCGTGGAGTGGTATCCATAAATTGCGCTAATTTAGCGTAACTTACATACGGATTAGCAACAATAATTTTACTGCCATTAAAGTACTGTGCATCGGCTTGGCTTACTATTACAGCACTAGCTTGAGTCGTCTCAAGTTGCGATCGATATTTTGAGTTCGCTAAAAATGCAATATGCCCAGAATGGGCATTTGCAAGTGTCGCTATTTTTTTTATTTCTAAAGCGCCATCACCCTGAAGTTCGGCGCCTAGAAGTTCCGCAATTTGCGAAAGCGTATAATTTTGCATGGAGTGATTATTTCTTACTAACAGCGGCTACAACTTTAGATGAAAGATCGGTAACTTCTTTAGGGTTAAAGTAAATTGTCGTGTCTTTTACTTTAACTTCATCAAAGTCGCCATCTTTAGCAATTTCTTCAATTGTTTTAATAATAACACCCTGAACTTTAGCAAGTTCTTGGTTTTGGCGTGCTTTAATTTCTTGCTCTAAAGGACGACCTTGTTCCGCAAGGTTTTTTTGCATACCTTGAATTTTGTCACGTAGTGCATCTTTTTGAACTTGGCTCATCGTTGTGCTTTCACGCTTAAACTTTTCAGCCTCAAAGCGAATATCACCTTGTAACTTTTCAAGTTCTTGACGGCGCTCAGCAAACTCTGTTTGTAAAGACTGTTCGATTTTTGCCATTTGAGGAATTTGTTTATAAATTTCCTGCATATCTACGATACCGACTTTATGTGCAAGTGCACTCGCAGAAGTTCCCATAATAAGTGTTGCTAAAACAGCTACTGCTGTTGATTTAAATAATTTTTTCATAAAAAGCTCCTTTAAAAAGTGTTACTAATATTAAAACTGATGGTTTTCGTATCGTCATCTTCTTCTTTTTGCAATGGATACGCAAAACTTATCAGCATAGGACCCATTGGAGAGATCCACTGTAATGATAAACCGGTTGAAATCCTAAAACGCAGCGGATCTGAATAATCATCTAATTTGGCACGCTCATCAACACCTAAGTTTTGAAAGCGATCTACATTAAATTCAGTATCCCAAACGTTTGCCGCATCAACAAAGAAACTCGTACGGACAGAACTGGTATTTTCTTCATCTAAGAATGGCGTAGGAACAATTAGTTCCATTCCAGCTACCGCTTTAGCATTACCACCAATTCGACCTTGAGGGATTAATACATCAAACTCAGACGCACCGCCTATTGTGCCTGTTGTAGCACCGTCTGTGCCCGGTGTACCCGGAATAGACTGCGGTATACGCGATACAGCACGTGGTAATATTGTATTACGGTCAAAGCCACGAAGTTCCATTTCAGTTATACGAAAGTATTCTTGAAATGGTAATGTTTGATCATAACCATTTGTTGAACCGTAACCGTTACCATAACCAAGCGCTGCACGCGTTGAAAATACCCAACGGTGGTCATTTGATATAGGCCAATAAAAACGTGAATCGTAATTCAGTTTAAAGTACTGAAGATCAGAATTTGGCGTTGTCGCAGTTAGGTTAAGTGTTTGACGTGAGCCCGCTGTTGGAAATAAACCACGGTTAACAGTAACGCGCGACCAACCTACACTTAGCTCATATTTATTAAAATCGAAACCAGCATCTGGGTTTTCCGGATCTAAGAATGTTTCACGCAATACGCGTGTTTGCTCATACTCAGCAATATCCGATAGCTCTTCTTTGATCCAGCGCACACCAAAGTTAATACGATTAATCGCATCAATTGGGAAACCTATATTTGTACCGATACCGTAACTTTTCGATTTGTAGTCAATAAGACTAAAGGCACTCGCATCATAGTTACTGTAAAAAATACTACTACCTTGTGATACACCATCAGGCGTAAAGTAAGGGTCAGTGTACGATAAACTTACACGTTCAGAACCCTTAGAGGTATTAATATTGAATCCAATTTGGTTACCAGTACCTAAAAAGTTAGATTCTGTCACACCAATATTAAATTGTAAGCCTTGGTAAGAACCATATGCCAGACCGGCATTAAAGCTACCGGCTGATTGCTCTTTTACTGTAAAATCAACATCTACTTGGTCATCCACACCAGGGACTGGCACTACATTAAAATCAACTTTTTCCATGTAGGCCAAACGTTGAATTTGTAGTTTTGAACGCTCTAGGTTCTGATTAGATAACCAAGCACCTTCAAGTTGTGTCATTTCGCGGCGCAATACTTCATCAGCCGTATTTTGGTTACCACCAACAATAATACGACGCACATAAACACGTTTACCCGGATTAACCGACAACGTTAATTGCACTTCTTGCTTTTCGTCGTCAATCTCTGGAATAGTACGTACTTCAGCATTTGCGTAGCCAAAACGTGCTAAGTAACTTTTAATAAACTCTTCAGAAGACGTTACTACTGAACCGTTATATAACTCGCCTGCACGAAGTGGAATAACACTTTTTATTAAGTCTTCGCGGCCAAGTAAGTCACCAATAAAATCAAAACCCTTAACTTTGTATTTTACGCCTTCAGTTAAGTTGGCTGTAACATATACTGACTCACGTTCAGGACTTACTGACACTTGTGTTGAATCGATATTAAATCGTAGGTAACCACGGTCTAAATAAAAGCTGCGAATTTTTTCTAAATCGCCTTCAACCGTTTGCTTTTGGTAACGGTCGCTGCCCATAAATTGCCACCACGGTAAATCTTGTTGTGACTCGGCAAGCTTTAATAAGTCTTCATTAGAAAAAAGTTCGTTACCAACCAAGTTTATTTGGCGGATGGAGGCGGCATCACCTTCATCAAACTCTAATTTAAGCTTAACGCGGTTACGTGGTAATTTAGTTACACTAATATCAACTTTAGCGTTGTATTTACCAATACTGTGGAAGAACTCAACTAACCCTTTTTCGATATTATCGATAACAGTTTTATCAAGCGGTTCACCTTGGCGAATATCTTGTTGTTCAAGCGACTCATTAAGTTGCTCGTCTTTTATATCTTTATTGCCTTCAAACTCAATAAAGCTAATCGTAGGACGTTCTGTTACTTTAAAAATAACATTATTGCCATCACGAAGTGCTTTTATGTTGTCAAAGTGACCAGAGCGGTAAAGTGACTTTATTGTTTTTGAAATCGTATAGTCGTCAACATTATCGCCCACATTGATAGGAATATGCGTTAATGCAGCACCCAGTGCTACGCGCTGTAAGCCTTCAACTTTAAGATCTTCAACAATAAAGGAAGTTTGGCCCAGTGCTGCAAAGCTTGCACCCAATAAACTTGAAACTGCCAAATGTTTTTTTATAGCCATTTTATTATCTTTATCCTATACAACTGTATTACCGCTTAGCACCTAAAATTAATGATGCTTTACAATCGTGTTCTAATTAGTAATTGTCACGCTGTAGCTACAAACGTGATACATCATTGAACAAAGCGAAACATGTTAGAAAAATGAGTAGCAAGGCTCCCACTTTAAAACCAAACTCTTGTGTCTTTTCAGAGACTGGCTTTTTACGAAAAAGTTCAATTATGTAATACATTAAGTGTCCACCATCAAGCACTGGCAAGGGTAATAAATTAAATACACCCAAGTTAACGCTAATCAAGGCTAAGAAGCTTAAAAATGCAACTAAGCCATAGCTTACGCTAGTTCCAGCACCGACTGCAATGCCCACGGGACCACTTAAATTTTTAACAGAAACTTGGCCTGTAATTAAATTACCTATCATGTCAAAGCTAAGAGTAATCAAGCGCCATGTTTCTTTTGTTCCTCGGACAATGCTGTCAAGAGGGCCGTATTGTCTAGTCTCTACATACCCTTCTGGCCATTGTTGAACAACCGGTGCTACGCCCAAAAAGCCCTGTTCAATACCGCTATTATCAAGGCGGCTTTGCGGGGTTACTGTAATGCTTTTTATACTATCTTGTCTTTTTACACTAAATTGTAAAGATTTGTTAGCCGATTGCGTAATAAGATTAACTAATTGCTGCCAACTGCTTATTGTTTCGCCATTTACAGCCAAAATAGTGTCATTAACCTTCAAATCTGCTTGTTTTGCTGCTGAATTTTCAGTCACAGCGGCAATAGTCAGTGTTGCCTGAGGTCTAAATGGAACAATACCTAACGAACTCAGTGGCGGAACATCTTGCTGATCAAGTTTCCAACCATCTAAATTAAGCGTTTTAATACGTGGTTGTAGATTTTTATCACGAACCGTAACCTCAACGCTTTCCTCACCTAAGCTCGACATTAGTGCAAATGTAGCATCTTGCCACGTTGTTATATCGTCATCGCCAATTTTAATAATATGCTGGCTTGGCATTATGCCCGCCTGCTCCGCTCGACTCCCTTCAGTAACGCTGCCAACAACTGGCTTAACCGATTGCACACCCACCATATACATGGCAGTAAGTGCAAAAATAGCAAACAAAAAGTTTGCCATAGGACCCGCTGCAACAATAGCAATACGCGCTTGAACCGATTTAGCATTAAACGATAAGTGACGTTGGTTTTGTGGTACTTCATCAACGCGCTCATCAAGCATTTTTACATAACCGCCTAGTGGTATTGCTGCAATTACGTATTCAGTATTATATTTATCGTGCCATTTTATAAGTGGTTTACCAAAACCAATTGAAAAACGCAGCACTTTAACGCCCATTTTGCGCGCAACCCAAAAATGGCCGTACTCATGTATGGCCACTAAAATACCAAGCGCTAAAATAAATGAGCCTAGGTTCCAAAAAAAATCAAACATATTAATGCGCCACTTTTGTTATAAATTGCAAAGCGCTAATCCGCGCTAATTTATCGCACTCTAAAATTTCATCTAAGCTTTGCACATTGGTGTACGTTGCAGCTTCAAGTGTTTGTGCATTTATTTTGTATATATCGGTAAAACCAATTTTACCATTTAAGAACGCGTTTACTGTTATTTCATTCGCTGCATTTACTGTCGTTGTAGCACCTTGCCCTGCACTACATGCATCAACCGCAAGTTGTAAATTAGGATAACGGGCGTAATCAGGCTTGGTAAATGAAAAGTCTGTAATATCAGAGAAATTGAGAGGCTTTACACCCGCATTAATTCGCTCAGGATATGCAAGTGCATGGGCAATAGGAGTGCGCATATCAGGGTTACCCATTTGCGCTAAAATAGAACCGTCGTGGTACTGCACCATTGAATGAATAATGCTTTGCGGATGAATAACTACATCAATATCACTGGTGTCACAATTGAATAACCACTTGGCTTCAATAAACTCCAAGCCTTTGTTCATCATAGTGGCCGAATCTACTGATATTTTTTGACCCATAGACCAATTAGGGTGAGCGACTGCTTCGCTAACAGTGACATCTTTTAACGTATTTATATCACGGGTTAAAAATGGGCCACCAGAACCGGTAAGCAAAATTTTACTTACGCCATGTTGCTGTAAATTTTGATCGCCTTTGGCATTTTGTAACGAAGAAGGTAGACATTGAAAAATAGCATTATGTTCGCTATCAATTGGTAGTAAAGTTGCTTTATGTTGTTTAACTTTGTCAATAAACAACTGGCCAGACATCACAAGTGATTCTTTATTGGCAAGCAGTACTTTTTTACCTGCTTCTACTGCACTTAATGTTGGCAATAAACCAGCAGCACCTACAATTGCCGACATAACAACATCAACATTAGGATAAGCACACACGTCACTCATAGCTTGCTCGCCATGCCTTACTTTAGTTTTACACTGAGTATTAGTTAAATACGATGACAACTGCTCAGCAGCCGTTTGCGAAGCCATAACTGCATATACAGGTTCATGCTCTATGCATAACGCAGCCATTTTTTTTGCATTTTGTCCGGCGGTTAAAGCAAAAACATCAAATAGTTCTTTATTTAGCGATACAACATCTAATGTGCTTAAGCCAATAGACCCTGTTGCACCTAAAATAACCAGTTGTTGCTTTGGGCTCATAAACTCAGCGTCCATGCATAACACATAACAAACATTGGAGCCGCAGCGGTTAAGCTATCAATTCTATCTAAAATCCCACCGTGACCAGGTAAACAATTACCACTGTCTTTTAAGCCAGCTTCGCGTTTAAACATGCTTTCGAGTAAGTCACCTACAGCAGAAAACAACGCAATCAAAGCGGTCATAATGGCGTATACAGGCCAAACAACTAAATCAACATCGGTGAAATGACAAAATATTAAGACAAAAATAACAGCAGCAACGACACCACCGGCGAGCCCTTCAATTGTTTTATTTGGGCTCACTTTAGGCATCAATTTATGCTTACCAAAACTTTTTCCAGTAAAGTAGGCACCCACATCAGCGCTCCACACAATACCTAAAACGACTAAAATCAGCATAGAACCAAAATGAGCAGATTCAGCATACTGCGCACTACGTAAGGTATTAAGTGCAAGCCACAATGGCACAAGCGTTAGTAAACCAGCGATGCCTCGCATCACGAGGCCTTCATTCCAAGCTTTAGCCATAGCGGGATAACGCCATACTAAATAACTGGCAACAATCCACCAAGCAAATGCAAGTGTAAATAAATAATTTGCATCACCCACTAATTTACCATTTTGCCATAAAGCTTCAATTGGCCAATGTAAGTTGAGCACTGCGAGTAAAGCCGCAACTAAAAGTACAAAAGCACTTCTTTTGAGTTTGTCACACAGGCCCATAAATGCAGACCATTCCCATGCACCTAATAATACTATTGCACCTGCAAAATAACTAAATAACGTAAGCGGTGTATAAAAAACCAATGCTAATGCTAAAGGCGCTAGCACGAGCGAGGTTAAAATGCGTTGTTTTAACAAAATTGTGACCCTTATTCTATTTAGGTTTGAGCGAGTAATTGTTTTATTTGTTCGCCCGTACAACCAAAACGTCGCTCTCTGGCAACGTAACACGCAATGGCCTCAGCAAATGCTGCTTCATTAAAATCAGGCCAAAGTGTGTCGGTAAAGTAAAGTTCTGCGTAAGCGGCTTGCCATAATAAAAAGTTACTAATACGAACATCGCCACCAGTGCGAATAAGTAAATCAGGTTCTGCCTGATCTGCCATGCTCATATGCTGCGCTAAACGCTCTTCGGTAATATCTTCGGCGTTAAGTGTGCCTTTTTCTACTTGCAACGCAAGTTGCTTAGCTGCATTAGCCATATCCCAACGACCACCATAATTAGCTGCAACATTTAAGTGCAGCCCGGTGTTATTCTCAGTCAACGCTTGTGCGGAATATACTTTACTACGCAAGCTCTCCGAGAATCGTGATAAGTCTCCAATAATGGTCAGTTTTACATTGTTTTTGTGAAGCTTTTTAACTTCTTTTGTTAAAACAAACAAAAAAAGCTCCATTAACGTATTCACTTCATCCTCAGGTCGGCGCCAGTTTTCACTGCTAAAAGCAAATAAAGTTAACGATTGTATCCCTAACTTAGTGCAAAACTGAACAGACTGACGAACGGCATCCACGCCTTTTTTATGCCCGTATACACGAGGTCTATTTCTAGCTTGCGCCCAACGTCCATTACCATCCATTATGATGGCAACATGTTTAGGTAAACATTGCTGTGAAATTGTGTCAGCGTCTAGAACCATAAATATTGAATATTCCATAAAAAAACGCCGCCTAGTATACCCCAGACGGCGTTTCAAAACTAATAATTTTAGTTGCCTAGATTTCCATCAATTCAGTTTCTTTGGCAGCTAATAGCGTATCCATTTCTTTAATAAACTTATCAGTAAGTTTTTGAATCGCATCATCTGATTGACGCGCTTCATCTTCTGATATGTCTTTATCTTTTAATAACGCTTTCACATCGCCATTAGCATCGCGACGAATATTACGAATAGCAACACGACCACCTTCAACTTCAGCGCGTACAATTTTGATTAAGTCTTTACGACGCTCTTCTGTAAGTGGAGGAAGTGGTACACGAATAACAGTACCTGCTGACATAGGGTTTAAGCCTAAGTCAGACGCCATAATCGCTTTTTCAACAGCTTGCGCCAAAGACTTATCAAATACACCAATAGCAAGTGTACGAGAATCTTCAATTGTCACGTTAGCAACTTGGTTTAAAGGCGTTGGTGCACCGTAGTACGACACCATAATGCCATCTAAGATAGCTGGATGTGCGCGGCCAGTACGAATTTTAGATAATTGGCTACCTAGTGCAGTTACACTTTTTTGCATGCGCGCTTGCGCGTCTTTTTGAATATCGTTAATCACGGTTTAATCCTAATTATTTGATTATTTCATCTGAGGCTTGTGAAGAAATAAGTGTTCCTTCTTCTTCACCCATAATTACGCGTTTTAGCGCGCCTGATTTATTCATGTTAAATACGCTCAACGGCATATTGTGATCGCGGGCTAGAGTAAATGCCGCTAAATCCATAACTTTTAATTCTTTATCGATGATTTCATTGTAGCTTAAGTGGCGATAAAGCGTCGCTTCTGGGTTTTTTACAGGGTCATCACTGTACACGCCATCCACTTTCGTTGCTTTAATTACAGTATCCGCTTCAATTTCGATACCGCGTAAACACGCTGCAGAATCAGTCGTGAAGAATGGATTACCCGTACCCGCTGCAAAAATAACAACGCGGCCCGTTTTTAATAAGCTAATTGCTTCAGCCCAGTTATATGCATCACACACACCATTTAATGGGATAGCCGACATTAAACGACAATTTACAAATGCACGATGCAGCGCGTCACGCATTGCAAGGCCATTCATAACTGTTGCAAGCATACCCATATGGTCACCAACAACGCGATTCATACCTGCTTCTGCAAGCGATCCACCGCGTAAAAAGTTACCTCCACCAATAACTAAACCCACTTCTACGTCGAGCTCTACTAGCTCTTTAATTTCTTGTGCCATACGGTCTAAAACTTTAGGATCGATGCCGAAGCCTTCGTCTCCCATTAAAGCTTCACCACTTAATTTGAGAAGAACACGTCTAAAAATAGGTTTACGATTGATAGTCATAGTATTGGGGCCAACTTTTATTGAATTATGGATAAAAAATAACCGCGCTTATGTTAAACATAAAAGCGCGGTTATTTTAAAGAATTTCTAGCTGTGAAGCAAAACCAAATAGTACTTTAATTGCATCTAATTTCCTTTTGCATCACAAATAGTTAATCTTACTGACCTTTAGCTGCAGCAATTTGAGCAGCAACTTCAGCAGCAAAATCTTCTTCTTTCTTCTCGATACCTTCACCAACTTCTACACGTACGAAGCTAGTAACTGTTGCGTTTTTCTCTTTAAGAATATCGCCAACAGATTTTTTAGGTTCCATGATGAAAGCTTGACCAGTAAGAGAAACCTCACCAGTAAATTTCTTCATACGACCAACAACCATCTTCTCAGCGATTTCAGCAGGCTTGCCTTCATTCATCGCGATTTCGATTTGTACTTGCTTTTCTTTTTCAACAACATCAGCAGGCACATCAGAAGGTGTTAAGTATTCAGGGCTAGATGCAGCAACGTGCATTGCAACGTGCTTAAGTGTTTCTTCATCAGCAACACCAGCAACAACAACACCGATACGATCGCCATGACGGTACTCAACTAGGTTTTCACCAGTTACGTACTGCAGGCGACGTACGTTGATGTTTTCGCCAATTTTAGTAACTAGCTCAACACGGTCTTCTTCAAACTTAGCTTGTAAGTCTTCGATAGAGATTGTGTCAGCAATTGCAGCGTCAGCAACTTTGTTAGCAAATGCTAAGAAGCTTACGTCTTTTGCAACGAAGTCAGTTTGACAGTTAACTTCTACTAGTACTGCAACACCCGCATTTTGCTTGATGATGATAGTACCTTCAGCAGCAATGTTACCTGCTTTTTTAGCAGCTTTAGCAGCGCCACTTTTACGCATGTTTTCAATCGCTAACTCGATGTCGCCATCAGTCTCAGTTAACGCTTTTTTACAATCCATCATGCCAGCGCCTGTGCGCTCGCGTAATTCTTTAACTAGGGCAGTAGTTACAGCCATTAGTAAATCCTCAAATCTGAAATCTGGTTTAGATAAGCGGGTTACCCGCTCTACAAGAATAGCAAGTCTTCACCTTAAAAAGATGAAGACTTGATGACAGCTAATTACTCAGCTTCAACGAAATCGTCTTTCTCAGCTTGAGCAACGATGTTATTCTCGCGACCTTCAGTGATAGCAGCTGCAACAGCGCTAGTGTAAAGGCTTACAGCACGGATAGCATCATCGTTACCAGGAACGATGAAATCAACGCCGTCTGGATTAGAGTTAGTATCAACGATTGCAACAACTGGAATACCTAGGTTGTTAGCTTCACGGATAGCAATGTGCTCGTGGTCAGCATCGATAACGAAAAGCGCGTCTGGAAGACCGCCCATGTTTTTGATACCACCAAGGCTTTTTTCAAGCTTGTCCATTTCGCGATTAAGCATTAACGTTTCTTTCTTAGTTAATTTCTCGAAAGTACCGTCTTGGCTTTGTACTTCAAGGTCTTTAAGACGCTTGATTGATTGACGAACTGTTTTCCAGTTAGTCAACATACCACCTAACCAACGGTGATTAACGTAATACTGGTCGCTTGCAATAGCTGCTTCTTTAACTGCTTCGCTTGCTGCGCGCTTAGTACCAACGAAAAGAACTTTACCTTTGTTTGAAGCAGCACCAGTTAAAAACTTAAGTGCGTTATTGAACATTGGTACTGTTTGCTCAAGGTTGATGATATGAACACGGTTACGTGTACCGAAGATGAAAGGCTTCATCTTAGGGTTCCAGTAACGTGCTTGGTGACCAAAGTGAACACCAGCTTGAAGCATATCGCGCATTGAAACATTTGCCATTTTATAGATCCTCTATAGTTGTTTAGGGTTAGGCCTCCACATATCCCATAGCACCAACACCGAAGTAATTAAACTTCAAATGCACCCAAGTGTATGTGACGATACGTGTGTGTGTTAAAATCAAATTGTGTTTGCCTTAAATACAAAAAATCATTTAAGAATTTATTTGTAAAAAGACGGCGCGCTTTATACCATATTAAAATTAAATACTCAACGTCGCGTGCAAAATTTGTTCGACGATAAATGTTAAAAACTCAACTTTGGAGCCTCAATGAGCGCTATTATCAAGACCCCTGAAGAAATAGAGAAAATGCGCGTAGCTGGGCGCTTAGCGGCCGATGTACTTGAAATGATCGGCCCTCATGTAGTGCCAGGTGTTACCACCGATGAGCTAAATACACTTTGTCATGATTATATTGTTAATGTGCAACAAGCAATCCCTGCTCCATTAAATTATCATGGCTTTCCAAAATCAGTTTGTACGTCAGTTAATCATGTTATATGTCACGGAATTCCAAATGACAAAGCATTAAAAGAAGGCGACAGCGTAAATATTGACGTAACTGTCATTAAAGACGGTTACCACGGCGACACATCTAAAATGTTCCACGTTGGTACACCAAACATTCAAGCTAAGCGTCTTGCAGAAGTAACACAAGAAAGCTTATACCTTGCTATTAAAATGGTAAAACCTGGTGTGCGCTTAGGTGATATTGGCTCAGCAATTCAAAAATATGCAGAAAGCTTTAACTACTCAATCGTACGTGAATATTGCGGCCACGGTATTGGCGCAGGATTTCATGAAGAACCACAAATAATGCATTATGGTAAAGCCGGCACTGGCGAAGCCTTAAAAGCAGGTATGTGTTTAACTATTGAACCTATGGTTAATGCGGGTAAACGCCAATGTAAGCTTCTTAAAGATGATTGGACAGTAGTAACACGCGACCGTAGTTTGTCTGCACAGTGGGAACATACTTTATTAGTGACCGAAAATGGTGTTGAAATTTTAACGCTACGATCGGATGATACTATCGACAGGATAATAGAACACTAATAAAACCGAAACACTTGATAAGACAAACCTTATCCGTGTGAAAGGTTCAACAAGGAGCCAGCCCACGTGGCATTACCCAACAAAGTAAAAAAGTTGCTTAGCGATGCTGAGCAACTTAGTGATTATCGCGATTGTTCTAGCTATTTTTATAAATGGCTACATAACGAATTTTCTAAGCAACCGGTTGGGAATTTAATTAATGCCCGGGCTGAGTTTATTGACCGCCTATTAATTAAGCTCTTTCATGTTTATGAGTTATCGCACGAACCTGATTTAGCGCTAATTGCTGTGGGCGGATATGGACGCGGCGAACTTCATCCTTATTCCGATATTGATTTTCTACTTTTAGTCACTGAACAACCCAGTGAAGAAATATGCGAAAAAATAGGCCAGTTTGTCACTATGCTGTGGGATCTCAACTTAGAGATTGGCCATAGCGTGCGTACCATTGAGCAAGCTATTGAGCAAAAACGTGAAGACGTCACCTTTGCCACCAGCTTGCTCGAAAGTCGGCTTATTTTTGGCAACCATATCGAGTTCGAAAAACTTAAAACCTTTGTACTAGAAACCCCTGTTTGGGGTTCTAGCGACTTTTTTGTTGCCAAAGTACAAGAGCAAAACTTACGTCACAGAAAGTGCCACGGCACTGCGTATAACCTTGAACCAAACATTAAAGAAAACCCCGGTGGCCTTCGCGACTTACAAACCATCATTTGGGTTGCTAAAAAACACTTTAGAGCCGAAACACTGCAAGAGCTAATTAGCCACGGTTATCTAACTCACGAAGAGTTTCAAGAGCTATCAGAGTGCCTAGAAAACCTATGGAACATTCGTTTTGCTCTTCATTTGGCTGCAGGGCGTTCAGAAAACCGTTTATTGTTTGATCATCAACCCCAAGCCGCCGAAATTTTAGGTTTTGGCAGCGATGGTAAAGCCTCGGTTGAGCGTATGATGAAACGCTTATTTAGAATAATGAGCCGCGTACGCGAGCTTAACCAAATGCTGCTTTCGTATTTTGAGCAAAGCATTTCACCGCAAAACAGTGAAAATGTTGTAGAAGTACTCGACAGAAATTTTGAACGTGTTGGCCATCAAATACGCGTAAAAGATCCATCCGTATTTTTTAGACGTGACCAGCTCTTTGTATTGTTTGAGCACATCGCCGACAACCCCGAAATCACCCATATTTACCCAAGTACTATTCGTACTATTCGACAAGTACGCCGTCGTTTATTGGGTGATTTACAAGATTATGCAGCCTGTCGTGAAGCATTTTTACGCTTAGTCAAACACCCTAACGGTATGGGACGCGCATTTACGTTAATGCACAAACACGGCATGCTTGCCGCCTACTTACCGCAGTGGCGTAATATATTTGGGCAAATGCAGTTCGATTTGTTTCATGCTTATACCGTAGATGAGCACACTCACAAATTAATCAAAAACATTTACGAATATTTTGATAAAACAGGCATTAGCGAGTTTCCTATTTGCAGTGAAATAGTCACTCGCATGGATAAACCGGAGCTACTTTATTTAGCCGGTATATTTCACGACATCGCTAAAGGCCGAGGGGGCGATCACTCAGAGCTTGGCGCTGTTGATGCTATAGCCTTTGCTAAATTACATGGTTTTTCATCGGCTGATGCAAAATTAGTAGCATGGCTTGTAAGTAACCATTTACTTATGTCGGTTACCGCGCAGCGTAAAGACATTAACGACCCTGCTGTAATAAAAGACTTTGCAACACGTATTAAAACAGAGCGCCAACTCGACTATTTATATTGTTTAACCGTTGCCGACATACGTGCAACCAATGACAACTTATGGAACGATTGGAAAAACACCCTACTGCGTGAATTGTACTTGCACACGCAACGCGCGTTGCGCTTAGGGCTCGAAAACCCAATGGATCAACGCGACCAAATTCGCGATAAAAAGCACCAAGCTAAACAACGTCTACTTAACTTGGGCTATCAAGAGGAAAAAATTGATTTAATTTGGAGTCGCTTTAAAGCCAATTACTTTACCGCCTTTAGCGAACAGCAAATATCGTGGCAAAGTGAGCATTTATTAAGTAGCACCGATTTAAGCCAACCCAGTGTAATTGTATCTAACAAAGCCATGCATGGTGGTACACAAGTATTTGTATACAGCCCTTACTCTGGTGCACTATTTGCGAGATTAGTGAGTGTCATTGGCTCTAAAAAAGCACAAATACAGCACGCGCAAGTACTGACCACCAAAGACGGCTACGTCTTGTTTAGCTTTGTAATACTTGAAGTAAGTGGCGACCCTATTGCAAGTGGTCGAGCGCAATCAATTAAACGCGGGCTTGAGCAAGCATTGAGCGATCCGCGTAAAAAAATTCGCTTTAAAAAGAGCCGCTCTCAACGCTTTAAAGATTTTAATATTAAACCTAAAATTGTGTTGCGCCCACATGCACGCAAAGACCGTAGCTTAATAGAAATTCAAGCCGTCGATATACAAGGTTTACTAACCAAAATAGCCGAAGTTTTCCAAGCGCATTTACTGCACATTCACGCTGCCCGTATTACCACGGTAGGTGAACGTGCAGAGGATTTCTTTGTTGTATCTAATAACGAATACCAAGCGCTGACTGATGAAGAGCAAGCAAAAATTCATCAGGCATTACGTAAAAAATTCAACGCCGAAACAGAATAGAGGACACACATGTCAGATTTAAAAACGATGATCGAAAACGCATGGGACAACCGCGATAGCATTAGCCCAAGCACAGTATCAAGCGACGTAAAACAAGCCATTATCGACGCACTTGATTTGCTTGATAGCGGCGCAGCGCGCGTTGCTGAAAAAATATCAGGTGAATGGGTTGTACACCAGTGGCTTAAAAAAGCGGTTTTACTGTCGTTTCGTATTCGCGACAACCAACCAATGAACGACGGCGTAAACCAGTTTTACGACAAAGTACCACTTAAATTTAGCGACTACACGCCAGAGCAATTTCAGCAAGGCGGTATGCGCGTAGTACCAAACGCTGTAGCACGTAAAGGCAGCTTTGTAGGTAAAAACGTCGTACTTATGCCATCGTACGTAAATATTGGCGCATACGTTGACGACGGCACCATGGTTGATACATGGGCGACTGTAGGCTCATGTGCACAAATTGGTAAGAATGTACATTTATCAGGTGGCGTAGGCATAGGCGGCGTTTTAGAGCCTCTACAAGCTAACCCAACCATCATTGAAGACAACTGTTTTATTGGCGCACGTTCTGAAATTGTGGAAGGCGTAATTGTTGAAGAAGGCGCAGTAATTTCAATGGGTGTTTACATCAGCCAAAGCACTCGTATTTATGACCGCGAAACTGGCGAAATTCACTATGGCCGCGTACCAGCAGGCGCCGTAGTTGTACCAGGCGCACTACCGTCAAAAGATGGCACTCACAGCCTGTACGCTGCAATTATCGTGAAAAAAGTAGATAAACAAACACGTGAAAAAGTAGGCATAAACGCCCTACTACGCTCAATTGATGAGTAACAGTCGGTTGGGTTGAGTGAAACGAAACCCAACGATACGTTGAAGTGAAGTATTTTAGCTAAACTTTAATTGTATATAGAAAGCTCTAAGCCCTTTGGGTTTAGGGCTTTTTTAAATTCTTCTAAATGAAGTTTTAGTGCTAGATACTTCTACATCAAAATTTAATGAACTCAAAAGGGACTTTAAGCCTTTAACAGCCAACTCATTATTTTCTGATGGTCCTATTATAATTTCTTCAATTGAATTTTTAGGAAAAGGTATCGCTCTATATGGGGCTATAATGCCAGATTTAAGAGTGCGATAGCATAAAGGAAAGTGCTTTCCACCTTTATCTCCTTGCTCTAAAAAGTCGATATCAGAAGAATCTATGAAATCAAAGTAATCAATTTGGTCATCGTCATTTAGCATTACCGAACCAGGATGAAATAGGGTAAAACGATACTCTTCCTCATACTTAAATGCTCTATCTTTAATACTGGCAATCTTAAAAATAACTTCATTAAAAATTTCAATTGCAGCTATAGCACATTTTTTATCAAGTTCTTTCTTATCTAAATCTAAATCTAAATCTAAATTTGAATTTAAGATGTAACCTAAAACCTCTGGAAGGTAATGTTCCTCGAGCAAAGAGTGAAAAATATTCGTAGCCGGTTCATAGTCAACATTATCATAGCCACTCAAAAATTTTCGTTGCCTGAAATACATATCATCAAATAGCTTTTCTTTGTTAAACTTTATACAGTATGAGGTTTGCTCTGACCCGTAGGTAAGCCAATGATTTAAACTATCATGCTTAGTTGTAAATGAAGTCGTGTAAATTTCATCAATGCTATTATTATCAATTATATCCCACAGAAACTTTAAAAAATGATTTGCGAGATGCACCTTTTTATTTTGCATTGCTTCTTGGATAATCTCTAAAGGCATATTTTTATGCTTGGCATAGATTTTTTCGAGTTTTCTTTGTGAAAATTCATACAAGTTCTGTCTAAGCGATTTTATCGTATCAATACCTTCCTTAATTTCTCTAAAATCATTTAAATACTCTGTATTAGTAGCCCATAAACTTTTACTCTCTAAAATTCCCTTTAAACCATCTGCAGAAGTGTAGTGATAAACATATTCCATATTTAAAGCCTTAAATGATTAACCTTCTTCATTCTGAGTCTAACTCTTTAGAGAAAATAATAAAATTGAATATTCTAAGACGTAAAAAGTTGGGTTTCGTTTCACTCAACCCTCCCTACGCCGATAAAAACAATACCGAGCTGCTGCTCATTGTTAGCAATGACCTCCCAAAACTAAAAAAGCACTTATAAAATAAGTGCTTTTGTTGGTTCGCTCAATAGTGTGGTTTACAGCGCGTTAAATACGTCGTCTGTTTTAGCTGCGCAAATAAAATCGTTTTTGTGTAGGCCTTTAATTGAATGGCTCCACCATGTAACGGTTACTTTGCCCCACTCGGTTAATAAACCTGGGTGGTGGCCTTCGTCTTCTGCCATGTCGCCTACTTTGTTAGTAAACGCGATAGCCTGTTTGAAGTTTTTAAATTTATAAACACGCTCAAGCTGCATAATGCCGTCGCGTACTTCTGGTACCCAGTCTGGGATTTTAGTAATTAATTGTGCTAACTCTTCGTCAGATACTTTTGGCGCATCTACATGGCAGGCTTCGCATTTTTGTGCACTTAATGAAGACATTCTAAATCCTTACTTTTTAGCTTTTTTAGCTTTTTTAGCATTAATATTTAACTGGCTAATTTTTCTTTTGGTGGAAATTTTGGGTCGTGCAAACCAAGCTCTTTAGCTCGCTCAACCAAAGTCATAATATTCATTTGCGATATATCAAACAGATCATGAATCGAATTTATGGTGTAGTACTGTGGTTGCATAATATCAATACGGTACGGCGTACGCAGTACATCAAGCACGTTCATTGGGCTAATTTCTGGCGTATTTGAGTATACATACTGAGTCTCCCCTGGGCTTGATAAAATGCCGCCGCCGTAAATACGCAGGCCATCTTCGGTTTGCATTAAACCAAATTCGACTGTAAACCAGTATATACGCGCAAGGTATACACGGTCCTTTTTCTGCGCTGCGTAACCTAATTGCCCGTACTTATGCGTAAACTCGGCAAAGTCAGGGTTAGTTAGCATGGCGCAATGGCCAAATATTTCATGAAAAATATCTGGCTCTTGTAGGTAGTCAAATTCTTCGCGGCTACGAATAAACGTGGCTACCGGAAACTGCTTGTTTGCCAGTAATCTAAAAAACTCATCAAAGTCGATAAGCGCAGGTACTGGTGCAACTTGCCAACCGGTAGTGGCTAACAATACTTCGTTTAGTTCGCTTAACTGCGGAATACGATCGTGCGGCAGGTTAATCTTTTTTAACCCTTGCATGTACTCACTGCAGGCTTTGCCTTCAATGCACTCAAGTTGGCGCGCTACAAGCTCAGACCAAATTTTATTTTCTTCATCACTCCAGTGTATAACACCATTTTCGTCTGGTGTTTTGGATGTGTATTTACTTGCTTTAGCCATAATTACCTTCTTGGGTGTGAGCCCTAAATCGGTGTCAGTGTGATACTCAAACCTGTTGAATATCGAATGACCCCATACTATGCAAAAGTGAAGAAAAGTTTAATAGATAGGCTAACATCAGTATTTAGCGTGATCACTTAGATCGTAAAGTTAAAATTACACTCATGGCACATTAAAAATACAGACCTTTAAATAAAGGCCTGCAGCTTATTTTTAAGTGTATACAATTAAATACACCTAACCAATTTTAGTAAAAGCTTGGTCTAAATCACTAATAATGTCGTTAACATCTTCAAGCCCAACCGAGAGTCTGATCAGCCCATCACTTATTCCAGCGGCGGCTCGTTCCTCTGGCGTATAAGGCGAGTGAGTCATAGATGCAGGATGCTGAATCAGTGTTTCAGCGTCGCCGAGGCTTACTGCAAGTGTACAAAGTTTCATACTATCAATAAATTGCGCGCCATCTTGTAGCGTGCCTTTTATTTCAAACGCAATAACACCACCAGCGGCTTTCATTTGATTACCAATAAACTTATAACCTGGGTGCGATTTAAGCCCCGGGTAATATACGGTGCTTACTTGTGGGTGCGCTTCTAGATATTCGGCTATTGTTTGTGCGCTTTGACAATGGCGCTCTATTCTAATAGCGAGTGTTTTTAGACCTCGATTAATTAGCCATGCGTCGTGCGGGCTTATGGTTGCACCAATGTCTTTTAGTACGGTCATTTTAATGTGTGTTATGTGCTCAAGCGATCCACATACAATACCGGCGACTACGTCTCCGTGGCCGTTTAAGTACTTGGTCGCACTGTGTATTATAATGTCGATACCGTATTTTTTGGGTGATTGCAGTAGCGGCGTTAAAAAGGTGTTGTCGACTACACTAATTAAACTGTGCTCTTTAGCAACTGCGCCAATGAGTGCCAAATCAATAACCGCCATAGTGGGGTTGATTGGCGTTTCTACAAATATCATTTTTGAATTAGGTTTGATGGCAGCGCGTAGTTCGTCCTCATTGGTCATATCAACAAAGGTGACTTCGATTCCCCAGCGCGGCAACATGTGCGAGAAAAACGCAAAGGTACAACCATACAAAGCACTTGAGGCAACAAGGTGATCTCCTTGCGATAAAAAGCTCAGTACTGAGGCAGATACGGCCCCCATACCTGTTGCGGTTGCAGCAGCTGCTTCACAGCTCTCTAGTTGAGCAACTTTTTGTTCAAGCTCTGTGGTTGTAGGGTTTCCTAAGCGCGTATAAATATAGCCAGGTTCGTCGCCTGCAAAACGCGCAGCACCTTGTGCGGCACTTTCAAAATGAAAGGTAGAGGTTTGATACAAAGGAGAAGTGAGTGCGCCGTGCGGGTCGTTTGCTTTTTGTGGTCCGTGAATACACTGGGTGTTTATATGATGCTTGCTCATTGTAGGCTCATTTTTTTGATTATTATGTTTTTGCGATTCAACAATCAAAACGTATGCGCTTACAAACAGCAAGCATGCCGGATGCTCAGATGGCTATTTGTGTAAAAACCATGCAGCGCACGTTTGTACACAAATATTGCCACTGCTAATCTAGTGTGTTGGTTCCGCCTTTTTACGGCTCATAATTTTACCTGCGATGCTTTGCACAGTGCCTTTTAGTAAGCTGCGCTTGTTTTCAAGCCTTGGTAATGGGCGACTAAGCTCCATTGCTTTGTAACCAATACGCGCTGTAAAAATACCAGCACTGACCCCTTGCGCTGCCCGCCCCGAAAGCTTACCTAAAAGCTCAGCACTTAGTGCAGTTGCAGCAAGGTCAGATACAAGCTCTGCACTGCCTACAAACATTACTTGTTTTATCAGCATACGGTACAGTTTTATACGGCTCGCGTAGCCAAAACCAATGCCGTAAATTTTACCAATTTGTTCTATTAACTTAGTACCGCGCCAAAGCACAGCCATCATATCCACCAGCGCAAGTGGGCTTAGGGCAACTAGTAGAGCTGATTCAGTCGCAAAACGATTTATAAGCTTTTTAGCTTTGGTGTCTTGGGTTATTAATAAACTGTTGGCGTACAGCGTCATTATTTCTTTGTCGCTGTGATGCGTCGCTACTTGGTTTTTAAAGGTTTCAAAGTTATCAAGCTCCTGATGTTTATTAAGCTTTTCGAGCCAAGGTAATGCACCGCCTACTTGCTCGCTGTTTAAAAGCCTGTCGGCTTCCACTCGGTGCAATTGGTTACGCTTTAAACTGCGCAGCATTCGGTACTCTCGCCACAATAAGCGCCCAATTAGCAGCACGCCACTTACAACTGCGGTTAAATAAACACTGCCTAAAATAATTGACTGCTCGAAAGCAAATACCAACGAGTACGCAAATTCTAAAAGCACCAGTACTATAAAACTAATAGCAAAAACACCTTTGAGCGTTTGCCACTTTGACTTTTTGTACACAGGCTCCAGATCTATTTCTGGCTCTAGTGCTTCATCTTCAAGTTCTTCGTAATCACTTTGTCCGTGCTGAATAATTTTTGCAGGTGCTAAAACGGGTTCGTTTTGCTCAATGCTTTGCGTATCTATGCGACGCCCTGCTTGAAATGGTTGGTTTGACTCATTCATGTTAATTTGTCTCCTAGCAGGTACTGCATGACATGATCTAATCGAATATGTTTTAGTTGTTTATCGGGGCTCGGCATTGGGGAAAACGATAAAAACTCAAATCCCTGTGCTGGCCACTCATTTTTATTAAGCATCCGCGAGGGAGGTTGCGGCGGTAAATACGTAAGCCAATCAGGTTCGTGTAATGGTTTGCCATAAATGCAGTCAAGCGTTTGGCCTTTGTCGGTAACTTGGCGCGGCTGCGTTGCTGTAATTGACGACATAGCCATGGTTTCTATTTTTACACCATCAAACTTTAAATGATTACTTTGCTCATGCACGAGCGAATCAAGTAGCAGTGCTAAATCTTTATGGTGCTTAGCACTTATATGATCTGACTTATTGGCTGCAAATAATATTTTGTCTATGTTTGGCTTAAATAAACGTTTAAAAAAGCCCGACTCACCGTAATTAAAGTGTGTGAGTAATTGGTTTATTACACTGCTTTGCTCTTGGAGTGTTTCGTGCCCTTCGTTTAGCGCACTAAGTACATCTACAAGTACGATTTGGCGATCGAAGTGTCTAAAATGCTCATTATAAAATGGTTTTACAACTTCTTTTATATAAGCGTTAAAGCGCTTAATTAAATGCGCTAAATTAGAACCCGCAACGACATCGTCACTGTTTATTTCACCCGATACCGGAAAAAACAATAACAATGGCGCGCCTTGTAAATCACCTGGCATAAGCATGCGTCCAGGTTGCAACATGGCAAGTTTGGTGTCTTTTTTAAGCCCTACTAACATGCTTTGATAAAGCTGAGCAATATGGGCAAGTGCGTTTTCATCAACGGGAGCGTTTAAGTCAAGTTGCTCAACAGCCATTAAAAAATCACTTGATGTGTTTACGCGCGAAGGCTGAGTTAATAATGGATATTGCTGCTCGCACCATTGAGCATAGCTTTGCTCAAGCATAGGTAAATCAAGGAGCCATTCACCCGGGTAGTCAATAATATCTAAATAAAGCGTTGATTGCGGCGAAAAGTGGCCGCGCAGCCCTGCATTACTTTGATACTTTATTGCCAAGCGCAGCGTATTAATCCGCTCGGTAGATGCAGGCCATGTAGGCATCCCATCGCTTGGAAATAATGAATTTAGTGCGCGCGTATAATTAAACGTAGGAACTTTTAACGCCTCTTGCGGCACAACTTTAGTGGCCACATGGCGGTGCTCGCGCATTACATCAAAAAAAGGTAAGTTTTTATCGTCAGCTTGGGTTGTTAAGTGTTTAACAAGCGCGGTAATAAAGGCTGTTTTACCACTGCCACTTAGGCCTGTTACGGCAAGTTTTACGTGTTGGTCTAAACTGCGATGAAGGGCTTTTTGTGCTTTGCCTTTAATACTTTTAAAGGTCTTTTTTGCAAATGATTGGCTCATAAAGTGTCTTGCACCTAATTTGCCGTAATTTATCACGCTGCAAATAAGGTGCTATTAAATCCTTTAAAGTTTGTTAATTTCACGGCTCACCGTAAACTCGCTTGAAGTTACATGGCGCTCCATATCTTGAAGGCGAGTATCTACACGCGTTAAACGCTCTTTTAAATCTTGCAATGCGCGGCGCGGTGGCTCGCCTTTTTGCCATACTTTAAATTTTACTTCTAGCGGATCGTCAGTTTTAGTTGAGCTTTTTGTTTGCGCCGCTGCGGGCTCTTTTTTATCTAAAATGAACCAGGCTGCAATATACGCTACCACAAATAATGGGCCACCCGTTAGCAGTACCGCACTAACAAATATAATGCGAACTAACCATAACTCCATATTAAAGTAGTCACTTAATCCCGCACATACACCGGCTATTTTACCGCGTTGTGGGTCTCTTAATAATTCGCGTTTGGCACTCATACTTTGCGTCTCCATTGTGGTGACTCTTGATCAAGCAATGCTTCAAGTGTTTCTAATCGTTCAGCCATTTTTTCAGCTTTGTGTGCAAGCTCAAGTAATTGGCGATGTTCGTGTTCACTTAAACCTTGGTTGACTTGTTTTTTGCTGCGGTAGTGTAAAATTAGCCACAGCGGAGCAACAAAAATCATAAACAAAATAAATGGTGCAACTAATATCTCTGGATCAAACATAATCCTCTCCTGACAATCCGTTTTGATGTTTTTAAGCAGTGGGGCACTTTAAGTGCCCCTTTATAAATTATTTATCAGCTAACTTCTTTTTAAGTTCGGCTAGCTCATCATCTATCTTTTCATTTTTTTGTAGATTAGCAATTTCATCCGCTAACGTCTTTTTACCTAAATCGTACGACTCAATTTGAGATTCTAGTCCATCAATTTTGGTTTCGTAACGTTCAAAGCGGTTAAGTGCTTCTTCTACTTTTGAGCTATCAAGTGTCTTTTTCACTTCAAGGCGCGACTCAGCCGAACGTTGGCGAAGTATAATCGCTTTTTGACGAGATTTAGCATCTGCTAGCTTTTCTTGTAGCGTCGTTACTTCTTGCTGTAATTTCTCAATATGAGACTCTACATGTTCAAGCTCACTCGCTACTGAAGCAACTGCATCTGCCGACTTTTGCTTTTCAAGTAAGGCTGAACGCGCTAAATCGTCGCGGTCTTTACTTAAAGCCAGTTCGGCTTTATCTTGCCAATCACTTACCTGCGCTTTAAGTGTATCTAAGCGGCGTACAATTTCTTTTTTCTCAGCCAATGTTTTAGCTGATGTAGAACGTACTTCAACAAGCGTATCTTCCATTTCTTGAATAATCAGACGAACCATTTTTTCTGGGTCTTCTGCTTTATCTAAAATGGCGTTGATATTAGAATTAACAATATCTGCAAAACGTGAAAAAATTCCCATAACATTTACCTCTGTAATTAAAACTTAGTTAGTCTGCTATAACTAGTATCAATATGCTTGCCAACTTTTTAAAAGTTAAAATACACTTTATTTTCATTACGTTAAACTAAATATACAAATTTCTTTAGTTATCCCTAATTATGAAATACACTAACTGTTAGTAAAAATGACTAAGAGTTAGGAAATATGAGCCAATATCGCCAACAGGATAATTTACTCGGCCAATCAGATAGCTTTCTGTCTGTATTAGATCAGGTATCGCAACTGGCTAATTTAGATAAACCGGTACTTATTATTGGTGAACGCGGCACAGGTAAAGAGCTAATAGCAGCACGCTTACACTTTTTATCAAAACGCTGGGATCAAAACTACGTAAAGCTTAACTGTGCAGCGCTTAACGAGAACCTACTCGAAAGTGAATTATTTGGCCACGAAAGCGGTGCTTTTACGGGGGCAAGCAAACGCCACGAAGGTCGTTTTGAACGCGCTAACAGCGGCACACTGTTTTTAGATGAATTAGCTAATACCTCAGCTATGGTACAAGAAAAACTGCTGCGCGTTATAGAATACGGTGAGTTTGAACGTGTTGGCGGCAAGCAAACTGTAAAAGTAGATACCCGCTTAGTGTGTGCGACAAACGAAGATCTTCCTTATTTGGCCGAGCAAGGTGAATTTAGAAGTGATTTACTCGATCGCCTTGCCTTTGATGTAATTACCCTGCCACCACTGCGCGAACGCCAAGACGATATTATGCTTCTTGCTGAGCAGTTTGCGATGAATATGGCGCGCGATTTAGAGTGGGAACTGTTTAGCGGTTTTACCCGAAGCGCAACAGAAACACTGCTTAGTTATGATTGGCCCGGCAATATTCGTGAACTTAAAAATGTGGTTGAACGTAGTTTGTATCGCCATGGCAGTGAACATATCCCCGTTCACCAGATTATTTTAGACCCATTCGATAGCCCATTTAGACCAAAAGCGCGCATTAAAGCACCTATAGCGGCCCAAACTGTTAATGTCGAGCCTATTGTTGTTGCGCCGCCGATTGCTCAAGCAAGCAGTAATACAGCCGTTGATATTCAATTTCCGTGTAGTTTAAAAGAGCGTTCAAACGACTTTGAAATAAACATGATTAATAAAGCACTCGAACATAGCCAATTTAATCAAAAGAAAACTGCAGAAGTACTTGGTTTAACGTATCATCAATTACGTGGTTATCTTAAAAAATACAATTTGTTGGATCAACAATAGTTAGAGGTTATGCGGGTGCATAAATTATTACTTACTTTACTAGCGGTCACCTTAGTAGGTTGCATTGATAACAAAGAAGAAATCATAGAAGAAAAAAACCAAGGCTTAGTTTATTGCGCTGAAGCTAACCCTGTGTCGTTTAATCCACAAGTTACGACCACCGGTTCTACTATTGATATTATTGCCAACCAGCTATACGACCGCCTAATTAGCATTGACCCTGTTACGGCAGAGTTTCAAAGTGAGCTGGCAACCGATTGGAAAATAAGTAAAGACGGTAAATCTATTACCTTCACATTGCGCAAAGGTGTGAAATTTCATACAACCGCTTATTTTACCCCTACTCGGGATTTTAACGCCGACGACGTTATATTTACCTTTAGCCGACTATTTGATGTCTATAATCCATATCACTTTGTGGGCGATGCCAATTACCCGTATTTTCAAAGTGTGGGGATTGATCAACTTATTCGTAAAATTGTGCGTGTTACTGATCATCAAGTTCGTTTTGAATTGTTTAATCCTGAAAGCAGCTTTTTAGCTAATATGGCCACCGACTTTGCCGTGGTGCTTTCAGAAGAATACGCCATGAAACTTAAGAAAAATAATCAAGAAAACTTATTTGATCAGTACCCTATTGGCACCGGCCCATATATTTATAAAGAATATCGCCGAGATCACCTCGTACGCTTTTACCGAAACCCACTTTATTGGAAGCACCACGTCGCACTTGAACAATTGGTTTACGACATAACGCCTAACGGCACTACGCGTATAGCAAAAATGCTGACTAAAGAGTGCGATGTAACGGCTCATCCAAGTAGTGCGCAATTGAGTATTTTAGCGCAACGCGACGATATAAACGTTGAAAAAGAAACAAATTTAAATATTGGTTACTGGGCTTTTAATACGGAGCGCGCCCCGTTTGACGACTTACGTGTACGCCAAGCACTTGCTCACGCCATTGATATCGATAAAATTATGCAAGCTGTATATTATGGTAATGGTACACGTGCACAATCTATTTTACCGCCAACCTCATGGGCATTTGAGCCACAAGCAAACATGCCAAGTTTTGATCCAGAACTTGCTAAAAAGTTATTAATTGAAGCTGGGTTACCAGATGGTTTTGATATGACTATTTGGGCGATGCCCGTAAGCCGTATTTATAACCCGAATGCGCGAAAAATGGCAGAACTAATGCAAAGTGACTTACGTAAAATAGGCGTTAATGTCAGTATTGTAGAGTATGAATGGAATACGTTTATTCAACGTATTGGCGAGCACAGGCATGATAGTGTATTGCTTGGTTGGGCCGCTGATACACCTGATCCGGATAACTTTTTTAGCCCTCTTTTAAGTTGCACTGCAACCTTTACCGGTAAAAATCCTGCTAACTGGTGCAATCCGCAATTTGATTTATTACTTACAAAAGCGCTCGATACGACTGATTTAAACATGCGAAAAAAATACTACGATGATGCACAAAGCTTAATTGTTGACGAGCTGCCATTGCTGCCTATTGCACATGGCTTACGTTTTCAAGCCAGTAGCGCAGACGTTGAAGGTATAACGCTTGGCCCATTTGGTGCAATTTCACTAGCTAATGCGAGGAAAAAATAATGATCTTAGATTATATTTTACGTCGTTTAGGTTTATTGCTTTTTATGACCCTAATGCTGAGTGTTTTTACATTTTCAATTAGTTATTTGTTCCCAGGCGATCCATTAAGTAATTTAAGTGGTGTACCAAGTAGTAACTTTGCTCAACACAGTGAGCTTGAAGATAAATATTTATATAACAGTAACTATTTTGTGCAATATATAGCCTTTTTAGGACGAATATTCCAAGGCGATTGGGGGCTTTCTTTTGCATCAGGTGACAATGTATTTAGCCATATTGTTGATTTATTACCCGCTACACTGGAACTAAGTGTTTATGCATTAATTATATCGATTGTCGTTGGCGTACCCGCTGGTATTTTAGGTTCTGCGTACTATAAACGTTGGCCTGATAAACTTATAAATTCAACCACTATGGTTGGTTATTCCATGCCCGTATTTTGGTTAGCACTATTGCTTATTATGGTTTTTTCTCTCAAACTGGGCTGGTTTCCGATGTCGGGAAGAATGGGGTTACTTTATGAAATCCCCGCCAATACAGGCTTTATTTTAATTGATATTGCACTGGCTGGATTTCCATATAAAGGAATGGCATTTTTAGACGCCCTGCGCCATTTAACACTACCCACAATTGTGCTCGCCATGTATCCGACCACTGTATTAGTGCGCTTTACTCGTGAGTCTATGCTTAAAGTTATGGACCAAAGTTTTATTAAAACCGCAAGGGCTAAAGGCCTTAACCGCAGACAACTTATAATTCATCATGCACTGCGTAATGCGCTATTACCGGTAATTAAACAAATTGGTTTGCAATTTAGTACGCTAATAACGCTTGCGATGATTACTGAAGTTATTTTTTCGTGGCCCGGCATTGGCCGCTGGCTTATCGATAGTATTTATCAACGCGATTATCCAGCTATACAAGGCGGCTTAATGGCTGTGTCACTATTTGTTATATTAGCCACTATTATTGCAGAGCTTACTTATACGCTATTCGATCCACTCTCGCGGAATCAAGCCCATGGCAAAGTTTAATATATTTTCTGAAGAGTCGAATAAATCGCCACTTGCACGATTTTGGCGTAAATTTAAAAATAATCACCCTGCGTTAGTTGGCTTGTGGATATTTGTAGCATTTGCTTTACTTGCCGCCAGTGCTCCACTTTTAGCACCGTACGGTGTTAACCAACAGCATAGTGATGCATTACTTATTCCGCCTTCGTGGCGGGAAATGGGTGATGTACGCTTTATTTTAGGTACTGATGACTTAGGCCGCGATGTACTTTCGCGTTTAATGAATGGTGCAACTTACACATTTGGCCTCTCTGTTGTCGCCGCGCTTATTACAACTATTATTGGTGTATTAGTAGGTACATTTGCAGGTATTAGCCGAGGTATTCGCTCAAGTTTTTTAAATCACTTACTTGATATAACGCTCTCTATACCTTCTTTGTTACTGGCTATTATTATCATAGCAATTTTAGGCCCAGGCTTAATGAACACGGTATGGGCAATTATTTTAGCGCTATTACCACAATTTATTCATTCAATCAGAAACCTAATTGTTGATGAACTAAACAAAGATTATATTACCGCGTTTAGGCTCGATGGTGCGTCTAACTGGCATATTATATCACGCGGTATCTTTCCTAATATTTATGAGCACATTGTAGTTATATTCACGATGGCGCTCTCCACTGCAATTTTAGATATTTCTGCATTAGGTTTTTTAAAGCTTGGTGCTCAGCCACCTACCACTGAATGGGGAGCTATTTTAGCCGAAAATTTAGGGCTAATTTATTTGGCACCATGGACTGTTGCGCTGCCAGGCGTACTGTTATTTTTAGCTGTGTTATCGACTAATTTAGTAGGCGATGGCCTGCGACAAGTGTTAAAAGCACGTAAGGCTGATTAAATGCAATTACTTGATGTTCGAAATTTAACCATTGAGCTGCGTACCTCAGAAACGATAATTAGAGCCGTTGACAAGGTAAGCTTTAGCTTAAAAGAAGGCGAAGTACATGCCCTTGTAGGTGAGTCTGGTTCTGGTAAAAGCTTAATTGCAAAAGCAATTGTGGGTGTACTAAACGAACGCTGGAATATTACTGCCGACCGTATGCATTGGCGTGGTGTTGATTTAATGCGCTTAACACCCGAGCAACGCCGTAAAACGGTAAGCCAAGATATTGCCATGATCTATCAAGACCCTAGCCGTTGTCTTGACCCTACAGCAAAAATGTTTGATCAAATAGCCGAAACCTTACCTGAAAACCCAACAAAGGGGTTTTTCTTAAAACGTAACCGCGAGCGAAAAGACAGAGTAAAAGCGCTTATTCATAAAGTGGGCATTAAAAATCATGAAGCCGTGCTGGATAGCTATCCACATGAGCTCTCAGAAGGCGTATGTCAAAAAGTAATGATTGCAATGGCCATAGCCCGCACACCAAAGCTTTTAATCGCTGATGAGCCCACTACAGCACTAGAAAGTACCACTCGCGCACAGGTATTTAGGTTGTTGAAAAGTTTAAACCAGCTAAAAAACATGTCGATTTTGATGATTTCTCACGAATTAGAAGAAATTGCACATTGGTCACATGGGATCCATGTTTTATATTGCGGGCAAATGGTTGAAGCTGGCCCAACTCACAAAATTTTTAGTCAGCCTCGCCACCCTTATACACAAGCTTTATTAAAAAGCCTACCTGATTACGAACAAGGCCTAGCTCATAAAGAGCCTTTTTACGCATTAAAAGGCACCATACCTACATTACAACATTTACCGATAGGTTGCCGATTAGGGCCACGCTGCCCACAGGCTCAAAAAGCCTGCGTAGTTACACCTAAGCTTACAAAGCACAACGGGCACAGCTACGCGTGTCATTTCCCGCTGATTAAGGATATGAGATAATGCAACCAGTATTGAAAGTACAAGCTTTGTCTAAAACATTTAATATTCGTGCAGGCTTATTTAGTCGTAAAAAATTTGCGGTACTTAAAAATATTTCATTTTGCATTGGCAAAGGTGAAACTATTGCTGTTATAGGCGAAACGGGAGCGGGTAAAAGCACACTTGCCAAACTGCTTTCAGGCGCTGACAGCGCAGACTGCGGACAGATCTTATTAGAAGGCAATATTATTGAAGATAACGGTATTCGTGATAATCAGTGTCGCTATATTCGTATGATTTTTCAAGATTCAGCGGCCTCTCTTAATCCAGGTTTAACCATTGGTGATACGCTTGATGACTGCCTACAATACAATACTGACTTTGATAAAGCTGAACGGACTGAAAAAATTAGCGCTACGCTGTCAAAAGTTGGATTATTAGTCGATCACCAACATTACTATCCACACATGTTTAGTGTGGGGCAATTACAGCGCGTAGCACTTGCTCGTGCGTTAATTTTAGATCCAAAGGTTGTTGTACTTGATGAGGCACTATCATCACTAGACCCTTCTGTTCGTGCACAAATAGTTAATCTACTTCTCAAATTACAACAAGAAACAGGCCTGACATATGTGATGATCACTCATCATTTAAGCTTAGTTCGTCATATTAGCGACCAAGTTCTTGTACTTGATAAGGGAGAAGTCGTTGAATATGGCGCCACTGAAGTTGTTTTCCAAACACCTCAATCGAAAATCACCCAACGTTTATTAAGCTGTTAAAACAGCATTTTTTTCGTATCTAACCTGAACTCTGGTTAAGAGATTTACTATCATATTGAATCATGGTGATATTTAAATTTAATTTATCTAGCCAGAAATTTCCAGTGAAAACAAGGCGAATTTACGCGTCAATAGCTGCTCGAGATAGATTTACTATCCAGCGTTCAGGTTATCTATTCTGCTTTGTAATATAACCTCGTTTATTAAGGTCTCTTGTTAAATACACTGCATTTAACAGTTATACCAATTCGCTTAATTAAGTGATCTATTTTGAAGTAAGAAAATCGTGTCGATAACAAAGCAAAAATTTCGTTATTTAGTTGTTCTATATCAGAAATTTTTAACGCTGTTAACGCCAGATTTAATCCCTCAAACTGATTAAGTATTATTGCGAATTGGTATTAATACTACAAAGAGGATTTATGTTAAAAAAGACACTACTCGCTAGCATTTCATCGCTATTACTTTTATCAACAACGGTTATCGCCGATGTAGCACCTAGTTCAAATGTTAAAAACTGGGTTGGCGGAGTTGACCACTTAGGATTAACCGTGTCAGACCTTGATTCGTCTAAAGTTTTTTTTACTGACGTACTTGGTTTTAAAGTGCTCGGGAGTGACCCAAGTTACCCAGCTTACTTTTTGTCAAACGATAAAATAACGATTACGTTGTGGCGTGTTAAAAATGATGAAAAACGTGTGGAGTTTAATCGAGCAGAAAATGTGGGGTTACACCACTTAGCACTCAGTGTTGAGAGTATTGAAAAGTTAGCGCAGCTACACGATCATTTAAAAACGCAAAATAATATTAAAATAGAGTTTGCACCCGAAAATCTAGGTAAAGGTCCAACAAAACACATGATGATTAGAGAGCCTAGCGGTAATCGCATAGAGTTTATTGCAAGAGGCAAATAATACCAACTATATTGAAGACAATAAAAAAGGCGCTTTAAAAGCGCCTTTTTTTATGAGCTAAATTAATTACTCAACGGGTTGTGCAACCGTTGGTAAGTTAAGCTCAGCATTCGCTTTTAACGCTTCAATAAATACCATGTAGTTTTTATTAGCTTGCGCCATAGTGATACTTTGCTTTGCTTGTGGGTCAATATTAGCTGTAACTTGTGCATCTGTTACCGACTTAAGTGCAACAATTGCAGCATCACCATTATTTAAATCAACTACTTCAAACACTGCAGAACCTGCAGGATGAGCCATTTTAAATGCTTTAGTTACAATTGCTGGCGAAACAGTATAGCTTTGACGTGTTAATTGCGCTTCTTGGCGAAGTGTTAAGCTTTGCTCATTGGCTACATTACTTAAACTCTTACCTGCTTTTACTTCTGCAAATAAACTACGTGCTTTATCTTTAGCAAGCTCAGATGATTTTTCATTAACTAAACGTGCTTTAATTTGCTCGCTTACTTCACTTAGTGGCTTAGTGGCAGCTGGTTTGTGTTCATTTACACGAACAATAATCGCATGCTCATCGCCAAGCTCAATAACTTCAGAGTTAACTTTATCTTCCAGTAAATCAACTGACGATAACGCAGCAATTACAGATGGCGTATTTAACGGCTCTGGTAATGCGTTAATTGCTAAAAGCGGCGTTGATTTAATCTCTACCTCTGCAACTTCGGCAGCATCGTCTAAGCGATCTGAAATTTCAAATGCTAGTGCACCCATTTCAGTTTGCTTTTCGTAAAAGGCATCTATTTTTTCAGCTTGTTCAAGCTCCGCACGTAAATCAGCTTTAACATCATCATATGCTTTAACTTGTTGCGGCTGAATATCAGTAAGTTTAATTATGTGGTAACCAAACTCTGATGCTACAACCTCTGAAAAGTCACCTTTATTTTTAAGCGCAAATGTCGCGTCTTCAAATGCAGGGTCCATTACATCGCGTTCAATCCATTCAAGGTCGCCGCCCATTTCACCACTAACAATATCATCAGATGATGACTCTGCTAATTCAGCAAAATCTGCACCTTGCTCTAATTGTGCGTGAAGTGCATTGGCTTTTTCTTTTGCTGCATCATCGTCTTCGCTGTTATCGATTAAGATATGTGAAACACGGCGTTTTTCTGGCTCAACGTATTGTGCCTTATTTTGATCGTAATACGCTTTAACATCATCTTCAGTAACTGACTCAACCGTAATATCTGTGGCTTTAAGCTCAATATAATTAACTGAGATAAGTTCTGGCGATAAAAACTGTGATGCATTTAGCTCGTAGTAATCAGATACTTCTTGCTCTGATACTTCAACACTTGCTGCTAGCGCTTCTTTGTTTACAACTAAGTAATCAATGCTGCGCGTTTGCTGCTGTAGAGAAATAGCGCTTTTAAGCTCGCTCTCAAGAGCAAAGTCAGTACCGGCTACGGCAGTAACAAGTTGACTGCGCGTCATATCTTTACGAAGGTATTCACGAAATGCATCTGGTTGAAAATTCATTTGACGAATAACTTGTAGGTAACGGTCGTTATTAAACTGCTCACCTACTTGAAAATACGGTAATTCTAAGATTGTTTTACGTACACTTTCGTCGCTTACGCGAAGGCCTAAATCAGCCGCTAGCTGTGATTGCAATTCTTGTTGTACTAAGCGGTCAACTACACCTTGACGTATTTGTGCCATGTAATTTGGATCTGCAGAAATTTGTGCAAAATATTCACCAAATTGTTGTTCTAATCGACTACGCTCATTTTGGAACGCACGATTAAATTCAGTTTGGCTAATTTTAATTCCATTTACTTCAGCAACAGGTTGTTCCGTGGTTTGACCTAGGTAACTACCAATCCCAGCTAAAGCAAAAGATAAAATCACCGCGCCTAAAATTATTTTGGCTACAGGTCCTTGTGAACCTTCTCTGATTTTCTCAAGCATTTGTTTATCTCTTTTTGATCAAGGTTTTTACCTTGTCACATGTAAAAAAAGCGTATCTTACCAGATACGCTTTTTCACTTGAAGTAATTGGCGGTAAAGTTACTTAATTCATCATTTAGATTGATTAAGTAAATTTACATTCGCCATAACTAAACTGTATGAAAACAGTGATTAGTTTACTGCGTCTTTAAGCGCTTTACCGGCTTTAAAAGCAGGAATATTTGCAGCAGCAATTTGAATAGCTTCACCAGTTTGCGGGTTACGACCTGCACGTGCAGCACGCTCACGTACTGAGAAAGTACCAAAGCCAACAAGTGCAACTGAGTCACCATCTTTTAGCGCACCAGATACAGATTCGATGAATGAATCTAGAGCACGACCTGCAGCCGCTTTAGAAATGTCAGCATCAGCTGCGATTTGATCGATCAATTGAGATTTATTCACAATATCATCCTCTTTCATTGTTATTATCAAGAGCGATGGTTTTTTAAACTAACATCACTTTTTTGAAAATTTTAGAGCAAACTAATTATGCTCACATGATTATATTTTTCTTAAGCCTAGGCCCCGTAAGGGCTAGGCTTGAAAACCAGTGCTTAACTTATCATATCGTTTAGATTTGAAAAGCCCTAAAAAGCACTTTTTTCGGTTTTTTACTGTTTTTTTGGTGTTTCGACTGAAAAACTCTCAACCGGATGCACTAAAGCCAGTTTTAAAACTTCGTCAATCCATGTAACTGGGTGGATATCTAAGCCCGCCAGCACATTGTCTGGGATCTCTTTTAAATCACGTTCATTAATTTTTGGAATGATGACTGTTTTAATCCCACCACGATGCGCCGCGAGTAATTTTTCTTTTAAACCACCAATTGGTAATACTTCACCACGTAGTGTAATTTCGCCGGTCATTGCAACATCCGCACGTACAGGGTTACCCGTTAAACTAGACACTAAACCAGTCACCATAGCAGCACCTGCGCTCGGACCATCTTTAGGTGTTGCACCTTCAGGCACATGCACGTGAATATCACGTTTTTCGTAAAAGTCGCTATTAATACGAAATGTATCTGCACGATTACGCACGACCGTCATGGCCGCCTGAATCGACTCTTGCATTACATCGCCCAGTGAACCTGTATAAGTAAGCTTACCTTTACCTGGTACCGCTGCGCATTCAATAGTAAGTAAGTCACCGCCTACTTCAGTCCACGCAAGACCAGTTACTTGGCCAATACGATCGCCATCTTCCGCTTTACCGTAATCGAAACGCTGTACACCTAAAAAGTCTTCTAGATTATCTTGATTGATAGTCACGGTTTTAGTGTCTTTTTCAATTAAGATATTTTTAACCGCTTTACGACATAGTTTTGAAATTTCACGCTCAAGATTACGTACACCCGCTTCACGTGTGTAGTAGCGAATAATGCCAATAATTGCACTATCAGCAATCTCAATCTCATGCTCTTTCAGGCCATTACGTTTCACTTGTTTAGTAATTAAGTGCTCTTTTGCGATGTTTAGTTTTTCATCTTCGGTGTAACCCGATAAACGAATAACTTCCATACGATCCAGTAATGGACCAGGAATGTTAAAGCTGTTTGATGTCGCTACAAACATAACGTCAGATAAATCGTAATCTACTTCAAGGTAATGATCGGCAAAATGGCTGTTTTGTTCAGGATCAAGCACTTCTAATAGCGCTGATGCTGGGTCGCCACGCATGTCTGATGACATTTTATCGATTTCATCTAGCAAGAATAATGGATTTTTAACACCCACTTTAGTCATGTTTTGAATTAACTTACCTGGCATTGAACCAATATAAGTACGGCGATGGCCACGAATTTCAGCTTCATCACGCACACCGCCTAGCGCCATACGGATATATTTACGACCTGTAGAGCGTGCGATAGATTGCCCAAGTGATGTTTTACCCACACCCGGAGGGCCAACTAAACATAAGATTGGACCTTTTAGTTTATTAGTACGCTGTTGCACCGCAAGGTACTCCAGAATACGTTCTTTAACTTTATCAAGGCCATGGTGATCACTATCAAGAATTTTTTGCGCGCCTGCTAAATCTTTTTTAACTTTAGATCGCTTTTTCCACGGCACATTAATTAATGTATCTATGTATGAACGCACTACGGTCGCTTCTGCTGACATTGGCGACATCATTTTAAGTTTATTAAGCTCTGTGGTCGCTTTATCTTGTGCTTCTGTTGGCATACCAGACTCTTCAATGCGCTTTTTAAGTGCTTCAAATTCATCAGGTACATCATCAAGTTCACCCAGCTCTTTTTGGATGGCTTTCATTTGCTCATTTAGATAATACTCACGCTGAGATTTTTCCATCTGCTTTTTAACGCGAGTACGAATCTTTTTCTCAACTTGCAGTAAGTCTATCTCGCCTTCCATAAGCGCCATTAAATATTCAAGACGCTCTGTAACGCTTGAAATTTCTAGCACTTTTTGCTTTTCAGGTACCTTTAATGGCATATGAGCAGCCATTGTATCGGCTAGCCGCGCAGGATCATCAATACCTGAAACTGACGTTAGTACTTCTGGTGGGATTTTTTTATTTAGCTTTACATAGCCTTCAAATTGGCTAATTGCGCTGCGAATAAATACATCTTGCTCTTGCTCATCAATTAAGTCAGATTCAATAAATTGAGCATTAGCAACAAAAAAGTCTTCGCTATCAACGAAGTCTTCAATTTGTGCACGTTGCGTCCCTTCTACTAAAACTTTAACGGTGCCGTCTGGTAACTTTAATAACTGAAGTACAGTAGCAATAGTACCAATACGATAAATATCATCTTGTTCTGGCTCATCTACAGTTGCATCTTTTTGTGCAACTAAGAAAATTTGTTTATCTTTGTCCATTGCCGCTTCAAGGCATTTTATTGATTTTTCACGGCCTACAAAAAGCGGGATCACCATGTGTGGATACACCACAACATCGCGCAGTGCTAGCACTGGGATTTCGACTCGGTCGGTTCTCTCAAGCGTCATTATAATTTCTCTTCGCACTTCATTTATTTTAAAGATTACTCAAGTATATGGGGATAACCTAATTAAAGTTCAACAATTTTCCCATACTCGATTAAATTAATTATAAAAAAAGGAGCCTAAGGCTCCTTTTTTCATTCAAATAGCTTAAAAACTATTCTGATGCAGCTTTATCTTGTTTATTATTTTCATAAATCAAGATTGGGTCAGATTCACCTTTAATAACGGTTTCATCAATAACCACTTTACTTACATCATCCATTGAAGGAAGCTCGTACATTGTATCAAGCAATACACCTTCAACGATTGAACGAAGACCACGCGCACCTGTTTTACGCTCCATTGCTTTGTGGGCAATTGCAGCTAAGGCATCATCGCGGAACTCAAGTTCAACGTCTTCCATGCCAAACAACACTGAAAACTGTTTAGTAATCGCGTTTTTAGGCTCACTCAAGATTTGTACAAGTGCTGCTTCATCAAGCTCAGTTAACGTTGCAACTACTGGCAAACGGCCTATAAATTCAGGGATTAAGCCGTATTTAACTAAATCTTCTGGCTCAACGTCTTTAAATGTTTCACTTAAAGAACGACTCGCCGCAGACTCTTTTACGCTAACGCCAAAACCGATACCGGTATTTTTATGACTACGTTGTTCAATTACTTTATCTAAGCCTGAAAACGCACCACCACAAATAAATAAGATTTTAGATGTATCTACTTGTAAAAACTCTTGCTGTGGATGTTTACGACCACCTTGCGGTGGAACTGAGGCAATTGTACCTTCGATCAGTTTAAGTAGCGCCTGTTGAACGCCCTCACCCGATACGTCACGCGTAATTGATGGGTTATCTGATTTACGAGAAATCTTGTCAATTTCATCGATGTATACAATACCACGTTGTGCTTTTTCAACATCGTAATCGCACTTTTGTAAAAGCTTTTGAATGATGTTTTCAACATCTTCACCTACATAACCCGCTTCGGTTAATGTAGTGGCATCGGCCATAGTAAACGGCACATCAAGTAGACGCGCTAACGTTTCTGCAAGTAATGTTTTACCACTACCAGTTGGGCCGATAAGCAAAATATTACTTTTACTTAATTCAATATCTTGCTTAGTCGATTGATTGCGCAGTCGTTTATAGTGGTTATAAACTGCAACAGACAATACTTTTTTAGCATGATCTTGACCAATAACATAATCGTCTAAGTGTTTACGAATTTCTTTTGGTACAGGTAGTTTATCAGACGTGTCATGCTTAGGAGCAATGTCTTTAATTTCTTCCCTGATAATATCGTTACACAACTCTACACATTCATCACAAACGTATACTGATGGGCCTGCAATTAATTTACGTACTTCATGCTGGCTTTTGCCGCAAAAAGAGCAGTATAACAATTTATTACTTTTGTCGCCGTCTGTAGGAGTGTCAGACATTCAGCTACCTCATTTTATTACGTTGGCCACCAAAACTGTTGGTGGCTATTTCAATACGCTTTAACTATACCAAAATTTATTGGTTTTCGCATAGTAACTCTAAGTGGTAAGCAGATAACCTGCTCACCAAGCGCTTACTTTTTATCGCGATTTGTAAACACTGAATCAACCAAGCCGTAATCTACAGCCTGCGAAGCACTCATAAAGTTATCACGATCAGTATCTTTGGAAATCACATCTAACGGTTGGCCTGTATGCTCAGCCATTAAGCGATTTAGTTTGTCTTTAATAGACAGAATTTCTTTCGCATGAATTTCAAAGTCAGATGCTTGACCTTGGAAACCACCTAATGGTTGGTGAATCATCACGCGTGAATTAGGTAGGCAAAAACGCTTACCTTTAGCACCAGCAGTAAGTAAAAAAGCACCCATGCTTGCAGCCTGACCTACACATATTGTACTTACATCAGGTTTGATGAAGTTCATAGTGTCATATATAGCCATACCTGCAGTTACTGAGCCACCTGGTGAGTTGATGTATAAAAAGATATCTTTATCAGGGTTTTCTGATTCTAAAAATAGCATTTGCGCTAAAATCAGATTTGCCATGTTGTCTTCAACTTGACCTGTTAAAAAGATAATACGCTCTTTTAATAATCTCGAATAAATATCATACGAGCGCTCGCCTTTAGGTGTTTGTTCAACAACCATAGGGACCAATGCATTTAGGGGATCTGTAATACCAGTATTCATACTTATTTAATTCCTTATGCGCTTATACTTATCCTTACTATAAGAAAAGCATAATTATCGTTTTTCGCAAATTAAAGGCCAAAAACTAAAATGGCCCGGGCACGCTGTATAAACAGAGTAGCACGAGCCATTTAATCGTTAGCGAGAGCTTAAGTCAATGACTTATTAAGCACCTTGCTGTGGATTCATGATGTCATCAAATGCTTTTTCAACGTCAGTTACAACTGCTTTAGCTAAAATAGCTTCAACAGCTTGCTCTTCCATTGCTACATTACGCATTTGCTGCATAAGTTGATCATTTGCTTTGTAGTATTCTACTACTTCAGTTGGATCTTCGTATGCAGAAGCAACTGTTGCGATTAATGCTTCAACTTTAGCATCATCAACTTTAATCTCGTTAGCTTTGATCACTTCACCTAATAAAAGGCCAGTTTTAACACGTGTTACAGCTTGCTCATGGAACAATTCAGCTGGAAGCTCAGGCATATTTTTAGCATCACCGCCAAAACGTTGAGCCGCTTGCTGACGTAGTGCATCAACTTCTTGATCAACAAGCGCTTTAGGCACTTCAATTTCGTTGTTAGCTAAAAGACCTTTGATTGCTTGGTCTTTAACACTTGCTTTAACCGCTTGGTCTAGCTCACGTGTCATGTTCTTTTTAACTTCTTCTTTAAGCGCGTCTACGCCGCCTTCTGTAACACCGAATTTAGTTGCAAACTCTTCGCTTAATTCTGGTAATTCTTGCGCTTCAACTTTTTTCACTGTGATAGTGAATTGAGCCGCTTTACCTTTTAAGTTTTCAGCGTGGTAATCATCAGGGAACGTTACATCAGCAACTACTTCTTCGCCTGCTTTTTTACCTACGATGTTATCTTCAAAACCTGGGATCATACGACCTTGACCAAGTTCTAATGGGAAGTCTTCAGCCTTGCCGCCTTCAAATACTTCACCGTCGATAGTACCTACGAAATCAACTGTTACACGGTCGTTTTCGCCAGCAGCTGCATCAACATCAGCCCACGCTGCATGTTGCTTACGAAGTGTTTCTAGCATGTTAGCTAAATCTTCGTCAGTAACTGTTACCGCTGGTTTCTCAACAGTAATCTTATCTAAACCTTGAACTTCAACTTCAGGGTAAACTTCAAACGTTGCTGAAAACTCTAAATCTTTACCTGCTTCAAGTGATTTAGGAGCGAATGTAGGCGCGCCAGCTGGATTGATTTTTTCAGAAACGATTGCTTCGTAAAAATTACGTTGCATTACTTCGCCAGCAACTTCTTGACGAACTGCAGGGCCAAAACGCTTGTTAATTACAGATACTGGAACTTTACCAGCACGGAAACCATCTATACGCTGTGTTTTTGACAGTTGTTGTAGGCGTTTTTTTACTTCGGTCTCAACGTTCTCTGAAGGAACGGTGATAGTTATACGGCGCTCAAGGCCTTGGGTCGTCTCAACAGAAACTTGCATGATTTACCTCAATATTCAATTTTGGCGATTGTTCGCCTTCCTTACAAACAAAGTGATCTGCATGAGTCTTGATAAAGTTTAAGCGGTTTTTCACACTTAAAAGCATCCGTCGCTACCATGAGATACCATTGCTGCTTTGCCCTTCGGGCACTATGTTAAACAATAGACGCGGCATTATAACCTAATATTTATGATAGTCGAGTATAGGGCGCAATTATTTGGACTAGATATGGGACTATAGAAGCTAACTGAATAAAAAACAGACTAACTAAGCGTTAGATGAAATGAAATACAAATTATTTAATATAATTATAGGTTAACGTGTATTGATTTATAATATTAGAGGATTTTATTTACTAATCTTACTAGATAAGAAATGGTCGGCGATGCAGGATTTGAACCTGCGACCCCTTGGACCCAAACCAAGTGCGCTACCAAACTGCGCTAATCGCCGACATTGAAGAATTAACTTCTTTTTCATACTGAACACTTAAACTGAGAGCTTAAGACCATTTTAAGAAATGGTCGGCGATGCAGGATTTGAACCTGCGACCCCTTGGACCCAAACCAAGTGCGCTACCAAACTGCGCTAATCGCCGATATTCGTTGTAAATGGGGTGACTGATGGGGCTCGAACCCACGACAACCGGAATCACAATCCGGGGCTCTACCAACTGAGCTACAATCACCGCTATATTTACATGTTTTCAAATGGTGCACCCAGAAGGATTCGAACCTTCGACCCACGCCTTAGAAGGGCGTTGCTCTATCCAGCTGAGCTATGGGCGCATCGAAAACTTCGTAGTTTACCAATAAGCTATTCGATTATAATAAATTATAAAAAAATGGTCGGCGATGCAGGATTTGAACCTGCGACCCCTTGGACCCAAACCAAGTGCGCTACCAAACTGCGCTAATCGCCGATACTTACTATTGTTTGCGAGTGACCTCGTTGACAACGGGGTGCATAATAGTGATTTGACGGGGTTAGGTCAAACGTTTTTTTTATTAAATCAATCAAGTGTTCATTTTTAGTGCACAATGGTTAAATATTATAATAGAAGACTGAATTTTAAACTATTTAACCACTCAAGTACTATATAACTTAAAAGCAACTTGGCGCTGCAATGCTTTTCTGCGAAAATAGTAGGCACATTATAAAACGAGTTAAATAAAGACTGTATTTTCTTTATTAGCATTTTTACCCCTATTTTATTATGCATTCGTTTTTAGAGTATCGGTATCTAGTTAATTAACCCCAATTAAAGGTCACCCATGACGGCAAACATCATTGATGGTAAGGCAATCGCAAAACAAGTACGTAGCGCTGTAGCAGAACGCGTAAGTGAACGTGTAGCAAATGGTTTACGTGCACCAGGACTTGCAGTAGTACTTGTAGGACTTGATCCAGCAAGCCAAGTTTACGTTGGTTCAAAACGTAAAGCCTGTGAAGAAGTAGGTTTTATTTCTAAATCATTTGATTTACCTGCGGACACACAAGAGCAAACTCTTTTAGATTTAATTGACGAGCTAAATAATGATGCCGAAGTTGATGGAATTTTAGTGCAGTTACCACTGCCCAAAGGTCTTGATGCTGAAAAGATTTTAGAACGTATTACCCCACATAAAGATGTTGATGGATTTCATCCATATAACATTGGCCGATTAGCACAACGTATGCCTGCTCTTCGCCCATGTACGCCAAAAGGTATTATTACATTACTTGATTCTACGGGCGTACGTTATAAAGGTATGCATGCAGTTGTCGTTGGCGCATCAAATATTGTGGGTCGTCCAATGTCGTTAGAGCTTTTATTAGCCGGTTGTACAACCACAGTATGCCATAAGTTTACTCAAGACTTAGAAACGCATGTTCGCCGCGCTGACTTATTAGTTGTGGCTGTCGGTAAACCTGAATTTATACCTGGAGATTGGATAAAAGAAGGCGCTATAGTCATCGATGTAGGCATTAACCGTTTAGATACGGGTAAATTAGTCGGTGATGTTCAATACAGTGTGGCTGAACAAAAAGCGCATTTTATTACACCTGTACCAGGTGGCGTTGGCCCGATGACGGTCGCAAGCTTAATTGAAAACACACTTGAAGCGTGTGAGAAATATCACAGCTAAGCTGTTAAAAAATCAAAAAAGGGTTGCCATTTGGCAACCCTTTTTTAGTTGAACGTGAATTACTTTAAACGCTTACGCTTTACGCCACGTTGTTTTACCGGCTGAATCTTCAAGTATTACACCTAACGCATTAAGTGCATCACGAGCTTCATCAGCAGCAGCCCAATCTTTACTAGTACGCGCTTCATTACGTTTTACAATTAATGCTTCAATTGTCGCCACTTCGTCATCATCTTGCCCGCCTTGTAAAAAGGCTTCCGGTGCTTGTTGAGCAACACCCAAAACGTTACCAATACTGCGTAATATAAACGCAAGTTGCCCAGCTTGAACTACGTCACTTTCTTTTACGCGGTTTAACTCTTTAGCAAGTTCGAACAACACAGGTAGTGCTTCTGGTGTATTAAAGTCGTCATCCATCGCTTTTCTAAATTTAGCAACAAACTCATTGCCTTCTAAATCGCATTCTACTGGCTCAACATCACGAAGCGCTGTATAAATACGTTCAAGTGATGAACGCGCTTGGTCTAAATTTTCTTGCGAGTAATTTAATTGGCTACGGTAATGACCTGAAATTAAAAAGTAACGAACAGATTCAGCATCGTATGCTTTTAAAACTTCACGCACTGTAAAGAAATTATCTAACGACTTAGACATTTTTTCTTTATTTACTTGTACCATGCCAGTATGTATCCATGTATTTACATACTTGCCGTTGTTTGCACAGCACGACTGGGCAATTTCGTTTTCATGATGTGGAAACTGTAAATCAGACCCCCCACCGTGAATATCAAAATGCTCACCTAAATGCTTTGAGCTCATTGCCGAACATTCAATATGCCAACCAGGACGCCCTTCTCCCCACGGTGATGACCATGATGGTTCACCTGCTTTTGCTTTTTTCCATAACACAAAATCAAGTGGATCGTCTTTATCTTGCGCCACTTCAACGCGAGAACCTGATTGCAACATTGTTAAATTTTGCTGAGAAAGCGCGCCATATTGCTCAAACGTTGATACATCAAACAATACATCGCCATCAGTTGCGACATAGGCATGGCCTTTTTCAATCAAGCGCTTAACCATAACGATAATTTCATCCATATGGCTTGTAACTGTTGGTTCAATATCTGGGCGTAGCATATTTAGGCTATCAAAATCTTCATGCATCGCTTTAGTCATGCGAACAGTTAAGTCGTTTATTGACTCACCATTTTCGTTCGCACGTTTAATTATTTTATCGTCGATATCTGTAATGTTACGAACATATTTTAAATCGTAACCAATATGACGTAAGTAGCGCACAATAACGTCAAAACCAACAAAAGTACGCGCGTGTCCAATATGGCAGTAATCATAAATGGTGATACCACACACATACATGTCGATTTTTCCTTCGACCATCGGTTTAAATTGCTCTTTTTGTCGCGTGAGTGTGTTGTATATATTTACCATTTACTTTGAGTCCTTGACTATTTACTTGAACAGTTATGTTACCACTTGAAAAGCCCCTGCTCTAGCGCTTTATAACAAACCAAACATCTACTTTGTTAATCTTAGCCAACTACGATAAAATAGCGCCAATATTTAAACCGGATATAGGAAAACACATGGTTGTTCTACACACTAATTTTGGTGACATCACCATTAAAATGTTTGAGCAAGAAGCTCCAAACACAGTTAAAAACTTTTTAGAGTATGCAAATGCTGATTTTTTCAACGGCACTATCTTTCATCGCGTAATCGATGGTTTTATGGTTCAAGGCGGTGGTTTTGTTCCAGGTATGGAACAAAAAGAAGTAAACGACCCAATTCAGAATGAAGCTAATAACGGCCTGTCTAATAAAATAGGCACTTTAGCTATGGCACGTACACCTGATCCTCATTCAGCTACAGCACAGTTTTTCATTAACGTGAACAACAACGACTTTTTAAACCACAGCAGCGAAACATCGCAAGGTTGGGGTTATTGTGTTTTTGCTGAAGTTGTAGAGGGCATGGACGTAGTCAATAAGATTAAAGCAGTTGCAACAGGTAGTACTGGTTTTCACCAAGACGTACCTCTTGAAGATGTGATCATCGAAAGCGTTACTGTTAGCTAATAGTACGTTTACCCACGTAATGTGGAGTATCAGCGGGCATTTACGCAATGTGTATACGCCCGCTTTATTTATATCGAAAAGATTGTTCTATGACTCACCAAACTTACTTTATTGCAGATTTACATCTAAGCGAAAACCGCCCCGATATTAGCGCTGCATTTTTTGACTTTTTAAATACACATATACTAAATAAAGATGTAGATGCACTTTATATTTTAGGTGATTTTTTTGAAGTTTGGGTCGGGGATGACTACATTACTGCATTAAGTAGCGATGTAGCAAAGCACCTTAAAGCAGTCAGTGATAGTGGCACTCCGGTGTATTTCATTCATGGCAATCGTGACTTCATTATACGCAAGCAATATGCAGACATGGCCGGTATGACATTACTTGCTGAACAAACGGTCATTGATTTATATGGTACGCCAACAGTCATTTTACATGGCGACGAAATGTGTACTCAAGATACTGAGTATCAAAACTTTCGAAAAAAGAGCCGTGGTTGGTGGTGGCCAAAACTAATGCTTGCAATGCCGCTTTGGTATCGTAAAAAAATAGCGCGCAACGCTCGCGAAAAAAGTAAGTTAAGTCAAGCTGATAAACCTATCGAAATTTTAGACGTTGTCGACGACGCTGTACTTGCAACCTTTGCCAAACATAACGTTACTAATATGATTCATGGTCATACTCACCGCCCTAATGTTCATACATATAAAATTAATGAACAAACACTTACTCGCACAGTGCTAGGTGACTGGTATACCCAAGGTTCTTATTTAGTGGTCACCCCTAAATCACAAGAGTTAATCAACACGCCTTTCGCATAATTTCGAATTCTGACTACTCTTGTTCAGTAAAGTTTAATAAAAGTGAGGGGCTAAATGATAAAGCTGATAATTTTCATCCTAGTGACTGTTATTCCAACAAAGGCATTATGCGAGCAAACATGGCAAATTGTTACTGAGAACTTTCCCCCGTACTTTAGTAATGACTTACCTAAAAACGGCTGGCTCTATGAGATAACCCGCGCGGCCCTTATAACACAAGGTATTAATAGTGAAATAGAATTTACCACATGGGATCGCGCTTTAAAATTATTAGAAAAAAAGAGAAAAACAGCTATTTTAGGCGCTTTTTATTCTGCAAAGCGGAATGAGGTTTTTTATTATTCTCGTCCACTTGCACGTGCCCACACTGGAATTTTTAAACGAAAAGAAAGTACAATTAATTTTGATGGCACCACTCAATCATTAGTACCTTATAGTATTGGTAAAGAAGATAGCGCTTTTATAAGCCAAGAATTCACTAGAAACACCGAATTGGCAATCACGTCCACTAAAAGCCTCCCTACTAGCTTATACTTACTGCAACAAGGGCGTATTGATCTGGTCGCAGGCACTAAAGAGGTTGGCAAGTATTGGCTTGAGTATAGTACAGAAGTTAATTTAGATAAGAATAAAATTGAGTACTTGTTACCCGATCTTGCTACTCACAAGTTATATTTAGTTGTTTCTCAATCAAACTATAGAGCTAAAGAATATTTACAAAAGTTTAATAGGGGGATTGATGCAATAGTAGAAAACGAAAGTATTGCTGATATTATGAAAAAACATAATTTCAGCAATGAAAAAATTACTGAATACATTAATTTTTTAAAAGAAAATTAACTAGTTTGACACTGTAGGTACGCCACTATGAAACTTAAAGTCAGTGTCAGTTGTAGAAATTAGTTCTTTTTCTTTTTCACCAAAAAAGTTCACGCGTTCGGTAATATCAAAATCAGCTATTTCTTGCGCTAAAGTTAAATAATCTTGGTAATGACGCGCTTCTGAGCGTAATAACGAAATATAAAAATCACCTAAACATTTATCAACATGTGGCGCAAGCTTTGCAAAACGCTCACATGAACGCGCCTCAATATAAGCGCCTACTATTAGCTTATCGACTAATGCATCAGGCTCGAATGTTTTAACATGACGAAGCATACCTTTTGCATAACGACACGGTGTAATGCTTTGATACTCTACACCGTACTCGTCCATAATTTCGAGCACTTGATAAAAGTGATGCAGCTCTTCTTTTATTAATAAAACCATTTTATCTATTAGGCCTTGCCCGTATTGTGAGCTAGATTTAGGTATTATTGATTTAGTGAGTTTATTTTTAGCCGCCAGATCGCGCCAGTTACCTTCACGCTTATAAATAAGTGCTTCAAATGGCTTTAGCCATTCAAGTAAGGCATCACTTCCCTCTTTATCAACAGCATATTTACGTATTAAAAACATCGCACTTTGAGCCGCTTTTAATTCACAAATTAAGTGATCTATTAAAATGACTGATAGGTTTTCTTTTTTAATTGCTTGCTCCACCCATTGCTCTGGGGTGGTACACAATAAAAAGTTATTAATCGGCTCTAAAAGTTGGCTGTGTGGCACGTTGACTGCTCATTACTAAATAAATTTGATAGACCATTATTTTAACACGAAATTTTGCTTGGGATAAATCAAAGCCCTAACTTGCGTAAAAGTGTTAATAGCGAGTTAACTTGACTTTGCAAAATAAGTGAACCATAACTGTACATAGACTGTATAAAAATAAACCAACCAAAACAATAATACGTTCCTTTATGGAGTAAATACTATGATACTAAACCATCTTTGGGGAATCTATGCTCATCCCCTAGAAGAGTGGCAAACAATCGATAACCGCCACGAAAGTTTAACCTACAGCTTGTCACATATTTTATTAATTGCTCTGTTCCCCTCAATAATGGGCTACTACTCGTCTGTTTATTTAGGATGGAGTATAGGCGCAGGTGATGCGGTATTTTTAACACACGATAGTGCACTGCTAATTGCAGGCGCGATGTATTTTGCTTTAATAGCGGGCGTATTCGCATTGGCGTATTTAGCCCATTGGATGGCGGTTACATTTGGCTCTAAGCCTACATTTACACAAACACTTGAACTTGCAGCATACACTGCAACTCCAGTGTTTATGTCGGCACTCGCCGCTTTTTGGCCTGTACTTTGGTTTGTAGTGTGTGTTGGAATTATTGCACTGGCTTACTCGGTTTATTTACTCTACACCGGCGTACCAATACTTATGCATATCCCAGAAGAGCGTGGCTTTATTTACGCCAGCTCGGTAGTAACGTGTGGATTAATATTACTGGTTATTATTTTAGCTGTAACAGCTATGCTTTGGACAAATGGGATTGTTAGTCCAATGTTTACTTAATAAAGTTTACCTAATAGAGAGTCGTGTTTGATAGAAATGTTCCCTTTCTTTCCTTCGCAAAAAAGGAGCTAATTAGCTCCTTTTTTTATGTGTAACGACTTTTTATTAACTAACTGTTAATCAGCTTCGTTTTCGTCTTGGTTGTGTATCTCTAAACCTGAAGACATTGCACTTTCGCGGGTGCTTTTTGCAGAATCGTTACGTAGCTTATCAATACGATTTAAATAGTTTTGATCAATATCGCCTGTAATATATTGGCCATCAAATACTGACGTTTCAAACTTAGTAATTTCAGGGTTTTCTTGGCTAACCGCAGCAATTAAATCTTTTAGCGATTGAAAGATTAAACCGTCAGAACCAATACTTGCATTAATATCTTCTACTTCACGTCCGTGAGCAATAAGCTCAGCTGCTGAAGGCATATCAATACCGTACACATTAGGGAAGCGTATTTCAGGCGCTGCTGATGCAAAGTAAACGTTTTTAGCGCCAGACTCTCGGGCCATTTCAACAATTTGTGCTGATGTTGTACCACGCACAATTGAGTCATCAACCAATAATACGTTTTTACCTTTAAACTCACGATCAATTGCATTTAGCTTTTGACGTACTGACTTTTTACGCATCTCTTGACCAGGCATGATAAACGTACGACCAATATAACGGTTTTTAACAAAGCCTTGGCGGTATGGTAAATCAAGCACACGTGCGATTTCCAGTGCTACATCACATGACGTTTCTGGGATTGGGATAACGACATCAATATCTTTGTCAGCCCATTCACGTGCAATTTTTTCGCCTAGTTTAGTCCCCATGTTTACGCGTGTTGCATACACAGACATACGGTCTATTGTTGAATCAGGACGTGCAAAATAAACGAATTCAAAAATACATGGCGAGTAAGATGCCTTATCAGCACAACTAAGCGAATGAAATTCACCTTCTTCTGTAACATATATAGCTTCGCCAGGCGCAACATCACGAATAAACTCAAAGCCATCAGGCTTTAACGCAACGCTCTCTGAGGCAAACATGTATTCCGTACCCTTTTCGGTTTCACGTTTACCAAATACAAGTGGGCGAATACCATTGGGGTCGCGAAAAGCAACAATACCGTGACCGATGATCATAGCAATTGTTGCATAACCACCGCTTACTTTATTATTTACTTCGGTTACCGCAGTAAAAATATCTTCAGGGTCTAAATGCAACTTATCAGATTTGCTTAATTCATGTGCCATAACATTAAGTAAAATTTCAGAGTCTGATGTTGTATTAACATGACGACGTGCTTCTGAGAATAACTGCTCTTTTAAAATTTCTGCATTAGTAAGGTTACCATTATGGGCAAGCGCTATACCAAACGGTGAGTTAACATAAAAAGGCTGTGCTTCAGATGAACTTGAAGATCCTGCGGTAGGATAACGCACATGACCAAGACCAATTGTACCTTGTAGTCGTTTCATATGACGAGTGTGAAAGGCATCTTTCACTAAGCCATTTGCTTTGCGTAAGCTAAACGTATTATTCTCAATGGTAATGATACCCGCGGCATCTTGACCACGGTGCTGCAAAACAGTTAAGCCATCATAAATCGCCTGGTTAACAGGAGATGTTCCGACTATTCCAACGATACCACACATGTAATTTATCCTCGCCGATTAACGGTTTACTGAATTTAAAAAGCTCGAGTTGTTTTCTAGGTACGAAAAGAACCATTCAACAACAAAGCCAAATTCTGGAATCAAAATAGAATTGCCCCACCAGTGCGTATTGGGTGCACCAGTAAAAGCATCAAGAAAGAAGAGTAACGCGCTCACGACCAACACGCCTCGTAGAGCACCAAACACTATGCCAAAAACACGGTCGGTACCCGATAAACCAGTACGATGTACAAGCTCACCTAAAATATAGTTTAGTAAACCGCCTAACAGTAGCGTCGCAAAGAATAATATGGCTATGGCCGCAGCATTTCTTAAAAGGGGTTCAGAAATGGTTGTTAGGAAGGAAGCTAAATATTGGTAAAACAAGCTAGAGATGATAAAGGCGCCAGCCCATACCGCTAATGACATTGCTTCTTTTACAAAGCCGCGTATTAAACCGATGATGGTAGACAGTGCAATGATGCCAATAATGGCGTAATCAACCCAGATCATAAGAACCAATTAGTCGCTAATTTGGGGCGCATTCTATACCCAAACATCGTTAGTATGCAAGTTTAAACGGGAGAATACTGGGTTGTAGTCAATACAAAAAATTAACATTTTAGAATGGGTATTGCGGGCGAGTGATAATCATAAAAACAAATATTAATAAATAAAAAAGGCTTGTTATACAAGCCTTTTTTATAATTATTTTGTTACTTCGTATTGCGTAACTTTACCATTTAATTTAGTAAGCTTTTTAAGCTGGGGGAGCTGCTTTTGTAATTCACTTTTATCAAGTGAAGGGCCAACAAATACTTTGGTTAATGTCCCATTTGGGGTTTTAATCGGTTTAGTAAACGTTTTAAACCCTTCAACCTTTAGTTTAGCTTGTAATGCTTTTACGTTTGCAACATGTGAAAAACTACCTAATTGAATAACATAAGCCATACTCGTTAGGTTTTCATCACTTTTACGCGGTGCGATCGGTTTTGGTTTAGCTTGAACAGGAGTCGTTGGTTTTGCTTTAGGCTCTATGCTTGCTTCAACGACTTTATCCTCTACAGCATAATCACTTTCCACTATTGCATTTTGCTGCTCAAAAGCCTCATCATCAGCTTGAATATCTTCGATTTCATCTTGCTTTAGTGGCTCTGCGTTAGCAACATTTTCATCAATTGACTCTTGAAGATCGATTGTTTTGAACTCAGGGCGATCAGGAATCGCTTTAAAGCCTTCTTTATAATGCACTTTTTCGCCATCGAGTATATTAGGGATAAACACAATTGCTGCGATCACCACTATACTTGTTCCGACTAAGCGATTAATAAAACTTGAGTTCACCGACATCCTCTCTATTTTTTAAAGTAATTAATAGCGCCGGCCACAGTAAAAAAAGAACCAAATACAATCAACATAGTCTCACGTTGTTGTTTTGGTAAAATTACACTTAGTGCCTGTGCCACACTATCATAGCTATTGATAGTATTATGATGAGACAATTCCTGCAGTGCATTTTGTAAATTACTTGCAGTGTCGCCTCGCGGGCTACTTAAGCTCGCTAACGACCACTCATCGACCAGGTTGCTTACTTCTTTAAGTACACCGACTTTGTCTTTATCAGCAAGCATAGCGACTAATGCATGAATTTTAAAGCCTTTATCTTTATAGCTTGATAACTTATTGGCTAAATAACGCGCCGACTCAGGGTTATGTGCCACATCTGTAAAGACTAAAGGCTCAGTACTTAACTGCTGAAACCGCCCTTCTACAACTAAATTAGCTAGGCAATCTCTTATTATCTGCACACTAGGTAATAAGTTTAAAACACTTAGCGCAGTTAGCGCAGTGGCTGCATTTTGACACGGTATTGCTGGCTTATCTATTTCAAGATTATGCTGTTTATATTGCCAATTAAAGCTCTCAGCATTTTCTTTGAAAATAAAGTCACTGCCCGACAACGTCATATTGGCATTAATTTCCTTGCCATAATCAGTCATTGTATGAGGAATATTTAAATCCCCGATAATAGCGGGCGTGTTTTCACGAAAAATACCGGCTTTATCATAAGCCACTAACTCACGGGTATCACCTAAATACTCTTTATGGTCTAAGTCTATAGTGGTAATCACACTTGCATACGGCGTTACTATATTTGTAGCGTCAAAGCGCCCACCTAAACCAACCTCAAGTAATACATAATCGACGTTACAGCGTTTAAAAATTGCCAATGCCCCCAAAGTACCATATTCAAAATAAGTCAGAGGAGTGTCTTTACGGCCTTGCTCAAGCTGGTGAAAAGCATCTATATGAAATTGGTCTGCCAATTCTTCCCCATTAACTCGTACACGCTCGTTATAACGAATTAAATGTGGAGATGCGTAAGTACCCACGCTAAAACCTTGCGCTAGTAATAGCAACTCTAAGCAACGTGCAGTGGTGCCCTTACCGTTTGTACCGGCAATAAGAATAATTTTACTTGGAGTGTTTAAAAGGCCAATATTGTTGGCAACATTAGCAACTCGTTCTAAGCCCATTGCAATGTTAGCAGGGTGAACACTTTCTAAATAAAAAAGCCAATCATCAAGGCTTGATGATTGGCTAGGAATTGTTTTTGTCATAGCGTGTAATCAGTAAAGCTGAAATTTACGCTACTCTATGCTCTTGTTCCGTAGAAGGCAAGTTCATAAATTTAGCTAAAATGCGTGCAAGGGTATCGCGCATTTCACGGCGGTCAATAATCATGTCAATTGCACCGTGTTCAAGCAAAAATTCACTACGCTGAAAACCTTCAGGTAATGTTTCGCGAACAGTTTGCTCAATAACACGAGGACCTGCAAAACCAATTAACGCTTTAGGTTCTGCAACGTTAATATCGCCCAGCATAGCAAGTGATGCAGATACACCACCCATTGTTGGGTCAGTCATTACTGAAATAAACGGAAGGCCTTTTTCAGTCATTTTTGCAAGCGCAGCACTTGTTTTAGCCATTTGCATAAGCGACATAAGCGCTTCTTGCATACGTGCTCCGCCTGATGCAGAAAAACAGATAAGCGGCATATTGTGCTCTAAACATTGATCAACTGCATCAACAAAACGAGCACCAACAACCGAAGCCATTGAACCACCCATAAATGAGAACTCAAATGCTACCGCTGCCACTGGAATACCTTTTAATCGGCCTTTCATCGCCACAAGTGCATCTTTTTCACCACTTGCTTTTTGGGCTGCACTGATACGGTCAGAGTACTTTTTAGAATCTTTAAACTTAAGAATATCTTTAGGCTCATGTTGTGTACCAAGCTCTTGACGATCACCTTCATCTAAAAAGTGCTCTAGGCGCTTACGGCCACTAACACGCATGTGGTGGTCACACTTAGGACATACGTTTAATGACTTTTCTAATTCAGCTTTATATAAAATTGAATCACACGATGTACACTTAGCCCAAACACCTTCTGGGATTTCTTTACGACCTGATGATTTTGTCGTTTTAGGTAAGATTTTTTCTAGCCAACTCATTTGCAACTCTCTTAATACTGTTCTGTGTCGCGAGCCTGCTAATAGCAATTAGCAGACAAATTTTTTCAATTAAAACATGAATTACACTAACGCGGTATAAAAAACTGGTCTTAGTAGTTAAAAGTGCTCATAAAAAGCACTTATACTAACCTTAATTAAACATCTATATCCGGCAAAAATAAAGGGCCTAAAGGTGTTTGAGGAATATCAAATTGCTCAGGGTAGTCAACATCCACTAAATACAAACCAGCAGCCTTAGCGGTAGCACTGGCCTTTGCGCGTTCTTTACAATCAAGTAGCTCTTTTATCCATATAGGTTGGTGTTTATGTAAACCAACATCCATTAAACTGCCTGTGATATTACGCACCATGTGATGTAAAAACGCATTCGCTTTAATATCAATAATAACGTAAGTACCTTGGCGACGTACCGATAAATGATGAATTGTTCTTGTCGGTGTATTCGCTTGACAATGAATGGCCCTAAAAGAAGTAAAGTCATGTTTGCCAATTAAATACTGACACGCTTCCTGCATTTTGGTTTCATCTAGTTGATGATGGAAATGCGTAACGCCTTCATTTAGTACAGCTCCTCGCAAAGGCGAGTTATAAATAATATAACGATAACGACGTGCTGTAGCACTAAAACGAGCGTGAAAATCATCTGCAACGGGTTGAGCAAAACGAATAGCAATATCTTTAGGCATTAAAGTATTCATACCTAGTGTAAATGCAACCATATCGCGATCGGCCTCAGTGTCAAAGTGTATTACTTGGCCTGTACCGTGTACACCCGCATCTGTACGACCTGCACATATAACTTCAACTGGATGATTACAAATGCGCGACAGCGCCTTTTCTACTTCTTGCTGTACGCTATTTACATGAGATTGACGTTGCCAACCACTATAACGTGCGCCGTTGTATTCAACTCCAAGTGCTACTCGCATAATTACTGCTTTACCTACTGTGCTAATGAACGAGGCATTTTATGCTATCTAACGATGCAATAAAAGGAGACCTGTCGTAATCAAACCAATACACATAAAAAAACCCGTATTTAGCTAAGCCAGATACGGGTTCTTATAAACATTTTAATTATTTTAGTTTAGCTTTTAAACTAAGCGCCTCTTCTTGAACTTCTTCAGGACCTTTGTTAATAACATCCTCAATGACTTTAAGCGCAGAATCAAAATCATCAATTTCAATATAAGCACGCGCTAAATCTAATTTAGCTGAGTAGCCACCACTTTCAGCATCAACATCCGTCGGGTTATCACCGGCAAGTAACGCGTCAAATTCACTCAAGCCAACATCCATATTAACGTCGTTGTAAGGTTCGTGTTCAATTTCTGCGTCGTCACTTTCTTCTAATAATGAATCAATATCTACAAATTCATCATTATCAAGTAGCTCAACATTGTTACTTTGGACAAGCGGTTCTTCAACAACTAACGCCTCATCAACTCCTAAGTCTTCTTTTAGCAAACTGTCAAAATCAACGTCAAACTCACTACTATCTTCAACACTTAATTCTTCTGGTTCAGCTAATTCGTTAAGTAATGAATCAAAATCAGTTTCCGTTAGCTCAGCCATAAACTCATCATCAAGCTCATCATCTGATGCTATATCACTGCTATTAAATAACTCAGTTCGGGTTATTTCAGCTTCACGATCGGCATTCGTTTGCTCACCAGCGAGCTCATTAGAAAGCGCTTCATCTGGGTTTTCCGAAATCATAGTTTCAGAGCCTGCGGTGCTTTCTAATTCAGCATCAAGTTCCGTAAAATCATTATCAAGTAACAGCTCGTTGTCAAAATCATCATCCAAGTTATTTAAATCGTTTCCAGCTGAGAGCGCATTCATTAAGTCTTGTTCGGTTTGACTCGGTAATGAATGTGTTGGTTCGTCATCTAAATTTACCGATAATTCATCGTTATCCTCTACATTAAGAGCTTCATCTATTTCAGCGTTTGAATTATTTTGTGGCTCAGCATCAATTGCTAAATCTGTATCAAACTGTGCAGAATCATTATCGAGTAATAATTCGTCGTCCGGCTCTGTAGGTTGAGTTTCTTCAAGCTCAGGAGTTTCAGGTTCGTTAACCGAAATATCAGCATCTGAATTTACCGATAACTCATCGTTACCCTCTACATTAAGAGCTTCATCTATTTCAGCGTTTGAATTATTTTGTGGCTCAGCATCAATTGCTAAATCTGTATCAAGCTGAGCAGAATCATTATCGAGTAATAATTCGTCGTCCGGCTCTGTAGGTTGAGTTTCTTCAAGCTCGGGAGTTTCAGATTCATTAACCGTAATAGCATCATCTAAGTTTATCGGTAATTCATCGCTATCTTCTACATTAAGAGTTTCATCTATTTCAGCGCTTGAATTATTTTGTGGCTCAGCATCAATTGCTAAATCTGTATCAAGCTGAGCAGAATCATTATCGAGTAATAATTCGTCGTCAGGCTCTAAAGGTTGAGTTTCTTCAAGCTCGGGAGTTTCAGATTCATTAACCGTAATAGCATCATCTAAATTTATCGGTAATTCATCGCTATCTGTATCAAGCTCAGTAAAATCATTATCAAGTAACAATTCGTCGTCAGGCTCTAAAGGTTGAGTTTTTTCAAGCTCTGGAATTTCAGATTCATTAACCGTAATATCATCATCTAAGCTTATCGGTAATTCATCGTTATCGAATTCGTTAAGATTTTCATCTATTTGACTGTTTTGTAGTTCAGCATCAATTGCTAGATCTTTATCAAGTTCAGTAAAGTCATTATCGAGTAACAGCTCATCGTCTAAATCATCCTCGAGGCTATCTAAATCGCTTCCTTGCGCAAGTGCACTCGCTAAATCTTGTTCAGTTTGACTTGCTATAACTTGTTTAGTCTCAGATTTTAAATCAATATCTTGTGTAGACTCAACATCTTGTTCATCAGTAGCACCTGAGTAAGGTTCGTCTATATCTAATTCAGTATATTCGTCTGAATTTTCATCACTCACTACCATATTGGTATCTGAATGTTCAGGTAATCGATTTGTGCTTGCATCATCTGCTAATGGATCATCACCTAAATCAATTTCAACTTCTTCAATATCATTATCTAAATCTTCTAAAGACCACTCTGGCGTTTCAATATAATCATCTTCTACTTGCTGTAACTCATTTAAGAGTTCATCAACACTTTTTAGTTCGTCATCATTGTATTCTTCTAGTGCATCTTCTGGATCAAGTAAGGTCTCTGAAGTATCTGAAAAATCATCTAGGTCTGCCGCAAGTTCAGGCTCTTCTGCAAGTTCAGGCTCATCTTCAAGTTCAGGTTCTTCTAAAAGCGCAGGCTCTTCTTCAAGTTCAGGCTCTTCTAAAAGCGCTGGCTCTTCTAAAAGCGCTGGCTCTTCTTCAAGTTCAGGCTCTTCTTCAAGTTCAGGCTCTTCTTCAAGTTCAGGCTCTTCTGCAAGTTCAGGCTCTTGTTCAAGTTCAGGTTCTTCTACAAGTTCAGGTTCTTCTACAAGTTCAGGCTCTTCTACAAGTTCAGGTTCTTCTAAAAGCGCCGGCTCTTCTTCAAGTTCAGGTTCTTCTAAAAGCGCCGGCTCTTCTTCAAGTTCAGGTTCTTCTACAAGTTCAGGCTCTCCTGCAAGTTCAGGCTCTTCTACAAGTTCAGGCTCTTCTGCAAGCTCAGGCTCTTCTTCAAGTTCAGGCTCTTGTTCAAGTTCAGGCTCTTGTTCAAGTTCAGGCTCTTCTGCAAGTTCAGGCTCTTCTTCAAGTTCAGGCTCTTCTTTAAGTTCAGGCTCTTGTTCAAGTTCAGGCTCTTCTGCAAGCTCAGGCTCTTCTTCAAGTTCAGGCTCTTCTACAAGTTCAGGCTCTTCAATTAATGTAGATGCTAGAGACTCTACATCAGCAACATTTAATTCTTCCTGCGCTTCGGCTAAATCATCGGCAGAATCGGCTAATGCCACATTAATATCAGAGTCACGCTTTTCAGTCTCAGCTTCTTCATCTGCGGATTCATCTGCGGATTCATCAATTAAACTATCAATACCATCTAAATCAAAATCATCTTTTTCTTCGACTAACGCATCAGCTGCACTGTCATCCCCAGCGTCATCAATTAAACTATCAATATCATCTAAATCAAAATCATCATTTTCTTCGACTAACGCATCAGCAGCACTGTCATCCGCAGCGTCATCAATTAAACTATCAATATCGTCTAAATCAAAATCATCTTTTTCTTCGACTAACGCATCAGCAGCACTTTCATCCGCAGCGTCATCAATTAAACTATCAATATCGTCTAAATCGAAGTCGTCACTTTCTTCGATTAAGGCTTCATCAACGCTATCGTCTGTAGCCTGGTCAATTAAGCTATCAATGTCGTCTAAATCAAAATCATCTTTTTCTTCGACTAACGCATCAGGTGCAATGTCATCCGCAGCGTCATCAATTAAACTATCAATATCATCTAAATCAAAATCATCACTTTCTTCGACTAAGACTTCATCAACGCTATCGTCTGTAGCTTGATCAATTAAGCTATCAATATCGTCTAAATCAAAATCATCTTTTTCACTTGAAAGACTATCTTCTGTATTATCTAAATCTGATTCAGTATTTGTTTGATCTAATAAGTCATCAATATCAAAATCATCATCTTCAGCGAGTTCTTCGCTAAGGGCGGCCATTTCATCATTCGATTCTAAGCTATTATCTTCTTCTATATCGTTTGTTTGTGGTGAGTCAAACTCCGATAAGCCATCATCTTCATTAAATAAACTATCTAAATCATCATTACTTAAAATATCATCACTATTTGATGATTCTAGTGGCGAATCTAAATCAATATCACCTTCTGGGCTATCATCAGGTGATTTATCGAAATCTTGTTGCATGAAAATATCAAGTTCATCGTCTTCAATATTTTCATCGTCAAAAACAATATCATCGCTTAATAAACTTTCTAATTCATCCTGATCAAGTAGGCTATCAGACTCAGTAAAGTCCTCTAGGCTGTCATCAAAAGCAATATCATCATCCGGTAATGGGGTATCATCGTCCGGTAAGATATCATTTTCTAAACTATCATCTAGCTGAATACTTAAGTCATCAAGTGGTTCCGGGACGATAGGGTCTTCAATATTTTGAGTATCTAAATCGTCATCGTTTGCGTAGGTAGGTGTTTGTGGTAAAAAATCATCGTCGCTTTGGACATCATCTTTACTAGCCCGCTTGCGTAAGAACATCACAACAGCAAAAACAATCAATAACCCAGGAATAACCATCAATAATCCAAGAACAAAAGGATTAGATAAAAAAGATCCCAGATCAAATTCAGCTTCTGGCTCTATTTTCTCAGCCTTTTGCTGTTCTATCATTTCATTTTGTTTAATTATTAGTTCTTTTAACTGTTGCTGTATTTCACTGTCTTGACCGAGCTGCATACGCACATTTTCAAGCTCTTTGGAGATGCCCGTAAGCTGTTTTTTTAAATTATTATTTTCAACTAAAATTTCTTCTACGTTATCAACTGAACTTTTGAATTGTTGTTGAAGCTCAACTAACTTACTAGTTTGATCTGTTTTAATTTCTTTAATTTCTTTTTGTAATTCTTTTTTTGCGTCATCTACATCAACTTTACGAGCTTGAGTAACTTGAGTTTGAGCTGAATTAATTTCACTTTGCGTAAGCGTACCGTTTTTTTTCTTTTCCCATAACGCATCATCTTGTTCAGAACGTTGTTTAGCGAGTTGTGTATTAACATTTCTAATTTCAGCTAGAGTAGGAATTTTTAAATAGGCACCACTTTGCATGTGGTTAAGGTTTTGCTCTAAAAATGAATTAGGATTTTTGTTATACAAAGCCTGCATAACTTGATAAATGCTAACCGAGTTGTCCGGGCGTACCTTAGCCGCTATACGCCAAAGCGTATCCGTCGGTTTTATTGGCCCAATAGATCGCCCTTGCGCACCATAGTCAGCGCCCTTTGGCCCCTTTAACTGGGTACTGTCTTGAGAGTAAACTGATGTTACTATCAATGCAGACGCTAATATAATAAGTGTAGCTAAACCGCGCATGCTGATCCTTTAATGTTTAAATGTTAACGCAGCACCGAGAAAGTTAAGTGCATAAACATTGATTAATCTTGCTTTTATCAGTCAAATGACTGATTCACATTTGTTATTACAATCTATTTTTGTTGCAAGCTCTATTCCAATTACAAACTATAAACCAGTTCAGGAGTAATATCCATTGCAACACATTGAAAATAAATACCTAAAAACATTATTAATAATATAAATTTATCGAGGATTATCAGTAGGTTTATATACTTCGTGAGATAAGTGGCAAAAAAATGGCGGTAACCCGAATAAAAAGCGGCAAACAATTGGTGCTTACCGCTTCTAAACTAATCGTTAGCTATAAAATATTACATGTAATTAGCAATAAGTTCTTCTGCAATTTGTATACTGTTAGTTGCAGCGCCTTTACGCGTGTTGTCACTTACAACCCACATATTTAAACCATGAGGGTGCGAGATATCAGCTCGTAAACGACCAATATAAACAGTGTCATTTCCACTTGCATCAGATACTGCCGTTGGATAATCACCTTCATCGTCAATCAACTCAACACCAGGGGCATCTTTTAAAAGTTGCTTAACATGCTCAAAGTCATAAGGCATACGCGTTTCAATATTAATTGATTCAGAATGTCCAAAAAATACAGGCACACGTACGCATGTAGGATTTACAGCAATAGTCGTATCACCCAAAATTTTATGGGTTTCATTTACCATTTTCATTTCTTCGCGTGTGTAGCCGTTCTCTTCAAAGCTATCAATTTGAGGAATAACGTTAAATGCTATTTGCTTTGGAAAAACTTTATTATCCATAGGACGAGCATTCATTAAATTAGCAGTTTGTTTTGCAAGTTCATCAACCGCTTCTTTACCTGCGCCCGATACAGCTTGGTAAGTAGATACATTGATACGGTCTATTCCGTAAGCATCATAAATTGGTTTAAGTGCTAGCATCATCTGAATAGTTGAACAGTTAGGGTTAGCGATAATATTACGATTTCTAAAATCAGCTAGGCTTGAAGCATTAACTTCTGGCACTACTAATGGGATTTCAAAATCATTTCTAAAGTGTGATGTGTTATCAATTACAATACAACCGGCGTCTGCTGCAATAGGTGCATATTTTTCAGATACACTGCCACCAGCAGAAAACAAACCTATGTGCGCTTGGCTAAAGTCAAAGCCTTCAACGTCTAATACTTCAATGGTCTCACCACGAAACTTTATATCTTCACCCGCGCTGCGGCTGCTAGCAAGTAAAAAAAGCTGATCAACAGGAAACTTACGATCTGCTAGCGTTTCAATGATTTGACGGCCTACTAAACCAGTAGCGCCAAGTACGGCAACGTTATATTTTTGCGACATATTTCTTCCTCTATAAACGACATTAAAACAACATCGTTAGTTAAATAACTATTTAGCTATGGTAAAACCAAGTTGACTAAGTGCAGCTAGTTGTGAGCTATCACCTTGTACCGACAAGGTGCTAAATTCTCGTCTTACCGGATAGCTTTTTCGTAAACTATCAAAACCATCACTTTCTAAGTGGCGAAGTAAAATACCATCATCACGGCGAACGTCGTAAATTAAATGCACTAAACGGGCAACATCCTGCTCATTAAAGTTTGACGTAATAACCGATTGTGTAATAGCTGGAGTAGGTAAAAAATCATTCAACGATTTACTCGCATCGACACTTTTCAGTTCACACAGTTTTTGATACAGCATTTGTGTACCACGAGCTTTGCCTTCAAGCGTATGACCCGCAATATGCACACTGGCGTAGCGAACATGTTCTAGTAATTCAGTTAAAATATTGGGCTCTTTTTCCCATACATCAAGCACTAAATCCAGATCAGCTCCCGCTTCCATTACCTCAAGCAACGCTTGGTTATCAATTACATCGCCTCGGCTTGCATTAATCAGCGTAAGCCCTGGCTTAAGTGCTTTTAATCGCTCTTTACCCATCATGTGCAGCGTTTTATGCTCGCCACTTTTAACAAGGGGAACGTGAAAAGTAACAACATCTGATTTTGCTAATAACTCATCAAGCGCTATATGATCTTGTAGTAAGCCTTGTTCGTGCTTAATTGGATCGCATAACAGTACATCAACATCTAGTGCTTTTAATTTTTCAGCTAAACACGTACCAATGTTACCCACCCCGACTATACCAATTGTTTGACCACACAATGGGCGCGCATTCTCTTGGCTTAATGCAAATAAGCTACTAATTACATATTCAGCTACCGCAACGGCATTACAACCAGGCGCGCTAGTAAAAGCGATATCTCTATCATGCAGTAATTGCGTATCAATATGGTCAATGCCAATTGTGGCTGTACCCACAAAGCTAAGCTTATTAGCTTGTGACAACAGCTCATAATTAACATTGGTCACTGAACGAGTAAGGAGTACATCTACATCAATTAATTGTTCAGGGGTTAATTTACGACCATCAAAACGCTCAACCTCACCAAAGTCTGCAAAGTACTGCTCAACTAAAGGCATATTTTGATCGGCAAGAATTTTCATTACAGAGTCCGTTTAGCAATTAAGAGGCGCTATTGTAGCGAACAACCTAGCCTTTACACAAACTAAAAAGCGAGGGCTTGTTGACCTTTCAGGATTAAAATTTGCTCGTTCTAGGGGCAATTTAATTGCGGCATGAGGTTGTAACTTAGTGGGCTAAGTAAAAATCGAGCAAAGCTTCCGCCCCTTACCTACACCCATTTAGGCAACAAAGAGTAAATTTCCCCTAGGGCGAACGCAAGGACAGTGTATGTTTAACCTCGAAAATAAACAGGATCTAGTCAGTCCATTTTTGAAAAAATCACCTTTAAAGGATCATATTAAGCTTTTGGATTACCGGTCAATTTAGAGAGGATTTATCACAGTATTATATTTTTAACCTGTGAGCTTAATAACGACACCGCTGTATATTTAATTTCTAAAGATAAAAATGTGTTGAAGTAACTCCCTAAAAAATGCAGCTCATCTAGACGAGCTGCATTTAATCAAAAGTAACTTTGAAGGATTACTTTACTATTTTATCTTCGTTTACTTCAACAACCTCAAGCGAGGCTTCTGTAGCATCTTCTTGCGTAACTTCAACGTCCGCTTTAACCGCAATCGCTGCATCCACAGTTGCTTGCTCACCAGCTATATCGGCTTGTAAAACAGTGTAAAAAGTAGCACTAGAGCTTGCCATTGTTACCAGTGATTCACATGGTGCAAAGTTAGCATCGCTGTTAGCTAATGTAGACATATCAGCACTTATTTTACTTGCGCCTAATTTATCCATATAGCTAAACGGGCCACCTAAAAATGGTGGAAAACCAATACCAAATATTGCACCAATGTCGCCATCACGTGGGCTGGCAATAATGCCATCATCTAAACAGCGTACTGCTTCGTTAAGCATTTGCGATACACAACGCTTAGCAATTTCGCTCTTGTTTAAACGTGGAGCCGGGGTAACACCCAATAGTTCGTAAACTGACTCATCAACCTTTTTGCCTTTTTTATCGTATTCATAAAAACCACGACCCGATTTACGGCCAAGGCGTTTTGAATCAATCATACGCACAAATGCATCAGGGCCTTTAAAACGCTCGCCTAATTCTTTTTCAAGAATTGGGGCAATTTTAGAGCCAATATCAATACCTACTTCATCAAGTAGAGCCAGCGGTCCTACCGGAAAACCAAACTCAACAAGCGCTGCATCAATCTTTTCAATTGGCTCACCCGCAAGCATCAAATTAGCAGCTTCGTTTAAGTAAGGCGCTAAAATACGGTTTACGTAAAAACCGGCCATGTCTTTTACAACAATTGGCGTTTTACCTTGCTTACGTGCAAAGTTAACAACGCGGGCAATGGTCTCTTGAGATGTACCTTCGTGTGGAATGATTTCCACTAATGGCATTTTTTCCACTGGTGAAAAGTAATGCAAGCCAATTACATTTTCAGGACGTGCTGCCTGCGCTGCAATTTGCGATATTGGTAATGATGACGTGTTACTTGCAAAAATTGTATTTGCTTGGCATTGCTGCTCTACGTCTGCAACCATACCTTGCTTAAGTGCAAGATCTTCAAACACCGCTTCTATTACTAAATCAATATGTTTAAAGCCGCTGTAGTCTGTTGCACCTGTAATGCGGTTCATTGTTAACTGCATATCAGCTTTAGACATAATACGGCGCTTAAGACGCTTATCTAAAATTTTGTAGGTGTAGCTCATTGCATTACTAATGCCCTGCTCTGCTACATCTTTAATACGTACCGGTACTTTAGCTTTAACTGCACTTACGTGCGCAATACCTGCGCCCATTAGTCCACCACCTAAAACAGCCGTTTTACTGATTGCGGGTGCGTCATCATTGCGCCACTCTTTTTTCATTTCAGTGGTTGCAAAGAAAATACCGCGAAGCGCTTTAGATTCGTCACTCATTACAAGTGTTGCAAAGCTTTCAGCTTCTGTTTTATACGCTTTTAGCTCATCAAGCTCTACACTAGCACGCACTGCTTTAATAATAGCGAGTGGTGCTGGGTAGTGCCCGCCCGTTTTTTTAAGTACGTTTTCTTTGGCTTTTTTAAAGATAAAGTTACGACCAAACGGGTTTGACTCTAATAATTTACTAATATTGTCGAGCTTTGGCTCTTTTGCTTGTGGCTTTTTCTTAGTCGCAAATTCTTTTGCAACTTTTAACAGCACACTGTGCGGTACGCAATCATCAAGCACGCCTGCTTTTTTAGCTTGCTTAGGGCGAATTTGTTTACCTGTTAGCATCCACTCTAGTGCTTTTTGAATACCAACAATTTTAGTTAAACGCTGCGTGCCGCCGCCACCTGGTAGTAAACCAAGTTGCACTTCTGGTAAGCCAATTTTTGTTAAATCGCTGTCGGTACCAACACGGTAATCACACGCTAAAGCAAATTCTAAACCACCACCTAATGCAGCGCCATGAATCGCACTTACTGTAGTGTATGGCAGTTTTGTCATATCAAAAAAAGCTTGATGGCATAGTTCGCTAATCGCTAGCGCATCTTCACGCTTTTGAACGCTATCGAGCATTTTTACATCGGCGCCCGCGATAAAGTTATCGCTTTTCCCGCTTATAAATACCATGCCTTTTACATTTTGCGACTTAGCGTCTTCTAGTAACGCTTTTAAATCATCGGCAAAACTGCTGCGCAGGGTATTCATTTTCTCCCCTGGCACATCAATCGTTACCACGGCGATTTTATTTTCATCTACCGCTAAATTAAATACTGAATCTGTCATTACGCGCTCTCCAATACAAAGGCTGCACCTAAACCACCAGCAGCACACGCTGTTGTTAATGCTAAACCGCCACCACGACGTTTAAGCTCGTGTAAGCTTTGCGTAATTAAGCGCGCACCTGTTGCTGCAAATGGGTGACCATATGCTAAAGAGCCGCCGTTAACGTTAAACTTATCCATGTTAATTTCGCCAATTGCTTTGCTGCGACCCAAATGCTCTTGTGCAAATTTGTCTGAGGCAAACATTTTCATATTGGCAAGTGTTTGCGATGCAAACGCTTCGTGCATTTCAATTAAATCTAAATCAGCAAGCGTAATACCCGCTCTATCTAGTGCAATAGGCGTTGAATGAGCTGGGCCCATTAACATGTCTTTTTCTACACCAATTGCCGAAAATGCAAAGCTACGTACGTAACCTAGTATTTCGTAGCCAAGTGCTTTTGCTTTGCTTTCGCTCATCATAAGTACAGCCGCTGCACCATCAGTTAATGGTGTTGCATTTGCGGCGGTAACAGTACCGTGCTGACGGTCAAAAACAGGCTTAAGCTTTGCGTAGCCTTCAACCGTTGAGTTTTTACGAATGTTGTTATCTTCTTCAATAAAGCTTTTATATGGCGGTAAATGCGCCGTCATTACTTCGTCTTTTAACTTTCCATCAGCCCATGCTTGCGTTGCAAGTGAGTGAGAACGATGCGCTAATGCATCTTGATCTTCACGGCTAATATTATGTGTTTTAGCCATTTGCTCAGCAGTTTGCCCCATTGAAAGGCCTGTTGAGTACTCTGCAACTGCAGGAGGCACTGGTAATAAGTCTTTTAAACGCAGTTTTGAAAATATTTTTAAGCGTTGACCAAGCGTACGTGCTTTATTTAAATCAACTAAGCTGCCTGCTAGCTTTTTACTAACACCAATTGGCAGTACTGATGACGAGTCTGCGCCGCCTGCAATACCTACACTTACAGATCCCGCCATAATAGACTCAGCTACATTAGCAATAGCCTGAAAGCTGGTAGCACATGCGCGCGATACAGAATATGCATCAACCGATACCGGCATACCTGTACCCAATACAATTTCACGTGCAATATTTGGCGCTTCTGGCATTTGTACTACTTGACCAAATACAAGTTGATCAATTTCTGACTTATTGAAATTTAATCGTTCAAGCATTTCGTTAACCACCAATTTACCCATATCAAGTGCTGGTACATGGTGAAACGCTGTTGCTTGTTTTGCAAAAGGTGTACGTAAGCCGCTAACGATGGCAATACGGTCGCCCTTTGGTGTTTTTAGTATGTTTTGCTCAGACATTTATGCTCTCCCGCTGACAGGTCTGACCTGTTTGTTTTCCTCGATTCTAAACAACCCGTGCCCTAAAGCCAATAGATAAACACAAATTTATATAAACAGTGTTTAATTACGATTATCACAATAGGCTTTTTTAGACGCATTTACAAAGTTTTGTGGTACGCTAAAAATCGTTAAGAAATAACGAACTATTTTAAAAAATACAGTCTAACCCTTGAGTTACTCAATTATAAACCTTATAAATAGGTCAGTATTTATCACCTAGCACTATTAGGTACAAACCCAGCTGACGAGGACAGTCCACTTATTATGGCAGCTAACGCATTTTCACAATTAAAAACGTACTTAGATACACAAATCATTGGCCAGCCAGAGCTTACACAAGCGCTACTTATTGCTATTTTAGCTGATGGTCACTTATTAGTAGAAGGCCCTCCTGGGCTTGCAAAAACACGTGCAGTTAATGCACTTGCTAAAGGCATTGAAGGCTCATTTCAGCGCGTACAGTTTACGCCAGATTTATTACCGGCTGATGTTACAGGTACCGACATTTACCGCCAACAAACTAGCGAGTTTGTATTTGAAAAAGGCCCTCTTTTTCACAACCTAATTTTAGCTGACGAAATTAACCGTGCACCAGCAAAAGTACAATCAGCACTATTAGAAGCCATGGCAGAGCGACAAGTTACCGTGGGTAAAAATACCTATCCGCTTAGCGAACTGTTTTTAGTTATGGCAACGCAAAACCCGCTAGAGCAAGAAGGAACTTACCCGTTACCAGAAGCCCAGCTGGATCGCTTTTTACTGCACCTAAGTATTGACTACCCTGGCGCAGAGCATGAGCTTGATATACTGCGTTTAACACGTGGCGAAGCGCTTAACGAGCAACAACCAGTAATGCAAAAAATTAGTCAAAGCGACTTATTTGCAGCTCGTAAAGAAATACTAGGCCTTTATTTAGCAGAGCCACTTGAGCAATATTTAGTACAACTTATTATAGCCACCCGTGAAGGCGCTAAATTAGACGCACAACTTGGTAGCTGGATTGAGTTTGGTGCAAGCCCGCGTGCAACAATAGCACTTGATAAATGTGCTCGTGCTCATGCATGGCTTCAAGGTCGCGACTTTGTAGCACCTGATGATATTCAAGCTGTTGTGCATAATGTACTGCGTCATCGCATTATTTTAAGTTACGAAGCCCAAGCCGATGGCATTACTAAAGATCAAGTAATAAGCCGTATAGTTGAACTTGTAGCCGTACCATAAGTTATGCAAAAACAATTAGAAACCCAAGCATGGCTCAAACAGAGCCATAGCCACGGTGTTAATTTAGCACTCAAAGAGCTGATGTATTACAAAGCCAAAGCGCAATTGCTTGAACTTGCCCCTAAGGTAAAAATAAAAAACACCTTAACAGGGCAATACCTTGCACCGCACAAAGGCCGAGGAATGGAATTTGCCGAAGTGCGACATTATCAGCAAGGTGACGATATTCGCTCTATTGATTGGCGAGTTACTGCGCGTACCGGCGAGACTCACACAAAGCTCTTTCAAGAAGAAAAAGAGCGCCCTGTGTTTGTATTTACTGATTTTTCAAACTCAATGCTGTTTGGCTCAAAGTTACTATTAAAGTCGGTGCAAGCTGCGCATATAAGCGCTCTTGTTGCATGGTCGGCGTGTCAGCGCGGCGATAGAATTGGCGGTATTGTGTTTAATCAGCACTCGCATTTAGAGCTAAAACCCAGTGCCCGTGAAAAAGCAGTGCTTAAGCTTTGCCATAATTTATGCGATAACCACCAGCAAGCGCTTAACAATATTGATAAAACAGCCCCTAACAACTTTAGCGATAACCTAAAGCGCCTTAATCATTTAGCAAAACCAGGCAGCTTAGTGTATTTGGTGTCTGATTTTAATGCTCTGGATGATGCTAGCTTTAAGCAACTCGAAATATTAAGCCGCCACTGCGAGCTGATTGGTTGCCATATAAGCGATCCATTTGAGCATCAGTTACCTGCGTTTAAGCAAGCCGTTACTGTTAATGCAAATGGTCAAGACTTTGCCCTACCATTAATGGATAACAGCTTTAGAGAACGCTTTGCTAAAAATGCTGAGCAAGCATTTAGTACGCGCTTTAATCGCTTAACTAAATCGGGTCTTAATTTAATATCATTCAATGCAGCAACACCGCTTGAGCAGCAATTAGTGAGAAAATAACCATGCAAACCAATCCACTCGATGGCCTGCACGATATAATAGCGCCAAGCCAAGTTAATTGGTGGCCACTCGCCCCTGCTTGGTGGGTTATTATTGCACTGCTGTTTTTAGCACTGTGCGCAGCTATTTATATATTTTACAAAAAACATAAATTTAAAAAGCCTAAACGCTACGCAATACAATTGAGCCAAAGTGAGCAAAATCCTCAGCAACTGCATATTATTTTAAAACGTTTAGTGATTGAATATTACGACAAGCGCCTTGCTGCGCAATCTACCTCTAAATGGTGCACAACACTTAATACGCTTACCGGTTTGAGCTTTACAGAACAAGAAATACTAAGCTTGTATAACCCCAGCCAAAAAGATACAACACTGTGCGAAAAATTTCGCCAAGGTATTAAGCAATTTAAAATAAAGGAGTCAGTAAATGTTTGAATTTAGCTGGCCATGGTTATTTTTATTACTACCCTTGCCTTTATTACTTTTACTATTAAAACCCGCTGCAAGTAATGCCAGTACGCGTTTACGTATACCCAGTTTTGCAAAGCACAATTTAACCAGCCAAAGCATTGAGCCACACGCACGACGCTTAAACCCTTTCGAGTGGATAATTTGGTTATTACTTGTTACTGCCGCTGCCAATCCAACATGGTTAGATGAGCCAATTTCATTACCAAATGAAGGGCGCGATATAATGTTAGCGGTCGATTTATCAGGCTCGATGACCGAACAAGACATGGCTTACAATGGCCAATATGTTGACCGCCTCACCATGGTAAAAGCCGTACTCAGTGACTTTATAGAACAGCGTCAAGGCGACAGGCTTGGGCTGATATTATTTGGCGACACCGCGTTTTTACAAACCCCGCTCACGCGCGACGTTAAAACAGTAAGTAAAATGCTCAGCGAAGCCCAAATTGGTTTAGTGGGACGCGCAACAGCCATTGGTGATGCATTGGGTCTTTCGGTAAAACGCTTTGCCAATAAAGATGAAAGTAACCGTATTGTGGTGCTATTAACTGACGGACAAAATACAGCGGGCAATTTAAACCCAGAAGATGCACTACTGCTAGCTCGCGAAGAAGGTATTAAAGTGTACACCATTGGTGTTGGCTCAGATAATCCGCGCGGCTTTAGCCTCTTTAATATGGGTGGCTCTAGTGGCAGTAATTTAGATGAAAGCTTACTTAAAAAGATTGCCGAGCAAACTGGCGGATTATACTTTAGAGCCAAAGATGTAGCAGGCCTTCAACAAATTTACGCAGAGCTTGATAAACTTGAACCTATTAGCGCTGATGAACAAACATTTCGCCCACAAAGCTCATTATTTTACTACCCGTTACTTATCGCTATTTTACTTATTAGCTTAAAAGTAATGCTGAGTACACTGCGTGCATTAAAGGAGCCAAACTAATGGATTTTGAATTTATTCGCCCCGCTCTTTTATGGTTACTCATACCTGCTGTGGCATTATTTTTTGTCGCCTTAATTAAGCATAAAAAAACGACTAGTGAGCAACTAATTGCACCGCATTTAGCACAATTTATAATGAGCGAAGCAAACACTAAAGCCAGCCAGCCACTTTGGTTAGTTGCTTTGTTTTGCAGCCTTGGCATTTTATTTAGTGCTGGGCCTAGCTTTGAGAAAAAACAAGTTCCTGTATTTCAAAGTAAAAGTGCCCGTGTAATTGTTATGGATATGTCGTACTCAATGTACAGCACCGATATTTTACCAAATCGTTTAATGCAATCACGCTTTAAAGCGCTTGATATGATTGAGCTATTTAAAGAAGGTGATACCGCGCTTGTAGCTTACGCAGGCACAGCCTATATAATATCGCCGCTAACAAACGACGCCACAACACTCAGTAATTTAATTCCAAGCTTAAGCCCTGAAATAATGCCAGACAAAGGCTCAAACGTTTTAGCCGGTCTTGATATGGCCAAAGAGCTATTAACGCAAGCGGGTTATATTGATGGCGACATTATTTTAGTGACCGACGGTATTGACCAGCAAGAACAAAGCGACGTGAGTAGCTTTACCAGTAACACCCAATATAGATTAAATATATATGGCGTGGGTACCGCTCAAGGCGCTCCAATTAAGTTACCTGAAGGTGGTTTTTTGAAAGACAGATACGGCCAAATTGTAGTACCTACTCTCAATGCCAGTCAGCTTAAAAATTTAGCATCGAGCAGTGGTGGTAAATTTGCTAGTTACCAGCCTAGTAATAACGACATAAATACGTTTGCCCCAAATGCACAGAGTGAATTATTGAAAGACGAAAAACAAAGCCACGCACTTTGGCGAATAGATGCAGGTATATACGGACTCTTGTTATTACTGCCATTTGGCTTGTATTTATTTAGACGCGCTGCCTTGCTGGGGGCTTTTTTAGCCTTTAGCTTTTTACCGCAGCAAAATGCGTATGCCGTAGAGCTTCCTACTCTTTTGCAAAATGCAGATCAACGTGCATTAGAGGCTTACAAAAATAAAGAATACAATGCAGCAACACAGGCGCAATCGAGTGAGTTAAAAGGCGCGGCGCTTTACCAGCAAGGTAATTTTGATGCTGCACTTAATGAGTTTAGTAATGATAAGTCGGCTACCGGTTTATACAACTACGGTAATGCCCTTGCCAAAGCTGGCAAGCTTGAGGACGCCATTGAAGCCTACAAACAAGCCCAAACCTTACAAGACGACTTTACACAAGCAACTGACAACCAAGCTTTAGTTGAACAATTACTCAATCAACAAGAGCAACAAAACCAGCAAAGCGACGGCGACGACTCTCAAGACCAAGATGATAGCCAGAAAAAAGATGAGCAAAACCAAGGGCAAAATTCTGATGAGTCAAAACAGGATAAGCAACAAAATGGTGATAAAAGCGATTCTGAAAAAGGCGAAAACGAAAGTCAAAGCTCAAGCGATGAAAAATCTGATAAAGAATCAGATAAAGAGTCTGAACAATCAAAAAATCAACAAGGTGAGCCTGACGAACAATCAGACAAGCAAAATGAACCTGATATGCAAGCTCAGCCACAAAGTGAGCAAGGGCAAAATAAAGACGCTGACCAGCCTAAAGAGGACGAGCAGCAACAAAGTAAACCACAAGCAATGAGTGAGCAACCGACCACTGATGAGCAAAAACAAAGTGCTCAGCAACAAGCGATGAAAGCCCAAGCAAGTGAGCTCACTAATGAAGAAAAAGAAAAAGCACAACAGCTTAATCAACTACTTAGAAAAGTCCCGGATGATCCGGCTATTTTATTACGGAATAAAATGCAATTAGAAGCCCAAAAAAGACAATATAAACGTCGCCCTACAGGAGTCGAAAAATCATGGTAATGCGATTATTTTGCTGTTTATTGCTATTAAGTGCGATGCCTTCGTGGGCTGCCACCAAATTAGAAGCCAGCGTAGATAAAAACCCTGTATTAGCGGGTGAATTTTTTATGCTTAATATATCCGTAGACGATACAGTTAAAGGCGAGCAACCAGACACCTCATCGCTGTTAAAAGACTTTGTTGTAGGCCCGACGAGCTTAAGCTCTCGTACCAACATTATTAATGGCAGCATTAATAAACAAACCACGTGGTCAGTTAAATTAATGACCCGTGCAGAGGGTGATTACACGATTCCGGCATTTAGCGTTGCAGGGTTAACCTCAAAGCCTATTAAATTAAAAGTGGCAAAACGCTCAGTTGATGCAGATAAAAATAACGAAATATTTTTAAAAACGTCGCTCTCGAGTAATTCATTATTTGTGCAAGAAGCAGGCATTTACACTATTAAACTTTACCTTGCGAAAGAACTGCTTGATGGCAGCCTAAGTGCACCAAGTATGGAAGACGCTCAGCTTACTCAATTAGGTAAACAAACCGAGAGCTATGAGCTGGTTGATGGCAAGCGCTACCTTGTTATTACTCGTGAGTATTTAATTCAGCCACAAAAAAGTGGTGTCTACACGATTGCAGGTCCTGCTTTTCAAGGGCGAGTACAACAAAATTATCGTCAATTAGAAGTATCCGCTCTTGGCGACGACCAGCAAATAGAAATCAAGCCAATTCCGAGTGACTATAAGGGAACGTGGTTACCAAGCGAGTTGGTTAATCTAGACGAAGAATGGCAACCTAACGACAACACCGTAGAAGTCGGTACGCCTATAACACGTACTATTACACTTACCGCTCTTGGCGTTACAAAAGAGCAATTACCTGAAATCTCTATGCCTACCATTGATGGCATACGCAGCTACCCTGATAAAAAAGAAAATAACAATGCAGTACGTGACGGACGTGTTGTATCGCAGCAAACTGCATCGTATGCATTACTGCCGCAAAAACCAGGTACTTACACTTTACCTGAAATACAGCTGCCTTGGTTTAATACTAAAATGAACCGTATTAACGTAGCTACATTACCCAAGCGTACTATAACTGTTACACCTAGTAGTACAGCTATTAGCTCAACAACTAACAGTAATCAACAAACTATCGATACGCTAACATCTTCGCCAAATAATAATGTAGATGCTACACAGTTAGAATCAATGCAAGTACAAAAAAATATACCATTGTGGCTTATTGCTGTTGCGATATTAGGTTATGTTTTATGGATTGTGACTGTAATTTTTTATTGGTTTAACCGTTCTACTAGCAATACCACTAAGAAAGTACAATCAACTGCGGATATAATTAACCAACCAAGCTTGAAAAAGCTGGTTGCGGTAGCAAAATCAAACGATAATAAAGTGTTTTATAATGAGCTTAATAATTATGCGGTCCTGGTTACGAATAAAAATGTGGGCGCAATTGATGAACTATGCTGCATTGTAAGCAATAGTGAGTTAAATAACTATATTATGCAATTGCAGGCACAGCTTTACAGTAATAGAACTACAAACTGTGATCTTAATGCTATTATTAAAATTCTTGAGAACCATCAAACTCAAGCATTAAAGTCGCAACAAGCTGTATTAAAAGACCTTTATGATTAATAACTACGATACTCAGGTCTTTTTTGCAATAAATAATAATTTTTAATTAAAAAAGTGCTTATGCTTGGAAAGAAAAAATCAAACAATCAGGTCTTAATCGATATGGCAGAGAAACAAAAGCGTTATGAAGCCTTGGTCCACGTTTACAATAAAGAGCTTTATCGCTTTGCTTATTGGCTATGTCGTGATCCGCACATAGCAGATGATCTAGTACAAGAAACGTTTTTACGCGCTTGGCGTTCACTCGACTCTTTACTTGATCAAAAAGCAGCTAAACCCTGGTTGCTTACTATATTACGAAGAGAAAACGCACGCCGATTTGAACGTAAACAGTTTGATTATAGCGACGTAGAAAACGATACGCTTGTTGATGAAACCAGCCACTCATTAGATGATGAAATGGAACAAACGGTTATTCAACGCCAGATTGCACTGCTATCTGATGAATACCGAGAGCCGTTATTACTGCAAGTTGTAATGGGCTGCTCTGGTGAAGAGATTGCAGACATACTTAATTTAAATAAAAACACGGTAATGACCCGTTTATACCGTGCCCGAAATCAACTTAAAGAGGCTTTAAGCCGTGATGATGAACAACTTAAAGGGGCATCAAAATAATGGATGAACTTGAGTTTCGTCGCCGCACTATTGCGCAGCCAAACGACATTGACAAGGAGCTTATGGAGTTTGCTGACAGTAATCCTGAGCGACAAAGTTTTATTAACGATATGAAAGATTTTGATAAATTTATTCAAGATTCTTTAGACATACCTGTGCCTGAAAACCTTGCAGACCGCATTCTTTTAAACACATCGTTAAAAGAAAAAGCACTACAAGAAGAACAAGCAACAGGAAAAAATGTAGTTGATGCCCGCTCGCGTTTTAAGCTTGACCGCGTGCATCTTGCGTTAGCAGCATCTTTTGTAGTGGCGATTAGTGCCTTCTTTTTTAGTACAGAGCAAAATATTGCACACGAAGCGGGTGAACATGCACTAGCTCATGTGTACTACGAAATTAGTGCGCTTGATAAAAAAGAGCCCATTAGCTTGCAAAGTGTAAACGATAAGTTAGCTGTTTTAGGCGGTCATATTGATGAACTTCCTGGTGCAGTCACTTACGCTATGTTTTGTGATTTTAAAGGCGAAAAAGGCCTGCATTTAATATTTGAATCTGACTTTGGCCCTATGACTGTATTTATAGTACCTTCTGAAAATCAATCATTTGGATTTGGTGATGATGATTTTAAAGATGAGCGCTTTGAAGGCCATATCAACCGAGGTTCACAAGCTGATACTATTTTAGTGGCAAGTGTTGGAGCACCTTTAGATACTTATAACGAACGCGTTACAGGCGCCATTCGTTGGCTTTAAAAAACAAATTTACCGCTTAGTTTCTACTGAGCGGTTTTTTTATTAAATACCCTATAATAAACCCTCCCTTTTATACCTAAAAACTCTTATTTATAAACTAATTAATTAAATTCCTCATGAAAGTAAATTATAATCGCGGCTCGATTAAAATTAAGGAATTTCATGAAGAATATCATCGTTATTTTTTCACTATTGGCATTGTTATGTACTGCCAGTTTTGATGCACACGCACGTAAAAAATTTGGCAGCAGTAAACGCGGAAAAACGCCTGCAACACAACAAACAGCGCAAAAACAAAAAGCTGATACAACAACCCCAACGGCTGCCCCAAAAGCTAAATCAAATAAAAAAGGCATTATGGCAGGCGTTTTAGGTGGCCTTTTAGCGGGTGGCTTAATTGCAGCAATGCTAGGCGACAATTTTGAAGGTTTTCAGCTATTAGAAATGATTTTATTAGCTGGCGGGCTCTTTATTTTATTTAAGCTAGTAACGGGCTTTTTACGTGCTAATCGCGCCCCACAACTTGCAAATACCAGTGCAGGTACAAGTGCTCAGCAAAATATTTTTAAACAAGCACCTATCGAGCAACCAACAAGTACAGGCTTTGCAAGCAGCGCCCCACAAGGTGAAAGTGTGCCTTTTAATTTACCACCTAACTTTGACGTTAATGGCTTTTTGCAAGGTGCCCGTAGTCATTACCATACGCTACAAACTGCATGGAACAATGCCGATTACACCACAATGGCTGAATACTTAAGCCCTGCACTTGTTGCCGAGTTTAAAGCTGAACGTGAAGCTATACAAAGCGTAGAAACAGAAGTGATGTTTATTGATGCCGAACTTGTGTGCGCAGATACAAACGCGCAATCGTGGCAGGTTAGTGTTCGCTTTAAAGGTAAGTACCGTGATTTAGGCGATAAAAAAGAAGAGCCTATTTTAGAAATTTGGCACTTAGAGCGTCTAATTTCAGACGACGCTCCATGGCTAATAGTGGGTGTTGAAGATTTAATTGATACTCAATAATTTTATATTGTGTAAAACACCGCGCTTTTAGCGCGGTGTTTTTTTATTTAAAAAACAATTGACTTACCACGTCCTGATGCTTCAGAAGCGGCATCTAATTGGCCCTCTTTATTAATAATAACGTGTAAGTCACCAAAGTGATTCTCATCTATGGTGTAACCCATTTTTGTAAGCTCTGCTTTTACGCTATCGGTTAAACCTATGTGTGTTCTAATTATATTTTTAGGCCATAGTTGATGATGAAAACGAGGGCTATTTACAACCTGCTCAGCAGTCATATCAAACTCTACCGCATTTAAGATAGATTCGTACACAGAGCTAATAATTGTTGTGCCACCAGGCGAGCCTGTCACCATTTTAACGGTGTTGTCTTTAAGGAGTATTGTAGGCGTCATAGAGCTAAGCATACGCTTGTGCGGCTGTATTTCGTTAGCTTTACCGCCTATTGCACCAAACACATTCATAACGCCTGGTTTGGCACTAAAGTCGTCCATTTCATCATTTAAAATAAACCCTGCACCTTCAACAACCACACCGCTACCAAACCCTAAGTTTATTGTGGTGGTATTTGCGACAGCGTTACCCATTTTATCAACGATTGAAAAGTGCGTAGTTTGCTCACTTTCTTTAAGGCCCGGTTTAATACTTTCAGTAGTCGAGATCGCGGTTAACGAAATGCCATTACTTCGCTCTTTGAGGTAGTTAATATTAGTTAATGCGCTGACTGGTACATCAAAAAAATCAGGATCGCCTAAATACTCCGCCCTATCTGCAAATACACGTTTACCTATTTCAGAAAGTAGGTGTACATACTGAGTAGAGTTATGCGCTAAGCCCGCATCTGGTTTTTGTAACTCATACATTTTAAGCCACTGTAAAATAGCAATACCACCTGAACTCGGCGGTGGCGAAGTAAGTACTTCATAACCATTCCAACTCGCTTTAATAGGTGTACGTGATTTAGCGGTATAATTTTTTAAATCATCTTGATTAATAATACCACCATGCTGGTGCATAAATTTAGCAATAATATTTGCAGTTTCGCCTTTATAAAACCCATCTTGGCCGTTATCACGGATACGCTTTAACGTTACCGCTAACTCGGGTTGCTTAAATACTTTATTAGTTTTTACATCAGCAAAATATTTTTCGAAGTTTACATTTATTTTTTGCTCTTTTAGATGGGCTATATAATGGCTAACACCTTTTGCTAACTTAGGCGGAACGACAAACCCTTGCTCAGCCAACGTTACAGCAGGCTGTACTAGTGTTTCCCACTTTAAAGTGCCATGCTTTTGATGGGCAAGCCACATACCCGCTACACTGCCAGGTACACCGCTTGCGTGAATGCCATATATTGATTTGTTTGCAATAACATTACCTTGATCATCTAAATACATATCACGATGAGCCGCTGTTGGCGCTGTTTCGCGATAGTCTATAAAATCGCCCTTGCCATCTTTTTGAATAAGCATAAATCCCCCGCCGCCAATATTGCCGGCTTCAGGAAGCGTTACTGCAAGTACAAATTGTGCCGTTATAGCCGCATCAACAGCATTACCGCCTTGCTCTAATATACTTTTAGCAGCATCGGCACTGAACGAGTCAGGCATTGCGACCGCGCTTTGCGATAAAGGCTGCGCTAAAACACTAAAAGCAGCGAACTGTAAAACCAGCACACTTTTGACGATTAATTTACGTGGTGAAAAAAACAATCCCATACAACATCCTTAATTTATTATTTTTGTTGCCCATATTAATGCACGTCATTTAAAGACAGGTCAATCTTTATACTATTGATATTTAATCATCTTCAAACTTTTTTTGAATAAAGCACCGCTGGTAAATCGCCTTGCTCATCTGTATGTGTGTAATTTTTTATAAATTGCAGACCTAACTTTTTCATTATTTTTATAGAGGCTGTATTATCTTTGAGTGCCGTTGCACTTATCGCCTTAACGTCATCTTGTTTTATAAGTTCATCACATAATGCTAAAGCCGCCTCGGTTGCATAACCATGCCCCCAACTTGATTGCTTAAAACGCCAGCCTATTTCAATATCACCGTAATTTGGTGCATCACTAAAAAAATCCATAGGCCTTATTAATACCCAGCCTATAAATGTATTGGTTTGCTTTATAGTGATACTCCACAGCCCCCAGCCTTTTAGCTCATTTCGATATGCGAGCATACGAGGTACTCCCTCATTTTTTATTTGCTCTAAAGAGGTAGGCACACCTCGCGTTAAATACTGCATTACAGCTGGGTCTTGGTCGAGCTCAAATAATTGAGGCCAATCATGCTCATTCATTAATTTGAAATTTAATCGTTTTGTTACGGGGGCGTTCATTTTCATTGCTGTATAGTCTACCTTGAATTAATTATCAGTCTCTAAAGGAGATAGCACATGAATAAATTAGCAGGTTTAGCTTTATTAGGCACTTTAATTACATTAACTGGTTGTGAAGATGCCAACGAAGTAAAAGAAGATGCAAAAGATAAAAGCGCACAAATGCAAGAAAAGCTTGGTGATGCATGGAACGACGTTAAAGAGACAACTAACGATCTTAAAAATGACGAGTCTTTAAACGAGCTATTAGAGCAAAGTAAAACAATGGGCTTAGACATGTACGACGACGGCAAAGAGATTGCGGTTGACGCATGGGTTAAAAGCAAAGAAGCTGCTGGCGAATTAACTGAAAAAACCAAGCAAAAAGCGCAAGAAATTGCTGACGAAATTGAACAAGCGCGTAAAGAACATAACGAAGGTTAATTTTACCTTCAATAATAAAAAAGGAAAGCCTCGGCTTTCCTTTTTTGTTTTCAATATTTGTTAATACTGACTAATTATAGCTCAAAATCTTTTTTGAATTTCAAACCAAACTCGCTGCGGTCATTACTGCGCATTACACCAACAAAACCTGATTGTTGTAAGCGACCTACATCATAAACTTCATTTAGAACATTCTCGCCGTATAACGTTACTTCCATATCGCCATATGGATTCGTGTACGAAATATTAAAGCCAACCAATTCTCGAGAATCAATCGTTTCACTTTTGTTAAAAACAGATTGACCTTGCATATCACTTCTAAATGAATAATTAGCATTAAGTGCTAACGTTCCGCCATTACTTAAATCCATAAAGTAAGATGGTGCAATCATTACAGTCCAGCGAGGTGTCAGTGCTGGTGAATCACCTTTACCAATACCTTGAACCCCTTCTGATACTTCGGTAATTTCAGAGTCTAAGTAGCCTACCGCACTTCTAATTGTAAAATCATCAGTAATAGCCACTGTTGTTTCAAGCTCAATACCTTGCGCTTTAGATTGACCAGCATTTTCGACAATAGTCACAAACCCACCACCTGAAGTAGGGTCAGAGAACGGTAATGCTAAATCGGTGTAATCAGTCACAAATACCGCAAGCATCATAGACACATTTTCGTGTACTTGACCCTTTAAGCCTATTTCGTAGTTAATCGCTTTTGTTTCATCAAACGATACAAACTGGTCTGGCCCGCCAAATGGGCGCGGTGGGAAACCACCTGTTTGATAGCCTTTTTGAACTTGCCCATAGACATTCATATTATTGCTAAGCTGATAAGAAGCATTTATATCCCACGTAACTGCATCAAAATCTGCACTGACATATTTACGAGTTGGGAATGATGGGAATATAGCATTTGCATCTTTTTCATCTTGTGAATAGCGAAGACCACCACCAAGCGTTAAATCGTCAGTTAAATCGTAGCTGGCATTGATGTACGCGGCATATGAGTTAGTTTCTTGGTTAATTTCAAAGTCGCCGTAACCACCAAACGATTCCGTTACACCATCATTTAATAAACCATTAGGTGTATTAAATGGGCTAAAAACAAACGGACCTGAACGTGTAAAGCCATCTTCATTAAAGAAGTAAAGACCCGATACAAAGTCCATATTATCGAATGTGGCGTTTAGCTGAACTTCAAAAGAGTACTGATCTGCACCGCCCTCTTCAGGGAATTCAGATAAGTTTAAAGGTGATGCATCGTCATCTAAGCCACCTTCATACTCAGATGTACGGTAGCTTGAAATGAATTTAGCAGTATAAGTATCGTTAATTGCCCAATCAGCGGTAAACGATGTACCCCAACCTGAGTAAGACGTAGATTCAATACCAGCAACCGTTGTGCCTAGATCATCTGGGTCTGATGGTATTAAATCTTGAGTCAATAATGGGAAGTCTCCATTAAACACATCGTTTGCATCTAGCGAGTCAGTTAATTCAATTGTGTAAGGCGATTGACCTGATTCGTTATCAACTCCATCTAAAGCAAAAGTGAATGCTAAATCGCTATTCGCTTGCCATTTAAGGGCTACACGACCACTAAATTCTTCTTCCTCACCAATTTCTTTCTCTGGATTTGCTAAATTAACAGCTTCGCCCACACCATCACGTGTTTTGTACGATGCACTGGCAGACATACTCAAATCATCAGAAAGCGCGTTATTAAAATACACATCACCAGCAATTCGCCCACGGCTACCAACTTTTGCTGTCGTTGTAATAATGCCTTCATCACCGGGTTGTTTTGTAATTACATTTACTGCACCACCTAATGTATTACGGCCATATAAAGTACCTTGTGGACCACGAAGTACCTCAACACGCTCAACATTAGGTAATGATAAATTAGAACCCATTTGACGGCCTAAATAAACGCCATCTAAGTATACGCCTACACCTGGATCAGTAGTTATTATGTGATCTTGCAGACCAATACCACGAATAAATACAGAGGCATGTGCTGCATTACCAACACCGTAACGGGTGATGTTTAAGTTTGGAACATATTTACCAATATCTTCAAGATTACTCATGTTGGCTTTATCAATTAAGTTGGCACCAATTGATGTGATAGCGGTTGGAGATTCGAACAGACTCTCTGTACGTTTACGCGCTGTTACTTCGATTTTTTCAAATGCATCTTGTTTTGCTGTTGTTTTAGCTTCTTCAGCATGTATTGAGGTCGTCAGTGCAGCAAGAATTGCTATGCTTAGCTGTGAGAGGTTTCGTAGTTTCAAAATATTCTCCAAAGGATACCGTATGATAAGTTATGCGTTTATATTTTGATAATATAAATTTCAGGCATAAAAAAAGACGCTAAATAGCATCTTTCCTCTGGAGGGGTATTATATGGCAGAATTGTGAATAAATGTATAAATTTTTCATAAAACATCTATAAAAGCGACTTATGTTGTTACTTAACCTGAACTCCGGTTAAGAGATTTACTAATATAGTGAACCATGGTGATATTTAAATTTATTTTTTTTAGCCCGATATTCTCAATAAAAACAAGGCGAATTTACGCCTCAATAGCTGGCCTGTTGCAAGTAAATTCAACGCAGTTAGCGCTGAAAATAACTATTCGAGATAGATTTATTATCCAGTTATCAAATTAATTAACGCAACCACAGTTCGGGTTTATCTACATAAAGCTTATCAAAAAATTTCGTTATACATTTATAGCCTTCTGACTTAATCTCGTAAAATGATAAAGTTAAACAACAAAATCATTCTGTTAATTAGATAAATTGTTTTTATGCTACTACAATTAAAGTGAATTAACATTTAAACAACAAGTAGGAAACATACATGAATAAGCTATCAGTAGCAGTAGCGGTTTGTTGCGCGCTTGCAACAAACTATGTAAATGCCGAAGTAAGAATTAATGGCTTTGCATCAATTATAGGCGGTAAAAGTCTAGATAGTGAGCAAACTATTTATGGTTATGACGACGACATATCATTTAAAAATGAAAGTGTTTTTGCATTACAATTATCAGCGGATTTACAAGAGAAATTAACAGCCACTGCACAGATTGTTGCTCGTGGTGACAATGATTTTGATGCCGATTTTGAATGGGCTTATTTAACATATCAATTAAACGATGAAATACAAATAAGCGCAGGTAAAATGCGAGCTCCATTTTATAAGTACTCTGACTTTTTAGACGTAGGCTATGCATACAGATGGGTACGCCCCCCACAATCAGTATATAGCATTGCTTTTTCAACATATGAAGGATTAAGCTTGCTATATGATACTCAGATGGGTGATTGGGACTCTTCATTACAACTTATTTATGGATCGTATGATGGAAACCTCAACGGCTCTGCTTCTAAAACTATATTAAATGATTTTACTGGTATTAACTGGTCTGTAACACGAGACTGGTTTAGTGCGCGAGTAGCATATTTACAGGCAGAGTCATCTACAGAGCTATCAACCGATAGCTCACTATATGGCTTATTAGCGACATTGAACGAAAATGGTCTTGTCGAGCAAGCAAAAAGTTTAGATATAGATGAAGAAGATGCACGGTTTTACGCTTTAGGCTTTTCTATAGATTATAATGATGTGCTTTTTGATGCTGAATACACTAAGTTAAACCCAGGTGACAGCCTACTACCAGAAGAAACACAATACTATGCATCTATCGGTTATCGAATGGATGAAATAATTGTTCATTTTACTTATGAAGATAATGATGATGCTAATGACTCATCAAGCTATGATCAAATACCAGAGATCCCTGCACTAAACGCTGCAATTAATGGCTCTTTTGATGCATTCAATGCCCAAGATAATGTCTATACAATAGGTGTTCGTTATGATTTTCATCCTTCAGCAGCCTTTAAAATTGACTTCAGCCGATATGAAAATAACATAACAGACACTGAAACTGAAACTGAAACTGATGTTGTTGCTGTCGGCGTTGATTTAGTATTTTAATTGGAGCAAATGATGAAAAAAATTATTTTAGCTGGCGTATTTTCATTGTGCTCAATCAGCACCTTTGCAGAAGTAGCCGTTATTATTAATCCGAGCAACGCAAGTAATATTGATGCGGACACAATCAAAAAGATCTACTTAGGAAAAAGTAAGTCATTTGACAATGGAACAAAGGTCAATCCGGTAAATCAAAATGACAATGCAATAGCCGACGAATTTAATGATAAAGTTGTTGGAAAATCGAGTAACCAACTTAATGCGTACTGGTCGAAACTTATATTTACAGGCAAAGGAACTCCCCCTGTAAAATTAGATAACGACCAAGCAGTGCTAGATTTTGTAGCAGCAAATGGTGATGCTATAGGTTATGTCGAAAGTGGGAAAGTAAATGATAAAGTCAAGGTCGTTGGAAAGTTTTGAGACTAACCTTATTGTTAAGTGCTTATCCGATATAAAACAGCGTTAGCAATACACATATTTAAAATATGAATTAACAAAAAATACAAAAATTGTAACTTAGCCTGCTAAGTTACAATTTTTTTTGTCATTGAATGACCTTCCATTTTCAACTAATTAAAACCTCAATAATCCCAACAATATTAATCGTCAATACTTATCCTGTGTCGGGAGTCACATTATTAATATAAAAAATAACAACAATTCGTATAATTATTATTATCACCTTTAAAAAGAAGCGCTTATATTTTATATAATAATATAAACGTCTCTATTTATTAGATATATTTTAAATAAGTACCTATAATGAAAATGAAATCAACATTTAAATTAAACAGGAAATACATATGAAAAAGCTATCTGTAGCAGTAGCGGTATGTGCAGCTTTAGTATCAAGTTATACAAGTGCTGAAGTACGAATAAATGGATTTGCATCAATTGTTGGCGGAAAAAGCCTAGATAGTGATAGCACATTATATGGGTATGACGACAACATTTCGTTTAAAAACGAAAGTGTATTTGCGCTGCAGTTATCTGCGGATTTGCAAGATAAGTTAAGCGCAACAGCTCAAATTGTAGCCCGTGGTGATAATGATTTCGACGCGGAGTTTGAGTGGGCATATGTTACTTATGAGTTTTCAGATGAGTTGCAGTTAAGCGCAGGTAAAATGCGAGTTCCTTTTTACCGTTATTCTGACTTTATTGATGTAGGCTATGCCTATAGATGGGTTAGGCCTCCACAATCTGTTTACAATATTCCATTTTCAACTTATGAAGGCTTAAGTCTACTCCACAATACTCAATTAGGTGATTGGGATTCAACCCTACAGGTTATTTACGGTGGTTTTGATGGTGAAATTGATGCTGTAAGTGCTAACGATAAAGCCGAGTTAAACAATTTTGCAGGTATAAACTGGACAATGTCACGCGATTGGTTAAGCCTTCGTGCAGCTTACTTAGTTGCTGAAACCTCTTTTGAGCTTGATTCAAATGACTCAACAGGCGCAGCATTGAACGGCCTGGAAGATATACTTAGAGCAAGTAATTTGACTAGCCTAGCGGATGATATAGCTATTGATGAAGATAATAGCACATTCATTGGTTTAGGTTTTTCAATTGACTACAACGACATTTTGTTTGATGCAGAATACACACAGCTTGAAGTTGAGAACAGTATTTTAGCTGAGCAATCTCAATATTATGCATCAGTAGGTTACAGATTAGATGACGTTATTATTCATTTCACCTATGAAGACAATGACGATAAACATGATTCTTCTCGTTTTGATAAAATTCAAGCGATTCCAAGTCTTAATGCCGCAGTGAATGGCGCTTTAGAAGGTGTTCGTGCACAAAGTAATGTTTACACTATTGGTGCTCGATACGACTTCCACCCTTCTGCTGCATTTAAAATAGATTTTAGTCGATTTGAAGATGACATAACAGATACAGAAACTGATGTTATTGCTGTAGGCATAGACCTAGTATTTTAATTGGAGCAAACCATGAAGAAGTTAATTTTAGCCAGTGCACTAACATTATGCTCAATCAGCGCCTCTGCTGAGGTAGCTGTTATCGTAAATGCGAGTAATACAAGTAACCTTGATGCAGATACAATCAAAAAGATTTATTTAGGTAAAAGTAAATCATTTGATAATGGTGCGAAAGTGAATCCAGTAAACCAAAATGGCAATAGTGTTGCCGATGAGTTTAATGATAAGGTTGTTGGTAAATCGAGTAGTCAGCTCAATGCCTATTGGTCAAAGCTGGTATTTACAGGTAAAGGAACCCCTCCTGAAAAGCTAGATAATGATCAAGCAGTACTCGACTTTGTTGCAGCAAACAACGACGCAATAGGTTATGTTGATAGTGCAAAGGTCAATGATAGCGTAAAGGTAGTTGGTAAATTTTAATTTACTGATGAATAAAAAAACCACAATTATTTTTAATTGTGGTTTTTTTGTTTTAATAAATATAGTTACTTAAAAGTATTACTACTCTATTCTAAATTTAGCTGTTGCATCTAATAAGTTATCTGATAGGTAATGAAGGTTTTTAGCAACATCACGTGCTGCCAATAATGAGTCCATGGTATCCTCAAACGATACGTGCATATTCGATACGTTTTCTACTACCATTGCAGCTACAGAGGTTTGTTCTTCCGTAGCAGCAGCTATTTGAGAGTTCATTCCATTTATTTCGAGCATTTGCTCTGCAATTTTTTCAATAGAAATCCCTGTTTTTTCTGCTGCGGTCGCATTATCAGTAGCCATGTCTCTTGCCGAAGTCATCGCTGTCACAGATTCATTAGCAGCCGTTGTTAATGCACCTAATAACTCGCGTATTTCATTGGTCGAATGTGCTGTACGAGATGCTAATTCTCGAACTTCATCAGCTACAACAGCAAAACCACGGCCATGCTCACCAGCACGAGCTGCCTCAATGGCGGCGTTAAGTGCAAGTAAATTAGTTTGATCTGCAATAGAAGTAATTACATTCAATATTTGTGATACATTTTTTGTATCATCCGCCAGTTTATTTATTGTAGTAGCAGCTTGGTTTATTTCATTACTAAGCGTGCGAGATGCAGTTACTGACATCTGTACTTGAGTTCTGCTTTGTTCGACCTCTTTTTCTGCTGTTTCAGCAGCATGGGAAGCACTAGCGGCTGATTGAGAGATATCACCAACGCTTTGCTTCATTTCTTCCATTGATTGCTTAACAATTTCAGCATCGGTAGTTTGTTTCGTTGTGGCACGCTCAGCTTGCTCCATCCCCTGAACAAGTCGCGTAGAATTTTCCATCAAAGGTTCGCACACGGCAATAACCTCAAGTACAGTTTCTCTAAGCAGAGTAATAAACGCATTAAAGTTAATTGATACTTGCCCTATTTCATCTTCAGAGCTTACTTTTAATTGTGTACTAAGAGAGCCTTTACCGCTTGCTAATAAGCTTAAGTTATTTGCAGCATCACTAGCTGACGAGCCAATCCCTCTGGCAATCCAGACGGCCATAAATAATAGTAATATTAACGATACGACGGATACGACTAGCATTAAAGTTAATGCATAGTCAGAACGATCTTTGGTACTAGTAACAAGTTCAAAAAAACGATTGTCTGCTTTTTGTTGCGCACTTTTAAAATTACTTAAGACCTCGTTATAAAGAGATGTTTTTAACTGAGCTTGCTGTTGAATTTTACTAAAATCAGCAGTGCCACTAACCATCCCATTGGCAATAATCGAAGATATTTCTTCATAATTAGCTAACTGCTTTTTTGTCTCACTGTTTATATAGGATTCATTTATCTGTTCAATTAAATTAATATTCGTTTCTAACAATTTATAAGTGTCACTTGCTTTAACAACAAGGTCTTGCTCACCGAATGTGACAGCTTGAGTATAAAGCTCGTCTAACTTTTCTAAAGTACTAACATTTTCTGAAGTAAGCTTAACAACCTTGTATGTAGAGCTCTCCATTTCATTAAGTGATATCCTATTATCATTCATTGCAAAATAATTGATCAGAACGATCGCTAAAAAAGCCAAAACTGCAATACATGTTATTGCATGTATTTTTTTAGTTATGCTTAGGTTTTGAAAAGAGAAGCCTGCGGCCATATTGATTACCTTATTTTATTGTCTATAACTATTATCGGCTTAATAACCATAAGTGTTAACTATATTTGTAATATTTCTAGTTTTTTTGTGATTTTTCGCGAATTTATAAGAAATAATGTAAAAACAGGCTTGAATAGTTCGAAAAACAATCAAAATTATTTTTATTAAAAAAAAACCAGTAACATTGCTGTTACTGGCTTATTAAATTTGGTGCGGATGGGGGGACTTGAACCCCCACGCCCTAAAGCACCACCCCCTCAAGGTGGCGTGTCTACCAATTCCACCACATCCGCATTTCAAGCTTTCGCTTAAGTGTTAAACTTAATGATTTAAATGAGGAATATAAATCGTCTAACATTTATTTAAGTTAAATTAATTTGGTACGTCAGAGCTTTTCTCTTTCGTAGATGTTACAGGAACATCCTCTTCTACAGGAGACACTGTTTCAACTGCAGGCGCTGCTTCTAGATTTTCCCATTCGTCAGTCTTTTTAATTTGACCCGCAGTAAGGTTACCTAAAACAATGCTTAAAACAAAAAATACAGTTGCCAAACTTGTCGTTGTTTTCGTCATGAAATTACCAGCACCTGACGATCCAAAAACAGTAGCAGACGCACCGGCACCAAATGAAGAGCCCATATCTGCGCCTTTACCTTGTTGGATTAAAACCATACCAACTAATGCCAAGGCAACAACTAAATAAACTACTAATAAAATTTCGTACATCTTATACGGTTCCTTCTGCACTTTTACAAATTGCAATAAATGAATCTGCTTTTAGACTAGCACCACCAATTAGGCCACCGTCTATATCTGTTTGTGCAAATAATAATTCGCTATTTTTTTCATTAACGCTACCACCATATAAGATGGTAAGCCCTTGTGCTAAATTGCCATCTAATGAAGCAATTTTATCACGGATAAATTTGTGAACGTTTTGTGCCTGTTCTGGCGATGCAGTTTTACCTGTGCCGATGGCCCAAACGGGTTCGTATGCTATCACAGAATCTTTTAGTGCCGCTACACCTAATTTATTAATTATTGCATCAATTTGTGTAGAAACGACAAGCTCAGTTTTACCATTTTCTTGCTCTGTTTCACTTTCACCCACACATAAGATTGGAATGAGACCAACATTTTGAGCTCGAGCAAATTTTTCAGCGACCGTAGTATTACTTTCATTATAAATACTACGTCGTTCTGAATGACCTACTAGCACGTACTTCGCGCCTAAATCTTTAATAAGTTTCGCATCAACTTCACCGGTAAAGGCGCCTGGTTCGTTTTCAGAAACAGTTTGCGCTCCTGTACAGACTCCGGTTAAAACCATTGATGATACTAATGGGAAAGGGGGAAATAAGACAATGTCTATCTCTTTTGATTTAACATTGTTGATGGCACCAGACATTTCTTTAATTAGCTCTAACGAACCGTTCATTTTCCAGTTGCCTGCGACCATTGGCTTGCGTATTGCCATTTTTCCACTCCACATTAGAAAGCGGGCGAGATATTAACTTTTCTCGCCCAAAGTTACAAGAGGTTATTGTTATCAATCAGTTTATTTGCTCATAGATTCGACAACTGTCGCAATTTTTTGCGCACTATCGAGTACTATTTTTTCTTGTTCTGCTTCAACCATAACACGCACAACAGGCTCAGTACCTGATTTACGAAGTAAAACGCGCCCTTTATCGCCTAAGCTTTTCTCTACTTCGGCAACAGCTGCAAGGACCTCTGTTGTACTCGTTGGATCAGTTCCCGGTGTATAACGTACGTTAATCATTTTCATTGGGTATTTAGTAAAGCCTGCACCTAAGTCTTGTAGAGTACGGTTTTGTGCAACCATTGCAGCCAATACTTGTAGGCTTGAAATAATACCATCTCCGGTACTTATCAAATCTAGATTTAGAACATGGCCCGAGCTTTCCCCACCAATTTTCCAACCCTTCTGTTGCAGTAATTCCATAACGTAGCGATCGCCTACTTTACTACGTGCGAACTCAATTCCTTTGGCTTTTAAAGCATTTTCAAGACCCATGTTAGACATAACAGTCCCAACTACGCCACCACCTAAGTTATCTTCTTGGGCTGCTTGACACGCAATTATATAAACTAGATCATCACCATCAAATACACGGCCATTATGATCAACCATCATAACGCGATCACCATCACCATCATAAGCAATACCTACGTCTGCTTTAAATTCAAGTACTTTACGTTTAAGTGTATCTACGTGTGTAGCACCACATTCATGATTTATGTTTACGCCATTTGGCTCACACGCATGGGTAATTACTTCAGCACCAAGTTCGCGCATAACAGAAGGAGCAATATGATATGTAGCACCATTAGCACAATCAACGACGACTTTGAGACCCTCTAATGACAAACCTTGTGGAAACTGACTTTTACAAAATTCTATGTAACGACCATCTGCACTGACTAAACGAGATGCTTTACCTAATTTATCAGATGCAACGCAAGTCATTGGCTCATCAAGCATCGCTTCTATTTGAAGCTCTACGGAATCAGCTAGCTTTAGGCCTTGTCCGTTAAAAAACTTAATACCATTATCGTAATAAGGGTTGTGTGATGCACTAATTACAATTCCCGCTTCCGCACGAAACGTTTGCGCTAAATAGGCAACAGCAGGCGTTGGCATAGGGCCAAGTAACACGACGTCAATACCTGCGGCAATTAACCCAGCTTCAAGTGCTGTTTCAAGCATATAACCTGAGATACGTGTATCTTTACCAATAATTACTTTTTTAGTGCCACCCAGAGATAAAACACGCCCTGCAGCCCAACCTAATTTCATAGCAAACTCTGGGTTAATAGGTGCTGTACCAACTAATCCACGCACTCCATCAGTGCCAAAATATTTTCTTTCTTTCATTATTGTATTCCTTGTTCGCAGGCTCGTAATACACTAAGCACGTCTGCGGTTTCTTTTACGTCATGTACGCGAATAATTTTTGCGCCATTTTGCGCCGCGATTAGCGCACCTGCTAAGCTACCTGCCAATCGCTCACTTGTTTCTCTATTTAATAAATTACCTATCATCGATTTACGAGATAAACCAGCCAATAATGGCAAACCCAATTTATTAAAATCATTAAACTTAGCCAATATTTGATAGTTATGGTTAAGCGTTTTTCCAAATCCAAAACCGGGATCTAGGATAAGTCGTTCAAACTTAATCCCGGCTGTTTCACAGGCTTTAATACGTTGACTAAAAAACATATTTATATCTGCAAACAAATCATCATAATGAGGTGCACATTGCATACTGCGAGGTTGCCCTTGCATATGCATTAAACAAATTGCTACATCTTCATAGTGCGCAACCGTTTCTAACGCATCTAATTCTTGCAAAGCTCTTACATCGTTGACTATATCAGCCCCTGCGAGTATTGCTTGTTCCATTACTTGCGCTTTACTGGTATCAATTGAAATAACGCAATCACTGTGCTCACGTATTGCTTTAATAGCGGGAATTACGCGGGCAAGTTCATCTTTCAAACTCACATCTGGCGCGCCGGGGCGGGTAGATTCTCCGCCTATGTCTACAATTTTCGCACCATCATCCAGTAACTGCATTGCACGTTTCAGTGCTATTGTTGGGTCTAAAAACTGCCCACCATCAGAAAATGAATCCGGCGTTACATTTAATATTCCCATAATAACGGGCTTTTCAATATTAAGCGTACGTCCTCTGGGAAGCTTTAATATGTTAGTCATTGCCAACCTTTATTCTTTTTCCAATAAAATTAAATTAATGATCTATTATAGCGATAAGTAAATAGCTTAATTACAAGGCGGAATTATGATATATAGTTATTCTATATAAATAATTTCTCAGCGAAGTTAGTGAGTTATTTAATTCGCTAGAATGAACATCTATCAATAAAATTGGTATAAATAACTGATACAAAAAAGCCCCGAAGTACGGGGCTTTCATTCGCTATTTTAACGATTATTCAGCTTTATCATCAAGGTTTGTTTCATCTTTTTTCGATGAATCATCCGATTTTTGACTTTCATCGCTAACTGGCTCTTGAGATTCTTCAGCTTTTACCGGTTTTGCTTCATGGCGGTCATGTGCATCACGCGGTTCACGCACTGGTTGGCGCGCCATTAAATCATCAATTTGCTTAGCATCAATAGTTTCATACTTCATCAGGGCATCTTTCATTGAGTGAAGAATATCAATGTTTTCTTTTAATATTTCTTCTGCTCGTTGATAGTTACGATCTGAAAGTAATCGAACCTCTGCATCAATTATCTTTGCTGTGTCGTCTGACATGCTAGATGCACGACTGCCGCCGCCACCCATATACATTTCATTTTGATCTTCAGCATAAAGTAACGGACCTAGCTTTTCACTTAAACCCCAGTGTGTAACCATTTTACGAGCAATATCTGTAGCTCGTTCAATATCATTACTCGCACCTGTTGTTACTTTATCAGCACCATAAATAAGCGCTTCAGCAATTCGACCACCGTAAAGGCTAGAAATCATTGATTCTAAAAGCTCTTTTGAATGACTAACACGGTCTTGTTCAGGCAAGTACATTGTTACACCTAGCGCACGGCCACGTGGAATAATAGATACTTTGTAAACTGGATCATGTTCTGGCACCATACGGCCCACAATTGCGTGACCTGCTTCATGATACGCAGTCATTGCTTTTTCTTGCTCGCTCATCACCATGGTTTTGCGTTCTGCACCCATCATGATTTTATCTTTAGCAGCGTCAAATTCAGCCATACTTACAACACGTTTATTACCACGTGCAGCATAAAGTGCAGCTTCGTTTACTAAGTTCGCTAAATCAGCGCCAGAAAAACCAGGTGTACCACGTGCAATAAGTGCCGCTTCAACGTTATCGCCTAATGGCACTTTACGCATGTGTACTTTAAGTATTTGCTCACGACCACGAATATCAGGTAAACCTACTTCTACTTGACGGTCAAAACGACCTGGACGAAGTAATGCTGGGTCTAATACATCTGGTCGGTTAGTTGCTGCAATAACGATAATACCTTCGTTACCACCAAAGCCATCCATTTCTACTAGCATTTGGTTAAGTGTTTGCTCACGTTCGTCGTTACCGCCGCCCATACCAGCACCACGTTTACGACCAACAGCATCAATCTCATCTATAAAGATAATACAAGGCGCTGCTTTTTTAGCTTGCTCAAACATGTCACGTACACGTGATGCACCAACACCTACAAACATTTCAACAAAATCTGAACCAGAAATTGTAAAAAACGGTACTTTCGCTTCACCCGCAACAGCCTTTGCAAGTAACGTTTTACCAGTACCAGGAGGACCAACCATTAGTACGCCTTTAGGAATACTACCGCCAAGTTTTTGAAACTTAGAAGGGTCACGTAAAAAGTCTACCAATTCGGTAACATCTTCTTTCGCTTCATCACAACCAGCAACATCTGCAAACGTTGTTTTAATTTGATCTTCGCTCATTAAACGCGCTTTACTCTTACCAAATGACATAGCGCCTTTACCGCCACCGCCTTGCATCTGACGCATGAAGAATATCCATACACCAATAAGCAGTATCATTGGGAACCAAGAAATAAATATACTTGCTAAAAATGACTGTTCTTCAGGTTTTACACCCTTCACATTCACATTACTTTTTAATAAGTCATTTAAAATATCTTTGTCATAAATAGGCATAATCGTTTGAAAACGTTCGCCACTGGTTTTAGTACCTGTAATTGTCCCACTGGTACTTTCAATTGCCACTTCTTGTATAGAGCCATTTCGGGCGTCTTTAACAAATTGACTATAGCTTGTCTGACGATCAACTTGATCGCCACCATTAAAGCTCTGAAAGACTGACATCAGCACAACTGCAATGACCAGCCATAGTATTAAATTTTTCGCCATATCGCTCAAGGGGTTAACCTCTTGTATCCAATTAATTTAAATTCAACTAAACGCCAAGCAACTGTACTACAGTTTGTATCCAGTCGCTACTATATATACTTCCCGAGAACGGGCACGCGAGGCATCAGGTTTACGTATCTTCACTACTTTAAAACTATTACGTACGTCTTGTAAGTATTGATCAAAGCCTTCACCTTGAAACACTTTAACAATAAATGCACCATTTTTCTTTAGTACTTGGCTACACATATCTAATGCAAGCTCTACTAAATACATACTACCAGCTTGATCAACTGAATTATTACCACTCATATTTGGTGCCATGTCAGAGAATACCACATCAACATTTTTCCCATCAATGCGTTTTAATAATGCATTTAATACAGCCTCCTCACGAAAGTCACCTTGTAAGAAGTCTACACCTGCAAGGGAATCCATCGGTAAAATATCACATGCTATTACTTGACCTTTATCACCCACTTTTTCGGCTAAATACTGTGACCAACTACCCGGCGCGGCCCCTAAATCTACCACTGTCATACCCGGACGCAGTATTTTATCTCTGTTCTGAACTTCATCTAATTTAAAAACCGCTCTAGAACGCCAGCCTTTTTTTTGCGCTTCTTGAACATATTTATCATCAAAATGTTCTTTCAGCCATCGCTGTGAACTGGCTGACTGTTTTTTATTTGTCATAAATTAACACGCAACTAATTAGTAATATTCTTTAGATGGCGGTAGAATACCCTTAATTCAAGCCATATTCAGCAAAATTTGTATAAACATGACATTATCAAATAAACAAAAGCAGTTTTTAAAAGGTCAGGCACATAGCCTCAAGCCAGTAGTTTTACTAGGTTCTAACGGTTTAACCGAAGGCGTAGTAATGGAAATTAAAAGTGCGTTAGAAATTCACGAATTGATTAAAGTGAAAGCGCCGACTGACGATCGTGAAACTAAAGCTCTTATTTTTGAAGCTATCGTACGTGAAACTGGTGCGACTAAGTTACAAACAATTGGTCACACTATTGTACTTTATCTTCAAAGTGCTGAGAGAAAAATACATTTACCACGTAACTAAATTACTATTTTAAGTAACCTAGTGTGTTTAATGAAAAAACCAGCTTAATGCTGGTTTTTTGTTATTTTACGTTTTAAATTAAAAACTCATTTTATGATGGGTTACATCATATTCACTGCCAGTACTACTGGGCTTCTTATTTAATATAAAGTACTGAGTAAATTGTGTTTCACTCATTGCTGGCACTTTTTCATTCGAAAGTAGCTCGGCTAATTGCGGTGTTGTATTACTGTGCCCAATAACAACAACTACACCTTTTAGTTTTAGTAACTCATTTTTTAAATCACTTAGCTCACCTGCGTTATACACATTTACGTCGATATTAAAATATGCCTGCAAAGGAGCTGCTGTTTGTAACGTACGTTTATAGTTGCTGCTGAAAATATGTATCTTTTGATATTCTTTAAAAAAAGTAACTAAATTATTTGCACGTGCCTTTCCCGCCTCTGAGAGCGCTGGATTTTTACCCGCTAATTTTTCGCTATGACGAAACAAATATATTTCATCCGGTGTTGCAAATGCCAAACTACAATTAAATAACATAACTAAAAAAATGATTGCTAATATTATTTTATTATTCATATTTTTTTACCTCGTTTGTATTCTAATAGTCTGTCGATGAATTCAGTCGTTAGTTCATTGATTACGCCAGTTTCAGCATTAACTATTAAGCTAAAACCAATATTTAAGTGAGGAAATACAACCACATCACTCCTATAGCCTTGCACCCACCCGCTATGATAATAAAGCGTTTCTTCCGCGTAGTTATAAACACGCCAGCCTAAGCCGTAATATGCTTCATTAAGATGCTTTTTCCACACCCTGCGATACAGTTCTTTTTTTGTATGTGTATAAGGACGTGTTTGTTTTGCTAACGCATCTAGCGATAGAACATCAGGGTATTGTCCTAGTTGCGCTTTTAACCAAATAGCCATATCACTTGCACTGGCATTAACACCTGCTGCGGGCCCTACTTTATAGTAATTTTTTTTAAGTTTAGCAGTATACCAACGCTTTTTACCACGCACGTGAGGGAGTGCAAAATTTTTATCTTTTACCATACCGTCATAACCTAAACTGGCATCTGCCATTTTCAGAGGTAAAAAAACAGCTTTACTTAACCATTGGGAATAATTTTTATTTGTAGCGTGAAAAATCACATCGTCAATTAAGCTAAACATTACATTTTGATAACCGTAGCATTGTCCGGGTTCACAAATTGGCTTAACGCTAAGTAGCTTTTCAACAATATCGGGGTAGCGCATACGCGACTCAATTAAGTTATCGTATGCATTTGGTACTAAACCACTTGAGTGACTTAAAAGGTGAAATACTTTTAAATCATCTTCATACACTGTGTTTTTGAACTCTGGAATATAATTACTTATTAGTTCATCTAACCTTAATATACCGTCAGAGGCTAGCTTTGCAGCTAACGAACCTGCAAAGGTTTTAGACACAGATGCCAATCTAAAACGAGTATGAGCATCAACACTTTGCCCATTACGTGCTTTGGTAGCTCCTATCGGATGAATGTAGTCACTATTTTGAATATTAACTATCGATAATGCCGCACCGGGAATACCTTTACTCTTTAGTTTCTTTTCGGCATAGCGACCGTACTTTTTTACAAATGAATCCCAACCGGGATCCGTTTTTGCTACGACATCTATGGAGCTAAGCAATAAACACAGCGCTAAAAGGCTATACAATACAGAAGGGAGGTACTTCATTTTTTATAATTTTTATCTTTTTAAACTACATCTAGGTACATAATATCATGAAGTTTTGTTTGGACTAACGTACAATACGACGATTATTGTATTTTTAGTGGGTGTGAAGTACTTATGCGTTTTTTAGTTGTGTCACTTTTTATTTTATTTTTAAGCGGGTGTGTTATCACAAAACAACCAGCGGAGCCTTTGGCTATGCCGTTGAAGCCTAACTTAAAAAGCCAAACATACCAGCTTGAATATGAAACGACTCATTCGTCACCAAAAGTTAAATCTGTTCAATTACCTGCGCATAAAGTTATAAAAAATCAAACTGTTAAGATAATTTCAGACAAAGCAAGCCTAACAGACACACTATTATCGCAAATAAGCCAAGCATTAAACGACAAAGCATTAAAAGTAACGACAAAAAATAATAGTGACTATGTTCTTACTATACAGCAGCTTGATTTGTCATTTACAGACGATACAAAATATTTAATTAAACAGCCACAAAAACCCTTTTCGTTTTATACAGAGGTTGCCCAACAGTACCCAATTCAACAATGTGCCACTATTTTTGCTCAAGTCAGCATGCGTCTAACTCATAAAAAGTCTGGCGACATTGTCTGGTTTGCTAAGTCTTCAATCGACAGCGCAAGCTTTCATCGTGAGCCGCTAGTGTATAGTTTTAATGAAGAACAAAAAATTACGAATGAATTAGAAGTTGTTGCCTTTATCCACCAGCAAAATACAGAAGAGGCACGTTTAGCAAGGTTAGGTAAAGAAATACAAATTCCTAGCTACAAAACACTATCTAAGTTATCAAGCTTAACAAAGCTTACCGGTCCATGTAATCGTACAGAAATAAGTGCATTAACCCCCATGATGCAATTTTATTTAAGCAGTATATTAATCGATAAAATTAAAGTTCAGTAATTTCTAATGTTTGCTACATTTTTTTACAGATTTAAGGAACGTATTAACAATATACTACGCTTTATAACATATAATAATTAGGCTCTTTTGAGATGAAAAACGCTTTACTTAATTATACTTTTTTTATCATTACACTCCTATGTATGAGTATTTTTAGTACTTCAAGTATGGCAAGTAATCGTTATTATGCTGATAACACCTTAGAGCCAACTCAAGGTTTTGCATGGGATTGGAGCGCTGGTGTTGGTTATCATATCGGTGACTCTTACCTAATAGGTGTCGACTCTTATGACCATGGAATGCTGGTTGACTTAACACTTGCCCTATCTTATGAAAATTTTTATCTCGACTTTGATCATAATCAACTAAGTGGCGGCCTTGTTGTAGGTTACAGCCTGATAGACAAGTTTGATTGGGGTCTCGATATTTTAGGTACAAATGTTCAAAGTGGCTTTAACGATAAAGGACTAGGTCTATACAATGATGGCATTATCGATGAGTTAAGGGGTATAAAAACACGTAACTACGATTTTGATACCGGACTCAGATTAACTCGTCGATTTGAAAACTCACAAATTTCTTTTGAATACCTTCATGACATTTCTGGCACACATAATGGCTGGATCGTAAATACCTTTTTTAGCCATATTTTACCCTGGCGTAACTGGGAGTTTAGAACTGGAGTTGGGTTGAGTGCTTACTCTAGTGACTTCACCAATTATTATTTTGGTATAGACAGTAGTGAAGCGACGAGTGATCGTCCAATTTATAGAACAAATGCAAGTAGCAGTATGATGTTTGAATTCCATGCTGAGTACCCAATTAACCAAGATTGGGTCTTTTTAGCAGGATGGCTGACGACTTGGTTTTCAAATGAGATTGATGAAAGCCCTATTATTACTCGAAGATATCAACACCAAGCCAAGGTAGGCCTTCGTTATGTATTCTAGATGGGTCTGTGCTTTTCTGCTTTTCCCTACGGCATTTTTATCAAAAGCAGATGAAATGCCCAATGCTCTTATTGCGCTTCCAGATACTTGTGTCGCACTTAGAGAAGGAAGAAACTGTTATGCTGATATCACTCTAACATGGCATCAGCCAACGTTTGGCAATTACTGCTTACGCGATGCGACCTCAAAGTACATTATGCAATGCTGGCTTAAACAAAAGGAAGGAACTTTTAATTATGCTTTTGATTCACAGCAGAGTATCTCATTTGAGCTCTTTGATAGTAATACATCTAAAGTTATTAGCCTTACAGAAGTAAAACTACAGTGGGTATATCAAAACAGACAAAAGAAACGCCGTTGGCGATTATTTTAATAAACACATTAAGGATAATTTATGAATAACTACGGCACTATTTTACTCGTTGAAGATGATGTATCGCTCGCTCAGTGGGTTGCAGAATACTTAACGGAGCAAGGTTATACGACCCATGTATGCCATCGAGGCGACGAGGTTATTGGCCAAGTAAAAACCTTAAATCCTAGCATTGTCCTACTTGATATTATGCTTCCTGGACAAGACGGAATTAGCGTATGCAGAGAACTGCGTAGCTTTTATAACTCCCCTATTATAATGCTCACCGCACGCGATGAAGAAATGGATGAAGTAATAGGGTTAGAAGTTGGTGCAAGTGACTATGTCATGAAACCCGTTCGCCCTCGTGCACTTTTAGCTAGAATTAAAGCTGCACTTCGCCAAAATAATGAACCAAACAAATCACTGGCAAACGAAAAATTAATAACGGTTGGCGCGCTGAGTATTAACACAGAATCTAGAAGCGTAAAATTAAACGATCTTGATATAAATATATCCAGCGCAGAGTATTTACTTCTTCACTATTTAACGAGTAATGCGGGTCAAGTCGTATCACGTGATGCTGTTTTTAAAGCAACAAAAGGCCGTGAGTATGACGGCTTGGATAGAAGTGTTGACGTACTTATTTCAGCACTGCGCAAAAAATTTAATGATGATCCACAAAATCCGACTAAAATTAAAACTATATGGGGACGAGGTTACTTACTCGTATCTACCGCATGGTAAAAAGTGATACATAAGTGAAGAAGTTTTATATTTCACTACTTAGCAGTGCGCTTTTATCTATCGTTGTACTTGGCTGGTTAATTGATGCATTTAGCCAACAAACACAAACCTCAGAAGATGAATTTAGTGTGCAAAGTAAGATGATAATGGGCTTTAGCAAACAATTAGCTAATATCCCAACTTCTGAACGTGGTCGTTATGTAAAGCAACTAGCGAATGAGTTTAATTTATTAATTGATTACAAGCACAATGAATCTCTCGCACTACCTCCTTCATTATTATTACAGATGCACACTGCCGGTGGGTTGATTTTAGAAGATCAACAAGGCTTCTATATGCTTTATAGTAGTCAAATATTAAGCCCCTTTCATATATCAATGCGGTTAGACAAACGCGTAGATACTGAGCAGCGCAATGATATATTTTTAACACTACTATTTTATGCTGGTTTGTGCGTATTTATGGGGTTTATTATTACCCCTCTTGCAAAGCGCTTAACAGTCTTAAATGAAGCAGCTAAAAAGTTTGCCTCAGGTAATGTACAAGCAAGAATTAAAGTATCGCACTTCACCTACATAAAAGATGTAGAGCTCACATTTAACAGAATGGCCAGTCAGATAGAAAAACTAGTCGCCGAAAATAAACTAATGGCGTCAAGCTTATCTCACGATATTCGTACACCCATTGCGTGCCTGCGCTTTGGATTAGATGCGGCTATTGATAGCTATGATGAGCAACAAATAAAAAAATATTTATCCCGTATGGAAAGCGATTTAGACCATATGGAGTCTATGTTAAAAAGCTATTTAGCCTTTGCAACGCTTGAGCAAAATGCCAACAAATTGACCTACTCTTCAACTAATATTAAGCACTATCTCAGTGATATATTAATACAACTTGCACCTAAATTTGAATCGCAAATGCTCAACGTACAACTTAATAGCTCAAGTGACATTATCAATGCCGACTTACATTGGCTTGCTCGTGCAATAACTAACTTATTAAATAATGCTTGTGACTTCGCAGAGCTACATATTTATCTAAGTGCTAAAGTGTACGAACACCAGCTTGTAATCACTGTTGAAGACGATGGTCCTGGTATAGCAAAAGAAAATTTTAACAACGTATTTAGCCCATTTTTCAAAGAAGAAGAACATCGTAACCGCGCAGATAAAAGCTATGGGCTAGGCCTTGCGATTGTTGAAAAAGTAGCTGATTGGCATCATGGCAGCGTAAAAGTAAGTAAAAGTAACCAATTAGGTGGAGCCTGTTTTACACTCATTATCGATCAACATCACAAAGCGTAAAGCATTAATTACACCCTGTAATTAACATTTTAAAAACAAAAACAACCTGTTAACTATAACTATACAGTAACATTTATTAAAAACATCGCGTATACCATACTACTGGCATACTAAATTGTGTGAGATCAGCAAATAAGCACTTTTTATTTTTTTACATTTCCAGTAGATTGTCTGCGCCGTCAAAAAATAGAGAAGTACAATAATATGAGCGCAGTTAGAGGCGAGTTTAGTTCTCGTTTTGGTTTTATTATGGCCGCCGCAGGTTCTGCTGTTGGCTTGGGTAATATTTGGGGATTCCCTACACAAACAGCCAGCAATGGTGGTGCTGCTTTTTTAGTAGCATATTTAGTACTCGCGTTCTTTTTGGCTTACCCAGCTTTAATGGCCGAACTTATGATTGGTCGCCATGGTCAAGCAAATGCAGTTTCATCGCTTCAAAAAATATCTAATAGACCTTGGCAAAAACACTTCGCGTTTATTGTGGGTTTTGGCGGTATTTTATGTGCTGGATTTATATTAAGTTTTTACGCGATTGTTGCCGGTTGGATGCTCAGCGCAACAGCAGAGCCAATAGCGACGCTTGTTGGTGCAAACTCTACATCCACATGGCTAAGCGAGCAATCACTTACGCGAAATATTATATTTACTATGGTCTTTATCTTATTAACCGTCGCTATTATTAGTCGAGGTGTTGAAAATGGTATAGAAAAATGGTCAAAGCGTTTAATGCCTGCATTACTGGGAATTTTATTTTCATTAATTGCTTATGTAATGACGCAAAATGGCGCAATGGAAGGCTTAAAGGCGTACTTAGTTCCTGATTTTTCTTCTATTTTTGATCCTCAGTTATTAGTCAGTGCGTTAGGCCAAGCTTTTTTCTCATTATCATTGGGTACCAGTGTAATGATTATTTATGGCTCATACATTAGTAAAAAAGAGAACCTCGTTTCATTAGGTGCTTATGTAACCCTTATTGACGTCTTCATTGCCTTTGTAGCAGGTTTACTTATTATTCCTGCAATGTATGTCGCTCAAGCACAAGGCGTAGAAATATTTTCACCGGTAACAGGGAAGCTGTTATCAGAAGATACATTAGTATTCCAAGTACTACCTGCATTATTTGATGGTATGGGTAGCGTAGGCTTATTTGTTGGCTTTGCATTTTTTGCGTTGATGAGCATAGCAGCGCTAACATCATCAATCTCAATGCTTGAAGCACCGGTATCATACACAGTAGAACGCTTTGCAATGAAACGTGTGCAAGCTACTTGGTTCATTGGCGCTTTAATTGCTGTCGTTAGTATTACAATTGTATGCAATCTCAGCTCTTTATTTGGTCTGGTTATAACACTTACAACGAAAGTTGCCCAACCGCTATTAGGGTTAATGTGTTGCATATTTGTTGGTTGGATTTGGTACAGGGGTTCACTACTCAAAGCTATTCAGCAGGGAAACCCTGAAGTCCATAATACATTTTTTTGGAAAATATGGCCTTGGTATACTAAGTTTGTATGCCCACTAGCAATAGGTACAGTTTTTTTACATTCGTTATTAGGTTAAGCACTATAAAAATAGCCCACATTTGTGGGCTATTTTGTTAGCTATTAAATTAAGTCACTTAGCGTAACTAAAATCACTAAACCACTTTTAAAATCATGTCTTGATGAGGAATACCATCTTCAAGGTACTCTTCCCCCACACTTTCGAAACCAAATGAGCGATAAAAGTCGAGTAAATATGTTTGCGCGCCAATGTAAATATCACGCTCAGGCCACTGGTCTTTACAACAATTTATAGCTGTAACTACAAGCTCACTTGCATAACCTTTGCCTCGTACCTTTTCATTCACTAAAACACGCCCTATTGAGCTGTACTGCGCGTTTCTATCATAACAACGAGCGTAGCTAAGCAACTTATTATTATCAATGCTATATATGTGCCGAGTAGTTACAGCAACATCATGATCATCAAGCTCTGGGTAAGGACAAGCCTGCTCAACTACAAACACATCCACCCGACCACGAACAATAGTAAAAAGTGTATGTGTATCAAAAGCCTCAAATGACTCACATTTAAACTGCATATTAAATCCTATAGACAAAAAACCCAGCCTAAGCTGGGTTTATTTAAATCACTGGCGAGTATTAAGCAAATAAACGCTCTAACTGATCACAAAGCTGTGAAAGATTAACATGATCATGCTCTATTGTTACGTCAATATAACCATCACCTTTAAAAGCACGATCGAGCTCAATTAAAACATGTGTTTTATGCGCTTCCGGCACAAACGACAATTCAATTTCCTGAATGCCAAATAAGCTTCTGCTATTAGGTTTATATTCAAGCTCTTGATAACAGCCAGATACAGACTGAAATGTAGATGCGCGTAAATGCCCCTTCTCCACATCAGCTTTAGCTAAGCTAAAACCTAATTTTTCCATTGCCTGCATACAGGTTTTAACTGCTTCATTAGGGTAAATATGCAAATGGTCTTTATCAGTAGGGTCAAGTGCTAAATCAATATCCAAACCAGTTTCTAGCCAAACGTGAGATTGATTGTAACCTGCATTAATTTCTGTAATTGGTGTTTCAGAGTGAAGACGCGCCTCAAAAGGAATACTTTTAACTTCGCCAGGCTCAATTGTACCAATTTCAGTGATGCGCCACTGATCAATTACATGATTAGTAAAATAGTCCCCATCATCTCCTGCTACTTTAACACGAGTCATTAGTAGCAAATCTAATCCTGATATTTCTTGGCTTACATTACCTGCAGTAATCACAATTTGTGCATTGAAAAGCTGGCCTGGTTGCAAGTGCTCTGTCTCTAAAATAGTGTCTACTTTAGCGGCACCAATACCTACCGATGCTAAAATCTTTTTAAACATATATTTCTCCTTAAGCTGAGCAGCTCTGTTATATGCTCTAACTTAAACCTCTTCGTTATCGCATCTTAACCATATTTAAAAGCGGTTGTCAGTGAAAAAGTGTTATTTACATGCTATTTACGATTAAATACGTGTTATATGAGCATTTTTCATACGCAGTAAGGTATCAACTTCATTAAATGAGCATGTCTTTACACTATATTTATTTTCATTGATATGAGTTTTTCGCTACACTGCAATACCAAATGAAGTGATATTAAGAATTATGGAACTAATCTATTTTGCTACCGCGTTTGTTTGTGGTTTTGCTGTTTACCAATTAAAACTACCTCCTCTTATTGGCTTTTTATTAGCAGGCTTTGCTTTAAATTTATCGGGTTATAAAAGTACAGAATTGCTTGATACAATTGCAGCCCTTGGTGTTACCCTTTTATTATTCAGCATTGGCTTAAAACTCAAAGTTAATAGCTTAATGAAACCGCAAGTCTGGGCACCAGCCACGCTTCACATTATTTTTAGTAGTGCTTTATTCAGTGGCTTTATGTTATTGCTTGGGGTCTTCGCCCTCCCTCTTTTTGTCGACTTGAGTTGGCAAAGCGCCTTATTAGTTGGGTTTGCCCTAAGTTTTTCTAGTACTGTATTTGCGGTGAAAGTACTCGAAGAACGCGGAGAAATGGCAAGCTTACACGGCAAAATTGCCATTGGTATATTGGTAATGCAAGATATATTCGCCGTAATATTTTTAGCAATTAGTACAGGCAAAGTCCCTAATGTTTGGGCGTTAGCGCTTATTGTTGCTCTACCTTTATTGCGCCCTCTTATGTACTGGGTGCTTAATCGCTCTAAACATGGTGAGCTACTCCCATTATTTGGCTTTTTCTTTGCGCTTATTGCAGGTTATAACGCATTTGAATATGCAGGCCTTAAAGGTGATTTAGGAGCACTTATAATAGGAATGATGTTTGCACCGCATAAAAAAGCTGGCGAATTATCAAAATCGTTACTTAATTTAAAAGATATATTACTGGTTGGTTTTTTCTTAAGCATTGGCTTAAATGCCGAGCTAACGATTAATTCTTTAATTATTGCCATCATACTTATTTTTGTATTACCGATTAAAATAGCCCTTTATTATTTATTTACAAATGCATTTAAACTACGTGCTCGTACGTCGCTACTTACAGCCTTTAGTTTATCCAACTACAGTGAGTTTGGCCTTATTGTATGTGCGGTAGCGGCTACAACGGGGATGATTACCTCTGAATGGTTAGCGGTAATGGCTATCGCTGTCTCTATCACCTTTGTGATTGCATCTCCTCTAAACAAGCGTTCCAACGAGTTATATGTAAAAGTAGAACATTGGCTATTAAAGTTCGAAAGTAAAACACGCTTAGCAGAAGAACTACCTGTAAATCTGAACGATACTAAAATAGTTATTTTTGGAATGGGTCGAATTGGTACTGGTGCATACGAAACAATTAACGCTACGCACCCAAATTTAGTTGCTGGTATTGACATAAAACCAGAGGTGGTTGATAAACATATTAATAGAGGCAGAAAAGTGCTGATTGCAGATGCAACCGATCCCGACTTTTGGCAACGCGTAAACCACTCTCATGTAGAAATGGTTATGCTTACTATGCCAAAGCATATGCAGAATATTTTTGCTTTAGAGCAGCTCCAAGCCTCAGGTTATAAAGGTCAGGTAACTGCCATTGCAAACTACCCAGATCAACAAAAAGAGCTTGAAGATATGGGCGTACACTCGACCTATAACTTTTACCTAGAGGCTGGTAGTGGTTTTGCTGAACATGTAAAACAAAAACTGTTTACGTAAAGTGAGATATAGTCCTTAATAATTACTAAAGATAATTTAACCTTTTTTCCTACACGGATGTAGGTAATGGGCGTTATCAGAACGTAGAAACGTGTTAATAATTTTTATTTAGAACAACTAGGTAAAAAAATTTGCCTAGTTCAGCGCAATTTTCTTACCGTTAAATAGACTCCATATAGAAGCAGATTGGTATAAATCCCCCCAAGTTAGAACAAATTTTAATCCGGAAAGATCAACAAGCACTAGCTAAAAAATAAAAATAATGAACTATACATTTATTTTAATACTTTTTGATGACTGAAAATCAATTCTATTTACATTCCTTTACAAGCGGGCCAACTAACATGTAAAAAAACAGGTAGACTGTTCGTGTTGGTTAAATAAGCTTCATGTTCTAAGACTTAATTAATTAGACTCCAGCTAATTAAAGTTCAACTAAGTTTAATTTTCTAACATAAATTCTTAATTAAGAGGGCCTACTCCCTCACTCAATAGGCTGTTTCTTGCCCGTCACAGCCTATTTTATTTCCTTAAAACACCTTACACTTAACTATGTCTTATACATTGACGTAAGTGAATGGATCCAGAACAATTAAAACTTGCCATTAATACCAAGATGCCGTTTGGAAAATATGCAGGACGCCCATTATTAATGCTGCCAGAGCCTTATCTTGTGTGGTTTAAGCAACAAGGCTTTCCTGATTCAAAACTAGGTAGTCAATTAGCAATGATGTACGTAGTAAAGTTGAATGGGCTTGAGCAAATGTTGATGCCGTTATTAGAAAAAAAATAAAATAATTGGAAACTATTTTTAAAATACACGGTCTACTACTTTGCTACTTGTTGATTTTGGTTTTAACCACAAAAAAAGCGCCTTAAGGCGCTTTTTTTATATCCTCCATGAAACTACTTTTTAGCGGCAAGCTAATGACAAATTTAGCCCCACCAAGGACTGATTTTTCAACCCAGTAATCACCTTGATGCCAAGATACAATTTTACTCACAATAGCGAGTCCTAAACCAAACCCACCTGTTTTTTTGTCTCTACTCTTATCGAGGCGCGTAAAAGGTTTAAACACATTTTCTCGCTCCATTTCAGCGATACCTATTCCATCGTCTTCAACAATAAATAGTATGCTGTGAGGCTCAGTAAGCAGTGTTACTTTTACTTGGCTTATTGCGTATTTAATAGCATTACCAATCAAGTTCTGAAATACGCGAGCAATGAAATGACTATCGCATTTATAGCTTAACTTGTCAGGCAAGTTATTTATAAGTCTAATTCGCGTGTCAAAATTTAGCTTTTCAATACTTATTTTAACCAATCCGACTAGATCACAACTTACAGACTGTAAACTTGGTTGCTGAGAGTCTAACCTTGCGTATTCAAGCATTTCTGAAACAAGTGATTCAAGTTCATTTATATCAGCGCTCATATTAGCTAAATATTTTTCGCTTTTATCATCTAAAAGTTGATCTTGGAGCATAGCAATTGCAAATTTAAGACGTGCCAACGGCGTTCGAAATTCATGAGAAACGGACGATGTAAGCTCCTGCTGAGCTGTTAATAAAAAAGTTATACGTTGTTGCATTACTTTTAGTGTATCGGTAACGGGTAAAAAGAACGATTTAGAGGTATTTGTTAATTGAAAATCTTGCAAGCCTTCGACGGCCTCACATGCGTGTCGTAATTTAGAAAAATCACGCCAAAGTAAAAAGCTCCAAAGACCTACAGGCACACCAACAATAATAAGTAATAACAAATATGGCCAAACAGAAGTGGGGGTAGACGTTGATACTCCTACAGGACCAACCTGTAGCAGTTCATTTTCGCTAAGCTCTACATACCATACAATACGTTGTTGTTTATCGTATAAATAGAGGTAGTGATTGTCTGTTAATTTCGCTTGTTGTGCTAAAGGTAATATTAAATCACGACGAGCAATTATGTGGCTTTCAAAATTATGTTCTAGCTTTTTTAGACCGTTAGGAGTTTGTGAGAGCAACCAAAGCGATTGCCCAAACTCATCGTCTAATAATACTTGCTGCTGTGAGTCTTCATAAGGCCATAACTGTTCAACTACACCGCTTACTACGAATAAAGAAACCACGATGTAAATATATAAACTCGTAAACAGTTTTCCCATTAAAGCCGACTAACCCATAACATTAATTATAATTCCCATGCATCAGAAACAAATAAATAACCTTGTCCCCACACTGTTTTGATACGATAAGGCTTATCGCTATTGTCACCTAGTTTTTTACGAATGCGTGATACCCTAACGTCAACAGTTCGATCAAGACCGTCGTACTGACGTCCTATCATATGTTGATGGACATGTTCACGACTAAGCACTTCACCCGCATTAGAGGCCAGTAACCAAAGTAGTTCAAATTCATGAGAAGTAAGCGTTATTTCATTATTATTTAATTTTACGATACGGCTTGTTTTATCTATGCTTAGATCACCAAACTGTAACTCTTCACTTGCTTTCACGATAGGTTGACCACGGCGTAACAGCGCATTTATTCTGGCGAGTAATACACGCGGTTCGGCAGGTTTTATAACGTAGTCATCAGCACCAAGCTCTAAACCAAGTACCTGATCAAAATCTTCACCTTTGGCTGTTAGCATAAGAATAGGCAGAGTATATTTATCGCGAACTTGACGGCAAACGCTAAAACCATCTTTTCCTGGTAGCATTACATCTAAAATAATTAGATCGACTGGATTAGCTTCTAAGTAGTCAAAGACTGCATCGCCACGATCTAACACTGCGACTTCTAAGCCGTTATGTTCAAGATAATCTTTTGTTAATTGCTGTAAGCCGAGATCATCTTCAACAAGTAAAATTTTTGGCATTAGTTGCTCCTAATTTAAAAAAAGCTCCACGGAGAGCGAAGTCTGCGCCTATTTTTCTTTGCGTGCGCGCTCTGTACTTCAACCTGTATTTTTGCTAATAGTACACCCGTGTGAGGATTGATTAGGGAGTATATGGTCTCTACCTGAACCCGCGCTTTATAATTGAATTGCCCCGAACGTTGCTGTTTCCAACAATAAATTTTTTCATCTTGTTGATATAAACAAACATCACTCAATGCTTCTTGCTGCCAATTAAATTGTAAATCAAGATCACAAAATGCTTGTTGCTCAGAAATCACACATACTTTGGGAGAGACGCTAAAATTAGCGGTTTGTGCTCTGCAAGAACCACTAAATAGCGATGCTATAAACACAATAAACATTAAATACTTCATATTAAAAAGTATGATCTAATCCTATAAAGGCAGTCATTGAATAAGCATGTTCAAAGAGCGGACTACCATCCATAGCCGAATAATTGTAATATGCTAAATGAAAACGAAGTGAGTTAACCTTACTCAGCGGCCAACGGGCGTCGATTTTAGCATAAGGCTGCCAACTACTGCCAACATCAATTTTACCTAATTGAGTTTCGTCGGCTTTTAGTCCATAGAAGTAGTCATTTAGTTCAGCCGATTTATAATTTATTCCCAGCGTCGGTTTTATTTTTAACTTTCCAACTTCAGCATGATATTGCCACTGCAATGCACCACGCAATCCGTTATAAACACTGGTAACATCATGAAGTGCTTGAATAGAAAATACGTTAGCATCATCTACATAGTGATATGCAATGCCCGCATCGAGGGCAATATGGCGTTTTTCTATGTCATTTATATTAATATTTTTGGGAGATGAAGTACTTTGTTGCTGCACTAACTGACTGTTTAACGCACTCGTTTGCAGAGTAAAAATATTAGTAGGATGCCAATCAATAAAAAAACGAGACTCTGCATTTAATTCACTAACAAGGTTTAAATTATGTTTTTGACTTTGTATAAAAGAATAACCAAGCCTTCCATTGTCGAAAAACCAGTGCTGGCCATAAAAAGCCACCTGCGGAATCAACACAAGGGGAATGTTGTCCCCACCTCGTAATGGGTTTGTAACAACTCCAGCACCAGCGCTTAGACTAAAATGCCACTGCTCTATAGCTATATGTTGCTCTTCAAACTCTTGTGTTACATTTTTAGCTTGCTGTCCATTGGCAGCAAAGCATGCAACTAAAGTGATCAGCAAAAAAGCTGTTAATATTGAAAAGTTAAACCGCATCAGTATAAGTCAAAGTGTGTGAAAATTATTAAGTGCCCCATAGTAGCAAGGTCGTTTTAAACTAGCTCTAGCTAGTTACAATCATTCACAATTTTTATACATATTAATTAACTTATGTATATTATTTGAACAACTAAACATCTGGCGCTATCTCTATTCGATTACGGCCATGAGTTTTTGCTATGTAAAGCGCTCTATTAGCGCGTTCAACTAACACAGTGCCATTAGTAAATGGTCGTAGAATAGCCAAACCAAAACTCGCAGAAATAGCACGTTTAGTATTAGTATCACCTTTTTTACGAACAGCCAATTTTGCAATATCCAAACGAATACAATCTGCAAATGCCATCATATCGTTGATAGTGTCAAAATAAGCTGTAATACAAAATTCTTCACCGCCATAACGATAAACTTTTGCAGTCTCTTTAATTTTTTCTTTCACTTTTTTTGCTACTAACTTTAATACTTCGTCACCTTTTTGATGGCCAAAGTCATCATTAAAACGTTTAAAATGATCAATATCAAACATAATGAGAACCGCAAGTGATGTGTGTTGATTTTGCTCAGAATACTTTTTACAAAAATCCGTAATATCTAAATCAAACTTACCTCGGTTATAAAAACCAGTAAGAGGGTCTGTATCAGCAACTTCTTTTGAAACATTGAGTGCTTCTTTTAAGTCTTTTATTTCGTTATAAGCAAATGCAAGTTTAGTTTGAAACTCACGTGCATGATTTTGCATTGCAATCGATTCATCGGTTAAACGTTCAACGCACCCAAGCACTTGATTATAAGAGCTAATATCTGTAATCAAATTTAACTCATTCTGGGAGTCAACCAAGGTTGTAGTAAAACTTTTTGAATGCTCAAGCGCAATGCCTAAATCTTTTTGCACTTGATCGATTGTGCTATGAAATTTTTCGGATACGTCTTGAAATAACGCTAAATCGTCTTTATTTAAATGCTTATCAAATATTGCCTTCGCTCTATCTTGAGTGCAAGTTTGTTGCTGAGCAATGACATGATCAAGCTCTGCATTTAAAGAGGGTTTATTACCTTGTATATAACAATACCAAATAGCGTAATTGATTGGCGTAACCGGCATGCGGTACTTTACCATCATAGGAATCGCCTTTTTTAGGCATTGAGCAGAATGAGCAAGTGATACGGCACGATCCATAGTAAAATAAACTCTCAAGCGTCATTATTTTTATTGTTAGGTTTTTGATGTTAATTAATAGTAAACCTATAAGCAACTAATATTCATACTATTTTATGAACTAAATGAATATTTGATCTTTTAAATAGCACTTGCGTCTAAAGTTTGTGCAATACTCCATAAAGCGCTAATAGCAGGATCATTTAACTCTTTACGAAGAACAGCTAGACCAATCTCAAAACCTTCTGGAGTAGCCCTCTTTGTATCCAATACTTGTACCTTATCCTGCAGTGGACTGTTATCTAGCACTATTTTAGGGACCATTGCGACACCTAAACCCAGACTCACCATTGACACCATAGCTTCATGTCCAGCGACTTGCGCATAAATCTTTCCATGGACATTATTTTTACGCCACCACTGCTCAAGTCGTTGCCTTGAAAAACCTTGCTCCGGAACAATAAATTCAAGTTCAGACCAATCAATATTATCACCGCTCTTTATTAACTTTTCAGTGATCTGACAATGAATTCTAGGTGCAATTAAAACAAGTGGTGAATAGCCTATTTTTACAAATGCTATTTGTGTAGGAAGCTTATTTGGCTTGGCTGCAATTGCCATCGACTCGTGACCATCGAGTACCCTATTAATAGCTAAAGCTGGATCACCGGTATTTAAAGTTATTTCGATATGCTGATGCTGTGCACGTAATTGCTCTAATATTTGATGTAAAAAACTATAAGAAGCTGTCACTGAGCAATAAATACTAACATTGCCATAAATATGCTGTTGTGGATCTTTCACATTCGCTTTAAAACGTTGCCAACTGGCTAACGTTGCCGTAGCGTAATCAATAAACGACTCTCCTTCACGTGTTAATTTAACACTGCGGTTATCGCGTATAAATAATGCAACACCAACCTCTTCTTCCAAGTGTTTTATATTGCGGCTCAAAGTAGGCGCACTTATATGGCAAAGTTCGCTTGCGCGGCCAAAATGAAGTGTTTTAGCCAGTGCTAAAAAGTAGTTTAAATGTTTATGATCCATGCCAAACCCAGTATTTCATATTATGAAACACTTTAATTCAAATATATCATTTTACGCAAGTAACTATTTTACATATGGTGTTTGTAAGCGCAGTAAACATTGCGCATCTAACAAATATTACTTTATAGGACACTAACAATGGCGAATTATTTCAATACCTTACCTTTACGCGAGCAATTAGCGCAATTAGCGCAATGTGAATTTATGGACGCAGCCGAATTTGCCGATGGCGTTGATGCACTTAAAGGTAAAAAACTCGTTATTGTAGGCTGTGGCGCACAAGGTTTAAACCAAGGCTTAAACTTACGTGACTCTGGTTTAGATGTTTCATACACATTACGTGCATCAGCCATTTCTGAGCGCCGTCAATCTTTCCTTAATGCATCTGAAAATGGCTTTACTGTAGGCACTTACGAAGAATTAATTCCTACAGCAGACGTAGTACTTAACTTAACGCCAGATAAACAACATACCGCTGTAGTAAGTGCGATTATGCCGCTTATGAAAAAAGACTCTACACTTGCTTACTCTCATGGCTTTAATATTGTTGAAGAAGGCATGCAAGTGCGTGAAGACATTACCGTAATCATGGTTGCGCCTAAGTGTCCTGGTTCTGAAGTCCGTGAAGAATACAAACGTGGTTTTGGTGTACCAACTCTAATTGCAGTTCACCCAGAAAATGACCCTCAAGGTCTTGGTTTAGCACAAGCTAAAGCGTATGCAGCGGGTACTGGCGGACATCGCGCAGGTGTACTTAAATCATCATTTATCGCCGAAGTTAAATCTGATCTAATGGGCGAGCAAACCATTTTATGTGGCATGTTACAAACTGGCTCTATTTTATGTTTTGATAAAATGATAGAAAAAGGCATTGATGCTGGTTACGCATCAAAACTAATTCAATACGGTTGGGAAGTAATTACCGAAGCACTTAAGTACGGCGGCGTTACTAACATGCTTGACCGACTTTCAAACCCTGCAAAAGTAAAAGCGTTTGAACTAAGTGAAGAGCTAAAACTAATTATGCGCCCGCTTTATAATAAGCATCAAGATGACATCATCGACGGCACTTTTTCACGCACCATGATGGAAGACTGGAATAACGATGACGTAAATTTACTTAAATGGCGCGCTGAAACAGCAGAAACTAACTTTGAAAAGACTCCTGCAGGCGATGTAGAAATCTCAGAACAAGAATTTTTTGATAACGGTATTTTAATGGTAGCAATGGTAAAAGCAGGTGTTGAACTTGCTTTTGAAACCATGACAGCAGCCGGTATTATTGAAGAGTCAGCTTACTACGAGTCTTTACATGAAACGCCATTAATTGCTAATACTATTGCACGCAAAAAGCTTTTTGAAATGAACCGTACAATTTCTGACACTGCAGAGTATGGATGTTACCTATATAACCATGCATGTTTACCATTACTTGCTGATTTTATGAAAAACGTTGATACAGACATTATTGGTAAAGGCCTTGGCGAGCACAGTAACCAAGTTGATAACCAAACATTAATTCAAATCAATGCGGCACTGCGTGAACACCCTGTTGAAAAAGTAGGTGCTAAACTACGTGGCTACATGTCTGCAATGAAGAAAATTGTTTAATTCTAGACAATAAAAGTTTCGCTTGTTAGAAACCAAGCCCATATGCTTTTAGCACGTGGGCTTTTTTATGCATATTCACAACACTGCTTACTTTCATTTGTTCAGCTTAAGCTAATAATTAGCCCATAATAAATAATGTGCTAACATGGCTTTCTAATTAAGTTGTAAAATAAATTATTATGATGTTACAAAACCTTTCTATTACTCAAAAAATAACAGCCCTTGGCAGTAGTATTGCTATCTTTGTTGCCGCACTAATAGGCCTAACCTCGTTGTACAGTTCAGAAGATATTATTGAACAACGTATGATTGAGTCTGAACTACCAAGTAAGTTGCAAACTATCAGTAACCATATTGGTGGTGAAATAAACGCACTCATTGGTGCTGCTGAACAATTATCGTCAAATGAATTCATTTTACAATGGTCGCAAACTAATACTAAAAATGATGCTGTCTTACTTAAAGAATTAAACCGTTTAGTTACGCAGTACAATTTAGCAACCGCGTCTTGGGCAAATAGAGACACAGCTCAATATTGGAACCAAAATGGCTTTTTGCGCGTATTAAAAAATGATACTGCTGATGGCTGGTTTTTTGCATTTAAACAATCGAAAAAACCATACTCAATAAGTATTTACCAAGAGTCTGCAAATGATGTAAAAATGTTTATAAATCATCAACAGCCTAATGGAACAGGCTTAGCTGGCCTTGCTAAAAGTATTACTGAGATGCAAAAGCTATTGCAGCAATTTAAAATTGAACAAACTGGTTTTGTATTTATTGCAGATAAAAGTGGTTTAATTCAGCTGCATAAAGATTCAAGTAAAGTAGCAAAAGTTAATATTGATGAATTATTTACAGCTGACATACACAACCAGCTATTAAGCAGTTATGGCTTTGTATTAAAAGAAATAAACTTAAATGGTGAACCGACCCTCGTGGCGGCAACACCAATCAAAAACACCGATTTATATGTTGTAGCCCAAGTGCCAAAAAGCGAAGTATTCGCAAGCGTAAATACCCTGCAATGGCAAATTTTTACTTTTACATTAATCATTGCATTAGTTGCTAGCCTAATTAGTTACTTACTTGCTCGATCGCTCTCATCACCTTTATCTAAAATGGCAGAACTATTTTCACGCTTGGGTTCTGGTGATGCTAATCTTGCTTATAGATTACCTGAATCAAGCCAACCAGAGCTTAATAACTTAAGTGCTGGTTTTAATCAGTTTATCGAAAAAATAGAAATTGCTATTCAGCAAGTCGCGAATGAAAGCCATGACATAAGAAAAAGTTCAGATCATGTTTTTGAACAAGCTAAACGCAATTCACTCGCAATCGATAGTCAAAAAGAACAAACGATCTCGGTTGCTGCTGCGATAAACCAAATGGGTGCAACGGTACAGGAAATAGCACAAAGTGCGGCAAACACAGCAAAACTCACTGATAGCAGCCGTGAAAAAACTATACAAAGCCATCAGCAAGTTGTTCAAAGTCAGACAACTATTTCTGCTCTTGCGAGTGATATAGATGGCATTACAGAGCAAGTTACTCTGTTGTCTAAAAAAACAATTGATATTGCTAACATTATTGATGCAATCAGAAGCATTTCTGAACAAACTAATTTATTGGCATTGAACGCAGCTATTGAATCGGCTCGTGCTGGAGAGCATGGTCGCGGGTTTGCTGTTGTTGCCGACGAAGTGCGCGCACTAGCAAACCGTACTTCTCAGTCAACAAATGAAATTCAGTCAATGATAGAAGAGCTAACACAGATTTCTGATGATGTAGTTAACGATATTAGCCAATCAAAAGATAAAGCGCAGCAAAGCGTAGGGGCAATGCAAAACTCAGTAGAGTTACTCAATACGATAACCGAAACCGCAAACCAAATAAACGATATGGCCACACTTATAGCCACAGCAACAGAGCAGCAAAGCAATGTAGTTGCCGATGTAGGACGTAACATTGAGCAAATAAGTGAAATTAGTGATAAAGCAATGAGCGAGCAAATTAATACAGAGCAAGCCATTCGTGATTTAGCAAATAGCGCTCAAACTCTTGATGAGCTTGTCGATACATTTGAAAAGCATCGTTAAGTGGTTTGGCACTGCTATTACGAACAAGCTAGCATTAACTGCAGTTAATGCTAGCTTGTTCGTAGAGGTGAAGTTTTAATTACGATGAATAAAATTAATTAAAGTTTATATTTACAGCGATTTAGTCTTGTTAATATCCACTTTTTTAAAATTGAGAACATATGCCTCTTTTCTAACTTTTGTCAGTTTTTTAATCTGATGCTCCAACTTACTCGCATCACTTTTACTGCCCACTTTTTGTTGGTGGATAAGCAGTAAAGGGCCTTTCCCTCTGAGGTTTTTGGCCCCTTTACCCACTTGATGTGTAGCAAAGCGTTTTTCTACATTTGTTGTAATACCCGTGTACCAATGCCCAAAGCGAGTCTGCACGATGTACAAATACCAAATAGAATCCCTTTTTACATTACAAGATTCAATATGATGTAAACTTTTTTCATTATTAATGGTCAAAATATTACCTTAACGCCCTTAACAAAAAACAATTGCTAAAAGGGTTTTACCTTCAGTGACTAATCGGTATCATGCAGATTATAAAAAATAAGGATCACAACTAACAATGCAGTCGTTAAAAACTTTTTCCCTTTGGCTTATCGTTGCACTAACACTCAGTACAACAGCGGGTTGTTCTAGCTGGGTATACAGAATCAACATCCCTCAAGGTAATTTTTTAGAGCAATCTGATGTTGAAAAGCTTCGTGTTAGTATGACTCGAGAGCAAGTTATTTACGTTTTAGGCCGTCCAATTGCCGAGGATGCTTTTGATAACAATACATGGCGTTACGTTTATAGCTTCAATAAAGGCCGTAAAAACGAGCAACACAAATCTTTAGTTATTAAATTTGAAAACGAAAAACTAGTCTCTATTTCGGGCGATTATGACCAGCCGGAAAGTTTTAACACACCGCTAGAGCAATAAAAAAGCGAGTTGTGCGTTAATAAAAAAGGTGAGCCGTGCTCACCTTTTTTATTTCTACGTTAACGTTCTAATGGACGCCCACCCGTTACTTTGTTTGCTCGCCCTTCTTCCTTTGCTTTTTCAGCGCGTTTTCTACGGGCATCTTTAGGATCTGCAATTAATGGGCGATAAATTTCAACTCTATCACCATTTTTAAGTTCTTGATTTAATTTTACCGTTCGATTCCAAACGCCTAGAGTTAATGAAGTAGCCTCTATTTCTGGACATTTTTCTATAATGCCAGATTGGATAACAGCTTGCTCTGCTGTCGTCCCCTCTGGTACTTCAAGTGATAAACACGTCGCCATGGTTGGTAATGCAAATACCACCTCAACATTAATCATACTCGCGCTCCATAAACCTGCTTGGCACGTTGAGTAAATGCACTCACCATGTTTTTGGCAACATCGTTAAATATTTTACCAAAAGCAAGTTCGATTAATTTGCTTGAAAATTCAAACTCTAGCTCTAAATAAACTTTACATGCTTTAGCATCAAGTGCTTGAAAGTGCCAACGACCCTGCAGCATTTTAAATGGCCCATCCACTAGGCGCAGTAACACGGTTTGTTCATCAACAAAGGTGTTTTCGGTGGTAAACCACTTTTTTATACCCGCCTTAGATATTTCTAAACTCGCGGTCATGTTATTATCATGCTGTGAAACAATTTTTGAGTCTGAGCAATTTGGTAAAAACTGTGAATAAGCTTCTACATCATTAACTAGATCAAACATCTCTTTAGTGCTGTACATAACCAGCGCACTTTTTTCTATTTGTGGCATACTCACTCCCAACTGTGTGGGCGAATTTTAGCAAGCTTTGTGCGTTTCCCCAAATTTTCATACAGCTTAAATAAAAGCTTAATTTTTAAAAGCATTATTAAAAAATCGATGTAAAACATCTCACATTACGTATATTATAGGGCACTATGGCTAAGAAAAATTCATCAAAATCGACAAGTAATACCATCGCGCTAAACAAAAAAGCGCGACATGAGTATTTTTTACACGATAAGTTTGAAGCGGGTGTCGAACTCCAAGGCTGGGAAGTTAAAAGTATCCGAGCTGGAAAAGTAAACATCACCGAAACTTATATTCACCTTAAAAATGGCGAAGCATTTTTACTTGGCGCTCAAATCCAGCCACTTAATAGTGCATCAACCCACGTAATTTGCGATCCGTTACGTTATCGTAAATTACTATTAAGCAGACGCGAACTTGACCGTCTACTCGGAGCAACAGAGAGAGATGGTTATTCATTAATTGCTACTGCTATGTACTGGAAGAAATGTTGGGTAAAACTTGAATTTCATTTAGCAAAAGGTAAAAAGCTACATGACAAACGAGACGACGGGAAAAACAAAGATTGGTCTCGCGAAAAAGAACGCTTAATGAAGCACAAAGTATAATAAAAATGCCTAACCTTGTTAGGCATTTTATTTGATATGGATAACCTCCCCGTAGTAAACAGATCTCAAGCAGCTATTTAAAATGTTAACTCTGTTGAGCTTAATAGCAATAAAGTTGCGAGCGTCACGTAAATTCGCTTTGATAAATCTAGGCAAAAATTTTATATTTAGTTGTTCTAAATAAAAAATTTTAACAACGTCATAGAGTTATTTAATTCGCTAAATTGTTCAAATATTTATGCCGGTTAGTATTGTCACGGCGCAAAGTTTATAACCTCGTAGACTCAAAAAGCCGAGTAGCATAAGCTCTACCTTAGCTAAAAACCAAACGCTTGATGAAAATTCAACCTAAAAAGATAAGCAAGCCCTAATTTCCCAAGAAATAAATTATTACAAATTAGTTTTATCTTCATTACTTACTTTTTCAGCCTAATTTAACAAGACAAGAAATATCAAATACAGCTCCTATTTACGCCCAGTTTGGCCTCAAGCAAAAATATATAAAAATTAATATACAAAAACTCTTTAAAATTCATAATCAAAAGCTAAAAAAGTAGAGCGAATTCAAGTTACTGGTTCTCGTATTAAGCGAACTGATATTGAAGGGCCTTCTCCGGTGCAATCAATCGGTAGAGCTGAAATCGAAAACATGGGTTACGATAACTTACAACAGCTTCTAGAAAGAATGCCTGTGGCAGGTAGCGGTACTTTTTCAACCCGCGGAAATAATCAAGATTCAACCGCTAACGGCTCAGCTGCAGTAAGCTTACGAGGCTTAGGTGCTGATGCAACACTGGTACTAATCAATGGTCGTCGTGTATCAATTAGTGCTTTTGCTGAAGGTATCACCAACTCATTTGTAGATATTAACAGTATTCCCGTTTCTGCTATTGAGCGCATCGATATACTAAAAGATGGCGCTTCAGCTATTTATGGCTCAGATGCAGTAGCCGGTGTATTTAACGTTATTTTAAAGAAAGATATTGACGGCGTTGAGATTAATTTAGGCTATGGCGGTACAGATGGTCCAAATTATGAAGAGACAACAGCCAGCCTTGTTTGGGGTACTACGAGCGAAAAAAGTAGTGCATCCGTTATTATCGATTACTTTAAAAATACATCCCTTTCTTCTGATGAAATGGGCCGCTTAGGCACTGCAAACCAATCGCCTTATGGTAGTGAGGATTTCCGTTCATCTCGTGGTTTTCCTGGCTACTTTTATGTAGATGGTGTTAAAACTATCGATCCTGATTGTCCTGCTGAAAATGCAACTTCAAGTGGTAGCTGTTTATTTGATTACGGCCCATATGGCTATATTTCTCCAGCCTCTGAACGTATAGGCGCTATTTCACAATTTGAATACCGCTTTGATAACGGTATTACAGGCTTTTTAGAAATGGCTGTTCAGCATAATAGTTCTGTCGCTGCAGGAGCACCACTTGATGAAGATGCTGGCCTGACAGTGCCTGCTAGTCACCCTAACAATCCATTTGGTGAAGACATTCAAATTGGTCGTTACCGTACAGTTGATGCGGGTGCTCGCCAATGGGATATTGAGTCAGATACCTTACGCTTTGTTGCTGGGTTAAAAGGCGAAATAAACGATTGGAGCTGGGAAACAGCAGTACAAAAAGGTCGCAGTAAATCACTGCAAACTGGCGATCGCACACAAGGCTGGGTACGCACCGATTTTTTACAGCAAGAAATTGATGCCGGTAACTATAATCCATTTGGTGGCACATATAACGATCCTGCGGTAGTTGACACAATAACAACCAGCTTAGTACGTCGCGGTGAATCTCATATGACGTCTTTTGATGCCAATATAACTGGTGAAGCATTTAGTTTTGGTGGCGAAGCAGTAATGATGGCCGCGGGTATTGAATACCGTGAAGAAGATGTAAATGATATTCCTGATGATCAATTTCAACGCGGTTTGATATTTGGTACTGAATCAGTATCCGCTTCAGCAGATCGTGATCAATACGCTGCATACGTTGAATTCTCAATCCCGCTTGCTGAAAACCTTGAATTGCAATTAGCTGGTCGTTACGATGATTACAGCGACTTTGGTACTACAACGAGTCCAAAAGTAGCTCTGCGCTGGGCACCGACTGATGAAGTAACCGTTCGAGGTTCATGGGCGCAAGGCTTTAGAGCGCCTTCATTGGCGCAAATAGGCTTAGGTCCGTCACAAAAGAGCCAATTTTTTGTTGATACGCAGCGCTGTGAACAAACTGGGTTAGATTGCCAAGCGCTGGATTACAATATTGAGTTCTCTGGTAACCCTGATTTACAAGCAGAAGAGTCAGAATCATGGAACGTGGGCGTTGGTATGACTCCCACTG
>NZ_JJNZ01000009.1 GCF_000690055.1 Pseudoalteromonas fuliginea
TCTTTGATCAATTTAACGAATTAAATTGCACTATAACGTCGTTAAAAATTTTTTATTTAGAACAACTAGATACAAAAACTTTTGCCTAGTTCTAGCGTAATTTTCTTAACGTTAAATAGACCCCATACATAAGCAGATTGGTATAAAAATTTTATTTAGAGACGCTGAGTTTTTTGGAAATAAATAACTTTTCGTGCGTATGCTCCACATTAAGTTAAATAATATGTACAAAACTAGAGTACATATTATTTAACTAATTAGTGTGTTTTAAAATACCTGATGCCTGGGTAAGTTGAGGTTTATAGGCTGTGGCACTTTTTATATTTTTTAGTACTGCCACATGGGCAATCATCGTTCCTGCCAATTTTTATATCTGCAACAGGTAATATAACGCCGTCAGAATATTTCCACTGATTTTTTTCTTTAATGAATTTTGATTGTTCGTGCAATTCACAGTATAAATTATCATAAAAGTAGTGCGCTTTAAATTCTACAAAACCATGACTATCATCGTGCCCTGAGTCTATAATTGTCAGTTTTATAAAGCGGCAACCATCTGCAAATTCTTTAATTTCTTTAACGGGGTTTTCGGGCTGTTTATCTGTTGTATATGTTTGATAAATATACTTAGCATTTTTGAGTGCATAAGCACTATAACGAGAGCGCATAAGTAGCTCTGGTGTTTGAGGATGCTGTATTGCCAAATGAAAAGGTTCGCAGCAGTCAACATAATTTTGTTGGCTGCCACAAAGACATAATGTTTTATTCAGTGAGGTCATAATTTTGGTGTAAAGCTAAAATGTTAGTTTAACAAGATTATTGAGCTAGTAATATCTCTGTGGTTTGTTTGTTTTTCGTGAAGCAATATAACTTTGTATTTGTTTTACTCATATCCAGAGATAAGCTAGTTAATAGCTGGTTATTAACTATATCAGTCCAAGTAATTACAGCTGCAAAATTACCGTTGTGTAAAGCCGAATTTAATACGTACTCTAGATTCACTAAGTGTTTTTGTCTAATAACGAGTAATTTACTCGTATCGATAGAGCACGAATCAAGTAGCGCTTTACTAGGGACGTGATCGGGTGCGATTAATAATGTCCAAGCATTTAAGCTATTGTATTGATGTAATACTTTTAATAGCTCAAATGTTGCCGAAATTTCATCTTCAATTTCAATTAAATTAACACAATCGCTTTTATTGTCTTGTTGGTAGCTTTTAACTGTTCGTACGGTAATTGGTTGTAACATATCGCTTCACTCACTGGGTTTTTATACAGTATTTACATACAGTAGTTTATACAGTGTTTGTGTGCAAGTGTTTTTTGCTATTTTTTTGTACGATAATTTAAGATTTAGACTTTTTTTAAATTGTTATTTTTTTAAGTTGTTAATATTTAATGATTTAAATTTACCTTTATGTTGTCGTTTCCAACTGTGCATTATTGTGTTGAATACTGTATACACCTGTTGAAGGTTGATATGGCAGCTTTAAATAATGATTTCATGTGTAAATTACAGCATAGTTTCGTATGTGTAATTTACTCTTCGTTAGCGTTATTTGGTATTAGGTGAGAAAACTGCAATTGGTGAATTTGTTCATATAAACTTGCAGCGTAGCATTGGGCATCTTTAAAGCGTTTAGTTTCAATGTGTTTACGCAAGTCAGTTAATGCAGTAGTTGCTGGCTCGTGACCTTGACTACTTGATAAGCTTAGCCATGCAACAGCATGAAATACACTTTGCGGAACACCTTGGCCTTTTACAAAAAATAGTCCTAAGTAAAATTGTGCTCGAAGTTCTCCAGACATCGCAGCTAAACGCATCCACTTCGCAGCAAGTGCATTTTGATTGTTTTTTAAATAATACAGTGCTTTGTTCAGTGTATTTTGCTGACTATTTTCGTTAGTTGGCGTTGAGTTAGTGTCGCTAGGTTGCGTGACAAAGGACAGTATATTGTCTAACTGCTGCTCTAAATCTTGGCCTGTCGGTGTTGTTTTTATCATGCTCACTCATTCGTTATGTAACTAAGTCAATAGTTTAGTATATCGCAAGGTAAAATGTCCTGTAAAAGATGATTTTTATGTTAAAATATTGCCACTTTTTACAACCATAAGTCTATTATGCTCGAAGCTTTATTTAAAATTAGTGAGAATGGCTCATCAGTCCGCCGTGAATGCATTGCGGGTATTACTACATTTATCACAATGGTTTACATTGTATTTGTTAACCCTGCCATGTTAGCAGAGGCTGGAATGGATCAGGGAGCTGCTTTTGTAGCAACTTGTATTGCAGCTGCTATTGGTTGTTTTATTATGGGGTTGTGGGCTAATTATCCTTTAGCATTAGCGCCTGGAATGGGGTTAAATGCATTTTTTACATATGGTGTTGTATTAGGGATGGGTTACACATGGCAGGCGGCATTAGGTGCTGTTTTTATGTCTGGGTGTATATTTTTACTTCTAAGCCTGTTTAAAGTTCGTGAGTGGATTATTAATGCCATTCCTTTGGTTTTAAAGCGGGCCATTGCAACGGGTATTGGCGCATTTTTAGCTTTAATTGCTCTTAAAAATGCGGGGATCATCGTTGCCAGCCCTGCAACGTTAGTACAATTAGGTGATATAACTTCAGCTGGCCCATTATTAGCTATTTTCAGCTTTTTTATTATTGCTGCGCTTTTATATCGTAACTTTAAAAGTGGTGTGTTAATTAGTATTTTATTAGTGACCTGTATCGCACTGGCTTTAGGGCTTGTTGAATACCATGGAATTGTTGCTACGCCTCCTTCTATTTTACCTACTTTTATGCAGCTTGATTTTGGTGCTGCACTTGAATTGTCTATGTTGAGCGTTATTTTCGCATTTTTGTTTGTGGATTTATTTGATACCTCGGGTACTTTAGTTGCAGTTACTCAAAAAGCAGGGCTTGCTGATGAAAAAGGAAATATGCCTCGGTTAGGAAGAGCGCTAAGTGCTGACAGTACAGCAACAATTGCAGGCGCTATGTTGGGCACTTCTACTACAACATCTTATATAGAGTCTGTTGCAGGTGTATCTGTAGGTGGGCGTACTGGTTTAACAGCGGTTGTGGTAGGTATTTGCTTTTTACTTATGATGTTTTTTGCACCACTTGCGCAAATGGTACCAGCTTACGCAACCGCTGGAGCCATTTTATATGTTGCAGTTTTAATGCTACAAAATCTGAAGTTTGTTAATTGGGATGATATGACCGATGCCATTCCCGTTACAGTCGTTTTACTGATGACGCCATTAACGTTTTCAATTGCTCATGGTATAGCACTTGGTTTTATATCTTATACGGTAGTAAAAGTGTTGTGTGGTAAGCAAGACGAAGTCACAATTAGCGTATGGATTTTAACGGCACTGTTTATTATTAAATTTGCATTTTTGTCTTAAATTTATACAGCTAGATAAAAAAGGCCATACAAATTTGTATGGCCTTTTTTAGTTATTTTTAACATTCAATAATATTAACAGCCAATCCACCGCGAGCGGTTTCTTTGTATTTGGTTTTCATATCATTGCCGGTTTCAAGCATGGTTTTAATCACTTTATCAAGTGATACCTTTTGCTCGCCACTGCCACGAATAGCTAAACGTGAGGCATTAATTGCTTTAATCGCGCCCATTGCATTGCGTTCAATACACGGCACTTGTACTAAGCCACCAACAGGGTCGCACGTGAGGCCTAAATTATGTTCCATACCAATTTCTGCTGCGTTTTCTACTTGCACAACATTGCCACCAACAATTTCTGTTAATGCGCCTGCTGCCATAGAGCACGCAACGCCAACTTCACCTTGGCAACCTACTTCGGCACCCGATATAGAGGCATTCTTTTTATATAAAATACCAATAGCAGCAGCCGTTAATAAATAACGTGTGGCTATATCGCGGTCTACTTCTTTCACAAATGTGTGATAGTACATAAGTACAGCTGGTAAAATACCCGCAGCACCATTAGTTGGTGCGGTAACTACACGGCCACCTGCCGCATTTTCTTCGTTTACGGCAAGGGCAAATAAATCAACCCAGTCCATTGCACGAAGTGGGTCGTTACTGACTTCTATATTTAGTTTTAAGTATAAGCTAGGCGCACGGCGCTTTACTTTTAAGCCGCCAGGTAAAATACCTTCTGTACGCATACCACGGTCAATACAGGCCATCATTACTTTCCAGATATGAAACAGCGTGTCTTTTATTTCATCTTCAGTGCGCAGTGTTTTTTCGTTCTTCATCATCAAGCTTGAAACACTAAGCCCTGACTCTTTACACATTTCTAGTAACTCTTTTGCGCTACCAAATGGGAATGGGGCTGGGTTTTCTTCTCTAATATCGAGGGCTGCTTGTTTTTCGTTTTCAAACTCTTCGTCAGTAACAATAAAGCCACCGCCAATAGAGTAATATACTTTGCTGTAAACTTTTTCGCCGTTGTTTGAGGCGATAATTTCCATTGCATTTGAGTGCTTAGGCAGCGTTTTGCGACGATGAAAAACAATAGCGCCTTGTTTTGGAAACTTAGCTTTGTGTGTTTTGTTTAAATAAATAACCTGATCTTGTTCGATGGTCGCTAAAATGTCGTCGACTAAATCGGCATCTATAGTTTCAGGGTCGTAACCGGCTAAACCAAGAATTACGGCTTTACCCGAACCATGGCCAACACCTGTTTGACCCAAAGAGCCATAAAGCTCTACTTTAATATCGGTAACATTTGCTAATAATTGTTGTTCTTGTAGGTCATTAACAAATAAGCGTGATGCGCGCATTGGGCCAACGGTGTGTGATGACGAAGGGCCAATACCAATGCTAAACATATCAAATGCACTGATCATAATGTGTGTGTCTCTACTTTGTTTTATCAGCACGAAGCTGCTCTTTGAACGGTCGAGCATGATAACGTGGAATTGTGATTGTGTAACTATTAATAACGAAGATTTAAACTGGTAAGGCGAGTTGTTTTGTAAAGTTTTTTATAATGCTTGCAGTCGCACCCCAAAGTAAACCATGCGGCGTTTTAAAACCTTGCAAAATAACCGTTTTCCCAAATCGTTGAAAAGGTAAGGGTTGCCAGTTAGCTTCGTTATTTAGCTCAGTGACCGAGAGCAAAAAGCTCGCTTGTACTTCATTATAGTCATTTTCCCAGGTGGTGCCTTTATTAAGTAAACCCACATAGGGGCTAATACTAAAACCCGTTAATGTTGAATACTCAGGTAAGTGACCTAATACATTAACGTTGTTTTGGGCAATATTTAGCTCTTCTTTTAGTTCGCGAAGGGCTGTGGAGCGAAGGGTAATGTCGCTTACTTCAAACTTACCCCCTGGCAAACAAATCTCTCCAGGGTGATGGTGTAAATAAGTAGGGCGTTTACACAGTAAAATATGTGCATGGTTATCTATATCAATAATTGGCAGCATAACAGCGCTAGCGCGTTTTTTACGCGTGTCTTTTAACTGGTTTGGCGCAGCTGTAGGGCTTAACAGAAACCGCGCCATAATGTGTTCACTATTCAAAGCGACCTACTGTTTTAATAAAGGGAGGATTTTATTTACTTTATCGTAAGTTTCTTGATATTCCAATTCGACTTTAGAATCAGCGACTATTCCGCCACCTGCCCAGCAGTAAATTTGCGCTTTGTGGCACACCAAGGTGCGAATAGTGATACTCGTATCCATATTTCCACATGCACTTAAATAACCTATTGAACCACAGTAAATGCTGCGGCGATGCGGCTCTAGCTCTTCAATTATTTCCATCGCTCTAATTTTGGGCGCACCGGTGATTGAGCCACCCGGAAAAGCCGCTTTTAGCTGATCGACGGCTGTTTTACCTTCATCAAGTTCAGAGGTTACCGTGCTTACTAAATGATGCACTGCCGGAAAGCTTTCAATAGCAAAAAGAGAAGGGACGTGAACGCTGCCAGGTTTTGCCACTTTGCCTAAGTCGTTACGCAGTAAATCAACAATCATGACATTTTCAGCGCGATCTTTATCTGATGCTGCGAGTATTTGGGCTTGGCGTTGATCTTCCAGCGCATCCGCTTTTCGCGGTAGTGTGCCTTTAATAGGTTTGGTTTCTACAACGTTATTATTTACTGATATAAAGCGCTCAGGGGAAATTGATAAAATAGCCCCTTGAGGGTGATTTATAAAGCTTGAAAACGGTGCTTTATTTGCCTCACGCAATTTAATATAAGCAGCCCAAGGGGAGCCTTCAAACTGAGCGTTGAAGCGCTGCGCTAAATTAATTTGGTAGCAATCGCCACTTTTTAAATACTCCTCAATTTGGGCAAATTTTGTAGCGTATTCTTTTTTACTCATATTTGATTGCCAGTCGCTGTTTAGGGCAAAGGACTGCGTATTAACTTGGGAGTTAACGTGCGTATTTAAATATTGCTCATAAAGCGCTAATCGATCGGTGTTTGGCTGCGATACATAAAACCAGCTTTGTTGCAGCTTGTCGTAAATAAGGGCATCTAAGTAAAGGCCAATAGCCATTTGGGGAAGATTAATGTCTTCAATAGCATGAGTGGGGATGTTTTCAATTGTACGCCCCAGATCGTAGCCAAAGTAGCCAAGCCAGCCGCCGTTAAAGGGTAAATCGTAATCGGCTTTTGTTTTATCAAGATGCGAAAGCTCATTATTCATAATTTCAAAGCAGTTATCACTACTTTCTATATTATTTAAAAAGCTTTTATTATTTTTTACTTCAAGGGTACTTTGCGGCTCAATGGCAACAATATCAAAACGACTGTTTATATGATTACTATTTGCAGAATCTAATAGAATTGCATAGGGCAAATGTGAAAAATGCGCAAAAACGTCAATGCAGTTTTGTGTTATGCCTAATTTAATACAATTTTTTTTATTGTTTAGCATTTACTGCCCCTTTAAGAACTGGCTCGAAACGGGCTGGGAGGGTATCATAAGTCAAATTTTTTGGCAGCACTAAGCTGCAAAAAACAGTGCAAACCACCGTCACCGGTTTGATTTAGATTACGCGACAACGCGTAACGGTAACTTAAGGAACCACTATGAGTACAATTTGTCAGCAAGACTTTATTGATAGCATTGAAGATGCATTGCAATATATTTCGTTCTATCACCCACTTGATTTTGTTCAAGCACTCGAAAAAGCGTACAACAAAGAACAAAGTAAAGCGGCTAAAGACGCCATTGCACAAATTTTAATTAACTCACGCATGTCGGCTGAAGGCAAGCGTCCACTTTGCCAAGACACCGGTATTATTACCTGTTTTGTTAAAGTAGGTATGGATGTTAAGTGGGATAAAACAGATTTAACCGTTCAACAAATGGTTGATGAAGGTACTCGTCGTGCATATTTGAATCCAGATAACCCTTTACGTGCATCTATTGTTGCAGACCCTGCTGGTACGCGTAAAAATACTAAAGATAATACGCCTTCGGTTGTGCATATTGATTTAGTAGCGGGTGGAAAAGTAGAAGTAATGGTTGCGGCTAAAGGCGGCGGCTCTGAAAACAAAAGTAAAATGGTTATGTTAAACCCGTCAGATGATGTTGCTGCATGGGTAGAAAAAACACTACCAACAATGGGTGCTGGTTGGTGTCCGCCAGGCATGCTAGGTATAGGTATTGGTGGTACGGCTGAAAAAGCAGCAGTAATGGCTAAAGAGTCGTTAATGGATCCGGTTGATATCCATGAATTAATGGAACGCGGCGCAGAGACAACTGAAGAAAAACTGCGTTTAGAAATTTTTGACCGTGCTAATAAATTAGGTATTGGCGCACAAGGCTTAGGCGGTTTAACAACGGTTGTTGATGTTAAAATTAAAACAGCACCAACGCATGCAGCTTCAAAACCTGTAGTAATGATCCCAAATTGTGCGGCAACTCGCCATGTACATTTTACACTTGACGGTTCTGGCCCTGCTAATTTAAAAGCACCTAAGCTAGAAGATTGGCCACAAGTAACATTTGAAGTGGGCGAAGGCACACGTCGCGTTGACTTAAATACACTGACTAAAAAAGATGTTCAAGAATGGAAAATGGGTGAAACCGTTTTACTTTCGGGCACTATTTTAACAGGTCGTGATGCAGCGCATAAACGTTTGCAAGATATGATCAACTCAGGTGAAGGTTTACCTGAGGGCGTAGACTTTGATAATAAATTTATTTATTACGTAGGCCCTGTGGATGCGGTACGCGATGAAGCAGTAGGTCCTGCTGGCCCTACAACAGCCACTCGCATGGATAAATTTACCGATATGATGCTAGAAAAAACAGGCATTGTAGGCATGATTGGTAAAGCTGAACGTGGGCATGCAACGGTTGAGTCTATTAAAGAGCATAAATCTGTTTATTTGATGGCTGTAGGCGGCGCAGCTTACTTAGTATCTAAAGCGATTAAAAAAGCGCGTGTAGTTGCTTTTGAAGATTTAGGTATGGAAGCTATTTACGAATTTGAAGTAGAAGATATGCCAGTGACTGTTGCAGTAGACAGTGAAGGCGCCAATGCGCATACACAAGGCCCTGCTATCTGGAAAGCTAAAATTGAAGAGCTTGATAGCAAGCTAAAATAACGTACGTTTTGTATTTTTAAAAAGCGAGCCTAGTGCTCGCTTTTTTGTTTTTTTAAATAGAGTTATTAGTAAGTTTACAGCTCTGACCAGTTTGCGAAAAAGCTCACTTTTTACTGAAAACCTATAGGCAGCAGTACGTGTCGGGCAAGTAGCACTTGTATATTAAACTTTACATGCAATAACTGTGTTACGTTCACGTAAACGTAAGTAGGTGTGGTTGTTCTATTTATAGTTTTTAAAACTTACAAACGACGCTTTTGTGAATTTTTTATCTATATAAAAGTTTTAATTAGGTTATTTAATTTAAGCTTAATGTTTTCATTGGTTTTATCATCTGTGAGTATAGCGAACACGTATATGAAGTGATAAAGTCTCGGCAATTTCCAGCGCGCATACCCTCTCACGGGTTAACTATTTCGGAGTATTTTAAGTGGCTGTGTTTAATCGAGTTGAATTTGATAACCATGAACAAGTGGTTTTTTGTTCTGATGAAGAGTCGGGTTTAAAAGCAATTATTGCTGTACATAATACCAACCTAGGTCCCGCAGTTGGCGGATGTAGAATGTGGGACTATGCGAACGACGAAGATGCTGTTTATGACGTGCTACGTTTATCAAAGGGCATGACTTATAAAAATGCAGTTGCGCGCTTACCGTTTGGTGGCGGTAAATCTGTGATTATAGGTAATGCGAAAGAAATTAAATCTGAGCAATTATTTCGTGCATTTGGCCGTCAGTTAGAGCGATTAAATGGCAGTTATTACTCAGCAGAAGATGTAAACATCACATGTGCTGATGTAGCTATTATGAATAAAGAAACTAATTACGTACTGGGTCTTGAAGGTAAAAGTGGTAACCCATCGCCATTTACAGCATACGGTACGTTTTTAGGAATTAAAGCAGCGCTACAGCATCAACGTGGCCATCAAAATTTTGCAGGCGTAAAAGTGGCTGTTCAAGGTTTAGGTGCTGTTGCTTATGGTTTATGTAAACATTTACATGATGCGGGCGCTGAGTTGTTTGTAACTGATATTAACCAAGCTGCCATTGACCGTGTAGTAAGTGATTTTGGTGCAACTGCGGTTGGCATTGATGACATTTACGACTTAGATGTTGATGTTTATGCACCTTGTGCATTAGGTGCAACCGTTAACGATTTAACGATACCGCGTTTAAAAGCGACTATTATTGCAGGCTGTGCTAACAATCAGCTGGCAGAATCTCGCCACGGTGAAGTTATTCGTGAAAAAGGCATTTTATATGCACCAGATTACGTAATTAACGCCGGTGGTATTATTAATGTTTATTATGAAACAGCGCCAGATGGTTACAGTGCAGCAGCGTCTAATAAACATGTTGAAGGTATTTTTAATACGTTAACTGAAATTTTTGCTCGCAGCGAAAAAGAGCAAAAATCAACGCATTTAATTGCTGACGAATTAGCCCAAGAGATCATCAAAAACGGTCTGTAATCTAAGTTTGAATTTATATAAAGGTGTGCAATTGCGCACCTTTTTTTTATCTGTAAGTTAAGGGGGGTTGATCTTTGCGGATTTAACCTTGAAAGATCAGCAGACTCTAATGCAATTATTACTGAACAGCGGTACACTTTATTTTTAATTTTGTGCGGCAAATTATGACTCCCTCAACTTCTCTCATGCAGCCCATCGATTTAGATAATTGGCCTAGAAAGCAACACTTTGAATTATTTAAACACTTTTCTCAGCCTTATTTTAATGTGTGTGTGCGTTTAGATGCTCAAGCGCTGTATGACTATTGCAAAACCAATCAATTTTCTTTTTTTCAAGCATATGTATATTGCACCTTAAAAGCGTGCCATGAGTACGATTCAATAATGCTACGTATTATAGATAGTAAGCCATGGCTACTTAACAGTGTTCGCGCTAGTGTGGTTGAGTTGTCTGAAAACGATACGTTTGTTTTTAGTTATTTTAATAGCGCAAGCGATTTTAAAGAGTTTGCAAATCATGCAAGTGACGTAAGCAAAAAAGCGAAATTACAGCCGTTATTTTCTGATGCATTTGCCCAAACAGAAGGGCAGGCAGATTTAATTCATATATCTGTTTTGCCGTGGCTGAATTTTAGTGCGTTTTCGCATGCATTTAGTGCAGGGCAGAGTTTAGGCATTCCTAAATTTGTATTTGGTCAGTTTGATAAACACACAGGTACAATGCCTTTAGCTATCGATGTACACCACTCATTAATGGATGGTTTGCACGTAGCGAAATTTATAAGCACATTGCAGGATACATTTGACACTTTTTGCAAAAATTAACTTTAAACACATCATTTAACGGCAGTGCAAAGTAGTAATTAATCTGAACTCTGGATAATAAATCTATCTTAAGCAGCTATTTTTAGCGCTAACTGCGTTGAATTTACTTGCAATAGGCCCGCTATTGACGCGTAAATTTGCCTTGTTTTCACTGAAAATCTCAGGCTAGAGAAAATAAATTTAAATATCACCATGATCCAATACGTTAGTAAATCTCTTAACCAAAGTTCAGGTTAACTAATCTATAAGCAATGCGATGTGAATTACTTTATATTTAAATACATAACCTTATATGCTTGAAAAGCACGTGTGCTGGACATATTTATATACCATACCTTAGCTCAGGAAATCCCCATGATAAATGGACTGTTAATTGTTGTTTTAATTCTTTTTGTGGTGATTTTCTGGCGTTGGCCATCAATTCAAAACCGATTATGGCGCAGTAAATATAAAGACTTTGCTTTAAATTCGCAGCAAAAAGATATTTTACTGCGTTGCATGCCCATCTATAAAAAAATGACCGACGCCGACAGAGAAAAATTAGAGCGACATATTACGTGGTTTTTAAACGAAAAACGCTTTGTTGGTTGTGATGGTTTAAAATTGACACCCGCAATGAAGTTAATTGTAGCCGCTGATGCGTGTGTATTAGTGCTTAATAAGCCTTGGCCGTTATATAAAAATGTAAAAGAAATTTTATTATACCCAAGTGCTTATTACGCCCCGCAATCAACACGCGATAGTGCAGGACTTGTGAGTTACCACAATACGGTAAGACTAGGCGAGTCATGGCCTGGCGGCACGCTCGTTTTAAGCTGGCATGACGTGCTTGAAGGTAATCGCTTGCCAAGTGATGGACATAATTTAGTTTTTCATGAATTTGCGCATCAACTCGATCAAGAAACAGGAAAAACAACAGGCACGCCACTTTTAAAAAGCTCAGCAGATTACAAAGAGTGGGGCCGAGTATTTAGCCGCGCGTTTACGCAGTTGAAAAGTCATGTTGCTTATAGCATGCCACACGTTATTCACAGCTATGGTGCAACTAATGAAGCCGAATTTTTTGCTGTTATCACCGAAACCTTCCTCGAAAAACCCGCAGAGCTGCGCCGATACGATCCTGAAATTTATAGTATGCTCGTTAATTACTATCAATTTGACCCTATAGTTTGGCATTAAACTTATATAAACCGCGCTTTATCATATAACACTGGCAAGTTGTGCTTGTTTTTGTTGCAATTGTGTAAAATAGTTTTACAGCAACAAAAACAAGCGAGAAACGCATGAAAAAAATGCTTCATACAGTATTGGCATTGTCGGTGTCATTAGCGATAGGGCAAGTGAATGCCGCCGAAAAAGACGAACAAAAATGGCAAGTAGATTCACCTAAGGGGCAATTCGTTGACGCTGCAATTAGTGTTGAGCAAGGCACATGGATGAATATAGATATTAGCCCTGATGGTAAAACCGTGGTGTTTGACTTACTTGGCGATATTTACACTATGCCAATGAGTGGTGGTACAGCTACAAAGCTCACCTCTGATATTGCATGGCAAATGCAACCACGCTTTAGTCCTAACGGCAAAAGTATTGCGTTTACCTCCGACCAAGGTGGTGGCGATAACATTTGGATAATGGACTTAAATGGCGAAAATCAACACGCTGTTACCGATGAAACCTTTAGATTACTAAATAGCCCTGCATGGAGTCCTGATGGCGACTACTTAGTTGCGCGTAAACACTTTACAGCTAGCCGCTCATTAGGTGCCGGTGAAGTGTGGTTGTATCATAAAGCGGGTGGCAAGGGTGTGCAGCTTACAAAACGCGAGAACGATCAAAAAGATTTAGGTGAGCCAATGTTTTCACCTGATGGTCGTTATGTATACTTCTCGCATGATGCAACACCCGGTAAAACCTTTCATTATTCAAAGGATTCTGTAGCGGGCATTTATAAAATTAAGCGCTACGACCGTGAAACGGGTGAAATTGAAACCATAATCGATACGATGGGCGGTGCTATTAGGCCTACACCGTCACCTGATGGTAAAAAACTGGCGTATATAAAGCGTGATGATTTTCAAACTAGTCTTTATTTATATGACTTAACCAGCGGTGAGCACACTAAGCTTTACGATAAGCTTGAGCGAGATATGCAAGAAACCTGGGCTATTCATGGTGTATACCCAACCATTGCATGGACACCCGATAATGAAGAACTGGTATTTTGGGCTGGTGGCACAATTCACAAGCTAGATGTTGCAGACAAATCTGTTAAAACCATACCTTTTAAAGTGCAAACAAGTAAAAAAATTCAAAAAGCAGTGCGATTTACACAAAACTTAGATACCGACGAGTTTGATGTAAAAATGCTGCGTAATGTGCAAGTAAGCCCAGATGGCGAAACTGCAATTTTTGAAGCGCTTGGGCATATTTATAAACGTGATTTAGAGTCAGGTAAAATTAAGCGCTTAACAAAGCAAACTGATCATTACGAATTATTTCCACAGTACTCTCGCGATGGTAAAAAAATAGTTTACACCACATGGGATGATAACAAACAAGGGTCTGTAAGAGTGGTTTCTGCGCGTAGTGGTCGTGGCGATACAATTACTAAAGAGCCCGGGAAATATGTAGAGCCTACGTTTAGCCCAGATGGTAAAACGGTTGTTTATCGTAAAGCCACTGGCGGCAGTATTTTAAACCCTAAGTGGTCACTTAATCCGGGGGTTTATAGCGTAAGCGCTAAAGGCGGTAAAAGTGAGCTTATTTCAAAAAGTGGTTATCAACCACAATTTGGAGATGCAAACGATCGTGTTTTCATTATGAGTCCTTGGCCAAAACCAACGTTAAGTGTAGTAGAGCTTGAAAGTAAAAAAGTTAGCAAACTATACGAGTCAGAGCATGCGACAGAATTTAGAGTATCACCAGATGGCAAATATTTAGCGTTTGCAGAGCGATTTAAAGTATTTGTAACCCCGTTTGTACAAAGTGGTAAAACAATTAATATTGGGCCTAAAGACAGTCAATTTCCAATAGAGCAGTTATCGGTACGTGCTGGTGAAAACATTAGCTGGAGTGCTAAGAGCAACAAACTTTATTGGACATTAGGGCCTGAGCTTTATCATGCAAGCCTTGAGGGGATGTTTGCCATTAACAAAGCCGAAGATGCCGACTTTAAAGTGAAAAGTGGCGATAATATTGGTTTCAGTAAAAAAATGGCAGAGCCTAAAGGCATGATTGCGCTCACTGGTGCAAAAATTATAACGATGGACGGCGAAAAGGTTATTGAAAATGGTGTAATTATCACTGATGGCAAGCATATTAAAGCAATTGGTACAGCCAGCGAGATAAGCATCCCTAAAGGTGCTGAGGTTATTGATGTAACAGGTAAAACTATTATGCCTGGTATTGTTGATGCTCATGCACATGGCTCGCAAGCAAGTGACGAAATTATACCTGAGCAAAACTGGAAAAACTTTGCAGGTTTAGCGCTGGGTGTAACTACAATTCACGATCCATCAAACGATACCTCTGAAATATTTACCGCAAGCGAAATGCAAAAGGCAGGCATGATTGTTGGCCCGCGTATTTTCTCAACGGGTACTATTTTATATGGCGCAAATATGCCAGGTTATACGTCGCATATTGACTCGTTAGACGATGCAAAGTTTCATTTAGAGCGCCTTAAAAAAGTAGGGGCGTTTAGTGTTAAATCGTATAACCAGCCTCGCCGTGAGCAGCGCCAACAAGTTATTGAAGCAGGCCGTGAACTTGAAATGATGGTTGTCCCTGAAGGTGGCTCATTATTACAACATAACTTAAGTATGATTGTAGATGGACACACAGGTATTGAGCATTCAATCCCTGTAGAGCACATATATGACGATATAAAGCAGTTATGGTCACAAAGTGATGTTGGTTATACGCCAACTCTTGTAGTGGCTTATGGTGGCATTTGGGGGGAGAACTACTGGTACGATAAAACTGATGTGTGGAATCATCCGCGTTTAAGTAAATTTGTGCCAAAAAATCAATTATTACCGCGCTCTATGCGCCGCATTAAAGCGCCCGATCATCACTATAATCACTTTAATAACGCACGCGTTGCTGCTGAGCTGCAAGACCTAGGTGTATTAGTTAACTTAGGTGCTCACGGTCAGCGTGAAGGCTTAGGTGCACACTGGGAGATGTGGATGTTTGCACAAGGCGGAATGACACCGCTTGAGGCTATACGTGCTTCAACACTCGATCCGGCTAAGTATTTAGGGCTTGATAAAAACGTAGGCTCACTTGAAGTGGGCAAACTGGCTGATTTAATGGTTATAGATGGCGATCCGCTTAAAAATATTCGAGATTCGGATAAAGTAGATTACACCATGATCAATGGTCGATTATTCAATGCAGAGACAATGAATGAAGTGGGTAAAAAAGAGCGCGAACCACTTTATTTTGAAAAACTGTAATTTATTTTGATCTTTTGGAAGCGGCTATTAGCCGCTTTTTTTAGCTTTGTGTTATGTGTTTTAGCAAAGTAATACTTGGCATAACGAGAGATTGGTTACGCATTACACGTGCTTGGCATATTAATCCCTCTTTGAGAGTAAGTAAGGTATGTGCAATTTCTAGCGCTTTAACTTTATTATTTTTGAGTTCGGGTGTAGCAAGTAATGCAGTTAAAATGATGTCTAATATGGTTTGTTTATGTTGCATACATTGCTTTGCTATAGGGTGTTGAGCATTAGGATACTCTGCTGCAGCATTTATAAAAAAACAGCCATTGAAATGCCCAAGCTTTGGTACTTGGTTGGCAAACCATAGTTTTAACCCAGTAAATAACGAAATAGCGACTTCAATAGCTAGTGGTTTATTACAGATCTCTTCAAACCAGCTATTAAACTGTGTATCTCTTTTGGCTAAGCACGCGCAAATTAACTCATCTTTACTGGCAAAGTGATTATAAAGTGTTTTTTTTGCCACGTTAGATTCTGCTAGAATTTCATTAATGCCAACAGCATGTAAGCCTTTGGTGTAAAACAAAGTAAGTGCAGTATTTACAATATGTTCTTGTTTAGTCATTTAGTCTCCTCAAAAACAAAGGTTGACACAAGTAGACTGAGTTGTCTACCCTATGTGTGTAGACAAGTCGGTCTACTTTTAATGTAAGAGATTAAAATGAATTTAAGTGATATCAAATTAGCCTGTGTTGCCGGTGTTTTTTCAGCGCTTGTGCTTGGATTTCTAGCGTGGTTGAACAACATGGGTGATTATGGGATATGGTTAATGGCACCCTTTGGTGCAACAGCAGTACTTGTATTTGGTATTCCAAATAGCCCATTAGCACAGCCAAAAAATGTGATTTTTGGTCATCTTTTAACTGCATTTGTGGGTATCGTTTTTGTAACTTATGTTGGCGATGGCAGTGCATCAATTGCATTGGCCGTTGGCATTGCAATTACACTAATGATGCTCACTAAAACAGTACATCCGGCGGCAGGTGCTAATCCTATTCTGATTATTGCATCTGGGCAGAGTTGGGACTTTTTGATTATGCCTGTATTAGCCGGGACGATGTTTATTGTTATTTGTGGCTTTGCTGCAAAATGGTTACTGGCTTTCTCGGTAAATAGTAGGCATAAAAAAACCGCTTAACGCGGTTTCTTTTAAAAATCATAAATGTTGATTAAACAACACCGCGCGGTAAGCGACAATCATGATCTTTACGAGCTAAAATTACAATCCAAAGCTCTTCCGCTGTGTAGCCTTCTTCATTTTCGGTGACAACAGTGAATGGGGCTTTTTTCTGTGCTTTTACAGGCGCAGCCGCTTTGGTTTTAGTTTTTTTAGCAGGCGCTTTGGGTGTCGTTTTACCAGAGCTTAATTCTTCAGTTAGCTCTACTAAATCAGCTAGGCGTAAGTTTTTACCGCCATCGATGCTGTACCAGCCAGGTTTAGTTGTGATTTCAGGTTTTTTACCATTGGCAGCTTCGTACGCTGATTCAAAGGCAGATAACACTTCTGTTTTGTCTAGTTTGCTCATCAGAGACCCTATACGTTGTGAACACAGATAAAGAAGACGTATTTATACCTATTTTAAAACAGTTTTTCAATTTTTTGCGATTTTCCTTCCATTTTAAACCTATAAACGCCAAAATTTGCACAAAATTCAGTGCAAAGTAAGGTAAGTTATATGCAACGTAGAGAATTTAACCAACTTCTAAATGACATTTTAAAGCCTCATTTAATTAAAGACTTTTGCCCAAATGGCTTACAAGTTGAAGGTAAAAATGAAATTAAAAAAATTGTGACGGGTGTAACCGCGAGTCAAGCATTAATAGATGCTGCTATAGAGCAACAAGCAGATGCTATTTTGGTTCACCATGGTTTTTTTTGGAAGGGGGAATCCCAACCTATAACGGGAATGAAAAAGCGTCGTATAGGCGCGCTACTAGCTAATGATATTAATTTATTTGGCTATCACTTACCACTCGATATTCACTCGGCAATAGGCAATAACGCGCAACTGGCAAAGTTATTAGATATTGAAATAGAGGCTGGGCTTGAGCCAGTTACAAATAGCGTAGCAATGAAAGGACGTTTAAAAACGCCTCTAAATGGTGAAGATTTTGCAAATAAAATAGCAAAAGTACTTAATCGGGCCCCACTCACAAGCTTAGTACGCTCAGCTAAAATTGAAACTATTGCACTGTGCACCGGTGGAGGGCAAGGGTATATTGATTTAGCTGCAGAGCAAGGTATTGACGCGTATTTAACCGGTGAGGCATCAGAGCAAACAATTCATAGCTCTCGTGAGCAAAATATTGATTTTTTTGCAGCAGGGCATCATGCAACAGAGCGCTATGGTGTAAAAGCTTTGGGTGAGTTATTAGCGCAAGAGCATGGTTTTGAGGTGATATTTATAGATATAGATAACCCAGTTTAACTAGGCTATCTATTAGCTAACCTGAACTTTGGTTGAAATAGATTTTATTGTCCAGAGTTCAGGTTAGGACTATATAAGTTACAGCGCCTCTGGATCTATCCAGCGGCGCAAACTTATCCATGTATTTCCTACTACTTCGTGACTATATTGCGTAACCACAAGTAAGGCTTGAGCATTTGGAATAAACTGCTTGCTCCACGGCAGCGCTGCAAAATTATGGTAATCAGTGGCTGCGGTTATGACTTTAATGCCTTGAGCATTAAATAAGTCTTTGGCACGGGGCATGTGCAGTACAGATGTTACTAGTGCAACTTTAAAGTCGACTAATTTTGATGCGAGTAACTTAGCTTCTTCACCGGTATCCATTGCTTTTGGGTTTTGGAATATACGGCTTTTATTAATTCCTAAACTCACCGCTGTTTGATACATAAGCCCGCTATTAGTGGTATTTTGATAGCCCCCGCCTGAAACTATAAGCTCTGCATTAGGGTAGTGCTTTGCCAGTTTTACACCTTCGACTAAGCGCGTTAGCGCACAATTACCTAATTGATTATTTGAACTTAAAGCCGAATTTGGGTTTATGTCGCAACCTAGCACGACTATTTTGTCTATTTTAGGGTGCTTTAGGGCATTAAATGCAAGCGACGCAGGTTCATTATTTTGGATAATTAAATTGGCGATAAAGGGTGTACTCAATACAAGTAATACAATTAAGCTTAAAGTAGATAAGAAGAGAGCTGATTTACGGCCTTTAAATGCGAGTAGGAGCATTAGACACGCAAATAAACCAAATAGAGGTAGTGGCATAAGTAAACCACCAATCATTTTTTTAATAACAAACATAATAAGCAACATAAAAACAAGAGTATTGCTTTCATGTTACTCATTAGATTGCGATTTATCGACCGTTATTTAGCTTACAGGTATTTAAAAAATGGCGATAAACAGGGTTATCTTTCATATCTTTTTTCATTGCTAAGTACATCGGCCGAGTAAGCCCAAGCGCACCTAGCGGGATGGACTTTATTAAACCTTGGCTTTCATAAGGGGTAACTAGCCAATCAGGTAATGCAGCAACACCCATACCAGCACTCACTAATTGAAAAATAAGGAGTCCTTGATCAACTGTTTTTAAGGTGCCATCGAAACGTGCATTTTGAATAAAGTATTTAAAAATATCTTGGCGTTCGCGCGGGATAGGGTATGAAATAATGGTTTCGTTTTTCAAATCAAGCGCTGTTACATATGCTTTTTTAGCAAGTTCATGATCAGGCGCCACAATAAGCTTCAGTTTAAAATCAAACAAGTGCGCGTATTCTAATGTGTCGGGTTCACGTATATCAGACGTCAAAACTAAGTCGAGTTCATCGTTTAGTAGGTCAGGAATAGCGTCATAACTAAAACCACGCTCGTAATCAATTTTTATATCAGGCCAAAAGTTATTAAATTCTTTGATCGTAGGCAATAACCAATGAAAACATGCATGGCATTCCACACTTAAACGCAGTTGAGAAATAGGCTGGTTTAAGCTTTCTTTTAAACGGCATTTAGTCGCTTCCATTTTTGGTAATATTTCGTGAGCTAACTCAAGTAATAACATTCCTTGGGGCGTGAAGCGGACTGGCTGAGTTTTACGTTCGAATAATTGGCAATCTAATTTATTCTCTAAGTCTTTGATTTGATGTGATAAAGCAGACTGTGTTAAAAATAATTCTCGTGCTGTATTAACCAAAGATCCTGTTTCTTTTAGGGTTGCTATGGTTTTTAAATGTTTAATACCAATCATCTTTAAAAATTCTCATGGAAAAAGTGAGTTTAGCTCAGATTAATTACATACTACGCCTATATAAAAAACGTTTCAACGTCTAGATGGCTAAAGTTTTTCTGTTTATTGTCATAAATTTATTAAAAATTTAAATTTCTAATGATAGAAGTCATTTAATACTGACTTTACAAGTTTTATATGAGTTTGCTTCATGTTGAATCAAAGGAAGGAAAAATATTATATATTTTAACTGGACGTAATTTTTAGCGTCGAAAATAACTGCTCGAGATAGATTTATTATCCATAGTTCAGGTTATCTAAGGATGATTACCATTTAATCGTGGTGTGAAGTGTGTAGTGAGCTCGATAACTACTTCTGCGTTACTTTAGAGGCTTACATCCATGTAAAAATAAGTAAAACCGATTAACAAAGAGTAAAATCGGCTATATTATAGGGGGTTATTTATTAATAATATGGCTTCGTTTGCGCTGACAGGTTTTGATTTCAAAAATCCTTGCCCAAAATCGCATTGCGTCGATTGTAATATAGTTAGTTGTTCTACAGTCTCTATCCCTTCAGCTACGACAGCAAATTTTAATGATTGCGCCAGAGATAAAATAGCCTCAACCAACGGGTTAGTTGAATCTTGAAGGTGGTCAATAAAACTCTTATCAATTTTTAAAACATGAATCGGAAGTTGATGTAAATAGCCTAATGCAGAGTATCCAGTGCCAAAATCATCTAAACAGAGCTTAACTTTTAGAGGGGATAGGCCTTCTATAATTTGCGTTGCTAGATCTAAATTCTCTATTAAACCTGATTCTGTAATTTCTAGGCATAAAGAACCCAAAGGCAATTGATATTTGTTGTAAATAGCATGAATTTGCGCAACAAAATCAAGACTAGCAAAATGCCGAGATGATACATTAACTGTAATTTTTAAGAATCGATGGCCTTGCTGGTGCCAGTCTGAAATTTGTTGAGCAGCTAAATCGAGCAAGTGCAAATCAAGGTTTATAATCTGCCCAGTGGTTTCAGCAATAGGAATAAAGTCATTCGGTGAAACAAAGCCTTTTTTAGGGTGATGCCAACGAACTAAGGCTTCAAAACCAATGACTTCACTTTCAGCGATGGTAAAAATTGGTTGAAAATAGAGTTCAAATTCGTTGTGCTCAATACCGTGTTGCAAATCGTTTTCGATATCAGCATGGGTCTTAAGCTTTTTACGCATGGTATTATTAAAAAACTTAACTTGCCCACGACCTGTCGATTTAGCCTCGTACATAGCAGCGTCAGCTTGTTGAAGTAATATATAAGCTTTATCATTTATATTATCACTATATGCAATACCGATACTGGTTGAAGCTTGTAATAAATGACCATCAACATCGATTGGTTTTGAAAGTACAGTTTGAATCCGTTTAAGCGCTTCGTTGACTTGGTTCCGATGCGTAATATTTTCCATGAAAATAGCAAACTCATCGCCACCTAAACGGGCAAAGGTATCGGTATTACGAACGGTGGCTTTAATTAATTCACATATTCGAATTAAGAAGTGGTCACCAACTTCATGGCCTAGAGAATCATTAATACTCTTAAATCGGTCAAAATCTAAATATAACAGCGCATGGCTGGTGCCTTTTTTGGCACGTGTTAGTCTTAATATAGCGTGCTTCGCACGTTCTATTAATAGTGAACGATTAGCTAGTCCAGTCAATTCATCGTGTAAAGCACGGTGTTCAAGCTCCTGGCGAGCAAGTTGCCTATCTATTGCCATGCTAATTTGACGGCTCACATACGTTAATAATGAGCTGTCATGCTCACTGTAATGTAAAGACTTATCATAACTTTGAACAACAATAACACCACTGATACGTTCATTTGCTTTAAATGGTACGCCCAACCAAGACTCGGATTGTCGGCCTATCATTTTGAAGTGGCCATCTGCTATTTGTTGTTTGTAATCTTTTTTTGTAAAAAGTAATGGCTGATCTTTTTGTAGTAAATAATATGAGGCAGTGTCTTTAAGTTGCTCTTTTGAAAATTTTTGATGGGTGCTTGTTTGAATACCCTCTTCAACAATGTAGACAATGTCGAGTATATCTACTTGTTTATCGTAAAGTGCAATAAAAAAATTATCTGCACGTAACAAGCTATTAATTATAGCGTGAAGAGATTCAAAAAAAGTATCTAGGTCACTGGCTTTATAAGTTAAGTTAGCTATTTGCAAAAGACTATTTTCAAGCTTTTGCGCATTATTTAATTGCTCAACAGTTTGTTGTAAATTATTGACAGTATTAACTTGGTTTATTTTGGCACTAAGTAAATGTGCGACAGTGGTGAGTATTTCAAGATGGGCATTAGTAAAATAGTTCTTAATGGGATGTTCACAATCAATTACCCCTAAAATTTGCTCTTTATATATAAGAGGAACACATAATTCTGACTGAGCAGGGCGTTCATCTGCTATATAGCGGCTATCAGTACTTACATCACCAAGCATCACTGCTTCACCGGTGCGTGCAACAAAGCCCGAAATTCCCTCACTAAACTGTATTACCTTTCGTTGCGCTCTATATTTGTAGCGTTGATGGGGGATCCCCATAGATGCAACTTGGTTTAATATAGAAGCTGAGTCATCGGCAAGGTAGATAACACAATCAACAAAGCCAAGTCTATTAACGACTTGAGTTGTTACGTATTCTAGTAACTCTTCTAGAGTATCAAGCTGTAATAAACTAGATGAAAACTGATTAATGATACTAAGCTGTTCAGTTTTTATTTCCAGAGCTTCATTGGTATCGACTTTGTTCGACATAGGCAGCTAATTTTATTCTTTATATTTATAAACACAGCAACTAAGTTAACGTAAACTTTATCTTTCTACAAAATAAAACGATGAATGCTTTTTATGAGCTGTAAAGTTTTATTTAATAGTAGAGCTGAGTCCATTATTTTTAATAAGGTCTTTACTCGAAAACCTCCTATGCCTATGATCGGATAAATTCAGCCGTGGAATAAAAAAATGATTAGTAAAACTAAAGATGCAATCACAACACTCACTATAACTCGACCAGATGACTGGCATGTACACTTACGTGATGGCGATCAGCTAAAAGATACCGTTCGCGATATTAGTCGTTATATGGGTCGTGCGATTATTATGCCTAACTTGGTTCCTCCGGCAACATGTACTGATACAGCACTTGAATACCGTGCACGTATTATGGCGGCAGGTCCTCAAGGTGATTTTGAGCCATTAATGGTTTTGTATCTTACTGATAAAACAACACCTGAAGAAATTAAAAAAGCTAAAGAAACAGGTAAAATAGTTGCGGCTAAACTTTACCCAGCAGGCGCTACAACAAATTCTGACTCCGGTGTGACTTCCGTTAAAAATATTTACTCAGTACTAAAAGCAATGCAAGAAGTGGGGATGCTTTTATTGGTTCACGGTGAAGTTACTGATTCGTCGATAGATATTTTTGATCGAGAAAAGGTATTTTTAGATACAATTTTAGGTGATGTTGTTAGCGATTTCCCTGAACTTAAAATTGTACTAGAGCATATTACAACGAAAGATGCGGTAGAGTTCGTAGTAAATGCACCGGATAATGTAGCGGCTACTATTACAGCTCATCATTTACTTTATAATCGTAATCATATGTTAGCAGGGGGGATACGTCCCCATTATTACTGTTTACCAATATTAAAACGTAATACACACCAACAAGCATTAATGGCTGCAGCAATAAGTGGCAATAAAAAATTCTTTTTAGGAACTGATTCGGCTCCGCATTATAAAGACAAGAAAGAAGCTGCTTGCGGTTGTGCTGGGGCATACACAGCTCACGCTGCGATTGAATTATACGCCGAGGCATTTGAAGAAGTTGGTGCACTGGATAAATTAGAAGGTTTTGCTAGTCACTTTGGTCCTGATTTTTATGGTGTTATGCGTAATCAAGATACAATAACACTACAAAGAAATCCTTGGAGAGTTCCCGCTAGCTATTCGCTAGGTGATTCGCAAGTTGTTCCCATTAAAGCCGAAGACATGATTGAATGGGAAGTGAGTTAATCATTCAGTAAATCAGCTTAAACTTTATAAATTATTATGTGATTTTTACTTGCGCTGATCATTGTACAATTTTTGTTTTGATCAAATATTTCGCATTTAAAATACGCGACTGATTCTAAAAAGAGTAACCGAATAGTATTTTTTTGTATTAAAATTAGCCGTTTAGACATTATTTAATAAAAAAATATATTTTTAATAAATAATGTCTAATTAATAGAGCGAAATAAAAAATAATGTGTTAATCTTAACTTGCTTTGAGTTTTTGCGTATTGAATTTACGGATATTGTGCTGCGTTTAAGGTTACCGGTTAGGTTATTACTTCTTCCTGTACTATACCTCCATTTTGTGGGCATTGACTCGGGGAGGATATTGCCATAATAATATGGCTGAATTTTAATTATTGACTTACAGGAAAATTTAGTATGTCGGTTACTGGTAAAGTAAAGTTTTTCAACGAAGCTAAAGGCTTTGGTTTCATTGAACAAGAAAATGGTCCTGACGTGTTTGTACATTTCAGCGCAATCACTGGTTCTGGTTTTCGCACTCTTAGCGAAGGTCAAGCAGTGACATTCAGCATCAAGCAAGGTCAAAAAGGCCCTGAAGCTGAGAACGTAGAAGCAGCATAATTTATTATGTGAACCTTCGTTCAACGTGGTGAAACAGTTATCTGTTTCACCATAATTCCTTTGTTAATACTATTAAATCTTCCTCACTATCTCCTATAAAGCTATCAATTATTACACTGCATACTTAAATTAATTAATTTTAAAGCGCTGACATTTGTTAAATGCATCTTTATTGTTCAAGTAGCAATATTCTTTGAGCATTTGGTTGATCAAGTCGTTAAGCGAAATACCACGTGTATTAAATGACAGGGTTATCTTTTTGCTATTAAAGTTTATTATTTTTCTGAGTTAAATTTTATTCTTAGAGATTTTTTGCGACACGATTTTTAATCTAGTGCTCTCGTTAGCGGCTAAAGCCTTACATTCCTTATAGTCATATCGATCTACATAAGCACTTTATCAATTCAACGAATAAAATAACCATTTAACCTATTTGAAGTTTATTCTTTTTGTCGACACGATTTTCTTATATCAAAATAGATCACTTAATTAAGCGAATTGCTATTATGCAATTTTCTTGGCGTTAAATTGACCCCATTTCTAAGCAGACTTTTATCATAAATCGAACAAGTAAAGCTTCATTTGCTACTTTCAGCCCTTATCTAAGCATACAACAAAGAGTCAATTACCTCTAGCAAGACCCTTTGAATAAAATGTATTTGGCATTAATGCATTGTTATCGCCTTTATGAGCATAACGGCACTACAGTAAGCATTGCTGTGTGTGATTGAGCTACGGTATTAAAATTAAAAAATTAAACTTCAACTGCTTTTAGTTATTATAAGACTACCTTTAAAGCATAGTAGCGAGCTATGTAACGAGGTGAAATGATATAGTTTTCACAGAGCCTACCATAAAAATTGTAATTGAATTAAATAGATCATATTCAAGATAGGTGACTAACGTTGATTGTAGTAACAACTTCAAGCTGCTCAGATTGGAGTATGGTATTTCATTGAAAGCTTGTTCCTAAAATTAGCCATCTCTAATACATGCCCAGCAAAAGATAAATTCAAATATTTGGACAACTTCTGAGAGTAATAAATTAATAACTAATTGCACACTGTGCATCATTTGGTTTGTAACCAACCACTTTACTCTCCATTAATATTGGGTAATGGAAATATCAATATGCGATATTCGAAGTAAATATTAATTCAATATAAAGGCATTTTGTGATGTTTTCTTGTGCGATAAACGGTTTGTTTTTTCAGATGAAGCGTTTAAAACCAGTTAAAAAGGCATGAAGTTGGCCAAAAAAAAACTTATATAAGAAATAAGTATATTTTTTTTTGTTTTTTTTCAGGGCGAATTCATTTTCAATTGAATGTTGCATTTTTGTTGTTTTTATAAGGGCGACACCCAATAAACATACCCCTTAAAAGGCTTTGATAGAAATATTAAGAATAAGACTGGTTACAATATTGTTAACATTTGGTATGCAGTCCTTTAGTGTAAGCTTTGAACTGGCTATTTATTTACTGAGATAAGCAAACATCAAGTTGACAGCGCTTATTGCATTTAGCATTATTGGAAGGTTGATATCTATTAAAAGATATCAGGGTTGTCTTCCTTATGGGTTGATAATTAAATTATAAAAGTAACATTACTTAATTGGTTGGGAACTATGTCTGTTAAAATCAGAAAGAGTCTTGTAGCAACTGCGTTGGTTGGCGCATTTGCATTTGCAAGCAGCAATGTGATTGCAGATCCTTTGAATGACGTGCAAAAAGCAGGTCAACAAATTCAAAAGGCTGCTGTTAAGTCTCAAACTAAAATTGACAATGTATATGGTCAAACTCAAGAGCTAATCGCTGAGTACCGTAGCATCGTTGATGAGACTGAACTTATGAAAGTGTATAACGATCATGTATCACGCTTGGTTGATAGCCAAAATGCGTCTATTGAATCGTTTGATCGTCAAATCGCTACTATTGATAACACTAAACAAAACGTTGTGCCTTTGATGTATCGCATGATCGATACGCTTGAGCAATTCATCAAAGCGGACGTTCCATTTAATCTTGAAACGCGTTTAGGACGTGTTGAAAGACTACGTGAAATCATGGTTTCTGCGTCTGTAACGACGTCTGAAAAATTCCGTCAAGTACTTGAAGCTTACACTATTGAAACAGCATACAGTTCACTTGTATCTGCTTCACAAGGTACATTAGAAGTTGATGGTAAGAGCATTAACGTTGATATCGGTCAATTAGGTCGTATCACTTACGTTGCTCAATCTTTTGACTTGAAACATGCTTGGGTGTGGGATAACAACACTAAACAGTGGAAAGAATTAGGTGAAGAATACCTAAAACCTGTTAAAGAAGTTATTCGTATGGCGCGTAAGCAAGCGACATTAGAACTTGTTAAACTACCTATCTTTGGCGCGGAGTAATCAATAATGAAGAAACTATTTAAAGGTTTTGCTGTTGCAGCAGTACTAACTGTTTCTGCAGGTACCGCGCTTAATGCACATGCAAATACTGGAGCTCTAGATAAAATCCTTGAGCAAGTAAAGCAAGAGCGTATCTCTGAAGGTAAAATTAATAAGCAACGTGAGCAAGAGTTCTTATCTGAACGTGCTGACAAGCAATCATTACTTAACAAAGCTAAAAGCCAACTTGCTTCTGAAAAAGCACGTGGCGTTAGTTTAGCTAAGCAATATGCACAAAATGAAAATACTTTAGCAGAGAAAGAGCAAGCTCTTCAAAGCGCACAAGGTACTTTAGGTGAAATGTTTGGTGTTGTACGTCGTGCAGCTCAAGACGCTATCGGTTCGATCGAAGCATCACTTGTTAGTGCTGAAAAGCCAGGTCGTGCTGAAATATTACGTTCATTAGCTGCTGCTAAAGAACTTCCAACTGTTCGTGAATTAGAAGAACTTTGGATTTCACTACAAACAGAAATGACTGAATCAGCTAAAGTTTCAACATTCGAAACTGAAGTTGCTGGCCTTGATGGTAACCCGTCAATGAAGAAAGTAACGCGTATCGGTAACTTTAACTTAGTTACAGACGATGGTTACTTAATTTATTCACCAGAGACTAAGTCTATCCAGCCTCTAGGTAAGCAACCAGATGGTTACATTTTAGACGGTATCACAGCGCTTGAAAATACATCTCCAGATAACTACGCTGGTGTTTATATTGACCCGACTCGTGGTGCTATCTTACGTATCAATACTCAAAAAGCGACCCTTATAGAATACTTCCATCAAGGTGGCGTAGTTGGTTATATCATCACAGCCTTACTAGGCCTAGGTATGCTAATTACTCTAATTCGCTTTGTTGACCTTACGCTTACTACAAGTAAGATTAAGAGCCAACTTAAAAATGTTGCTACACCGAATACAAATAACCCACTGGGTCGTATTCTTAAAGTGTACCATGACAACAAGAACCAAGATGTTGAAAACCTTGAGCTTAAACTTGATGAAGCGATTCTACGTGAAACGCCACGCATCGAAGCTGGTATCAATATAATCAAGATTCTTGCTGCAATCGCACCATTACTAGGTCTACTAGGTACTGTAATCGGTATGATCTTAACGTTCCAAACAATCACATTGTTCGGTACGGGTGATCCGAAGATCATGGCAGGTAACATCTCTCTAGCACTTGTAACTACAGCGCTAGGTCTAATTGCTGCATTACCACTAATTCTACTTCATGCTCTAGTAGCTGGTCGTAGTAAGTCGGTATTACACATCCTTGATGAGCAAAGCGCGGGTATCGTTGCTACTCACGCGGAGAAGGAGAAAGCCTAATGCTAGTCCTGATGGAGATATGGGAATCTATCAGGGATTTTGTTGGCACAGGCGGCCAGGTTTTATACGTGGTCGCGATAGCACTCTTTCTGATGTGGGTTTTAATGATTGAGCGCTATTGGTTCTTACTTGCAGAGTTTCCTCGCACAGCGAAAGAAATTGTAGCAAAGTGGGATGCCCGCCAAGACACTACGTCTTGGTACGCACACAGAATCCGTGAAGCATGGATTTCTGAAGCGTCTGAAAAATTAGATCAGCGTATGTTGTTGATTAAGACATTAGTAGCTGTTTGTCCTTTAATAGGCTTACTTGGTACTGTTACTGGTATGATCTCGGTTTTCGAAACCATGGCCAACCAGGGTACAGGTAACGCAAGATTAATGGCATCAGGTATTTCAATGGCAACAATCCCGACAATGGCTGGAATGGTTGCGGCACTATCTGGAGTATTTTTTAGCTCACGTCTTGAGACAAAAGCTAAAATGGTGAAAGCCAAACTTATTGATAGTATGCCTCATCACTAGAGAGAGAATTAAATATGGCACGTAAACAACGTTTTCGTGAAGAAGAAGAAGCAGCGGTTGATATGACGCCAATGCTTGACATCGTATTTATCATGCTTATTTTCTTTATCGTAACTACATCGTTCGTTAAAGAGGCTGGTATCGAGGTCAATAAACCAAAAGCTGCCCAAGCTACTAAGCAAAAAAATGCTAACATTTTTATTGCTATCCGTAGTAACGGCGAAATCTGGATTGATAAACAGCAGGTTGATGTTGAACGTATTTCAGCAAAAATCGAAAGTTTATTAGCAGAACAACCTACTGAAGTTGTGATTTTGCAAGCTGATAAAGAAGCAAAACATGGCGTAGTGGTTAAAGTTATGGACCAGATTAAAGCGACGGGTGATAACCTGAGAATTTCAATAGCTGGAGATCAGTAATGATTCGTTTTCTGTTTTCACTGATTGCAGGTGGGGCAGTTACTTTCGGCTTGTTCTACTTCATGGCTTTCTTCATCTCTGGTGGGGCTGACCGTAATACGGAACAAAAAGAGCAGATCATAGTCGAAATAATGACGAATCCGCCTGAATCTAAGGTGCAGGAGAGGAAGCGTGTACCGCCTCCGCCTCCTCCGCCACCAAAGCAGCCGCCTAAACCGCAGCCGCCACAGCCGGAAAATAACAGTCCAACACCTGGTGCTATGTCATTTAATATGGGAAGCATTGATGTTGGTAGTTCGGCAGGTGGACTAAGTGGTCCTGGTGCATTTGGACGTGATGGTGATGCGACACCTATCGTTCGTATAGAACCAAAATATCCAACGCAAGCAGCACGTGATGGTAAAGAAGGTTGGGTTCAACTTTCGTTCACAATTGATGAGTTAGGTGGAGTGACTGACGTTGAAGTAATTGACGCCGATCCAAAACGTATCTTTGACCGTGAAGCTAAGCGCGCATTGCGTAAGTGGAAGTACCGTCCTAAGATCATTGACGGAAAACCTCAAATACAACCGGGTTTACAAGTTCAATTAGACTTTAAACTTAACCAAGGCAATTAAGGAGGCGAGTAATGAGAAATTTTTCTAAAGTAACTGCTCTTGCGATTCTTATGTCTGTGTCAGGTGCTACATTAACAGCATCTGTTTTAGCGGCGCCAGACTACGCAAAGATTGAAGAGCGTAAGAAAGCAAAAACTAAAATCATGGGCGAGCGTACTGGTAAAAAGGTAATTAAAGCGTTTGATTTGTACGGTGAAGAAAAAGTTGAAGAAGCAATTGTTCTGCTAAAAGATATTGATCCATCTAATGACTTTGATAAGGCGACTGTAAATCGTTACTTAGGTAGCATGTACGCGCAGGTAGAAAAGTATGATGAAGCGATTAAATATACTAAGCAGGCGGTTGCGCCAGATGTTTTAAACTTTGCTGATCAGGAACAATCCCTTAAGTTATTAGGCGATTTACTTATTGGTACTCAAAAGTATCAAGAAGCTAAAAAAGCATATTTAGCATGGATTGATTTTACGGGCGATGAAGATCCGAAAGTTTACACACGTATTGCGCAAGCTAACTACGAGTTGAAACAATTTCGTGATGTTTTCGGTCCAGCAGACAAAGCAATTTCGCTTCAAAAGGAGCCGAACAAAGCTCCTTACCAATTAAAGTTAGGCTCTTATTTCGAGCTTAAAGACTATAATAATATGGTCAAAGTTGGTGAAGAAATTGTTCGTGTTTGGCCTGATGATAAAAAAGCTTGGGTTAGTTTAGGTAAATATTACCTACAAACTGAAAACTACAAAAAAGGTCTTTCGACCATGGAAGTAGCATTCAACCAAGGTTTTTTTGAAGCTGAAGTCGATTACAAAGTATTGTCTAACTTCTATTCTTTAAATGAAATTCCTTTTAAAGCGGCTGTTACGCTTGAGAAGGCTATTAAAGAAAAGAATGTTAAACGTACTAAGCAAAACGTTAGCGCGATTGCTAGTAATTACCATCGTTCTAAAGATCTCGTTAAAGCTGCTAAGTATTATGAAGAAGCTGCTAAATTTGATGAAGACGCTGAGCTTTACCGCAAAGCAGGTTCATTACTTTTACAGTCTGAAAAATTTAGTGCTGCTGTTGTTCGTTTGAACAAAGCATTAGAGCTAGGCTCTGATAAAAAGGGCACTATTTACTCAGATTTAGCTGAAGCATATTATTACCAAGGCAAGTACAAGCAAGCTCATGCTGCTATTACTAAAGCCATGGATGACCCACGCACTCGCAAGTTTGCAAAGGGTTGGGCTACATACATTAAAGATAAAGCCGCTCGCAACGGTGTTAAAATTTAATTTTTATTAGCTAAAGCAACTTTTAAAAAGCCCCTCTGGGGCTTTTTTTATTGGAATTACTATGTATAAAAAGCTCTCTTTTTCATTACTACTGTGTCTATTTTTAGTCGCATGTTCAAAGCAGCCTCAACCTTACGAGTCATTTGAAGATGCACAAGTCGGTTTAAAAACTTTAAACATGGCGCTTGTACTATCAGGCGCTAATAAAACAGATAAAATTACTAAAGAGCAATTGGTCTTTTCTGATGCATATTTAGCTAAACGCCATACTATTTATCAGAACTTAATGGACATGGAGCTTAATCTCAATCAAATAGCGCAAGTAAATTACTTGGTTATTGCAGAGCGTTTTCCTGAGCGCTATTTTAATTGGCCGGCTCAAGTAGATGTATTAAAGAACATGCTTGCTTTTGAAGGCACAAAAAACACACCGGATAATGTTATTACCTGGCTTAAGTTAACCCAAGAAACGTTAGACAGTGCTAAACAAAGCAATTTAAAACTGAATAAAGTTGAACTTGCATTGTTACAAAGTTATGTATTGAGTGCGATAGGCACTAACGACGTTCAACCAGCGCTTAAAAGCCATATAAGGGCTTTTAGCGATTATTTAGCTAGTTACAGGCCCAGGGGGAGTGTTGGTCTAAGAGGCCTGCCAAATGGAACCCAGTGGTATCAGAGCAAACTTAATTACTTTAGTGGCGAAGTACATTCACCATTAGAATGGGTTACTCTTTTAAATGAAAAAATAAAAGTATTAGATCGTGTTGCATTCGACAGTAAACAGCCAACTTCTCACCAGAAATCGTTTTTAGTTCAGTATTTATCTGATGAAAAATTAATAGAAGGCTTGGATTGGCAGGCTAACTATCAAGACTTACCTGCAATGGCGAGCAATATGGACATGTCTGATAAAGATAAAACATTGATGCTTGCGATGATGGAATCAGATATAGGTATTCACTATCATGCGTGGACTTTGCCTCAAGCAAAGGTGAACCTTGTAAAGCGCCTAAAAATGAGTCCAGAAGAGGCTCAGTATTTAGTTGAAGATATAATTCTCTACCCTGGGCAATCATTTAGTTTTATAAAGCAAATGATGTAATGATGTGAAAGTGCGCTTATGGTGCGCACTTTATACATCGTTGAGTTGCAGGGTCTTGCTCAAGTAACTTTGCTGATATTTTTTCTTCGCAGTCACAACAGTAACCATATTGGCCAATCTCTATTTGGCTAACGGCAGCTTCTAATTTAGTCATGCGACTAATTAAAATAGCATACTCCGGACCTAACTTTTCTGCCGCACAGTCTAACCATTCATTGTTGGCTTTATTATCTAAAATTTGTATTAAATGGTGATGTGCAGGGTAGGCTGATTTAGAAAGCATAGTTAATATATTTAATTTAACTTGCGCTATTTCATCGTTCAGTCTTTGTTGATGATGCATTATCAGTACAACCTTATTAAATTGGCTTTACGTTATACTGATATTATCTATAGGCTTTAAGTTAGCTGTTATGATTTGAATCAAGTTGCGGTGCTTTGGCGTATTTATTTAATACGCTTGCCACATCTTCTTTACTTTTTAAACGTCTGATTTCATCAAATAAATCGATAGCTTGTGGGTATTGGCGTTTTAGGTAACCAAGCCATTGTTTAGTACGTGACGCAAAATATTTTTCATCCTTTGCAGGGTCTTGATGAATAGCAGAGTGGATTAAGTGATAAATAATATGCTCCCACTCAAGTCCATCGTATTGTTCATTATTTACATGAGCTTTAATTTTTTTTGCTAAATCAGGGTGCGAAAGGGCGCCACGACCAAGCATTAAATTAGTACATCCACTTCGTTTTTGGCAAAGCATTGCGTCTTCTACTTGCCAAATTTCACCATTGGCAACAACGGCAATATTTTTATCTTTTATTATTGGTGGAATTTTTTCCCAATAAGCAGGCGGATTATAGCCATCACGTTTGGTGCGAGCATGTATTGCAATGCTATTTGCTCCAGCACTGACAACCGCATCTACAATTTCTTGGCTGTTACTATCATCATCAAATCCTAAGCGGATTTTTGCACTAACTTCATGCTGATCATCTACAGCGTCTCGGACTGCTTTAATAATCGTATACATGTGGTCAGGATCTTTAAGCAGCACAGCCCCGCCTCGACTACGGTTAACCGTTTTTGCTGGACAGCCAAAATTAAGATCAACACCGTGAGAACCTAATGCTATAGCTCTAATCGCATTTTCTGCTAAAGGGTTCGCTTCTTGTCCGAGTAGTTGGATACGCACAGGCGTTCCTGCTCGCGTAAAACCATTATTATGTAATTCAGGGCAATAGCGGTGAAAAACTTTATCGGGTAAACATGTTTCAACCACTCTTACAAACTCGGTAACGCATAAATCGAACCCACCGATGTCGGTGAGTAATTGACGCATTTTAAAATCGACAACACCTTCCATAGGCGCTAAAACAAGTTTCATAAGGTGATTATTTCTGAGAAAAACAGGACGCATAGTTTACCTGTAAATCTTACATTGATAAATCTGTAATTACCGACCATATTTAATGAAATAAGTGCAAAAGCAAATATTATGAAAATAATTGAAAGTTTTTATTTTTGTGCGGGTCTACTTAAGCATACAAGCAATTTAAAAATACATTTATATTGCTGAGATTTACAATCCTTGATTAAAGAGAGTCATAAAATGAATACAGTTAGAAAAAATACAATCGCGTTAACTTTAGGTGCAGTAGTTGTTGGCTCTGCAAGTTTTGTATCTGCTGATGTACAAGCTAACCCATTTGAGTTTCAACAGTTAGTGACAGGTTATCAACTAGATGCTGCTGAAGGTAAATGTGGTGAAGGTAAATGTGGCGGCGATGCCAAAGGTAAAAAAGAAGGCAAGTGCGGCGAAGGCAAATGTGGCGGCGATGCTAAAGGCAAAAAAGAAGGCAAAAAAGAAGGCAAGTGCGGCGAAGGCAAATGTGGCGGCGATGCCAAAGGTAAAAAAGAAGGCAAGTGCGGCGAAGGTAAATGTGGCGGCGATGCAAAAGGTAAAAAAGAAGGCAAGTGCGGCGAAGGTAAATGTGGCGGCGACGCAAAAGGTAAAAAAGAAGGTAAGTGCGGCGAAGGTAAATGTGGTGGCCGTTAATATCTTATTTTAAATAAGGTATGCTAAAAGGGCCTTAAGGCCCTTTTTTGTTAAGTTAGAGGTAGTTATGACACAAACTAAAAGTATAGATTTCGGAATGGTTGGTCTTGGCCTCCGACGAGAAATGCTTAATGAACTGCTTGAACACGTACCTAATCAAGTAGATTTTTTAGAAGTTGCACCAGAGAATTGGCTAAAATTAGGTGGGCGCTTTAAGAAACAGTTTAAAACATTAACAGATGCAAATAATTTTGTGTGCCATGGATTGTCACTTTCTATCGGCTCGCCCGAGCCACTGGATGTTGAATTTGTTAAATCTTTAAAAGTTTTTTTTAAAGAGCACAATATAAAATTTTTTAGTGAGCACTTAAGTTACTGCTCTGGCGCGGGCCATATGTATGACTTAATGCCTATTCCGTTTACTCAAGATGCGATAGCACACGTTGTACCACGTATTAAGCAAGTTCAAGATATACTTGAGCAACAAATTGCGATAGAAAATGTTTCTTATTATGGTGCTCCTGGGCAGCAATTATCAGAGCTTGAATTTACGAATACTATTTTAGAGCAAGCTGACTGCAAGCTTTTACTCGATGTGAATAACATTTACGTTAATTCGATAAATCATGCCTATAACGCGCAAGCATTTTTAACAGGGTTACCTTCTGAGCGTATTGCTTATGGACACGTTGCAGGGCACTACAATGAGGCTGATGACTTAATAGTTGATACACATGGCGCAGATGTCATTGATCCTGTGTGGAAGCTACTTGATAAGGCGTACGAAGTACATGGTGTGTTTCCAACTTTGCTTGAGCGTGACTTTAATATCCCTACTATGAATGTGTTAACCAAAGAGTTGGATATAATTCATGGGCTGCAAGCTAAATACCTTAATTCAAGTGTTTCAAAACAACGAGCTTAATATAAGCCTTTATAAACATTAAAAGAGTGCCTAGTGATGAGCTTTATTGAAATACAAAACGAATTTATGGCGCATATTCGCGAGCCTAAAAAAAATAAACGGCCCAGCGGTATTGAAGATAGACGTATGGCCATTTATCGCGATCTATTTTTTAATAATATTGAAGGTTTTGTATCATCAGGTTTTCCGGTGTTAAAAACCTTATACACAGACAAACAATGGCATTCCCTCGTACGTCAGTTCTTTAGCGAATATGATTGTCATTCGCCGTACTTTTTAGATATAGCAGGGGAGTTTATTAATTACTTATCAAGTGATTATAAAATGAAAAAACACGACCCCGTGTTTATGCTAGAGCTTGCTCATTACGAATGGGTAGAGCTAGATGTATCGATTGCACATGAAGATGAGCAAGCGCAAAAATTACAAACAACAGCACTCACTAGTTCTGCTTTGTATTTATCTAACGCTGCAAGAAATTTAAGTTATCAATTTCCGGTTCAAAATATCAGCACAGAGTTTATACCTAAAGAGCCATCAACTCAGCCTAATTACTTTGTTGTATATAGAGACGAAAATGATGATGTGCAGTTTTTAGCAACAAATGCGATGACAGCTTTGCTATTGTCAATCATAGAGGTAAGTGAAGGTGCGACATTTGACAACGTTTGCCAACAGGTATTAGCTCACGCTCCACAATTTAATGCAGAGCAAATTGCTCAAGGTGCGTTGGTTACCCTTAATGCAATGGTTGAACGCGGTGTCATTGTGACAAAAAATCAAGATTAAGGTCTTTATTGATAATTTTACATCGTCTATTATGACAGCCTTATTTGCCGTGCTTAATAAAAGGTTGTACCAATGTCAGATGATAAAGACTTTAAAGATCCGTTCAACGCTACTTACTTTCTTGCATTTTTAGCTATATTTGCAGGAATTGGTTGTTTAAATGCAATTTTAGGTTGGATCACTAGCTTAACCTAAAATGCATAGCGTTTATTAAGGCTGTTGTTTACTTCAGCCTTGAACCTCTTTATTTTTAATTACCCCGCTTAAACTATAATAACGTCAAACTCGCATTTAAAGGTCAGTTAAGGTTATAATCACCTGCTTTGTAATATAAATAATTGAGCAGTTAAAATTATGACTCAAGTAACACCAGCAATTATCAAAAACAGCATCACTACAATTGCTGATTATCCAAAAGCGGGCATTATGTTTCGCGATGTAACTACTTTAATGGCAAATCCAGAAGCCTTTAAAGCCACAATTGACGCTTTTATCGCTGAATATAAAGATCAAGGTTTTACTAAAATAATTGGCACAGAATCGCGTGGCTTTATTTTTGGTGCGCCGTTATCTTACGCGTTAGGCATTCCCTTTATTCCAGTACGTAAACCAGGTAAGTTGCCGCGCGAAGTTATTCGTCAAGATTACTTGCTAGAATACGGTGAAGATACATTAGAGCTGCATGTAGATGCAATTGTACCTGGCGATAAAGTATTGTTAGTGGATGATTTATTAGCTACTGGCGGTACAATTGAAGCCACTGCTAAATTAGTTCATAAACTAGGTGGCGAAGCTACAGATGCAGCATTTGTTGTGTCATTACCAGAACTAGGTGGCGAGCAGCGCATCAAGAAAATGGGTATTAAAATCCTAAAATTGGTTGAATTTGAAGGCGAGTAATCGATGAGTTATCAGGTTCTAGCGAGAAAATGGCGTCCTCAAACCTTTCATGAATTGGTTGGGCAGTCTCATGTTAAGCAAGCGCTTGTAAATGCGCTTACACAAAATAGACTGCATCACGCTTATTTATTCACTGGAACCCGCGGTGTGGGTAAAACGACCATTGCGCGTATTTTTGCTAAAAGCTTAAATTGCGACGAAGGTATATCTGCAAATCCGTGTGGTCAATGTAGCAGCTGTTTAGATATAGAAGCAGGACGCTATATTGACTTACTCGAAATAGATGCGGCTTCTCGAACTAAAGTAGAGGACACCCGCGAAATACTCGATAACGTTCAATATGCGCCAACGCGTGGACGTTATAAAGTATATCTAATCGATGAAGTTCATATGCTCTCAAAGCACAGTTTTAATGCACTTTTAAAAACGCTTGAAGAACCACCAGAGCATGTGAAATTTTTATTAGCGACGACCGATCCACAAAAGTTACCAGTTACTATTTTATCTCGTTGTTTACAATTTAACTTAAATGCCTTGTCGCAAAGTGAAATTAAAGCACAGCTTGAGCACGTACTTACTCAAGAACAGCTCAGCTATGACAATGATGCACTTAGTATTATTGCAAAAGCCGCTGACGGCAGTATGCGTGACGCACTGAGCTTAACCGATCAAGCTATAGCACAAACAAATGGTGATATTAATAATCAAGCAGTACAAACAATGCTTGGTTTGATGGATACACATTATAGCCAAAGCCTATTAGCTGCACTACTTGCCCAAGATGGCACAGCTTTAATGAGCGAAATAGCACACGTTGCGAGCAGAAACCCAAACTATATTGCCTTACTTGATGATTTAATTGCGTTAACACATTTAACTCAACTGACTCAATTAGTACCACAGGCAGCAGGGCTTGATGAAACGAACGCTGATTACATAACGCACGTTGCACAGCATACGAGTCCGCAACAAATACAAATTTATTACCAGTTACTTTTAAACGGTAAAAAAGATTTACAATGGGCACCAGAGCCTAGATTAGGTTTTGAAATGCTTATGCTAAGATTATTAGCATTTAAGCCTACAGATGCCCAACAAGTTGTCCACACAGCCAACGAAGAGCCCGTCCAAAATAAACAAGGCCGAGCAAATGCACTGCGAGATATATTAAATAAAAACAAAACATCGCAAGACACCGTAGCTAGCCAAAGCAGTGCTCCAGTAAATAATACTAAGCCAGTTAGCAATACAGAACAGCCTAGAGCCGTTGAGATAGAGCCTTTACCTAATGCTGCCGCTCAGACATCAAATAATGACGTCGTGCAAAGTAATAATGAGCCAGCCCAAGTTGCAGTAGTTCAACCAGTTCAACAAAGTGAAAACGCTTCAAAGCAACAGGCTTCAGCTAATGAGCCACCGCAAACCAATGTTGTTTCGGATGCTCAAACACAGCATCAAAGTGAAGATGAAGCTTACATGCAACACAGTGATGTAGAGCAAACATTGGCCGCGCAGTTTGATGATGTGATGAGTAGCGCTGTTGATCAGGGGTTTAATCCACAAAAGGATATAAGTGCTAATCAGCAAAATCATTTGCCGGAACACTCAACAAGTATTGAAAAAAATAGTTTTGACCCGCAATCAGACTTGCAAAACCAGCAACAACACGATGAAAATGCTTCGATAGTTGAACGCGAGGCAAAAGCGCAATCGGCTATTGCGCGCATATTGCGTGATCGTAATATATCAGGCTCAGGAAAGCTTTCTGGGACAAACTTAAATACGGCAAAGGCTAGTTCATCAAACGTATCTAACAGTACTGTTATTAGCCGTACTCATAATGTCGGTGCAGTGCCAAAAAATGAAAATACAGTGGCTCAGTCAGCTGAGCGGCCAAATAGCGCTGTATCACAAAACCATAAGTCAGTACCTACACAGTCAGACAACCCGCCTTGGGCTACTGATACAGTAGGTGAAAGTGAAAAAAAGCCACCGCTCCCAGTAACGGGGAGCCAAACACCGGCTAATAATCAAGGTTTTGACAAACCTGAAAAAATAGATTTTAAAGCAAAGCACCAAACAATTACTGAAAATCTAGCGCCAGAGCTGCTTGAGCAAATAAACCCTCAAAAAGTACCTGAAGCAGCGCCCGAGGAAATTAGCATTCCCGTGCCTGATGATTTTCAAAGTCCAATTAGTGAAATTAGGTTTGCACACCAACAAGATGAGTGGGCTTATTTAATTAAACGTATGGGACTGGGCGGTCGTATGCGCCAATTTGCGTTGCATTCAATATTTACCAAGCAAGGCAACAGTTTACATATAGATGTTGATGAATCTCAAAAGCATTTAGATACACCGATGCTTCGCCAAAGGTTAGATGCCGCATTGTCGAGTATTTATGAACATAACGTGTCGTTAAGTATTAATTTTGCTAAGGGAGTTATTGATTCTCCTTATCTTATTCAGCAAAAAATTGATGCAGGTCGTCATCAACAAGCAATCGATGTGATCACATCGGATGAAAACATAGTACAATTTCAGCAAGTATTTAGCGCCGAAATTGACGAAAACAGTATTCAGGCATTGTAATTACTTACAATCGCCCTTATGTTCATGTTAATTAATGTATTAAAAGAAAGAGAGAAAGTTATGTTTAAAGGTGGAATGGGCAACATGATGAAGCAAGCGCAGCAAATGCAAGATCGCATGCAAAAAGCCCAAGACGAAATCGCAACTCTTGAAGTTGTTGGTGAAGCCGGTGCAGGTTTAGTTAAAGTAACTATGCTTGGTAACCACAATGTACGTCGTGTTCAGCTTGATGAGAGCTTAATGGAAGACGACAAAGACATGATTGAAGACTTACTTGCAGCAGCATGTAACGATGCTGTACGCCGTGTTGCAGAAGAAACACAAGAGCGCATGGGTAAAGTAACTGGCGGTATGCAATTACCACCAGGTATGAAAATGCCGTTTTAAGTAAATAATGCAACTTTCAGATAGTTTAAATCAGCTTATAGAAGCACTGCGCTGTCAACCGGGCATTGGTCCAAAGTCAGCGCAACGTATTGCCTTTCATTTATTAGAGCGCGACCGAAAGGGAGGCACTCAGCTGGGCAATGCATTGACTAAAGCAATGACCGCCATAGGGCATTGCCAGTCTTGTCGCACCTTTTGCGAACAAACGCAATGTGATATTTGTTTAAGTACAAAGCGCCAAGACAGCGGCATATTATGTGTTGTTGAATCGCCTACTGATGTGCTTGCTATTGAGCAAACGGGTCAGTACTTAGGGTTATATTTTGTTTTAATGGGTCATTTATCGCCAATTGACGGTATCGGCCCTAAAGAAATTGGCTTAGACGTTTTAGAGCAAAAACTTGCTCAAGGCGTTATTAATGAGGTTATTTTAGCGACCAACCCTACCGTTGAAGGTGAAACTACTGCTCATTATATTGCGCAGCTTTGTCATAAATATAAAGTAGATGCCTCGCGTATTGCTCACGGTATTCCTGTGGGGGGCGAGCTTGATTTGGTTGATGGTAGAACGCTGATGCATGCCTTTAGTGGCAGACGCGCTGTTACTCAAGACTAACTTAAAGTCACTATTTGAAAACATATTGTAAAAGCCTACATGATTAACTTATGTAGGCTTTTTGTTTTTAAGGTAAGCTTAGAAGCAGTCTAATACCAATCCGCAATAATACTTAATCATTTTGCGGGGCTAAACGTGTCGCTACCTGCGTTAAAAAGTTCTCAGTTAGAGCAACTAAATAGCGAATTTTTGCCTAGCTATCAACACGTTTTTCCGCCCTAAAAGTAGATCATTTAATTAAACGAATTGGTATAATATATTTTTGGGCTATGTCTCTAATTCGTAAGGAATACAATGAAAGATAATCAACCCTACCAAGGTACACTACTGGGTAGTAAGCGTTTTTTACCGCTTTTTATTACGCAGTTTTTCTCAGCAATAAACGATAACGTGTATAAGCAATCAGTGCTTATTCTATTGATATTTCAGGCTGCAACGCTTGCAGATGGCGCACTTTATTCAAATATTGCTGCTGGGTTATTTATCCTACCTTTCTTTTTATTTTCAGGGATGGCGGGGCAGCTTGCTGAAAAAACAGAAAAATCCAAACTTATCAGAATCGTAAAACTATTTGAAATCCCTATTATGGTTGTAGGGGCAGTCTCTATTTTAACTCAGTATGTGTGGTTAATGTTAGCCACCGTATTTTTAATGGGTGTACAAAGTACGTTTTTTGGGCCATTAAAATACTCTATTTTACCCCAGCACGTAGCACCTAGCGAATTAACAAAAGCGAATGCCTTGGTTGAATCGGGCACGTTTGTAGCAATACTGATTGGTACAATTTTTGGCACTTACTATATTACTCAATCGGTAGGTCCTACGCTTATAAGTATTGCCGTATTAGTACTGGCCGTTATGGGGTATGTGAGCAGTCGCTTTATACCCATTAGTGAGGCAAACGAGCCTAACTTAAAATTCACCTATAATATATTTTCATCCACAAAAAACGTATTTTCAGCACTTAATTCGCAAACAGAATCGGTTGGTAAATCAGTCCTTGGGATCAGTTGGTTTTGGTTAATTGGCGCAATTATTTTAACGTCCCTACCAAATTATGTAAAACACACAATGGGCGGCGATGAACTGGTTGTAACTAGCGCGCTTGTTGTGTTTTCACTAAGTATTGCTATTGGTTCGTTATTGTGTGAAAAGCTTTCTCGCTCTCGAATAGAATTAGGAATTGTGCCTTTTGGCGCTATTTTAATTACCTTGTTTTTATATTTACTGAGCCAAGAGCCCGCTATTAGTACCTATAAACCTCAAAATACTGAATTATTAACACTCGAACAGGTATTGAAAACAGGCGATATGATGTGGCATTTCATATGGATGGCAGGCATAGGCATTGGCGCCGGTTTTTACACTGTACCGCTATATGCGCTTATTCAACAACGGACTGAAGAAGCGAGTCGATCACGAGTAATAGCGGCTAACAATGTATTAAATGCCTTGTTTATGGTCGGTAGTGCTGTTTTAAGTATTGTCACGTTGTCTATTTTTCAGTGGAGTATTTCAGAGCTATTATTGCTACTTGCGGGGCTAAATTTACTTATTTCTGCTTATATTTATACTAAAGTACCTGAATTCTTTTTACGCTTTGTTATTTATATTTTGGCCATTTGTATGTACAGAGTGCGTACTAAAGGTGAAAGTAATATACCTGATGAAGGCGCTGCTGTTATTGTGTGCAACCACGTGAGTTTTGTTGATTGGATGTTTATTTTAGCCGCCTCACCAAGGCCTATTCGATTTATGGTATTTGCCCCTATTTATTATTCGTCAGCTCTGCATTGGTTATTTAAAATGGCTAAAGCTATTCCCATTGATAGTGAAAAAACCAATCCTGAAGCGTTTAAAAAAGCGTTTGATGAAGTGGCTGCTGCGCTTGAAAAAGGCGAGCTTGTTGGTATTTTCCCTGAAGGAAAACTAACCAGTGACGGCTCAGTGGATATCTTTCGCCGTGGAATAGAGCGTATTATTGAACGCTCACCTGTGCCCGTTATTCCTGTGCATTTAGGGGGCTTGTGGGGGAGTATGTTTAGCCGTAAAGCTAAGTGGCAATTACCGCGATTAAAATGGTCTTTGGTGTCGGTTGCAGTGGGTGGCCCGATTGCAGCTGACAAAGTAGTAGCAGACGATTTACGTGAGCATGTTTTAGCTTTGAAAGCGCTTCACTCTAAAGGTGTTGATTAATTTAATGATTAATTTAATAGATAACTCAACATCGCATACACCTTCAGAGCCACATATTATTGTTGATGATTTTGTAGCGCCTAAGTGCGACGGGTTTATTGAAATATTATATCGAGATGATGATATTTTATTGATCAATAAACCCAGTGGGTTATTGAGTTTGTCGGGCAAAAATACGCTTAATTGGGATTCAGTGCATTACCGTTTAGTACATGGTCAAAAAGGGTTAACAGCCGCTTTTGCTGAGGCTAAGTTACCGCATCGGCTAGATTTGGGTACATCGGGCATTATGATTGTTGGATTAAACGCGATTGCGTCAAAGCATCTTAATAAACAGTTTCAGGCACGTACTATTCAAAAGCGTTATGTAGCAATGCTTGAAGGGTGCTTGGCTGTTAGTGAGGGGGAAATTACTGCACCAATAGCAAAAGATAAGCTGCTTTTTCCGCGAGTTAAAATTTGCCAATCGACTGGCAAAACCGCAGTCAGTGAATATAAAGTACTGGAACGGCTAAAACAACCATACAGAACCTTAGTGCAATTTACGCCAGTTACTGGGCGTACTCATCAATTGAGAATACACAGCCAGTTTATAGGCCACCCTATTTTAGGTTGCGATTTATATAAAAGTGCGCAAAGTGAAAATATGGCAGGACGCTTACAATTACATGCCAGCGATTTATATTTTGAGCACCCCGTCAGCGGCGAGAAAATTCATATTAATTGCCCGCACTCGTTTTAAATAAATTTATGGTTCTTTGTTTTCGTTTCACCTTTTTTAAATTTTTCCCTTGAAGTTCTAACACCTCACCCCATATTAAGTGCATAACGCAGACACTTTGCAAATTGGAGATATATAAATGACTGCAGCACAAAAAGAAACATTAGGCTTTCAAACAGAAGTAAAACAATTATTAAACTTAATGATTCATTCTCTTTATTCTAATAAAGAAATATTTTTACGCGAACTTGTGTCAAACGCATCAGATGCGGCAGACAAGTTACGCTTTTTAGCGCTATCTCAAGGCGACCTTTACCAAGGTGATGCCGATTTACGTGTTCGTATTAGCGCAGATAAAGAAGCAAATACAATTACCATTTCTGATAATGGTATTGGTATGACACGTGATGAAGTAATAAGCTCATTGGGTACTATTGCAAAGTCGGGTACTGCTGAGTTTTTCAAAAACTTAACGGGTGATCAAAGTAAAGATTCACAATTAATTGGTCAATTTGGTGTTGGTTTTTACTCAGCATTTATTGTTGCCGATTTAGTAACTGTTCGTACACGTAAAGCCGGTGAAACAACCGCTTACGAGTGGGAATCTCAAGGTGAAGGCGAATACACGCTTCAAGAAATTGAAAAAGAAGGCCGTGGTACCGACATTATTTTACATCTTCGTGATGAAGAAAAAGAATTTGCTGACGATTACCGCCTGCGTGGCATTGTTACTAAATACTCTGATCATATTTCTACCCCAGTACAAATGTTTAAAGCAGAAGTACCAGAGTCTGAAGGCGAAGACGGCGAAAAAATTCCAGCAGTACTAGGTGAGTGGGAAAGCATTAACCGCGCAACTGCATTGTGGACGCGTGATAAGTCAGAGCTTTCTGATGAAGAATACAAAGAGTTTTACAAGCACGTAAGCCACGACTGGGAAGATCCACTTAGCTGGGCACATAATAAGGTTGAAGGTAAAACTGAATACACGAGCCTTTTATACATCCCTAAAAAAGCACCTTTCGATTTATGGAACCGTGAACGTCAAAGTGGCTTAAAACTTTACGTACAACGTGTATTTGTAATGGATGATGCTGAGCAGTTCATGCCAAGCTACCTTCGCTTTGTAAAAGGGTTACTAGATTCAAACGATTTACCTCTAAACGTATCTCGCGAAATTCTACAAGACAACAAAGTAACGCAAGCTATTCGTAAAGGGTGTACATCGCGCATTATTAAAATGCTTGAGCGTATGGCTAAAAACAAAGCTGACGATTACCAAGTATTTTGGAATGAGTTTGGTCAAGTAATGAAAGAAGGCCCAGCTGAAGATGCGGCAAATAAAGAAGCTATTTGTAAGCTACTTCGTTTTTCTTCGACACACACTGACTCAGAAACACAAGATGTGTCGCTTGAGCAATATGTTGAACGCATGAACGAAGGCCAAGACAAAATTTACTACGTAGTAGCTGATACATTCACCGCTGCGAAAAACTCACCGCATTTAGAGATTTTCCGCAAAAAAGGCATTGAAGTATTGTTACTAAGTGACCGTGTTGACGAGTGGATGATGAGCCACTTAACTGAATTTGCTGATAAGCAACTACAGTCAATCACACGTGGTGATTTAGATTTAGGTAAGCTTGACGACGAAGAAACTAAAAAAGCGCAAGAAGAGTCTGAAAAAGAAATGGCAGGCCTTGTTGAACGTATTAAAACAGCACTTGGTGATGACGTTAAAGAAGTGCGCTTTACGCACCGTCTAACAGATTCTCCAGCATGTGTTGTAAGCGATGACAACGACATGAGCTCACAAATGCAAAAGCTAATGGAATCTGTGGGCCAAGCAGCCCCTGAAGCAAAACCTGTGTTTGAGCTAAACCCAGAGCATCAACTTGTTAAGCACTTAAATGACGAACAAGATGAAGATAAGTTTGCACAGTGGTCACATGTTTTACTAGACCAAGCATTACTTGCAGAACGCGGTACACTTAAAGATCCAACAGGATTTGTTACTCGCTTAAATAAACTAATGCTTGAACTAAGCAAATAGCTATTTACTCAGTTAATAAAGTATAAATTATGTACTTTAAAAAAAAGGGAACGTGTGTTCCCTTTTTTAATGCCCTGTAAACACCCCAACGGCTCATCAATTAGTATAAGTTGCTTGAGTATCGGCGGCGCTTGTGGAAGAATTCAGGCTTTAAAATAAATATCCATACTAGGGGACAATAATATGCGCATTATTCTTTTGGGCGCGCCGGGTGCAGGTAAAGGTACTCAAGCTCAGTTTTTAATGGACAAATACGGTATTCCACAAATCTCTACTGGCGATATGTTACGTGCAGCAATTAAAGAAGGCACACCACTAGGTCTAGAAGCAAAAAAAGTAATGGATGCTGGTCAACTAATTTCTGATGATATTATTATTGGTTTAGTAAAAGAGCGTATTACTAAAGCGGATTGTGAGAAAGGCTTTTTACTTGATGGCTTCCCGCGCACAATTCCTCAAGCCGATGCAATGAAAGAAAATGGCGTAGTGGTTGATCACGTTATTGAATTTGACGTGGCTGACGAAGTGATTGTTGAGCGTATGGGCGGACGTCGTGTTCATCCTGGTTCTGGTCGTGTTTACCATGTTGTTTATAATCCACCAAAAGTGGAAGGTAAAGATAACGAAACTGGGGATGACTTAATTGTTCGCGCAGACGATACTGAAGAAACAGTACGTAAACGTTTAGGTATTTACCACGAGCAAACTATGCCGTTAGTTGATTACTACCAAGCAGAAGCGGCGGCTGGTAACACTCAATATCACAAACTAGATGGTACGCAAGCTGTTGAGGCTGTAAGTTCACAACTTGGTGAGCTTTTAGGTTAAATTTAAAAGCCTATTAAAAAACCGCCAATTGGCGGTTTTTTGTTTTAAGTCTAGAATACTTAATCAATTTGAGAGATTAAATATGACGTTAACAGCGTTAAAAATTCTGATATACGACGGCATGGATGCCGAAAGTAGAGCAATGCAGGAGCAATTAGTGATAACAACTCAATAACGAATTTTTTGCCTTGTCATGGATACGATTTTCTTATCTAAAAATAGATCACTTAATTAAGCGAATGGGTATATTAACTTTACAGCGTTTTAAGCTTCTCAATTACGCTGTTGTATTCTGGTTCAGTTGAAAGGCTACTAACGAGTTGTTTATAAATAATGCTGTGGTTTTCGTCTAATATTATTACTGAGCGAGTTAGTAACCCCATATCTTTAATAATTAACCCATATTTTTGGCCAAAATCGCGCCAAACAGAATCAGATAATGTAGTTATTTTGTCTATGTTCTCAGCTTTGCAAAATCTTTTTTGAGCGAATGGCAAATCGGCACTAATAGTAAGCATTACAACTGCAGGAAATTGCGTCGCAACTTTTTCGTTAAAGTGTTTTGTTTGTAGACTACAAATACCTGTGTCTAAACTTGGTACTACACTAATTAAAATAGCTCGGCCCTTATAATTATCCAGTGTGACAGGTGTAAAGTTTCCATCGACAACTTTAAAATTAGGTGCGTTATCACCAACTGATACACCTTTACCGAGTAAAGTAACCGTCTTACCCTGTGCAGAGACTTTACCTATATCGAGAGTGTTTTCTGGGATATCAGAAGCGAAAGCCATAGAACAAAAAATACTTAAGGCAAAAGTTAATGAGCGGAGCATAGGAGTTTCCTTTTTAAATTAACGCAATAGGCGTCAGTGTATTATACTGCGTTGGAGTAACCAAGGTATTATCTGTCTCTCTATAAAATTGGTAATGATTCAGTCATATAAAAAAACTGTAAATAGGCTATACTTTGGTTAACATGCAGTTACAAAAATATCTTCTATAATAAAAATGCGTGTATCACTTTTGGTATGTATAACTGGTTAAAAATAGAGAGATAGTATGTCAACATCTGTATTAATATGTGATGATTCAAAATTAGCGAGGCGTCAATTAGCCCGTTCTCTACCTGATGATTGGGATATTAAAGTTGAATTTGCGATAGATGGTGTTGATTGCATCAAACAAATAAAGTCAACTGAACCTGAAATCCTTTTCCTTGATTTAAACATGCCAGAAATGGATGGCTATGAAGTTTTAATGGCCATGAAAGAGCTTGGGCTCAATATACTTACAGTTGTAGTTTCAGGTGACATACAGCCTAATGCTCATCAAAGAGTGCTTGAACTGGGGGCTATCGATTTCATCCAAAAGCCATGTTCCCCTCAAAAATTAGCCGATATTATTGAACACCATGGCATTAAAGATAAAGCCATGCGTGAACGTCTTTCTCATTCTCTAGGTGAGCAAGTAGACCCAGATGTGCGAGATATATACCAAGAGCTAACTAATGTTGCTATGGGTCAAGCCGGTGATTTACTTGCGCGATTACTTAATGTGTTTGTTGAGCTGCCAATCCCAAATGTGAATATCTTAGAGGTTAGTGAACTCGATATGGCGCTACGCTCTATTGATAATAATGCAACCACTTCTGGAGTTTGTCAGGGATTTATTGGAGGAGGTGTATCTGGAGAAGCATTATTATTACTTAATGACTCTAGCTTTAAAGAGATAGCCTCACTGATGAATTACGATGGTGAGCTTAATGACAAAGTGGAACTTGAGTTACTTATGGATATAAGTAATATTTTAATCGGGGCTATTTTGACTGGTCTTTCAAAACAACTCGATATGTCGTTTAGCCAAGGTCATCCTATCGTACTTGGCCAGCACAGAGATGTATCTGAATTAGTGAAAGCGAATAAGTCGCGCTGGCAGCGTACGCTTGCTATAGAAATTAGCTATGGTATTGAAAATCACGATATTAACTGTGACCTTATGCTGTTATTTACTGAAGATTCACTTAAAACTTTGAAATACAAAGTTGCTTACCTATTAGAAGACTAAGTTATGGCTGCTGATTTAGATATGAATGAAATCCATTGGTTAATGGATATGTTTAACACCGTTGATGTAGGTTTAGTTGTACTCGACAGGGAGTATAAGGTGTGTGTGTGGAATGGTTTTATGGAAAACCATTCGGGGTTATTACCAAGTGCTGTAAAAAATAAAGATTTATTTGATTTATTTCCTGCTATAGATGAAAAGTGGTTTAGAAGTAAATCAGAGCCAGTATTTGTACTAAAAAATCGCTCGTTTACCATTTGGGAACAACAACCCTATATATTTCGCTTTAAAAACTATCGCCCAATTACTGGCAAAGCTGAGTATATGTATCAAAATGCGACATTTATACCGCTTACTAATATACGAGCAGAAGTTAGCCATATTTGTATCATTCTTTATGATGTAACTGATATTGCAGTTAACAAAAAAGAGTTAGAAGAGCTAAATAAAAGACTTGAGCAAGTAAGCCAAACCGATGGCTTAACGACGTTATACAATCGTGGTTATTGGGAAAGTATGCTTAAGCAAGAGTATTTACGAACAAAACGTAATGCAGGGTGTAGCTCTCTGTTAATGTTTGATATTGATCACTTTAAAAAGGTGAATGATAAGCATGGTCATAGTTGTGGTGATGAGGCGTTACGCCATATTGCAAAGTTATTACGTACCACATTACGTGAAACAGATATTGCTGGACGTTACGGTGGTGAAGAGTTTGTATTAACTCTACTTGATACCGATAAGCAAGGGGCTGAAATATTTGCTGAGCGCTTAAGGGTGTTGATTGAATCAAGCCCTGCCTTTTATAAAAATGTTGAAATCAAGATGACAATAAGTATCGGAGTTGCGTGCTTTAGTAATGAATTTAAAGATCATGAACGTTGGATTGAAGCCGCTGACAGGGCTCTTTACTTTTCTAAAAATAATGGACGCAATAAAGTCACTGTTTTTGATGATATAAAAAATGACGCTTAAGCATCATTTTTATTAATCACTCTTTATACCAATGCGCAATAATATTTAATTAATTTGAGTGATTAAATCTGACGTTAACTGCGTTAAAAACTTCTGATATACGACTGCATGGATGCAGAAGGTAGAGCAATGTAGGAGTAATTAGCGATAACAACTAAATAACGAATTCTTGCCTTGTTATTGATACGATTTTATTACCTCAAAATAAAGCACTTAATTAAGAAAATTGGTATTAAATTGAGTGGGGGGTAAAATAAGTAAATCGGTTTTAAGTAAGCGCATTATTTTTTCTGCTGTGTTGCCAATAAGCTTTCCCTTAATACCCACGTTGCCTACTGAGCCAATAATCACTAACTCAGCATCAAGTTTTGCTGCCAAGCTTGGTATGACTTGCTCCGCTAAGCCCGCTTTAATGTGTAATTTATCACGCAAGTTGTATTCATTAATCAGATCACGTTGCAGTGCCGGTAATTTTTCGAATGCATTGAGTACTTGTTCATCTGAAAATACAATGCCTAAGTCTCTCAAAATAGGTGAGACGTGCACGGTATAACATGCATAAAATTCGCAGCCCTCTGAGTTAGCATAATCTAAGCCACAGTTAATAATAGCTTTATTTAACTGATGCTTAGATGCCTTTTCGCTGCCTAAATCAAGAGCAGCTAACACATTACAGTTATTTCTCCATTTATTATCTGCGGCCAAATAAAGTGGTATTGGTGAAAATCGAATAAGCTGCCAGTCAAGTTCGCTAAATTGAGTTTGAGCATCAATATGCCTAGTTTTTATTGCCATATCATAATTAGTTGCGTTTATTTCGTTATTTAACCATTGCTCTGGTGATTCATGCCAAACCGTTTGAAATGTATACTCACAATCAGTTAGCTCTTTTTTTAATAGAGGTTCTAATGTTGCTCTGAGTAATGAAAGTTGTTTGTCTTGAATCGCAAGTACTTGCTCTGGTGATAATGAAAATAATATATTACCAGTGTCTTCATAGCTAAACGCAACAATATCAATATGTTTACTGTCTTGTAGTGCTTTTTGTTTTGCGTGTAATAATGCTGTTTTTGCACAATTTACTGAGTCGATCAGTACGAGAAGCTTTTTCTTATCCATTATATTCACTCTGTTGTATGACGAGTGTCATCTGTTGGACATTGACCAATAGTTGAAATCTCACCAGAATTAGACCCTTCTTCCAGTTTTACCTTAAAGCCCCATAGCCTGTAAAGATGTTTTAGCACTTCTTCATGTGAGTTTGCCAATGGAATGCAATTATGAGGTACATAGCGAAGTGTAAGTGCTCTATCACCTCTAATATCAACATCATATACCTGAATGTTAGGTTCATGATTACTTAAATTATATTGCGCGGAGAGCACTTCTCTAACTGTTTTATAGCCGCTATCATCGTGTATCGCACCAATCTCTAAATGGGGATTATTAGTATGGTCAATAATAGTAAATAATTTGAAATCACGAATTAACTTCGGCGATAAAAACTGGCTAATAAAGCTTTCATCTTTAAAGTTTTCCATGGCAAAGTGCAATGTATCTAGCCAATTACTGCCTGCATACTCAGGAAACCATTTTTTATCTTCTTCAGTTGGATATTCACATATTCTGCGAATATCAACCATCATATTAAAGCCTAAAGCATATGGGTTAATGCCTGAATAATACTTACTGTTATAAGGTGGCTGATAAACTACGTTGGTATGACTTTGTAAAAACTCTAACATGAATGAGTCGGTGAGCTTCCCTTCATCATATAAGTGATTAAGGATGGTGTAGTGCCAAAATGTTGCCCAACCTTCGTTCATTACTTGAGTTTGTTTTTGCGGGTAAAAGTATTGCGATATTTTACGGACAATACGAATCACTTCACGTTGCCAAGAGTCGAGTAATGGGGCATTTTTTTCAATAAAATATAAAATATTTTCTTGAGGCTCAGTAGGAAAATGGCGTTCTTTCTTTTTAGTTTCCTGTTGCTGTTCGGGAATCGTACGCCACAATTCGTTTACTTGTGATTGTAAGTATTCTTCACGTTCTTGTTGGCGTTTTTGCTCTTCAAATAGTGATATTTGCTGTGGACGTTTATAGCGATCGACCCCGTAATTCATTAACGCATGACAAGAGTCGAGTAAGCTCTCTACCTGAGTAATACCATATTTTTCTTCACAGCGGCTTATGTAGTTTTTAGCAAATACCAAGTAATCAATAATTGAGCCAGCATCGGTCCAGGCTTTAAATAAGTAATTACCTTTAAAAAATGAGTTATGTCCGTAACATGCATGCGCCATTACAAGTGCTTGCATAGGTAGGGTATTTTCTTCCATTAAGTACGCAATACAAGGGTCTGAATTTATCACTATTTCGTAAGCGAGGCCCATTTGCCCGCGCTTATAATTTTGCTCTGTTTGGATAAACTTCTTACCGTAAGACCAATGACTGTAGCCAATAGGCATGCCAACGCTTGAATAAGCATCCATCATTTGCTCAGCCGTTATCACTTCAATTTGATTAGGGTAGGTGTCTAATCTGTAATGAGCAGCAACGCGAGCAATTTCACCTTGGTACTCATCTAATAAATCAAAGGTCCAATCTGGGCCATCACTCAATCGTTTATCATTCATAATGCTACCTCGCTTTTGGCTATGCAGAGTTTTGCTGTTGACGACCTTTTTTAAATAGCTCCCTAAAAATTGGGTAAATATCTTCAACGCTTTGAATATGCTGTATGGCGAAATTATTATGGCTGTGTGTTATAGATTCATATTCGCGCCATAGGCTTTGATGAGCACGAGTGCTTATTTCAATATAAGCAAAATAACGTACTGCGCTTAAGAGCTTATTACGCAAAATTTCACCACATTGCGGTGTGTCGTCCGCCCAGTTATCGCCATCGGAGGCTTGTGCAGCGTACACATTCCATTCATCTGCGTGATAACGCTCTTTTATTATTTCATTCATTAATTTAAGAGCACTCGAAACAATAGTGCCGCCAGTTTCTTGGGAATAAAAAAACTCTTGTTCGTCTACTTCTTTAGCCTGTGTGTGGTGGCGAATATAAACAACTTCTATGTCTTTATAGCTGCGCGTTAAAAATTGATAGAGCAAAATATAAAAACGTTTTGCCATGTCTTTTGTTGGCTGATCCATTGAGCCTGACACATCCATAATACAAAACATCACCGCTTTGCTGGTGGGATGAGGGCGCTTTTCGTAATTACGAAAACGTAAATCGTAGTTATCAATAAACGGAACCGACTTAATTTGCACTTTTAATGCTGCAATTTCTTTTTGTAACAAAGCAATTGCCGCTTTATCGTTATGTGGACCAGCAAGCAGCAGAGCAAGTTGTTCTTCGAGCTCTTTTAAACGGCGTTTTTTACCTGCACTCATGGCAACACGCCGTGCAAGCGAGCCTTGAAGAGAGCGTACAATGTCAATATTACTTGGCATGCCGTCGCTACAAAATCCTGCGCGATGGGTTTTCATTTGCACTAACTTATCAAGCTGGTTCTCTTGTAAGTTAGGAAGTTCTAGATCTTCAAACAGTAAATCAAGGTATTCATCTTTTGATATTGAAAATACAAACTCATCTTGTCCCTCGCCCGAATCGCTGGCGTCACCTTCACCGGCACCACCGCCTTGTCCGCCTTTAGGGCGCTCAATTTTATCACCTGTAGAAAACTGATCGTTACCAGGGTGAATTTGCTCTCTATTCCCGCCTTGCCCTTGATGAAATGTAGGTTCGCTGATATCGCGTTGTGGAATAGAAATACTCTCACCAGAGCTTGAATCGGTAACGCTGCGTTTGTTAATCGCATCTGAAACCGCTTCTTTAATTTGCTTTTTATAGCGCCTAATAAAGCGCTGGCGATTAAGCGTACTTTTATTTTTTCCGTTTAAACGCCTATCTATAAAATGCGCCATATTGACCTCCTATATACTACGACTATGAAGGTTATTGCGATTTTCTAACCCGTAAATACCACTCAGAAAGCAAGCGAACTTGTTTTTGTGTATAGCCTTTTTCGACCATACGGTTCACAAAGTCTTCGTGCTTTTGCTGATCCTCTGCAGACGTTTTAGTATTAAACGAAATAACAGGGAGTAAATCTTCGGTATTAGAGAACATTTTTTTCTCAATCACCGTGCGTAGTTTTTCGTAGCTTGTCCATAGTGGGTTTTTACCGTTGTTGTGTGCACGGGCACGCAGTACAAAGTTCACTATTTCATTACGAAAATCTTTAGGATTAGAAATACCCGCTGGCTTTTCTATTTTTTCAAGTTCAGCGTTTAGCGCTGCGCGGTCAAATAGCTGTCCTGTATCGGGGTCGCGATATTCTTGGTCTTGTATCCAAAAATCTGCATAAATAACATAACGGTCAAAAATATTTTGTCCGTATTCCGAGTACGATTCTAGATAAGCGGTTTGCAGTTCTTTACCTATAAACTCGACATATTGTGGAATTAAATAGCCTTTTAAAAAGCTTAAATAACGCTCTTCTATTTCACTTGAAAATTGCTCGCGCTCTATCTGTTGCTCAAGCACATAGAACAAATGCACCGGATTTGCAGCAACCTCAGTGGTATCAAAGTTAAACACACGGGACAAAATTTTAAACGCAAAGCGGGTAGAGAGCCCCGTCATACCTTCATCAACCCCTGCGTAATCACGATACTCTTGATACGATTTTGCTTTAGGGTCGGTATCTTTTAGAGTTTCGCCATCATATACCCGCATTTTAGAATAGATACTTGAATTTTCTGGCTCTTTTAAACGTGATAGCGTCGTAAATTGCGCCAATGTTTTAAGTGTACCCGGTGCACATGGCGCGTTGTATAGCTCGCTGTGCTCAAGTAATTTGTCGTAAATTTTAATTTCTTCAGTTACACGTAAGCAATAAGGGACTTTTACAATATAAACACGGTCTAAAAATGCTTCGTTGTTTTTATTGTTTTTAAAGGTTTGCCACTCAGACTCATTCGAGTGAGCGAGGATCATGCCATTAAAGGGCAGGGCACTAATGCCTTCTGTGCCGTTATAGTTACCTTCTTGGGTTGCGGTAAGTAAAGGATGCAGCACTTTAATAGGCGCTTTAAACATTTCTACAAATTCCATCAGCCCTTGGTTAGCTAAACATAAAGAGCCAGAGTAGGCGTATGCATCAGGATCGTTTTGGGCAAAGTGCTCAAGCTGGCGAATATCGACCTTACCAACCAGTGCTGAAATATCTTGGTTGTTTTCATCTCCTGGTTCGGTTTTGGCAATGCCTATTTGGTTTAAAATAGAAGGGTAGCGTTTAACCACTCTAAACTGGCTAATATCACCATTGAACTCTTTTAAGCGTTTGCCTGCCCAAGGCGACATAATGGTTTTTAAGTAGCGCGGTTTAATACCGTACTCTTTGCTGAGTACGTCTGCATCTTCGATAGGATCAAACAAGGAGAGGGGGTGGTCGTTTACAGGAGACCCTTTAATTGAATAAATAGGCACTTGTTGCATTAAATACTTTAGTTTTTCAGCAATGGATGATTTACCCCCACCTACAGGCCCGAGTAAATAAAGCACTTGTTTGCATTCTTCTAGCCCCTGAGCCGCATGTTTTAAATAAGAGACTATTTGCTCAATGGCGTCTTCCATACCATAAAAATCAGCAAAGGCAGGGTAGCGCGCAACCACTCTATTAGAAAATAACCGACTTAGTCGTGCATCCGTTGCGGTATCTACCATGTGTGGTTCGCCAATTGCCATGAGTAGGCGTTCTGGTGCGCTGGCGTAGGCAGACTTATCGGTTTTACAAATCTCAAGAAATTCAGCGATACTGTATTCTTCTTCCTGTGCCGCTTCGTATCGTGCTTGGTAATGCTCAAAAATCGTCATAATAACCTCCGAAACCCGCTGTAAAAAGGTGCTTACCTTTTAAAGTCTAGTCACGAATTGGTATTTTTGTGCAATAAAATTAAAAATTTAAGTGAAAAAAGATCATGTTGAACTAATGAACACAACAACACGTATAAACGAAAAAGTAAAAGAATAACATACAAAAAAAGACGCCTAAGCGTCTTTTTAAAATTAGCGTTTAAAGGCTAATTAAGCGAAGTTAGCGTTCGCGAATTCCCAGTTAACAAGCGACCAAAAACCTTTAAGGTAATCTGGACGAACGTTACGGTAATCAATGTAGTAAGCGTGTTCCCATAAATCCACAGTAAGGATTGCAGTAACGCCATCATCAGTTAATGGTGTAGCAGCGTTAGATGTATTAACGATGTCTAGTGAACCATCAGCAAGCTTAACTAACCACGTCCAGCTTGAACCAAAGTTATTTACTGCTTTATCGTTTAATGCCGCTTTAAACGCATCAAAAGAACCCCATTTAGCGTTGATTGCATCAGCAACTGCGCCAGTAGGCTCGCCGCCGCCGTTTGGAGATAAGCTGTTCCAGTAAAAAGTATGGTTCCAGATTTGTGCTGCGTTGTTAAATACGCCGCCTTCTGATGAACATACGATCTCTTCTAGAGATTTGTTTTCAAACTCAGTACCAGGAATTAAACCATTAAGCTTAACCACATAAGTGTTGTGGTGTTTGCCATGGTGAAACTCTAGTGTTTCTTTTGAAATATGTGGCTCAAGTGCGTCGATTGCATATGGTAGTGACGGTAGTTCAAATGCCATTTTTTTATCTCCATCTTCTTTGGTTGATAGTCCATTTGGTAATACGTAATGCCTGTTGAAACAGACCAGTTACCTATACCAAGCGGTAATATAGTGTTACTATAATTGTTGAGTATTTTACTCAAGTTTAAGCAAACAGCAATGCTATTGCGAAAGACTATTTCAATTGCGGCTTTATTTGCCCATTTTAAGTTATATATTTGTGGTCACGATGAGTTATTTTCAAGACCAAAATATATTTAGCTATCGTTACTTTGAGGTTGTAGATGGAAACCATTGATAAAATTAAACAGCAAATTTCAGAAAACCCAATAATCCTTTTCATGAAAGGGTCACCAAAATTACCAAATTGTGGTTTTTCTTCACAAGCATCGCAAGCGTTAATGTCATGTGGTGAACCATTTGCATACGTTGATATTTTACTTAATCCAGACATTCGTGCTGAGCTTCCAGCATATGCTAATTGGCCAACATTCCCACAACTTTGGGTAGATGGTGAATTAGTTGGTGGTTGTGACATTATTATCGAAATGTTTCAACGCGGTGAATTACAGCCGTTAATTACAGAAACTGCTGCTAAATACAAAGAAGCTGACGCAGAGTAATTTATTACTCAACCTGAACTCAGGTTATTAAGCTCTTTAAACACAAAGCCACTTTAAAAGTGGCTTTGTTGTTTTTAATTTGTGTGAATTTATGAATAAGGAAGGCTCACTTGCACGTTTAAGCCGCCCTCTATTTTGTTATGTAAACTTATATGCCCTTGGTGTGCTTCTGCGATTTCTCTGCATAAGGCTAACCCCAAACCACTCCCCGTACTTTTTGTAGAATAAAAGGGCACTAAAGCATTTGCCATTACTTGCTCGCTCATTCCTTTGCCGCAGTCGCTTACATTTATAACACATGCTTGGGGTACAAACTCGACCTGAATATGTATTTCATTTGAGTTGGAGCCTGACTCGTGTGAATTTTTTAATAGGTTTATCAGCAGCTGCTCGAGTTGTGTTTGATCAGCTTGTAATTCATTGTGTGAATTTTTTATTTCGTAGCTAAATTGCCAATGATTTTTTAAATTATTGAGTGTGTTTTGCCAGTTAACCCGCGTTTTTTGTGGCTGAGGTAGCTTAGCAAACTTGCCATAGCCTTGTACAAATTCAGCTAAATGACTAATTCGCTCATCAATAGTTGCAAATACACGGGCAAGGCGAGGCTCATCAACTTTATTTGCGAGCAATTGTGCGCTGTGTAGCATGGATGACATAGGGCCGAGTGAATTATTTAATTCGTGGCTAATAATGCGTATTACTTTTTTCCACACTGCAACTTCTTGGCGACTAAGTTCACGGGTTAACTGTTTAAATATATATAAATGATGCTTTTGATTATTAAGTAAAAACTCCCCAGTGGCTAAATGCCAAGTTTGTGAGTCTTGATTCTCTATTTCTATATTAAAGAGGCCATCAATACCGTGCTCTATAGCTGCTACTAATTGCAGAGGCGAATTTTCGAGTAACTTGCTTAGTTGCATACCTTCAAGGCGAGATGCGCTATTAAATAAGCTACGGCTAATTAAATTACTAAATACCACCGTATTATTATCATTGACCAGCAGTAGCGCTTGCGGCGAGCTTTGCAATACTTTATCAAGCATTAACTCGCGCTGGTAAATCCATTGTTTTTCTTGGCGAAGCTGTTTTGCGGTTTGATTATAAAGTTGGCATAGCTTTCCAAGTTCATCATTACTTTTATACGCAAGCAAACTGGAGAGCTCACCATCTTTAAAATTAAGTAATCCGGTTTCGAGCGATTGCATGCCAAGCTTTATTGGCTTGGTGATGGCTCTTGAAAGCAAGGTGCTAAATGTAAGCGTTAGTAATATTAAAAGCAGGGTGTAATACATATCAAAGCCACTTAGCGCGGCAATAATAACAACAGGCAGCGCGCTACAAAGCCCGCAAATTAATACAATCTTTTGGCTTAGGGTAAAGTTGCTAATAATGTTTGGCATTAATAATCAATACCCATTTTTTGTAACCGCCTGTAAAGTGCTTGTCGGCTTAAACCAAATTCACGGGCCACTTTGGCTATAACACCTTGATGAGTGCGCATTGCGTGTTCTATTTCCTGTTTGGTCGGCTCTGCTTTTTGTTGGGAAGAGACCGGTGACGAAAGAGCAAAGTCATCGACTGTAAGCGCACCTGTAGGTTTTAGTACCGCTACACGCTTACAAGCGTTTTCTAGCTCTCGAACGTTACCTGGCCATTTGTAGTGTTGAAGTGCTTGCTCTGTGTTTATAGTCAACTCTCGGTGAGGTAAAAAGTGGCTAATAAGCGCTAAAACATCATCTTGTCTTTCGCACAGGGCAGGCACATTGAGCTCAATTACGTTAAGGCGATAATATAAGTCTTCCCTAAATCGACCTTGTTCAATTGCTTGTAGTAAGTTTTCGTTAGTGGCCGATATAACGCGCACATTTACTTTTCGTGTTTGCGTTGAGCCTAAACGTTCAAACTCGCCGGTTTGTAGTACGCGTAGTAATTTTATTTGTCCTGAAAGTGGTAAATTACCAATTTCATCTAAAAATAACGTACCGCCATCAGCTGCTTCAAATCGACCAATACGTTGTTTAGTTATCCCCGTGTATGCGCCAGCTTCAGCGCCAAAAAGTTCGGCCTCTATAAGTTCTTGCGGTAATGCACCTGCGTTTACCTTAATAAAAGGTTGCGATACAAGTGGGGAGTTTTTTTGAATAATATGCGCAATACACTCTTTGCCACTCCCATTAGGGCCTGTAATTAATGCAGATATATCAGATTTAGCCACTTGTAGCGCCATAGTAACCAGTCGTTCCATCGCAGTACTTTTAAATATTAGCCCAGCAAGGTCTGCATTTTTAAATGTACCTTCACGTTCTTGTTGATGGCGATTATGTGTCGCCACTATTTTTTTAGCACTGCCTAGCTCTATTAAGTTACCGATACAAACTAGTAGTTTTGCATCATCCCAGGGTTTTGGTAAGTAATCAGCAGCACCTGCTTTTACAAGCTCAATGGCGGTGGCAAGTTCGGTCCAGGCTGTAATAAGTATAATAGGTGAGTGTGGGTTTATTTCTCGTAGTTCATAAAACAACGCTTTACCTTCTTCGCCAGAGGTCGTGTCACTGGTAAAGTTCATGTCTTGAATTACAAGCTCAATGCGTTGATAGCGAACTATTTGCAGAGCATCAAACGGATTTGTTGCAGTGACTACCGAAAAGTCGTGGATCTCGAGCAACAATGAAAGTGCGTCGAGTACTGCTTGGTTATCATCAACAATGAGTATTTTATGAGTCATAGGTTATTTTTATAATTTTTTGATGGCTACACTGCCTTACTAAGCAGTGTAGCATAGTGATTTAAATATAATTAAATAGTGCGAGTTGCGATACTGGGCGAAATATTGGCAGCGCGTTTAGCTGGCGCTAATACTGCAAGTAAACTCATTAATAATACGGCAATGGCGGTAACGGCTATATAACTTGGCGGTAGTGCGGCTACAGAAAAATACTGCATTAACATTTTCCCAAGTAGTATTGCTGTTACTACACCTAAGGCTAAACCTAGGCTACAAATTAATGCATTTTCTACTAAAAAGTAGCTAACAATAGCTGACTTTCTTGCGCCAAGTGCTCTGCGTGTACCAATTTGCTTAGTACGTTTGCTAATATTAAATAAGGTTAAGCCAAAAATACCGAGAGCGGTTATAAGCACTAAAATAGTGATTAATACTATGAGCATGCGCATCATAAGGCGATCTTGAGCGGTGTACTCATTTTTTAGTTCATCAAGCCCTTTAATGTTATTAATAACGCGCTTACTGTAATTTGCAAGCATGGCATTTTCTATTTCTTTCATTACAGTTGCTCGCTGACCTGGCTCTGTACGAACGGCAACTTGTGTATAACTTTCTGCTTTAATATAAGGAATAAACGCAAAATTATCGGGTTTACTGTCTTTGAGCCACGGGCCTTTCATTTTTCCGATCACGCCAATAACTTTAAGTGGTAGGTCACCAAAATAAACTATTTTCCCTAAACCATCTCCATCAGGATAGAGCTCATCAAGTAGGGCTTTAGTGACTATAGTGACGTTGGTGCGCTTTTGTGTAATTTCGTTTGTAACGAGCACTTCATCTTCGGTAAAGTTTCGCCCTGCAATTAAGTTAACGCCGTAGGTATTAATAGCATGATCGTCTATAAAAATATAAGCGGCCCTGACACTTAGGCCTTCTTGTGGGGCAGGTTTTAAATTAAAGCTCGAAGCGCTGCCACTCCCTGATAGTGGAATACTACTGCTTAATGCGGCATCGACCACGCCTGGCATTTTTCTAAGCATGCTTTCATCAAGCTCAAACTGCTGACTTAAGTTAATATCAGTACCAAAGGTCATTACATTAAACTTAAATATATCTTGTTCAGGGTAGCCCGTTTCTTGGTTTAAATAACTAATTCTATCTTGAATGATAAATGCAGCATTACTGACTATGGCTGTGGTAATTGCAATTTGAATTAGCAGTAATACAGCGCCCACCTTTGAGCGGCATAAGGCGTTAAATATAGGTTTTATTTCTAACATTGTGACATTCCTTATTGGCTCTTAAGATAAATAGCAGGGTTGGTTTTACACACTAGCCAAGCAGGGTACAAACCAGCCAAAATGCAGGTTGTAATTGCAATCAATGGGGCGCTCAATAGCATGGTTAAATCCATTGTCGCTAAATTTTCATAGTAGTCATAGCTTTGCCCTACGCCCATTAAGCCAAGTTGTGCTAGTACAATTCCTAGCATGCCACCTATAAAGCCAAGCATGGCGACCTCAACTAAGTGCTGTAAAAATATTTGCCTTTTACTCGCACCTAATGCGCGTCTTACACCTACTTCTGGCGCTCTGCGTAAAAACTTGGCTAAAAGTAAACCTAAAATATTGGCTAAGCAGACACCTAAAAACATAAAGCTCAGGCCCACTAAAATTTTATTGTCTTCGGTGACGACGTTATTGTATTGCATCCATTGGTTTACATCGCGAAGTTTATACTCAAGTTCTTTACGATTAAATCGCCCACGTTTTTGTTGTTCCTGCATATAGGCTAATAAGTAATTTTGATAGGCTTGTTTTTGTTCAAGCGTATTTAGCTCTGCCCAAAACTGGATCCATACTTGCTCAGATTGCAGTTTATCTGCAAAGGTTGGTGTGTTTTCGTGCTTCCATCCATTGCTATTGCCCCAACTTACGAGCTCTTTTGCCTTTATTAAGCTAAAGGGCATAAATAACTCTTCTACTTGATTAAATGCACCGTTATTTAAATCATAATATTTAATATTGAGAGGCCAATGGTTAATAACACCAGCTACTTGGTAGCTTGCATCATCTAAGTAAATCAGTTCTCCGACAGAGTTTTTTCCTGCAAATAGTTTATCGTTTATCTCTTGGGTAATAACAACCACAGGTGCAGCTGAGTTTTCTTGCTCTTTGCTCCAAGCCCCACCGTACAAAAATGACAAATCAAACATGCTAAAAAAGTCAGGCGTTGTCATCCGTGCACTGCCAATAAAGGGTTTTATTTTATCTGAATCTAAATAAACTGAAAAGCCGGTACGCATCATAGCCACTTTTTTCTCTGACGTGGGCGCGTTTAATAAGTTCTCAGCATCTTGATAGGTCAGTTGCAGTGGCATGTTATCTTCTGTCCACCACGTACTACCATCGTCCATTGTTTGTAATTGCACACTGTAAAGTTGGCTGCTTTTTTCTGGGATAGGATCGGCCGACATCATATGATAAACACTAAGGCTGGTCATTGTTATGCCTATACCTATCGCAATGGCAAGTACCATTAAAAAGCTAACCAGTGGGGTGCGCTTGAAGCTGCGCCAACTTAAATCTAAATAATGAATAAACATTAGTTAAACCCCCGATGCTGTTTTTATAGTTTGCGCGCCCTGATAAAGCGTAAAGTCGGCAAGCTGCCCATCAACTACTTGAATATTACGCGGAGCACGGCGGGCTAATTCGCTATCATGCGTTACCATTACAATAGTGGCACCGTCGCGATTGATTTGTTCAAGTAACTCCATAACTTGGCGAGCCATTAAGCTGTCAAGGTTACCTGTTGGCTCATCGGCTAGTAAAAAACGAGGTTCACCAGCAAGCGCACGGGCTATTGCCACACGTTGTTGCTGGCCACCAGAGAGTTGTTGAGGTAAGTGTTTAGCGCGAGATGCTAAACCAACTTGTTCAAGGCATTGCTCAATTCGACGTTTTCGCTCATTTGCTTTAATCCCTCTATAGCGAAGAGGAACTTCTATGTTTTCATATAAATTTAAATCAGGGATTAAATTAAAGCCTTGGAATATAAAGCCAATTTTTTGATTACGTAAATCAGCACGTTGGTTGTCGTTTAAGCTGCCAACATTAACACCATCCAACAGGTACTCACCTTCGTTAAAAGGCTCGAGCATACCTGCAATATTTAAAAAGGTTGTTTTTCCTGAGCCGCTAGGACCGGTAACAGCAATAAATTCGCCTTCGTTTACTTGCAGGTTAAAGTCTCGAAGTGCATGGGTTTGTACCATTTCTGTTTGATATACTTTACTTACATTGTTCATTTGTAACATGGGTGTTCCTAATTATTTTTAGCGTTGGTTGAGAACGTCTGTTTAATTTAATAAAATCGTATCGGCTTGCTTAAAGTCGCTGTAGCTTGAAATAATAATTTCATCGTTTTCTTTAACACCGCTTAAAAGTTCTACCGCGTTAATGCTTGTGGCGCCTATAGTAATAGGTATGCGTTTTGCAATATTGCCTTCTACCTTATAAGCTACAATTCCGCCTTGCTGCATAAAAGCGCCGCGTTTTACTTGCATTATGTCTTGGCGGTTATCGAGTAAAATACGTGCAGTTAAGCGTTGGTTTTGACGAATGTTATTACTAACTCCATCAAAGCGAACGCGCGCTGTTACTTCACGATTATTAACTTCTGGTGATATGGCGGATAAATTCCCCATCACTGTTTCATTGCCTAACTTAAGCTCTACTTCCATACCGAGTCCTAATTCGTTTGCATAACTTTCAGGTACTTGAAGCTCCGCTTCGAAATTACTTAAGTCGACGAGTGTCATAAGAGGTTGGCTTTGCGTCACTGCGGCTTTTTGTTGCACAAGAAGGTTACCCACGATCCCAGTAACGGTAGCTTTAATAGATAGGTTGCTTACTTTTCTGATTAAATCATCAACAATAAGTTGCTGGCGGGTTACATCACTTTTAGCTGCTTGTAGTTCAAAGGCGAGCGTGTCTTTGGCAAGCAATACCTCTTGTTGTGCATGCTTATATGTGAGCTTTGCACGTGATAAATCATCAACTGCTTTTTCAAGATCAATTTGGCTAATTAAGTGCTTTTGTATTGATAACTGCGCCCGGCGATTTTCGCGCTCAGCGGCGTTAAGCTCAACTTGTGCCATATCAAGTGTTTTATTTAAAGTGAGTGTTTGGCGTCTTGCTTGCAAATGCTGCCTTTGCTGCTCGCCTTGTAGTCGTTTAAGTACAGACTCCTGTTGCTTTAATTCGTTAGTTAACTCAGGGCTTTGCAGCAGAGCAAGTGTGTCCCCTTGCTTTACTGTATCGCCAGCCTTTACTTTTAAATCTATAAAACCATGTTCTGGGCTGTAGATTTTAGGAGCATTAGCAGCAACAATTTTACCACTGGCGGCAATGTCTCGAATGAGCGCTTTAACGTGTACTTTGGCAACCTGTACTTTTGAGCGGCTAATAGAGCTTTTAGCGCTATGACTCGTTAAAAAAATATAAGCAATTGTCGAGGCTACAATGAAAATAACCGCAGTGATGACCGCGTATTTTTTATAGTTCATAGGTGCCTTTACTTGTACGTCTTGTGCGCTGGTATCTTTAATCATTAGGCTCTCCTACACGGCTTTTATATATTTTTCACACAGTAGAAAAAAAACTGCGGTGCAAATAGCGACAATAGGAGATATCAAAAATAAACTAAGCATAAACATAATTATTCCACTTAACGAATGTGTATAGCTCTATACTATTAGCATGCCAAAGCGTAACTCACTGTAATTAGTTAATTAAATTTTATTTTATGTGTTTTTTATATGTCCGCGGACATAAAAGTGTCCGCAGTGGACGCATTAGTAAATAAAAATTCACTATTAAGAGATTAAAAATGCCACAAATATTAATAACTATACTAATGACCAGTAAAAAGAAGAGAGGTTAAGCCTCAAAATTACGGAAATAGCACAAAACTATCTAAATGTTAACTAACTTTATCGGTGTATGTTGAATATTTATTCACTGAATGAGGGCTTTACGTTTACGTAAGCTGTAGCTTTTTACTTGGTTGTTTTTACAAAATGTTAAACTTGACACCAGTGTCATGAAAAAATAACGCCTAATATACGACTAAATGTTAAAAATAATGATGAAAAAGAAATCTTGCTATGAAGTGAGAAATATTCAAGAATGTGAATATGTATTCAAAATGCTATTGACTCTATTTACGATAGAGGCTAGTTTTGTCCGTCTGTTAGCAAATCGTCGAGCAGTTCATCCACGCTAACAGTGCAGCAAGGGGAGGGGTCTATGTTATACGACTCAAAATTAGAAAAAGAAAATTGTGGCTTTGGCTTAATAGCCCAAGTTAATGGTCAAGCTAGTCATAGGCTTATTCGTACTGCTATTACGGGGCTTGATCGCATGCAGCATCGTGGCGGTATATCTGCCGATGGTAAAACAGGTGATGGCTGTGGTTTATTATTACAAAAACCAGACAGCTTTTTTCGTGCTATTGCGGCTGAGAACAATTGGCACTTAGGTAAAAATTATGCCGTAGGTATGATTTTTTTAAATTCAGATCCTGTTTTAGCACAAGCTGCAAAACAAATACTTAGCGAAGAATTAGAAAAAGAAACGCTAAATATTTTAGGTTGGCGCGTAGTGCCAACCGACCCATCAATGTTAGGTCCTATAGCAGTACAACAATTACCTGGGTTTGAACAAATTTTTGTTAGTGCGCCAGAAGGTTGGCGTTCTAAAGATTTAGAGCGACGCTTATATGTAGCGCGTCGTCGTGCTGAAAAGCGTATTGTTGATGATGAAGCTTTTTATATTGCAAGCTTGTCTGGATTAGTTACTATCTATAAAGGCCTTATGATGCCTGCAGATTTACCTAACTTTTACCTAGATTTAGCTGATATTCGTATGACCAGTGCGATTTGTGTTTTTCATCAACGCTTTTCTACTAATACTCAGCCGCGTTGGCCTCTTGCTCAACCTTTTCGTTATTTAGCACACAATGGTGAAATTAATACCATTGAAGGTAACCGCCAATGGGCACGTGCGCGTTCTTATAAGTTTGCGTCACCACTTATTCCTGATTTACAAACAGCGGCACCGTTTGTAAACGAAACTGGTTCTGATTCATCCAGCCTAGATAATATGCTTGAGCTATTTTTAGCTGGCGGCATGGATTTATTCCGTGCGATGCGCATGCTTGTGCCACCTGCATGGCAAAAAAACCGTGCAATGGACGATGATCTACGTGCATTTTATGACTTTAACTCTATGCATATGGAACCATGGGATGGTCCGGCAGGTATTGTAATGTCGGATGGTCGTTTTGCGGCGTGTAACCTTGACCGTAATGGACTTCGCCCTGCGCGTTATGTAATTACACAAGATGGCTTTATTACGCTTGCATCAGAGGTGGGTATTTGGGATTACACTGCTGATGAAGTGGTTGAAAAAGGTCGTGTTGGTCCAGGTGAATTATTAGTTATTGATACTAAGCTTGGCAAAATTTGGCATTCGGATGAAATCGATCAAGATTTAAAATCTCGCCATCCATACAAGTCATGGCTTGAAGAAAATGTTAAACGTTTAGTTCCATTTGAAGAACTTACTGAGCAAGATGCCGGTAATCGTTCTTTTGATAATGAAACGCTAGCTAAATATCAAAAAATGTTTGGTTATACCAACGAAGAGCTTGATAGCGTTATTCGTGTAATGGGTGAAAACGGCCAAGAAGCAACAGGCTCAATGGGTGATGACACACCATTTGCTGTGCTTAGTGAAGGACATCGTTCACTTTATGATTACTTCCGCCAAAAATTTGCGCAAGTAACAAACCCACCTATCGATCCACTGCGTGAAAATCATGTAATGTCACTTGCAACCTGTATTGGTAGTGAGCAAAATGTATTTAACGAAACAACAGGCCACGCTAAGCGCCTACAGTTTGATACGCCAATTTTAATGTACGCAGACATGCAGCAATTATTAAATGCTGATGAAGCACATTACAGCTACTGTAAAATTGATATTACGTATACAGTTGAAGAAGGATTGGAAAAAGCAGTATCGCGAATTTGTGATATTGCGCAGAAAAAAGCAGCATCGGGCTGTATTATGCTTGTTCTAACAGACCGTAACTTTGATGAAACGAATTTACCTATTCCAGCAGCTATGGCTGTGGGCGCGGTGCAAAATCGTCTTGTTGATAATAATCTTCGTTGTGAATCGAATATTATTATTGAAACCGGTAGTGTGCGCGATGCACACCAATTTGCAGTTTTATTAGGTTTTGGTGCAACTGCCATTTATCCATACCTTGCGTATGAATCGTTAGTTGCAATGAGCGACAATAAAATTATTGATAAGTCGTATTGCGAAGTAACGCTTGCTTATCGTAAAGCCATTAACAAGGGCTTATATAAAATTATGTCTAAAATGGGCATAAGTACGGTTGCGTCATATCGTTGCTCAATGTTGTTTGAAGCGGTTGGTTTATCTGATGCTATTGTACAAATGTGTTTTAAAGGAGTGGCAAGTCGCATACAGGGTGCTTGTTTTACCGATTTTGATGACGATCAACAGAGCCTACATAAACTTGCTTTAAGTAAACGTAAATTATTAAGCCACGGCGGTTTGTTTAAGTATGTTCATGGTGGCGAATATCATGCTTATAATCCGGATGTAATCCAAACCCTACAAAAAGCAGTTCGTTCTGGTGAATACAGCGATTACAGTGAGTATGCAAAACTCGTTAATAATCGTCCGATTGCTACGCTACGTGACATGCTTTCGCTTAAATTGCCTGAAACCGGCATTAGCATTGATGATGTCGAGCCTGCAGAAAATCTTTATAAACGATTTGATTCGGCCGCAATGAGTATTGGTGCTTTATCGCCAGAAGCGCATGAGGCGCTAGCAATTGCGATGAACCGCTTGGGTGGGTGTTCAAACTCGGGTGAAGGCGGCGAAGATAAGCTGCGTTACGGTACCGAAAAAAATTCACGTATTAAGCAAGTCGCTTCAGGTCGATTTGGCGTAACGCCGCATTACTTACGTAGTGCTGATGTTATTCAAATTAAAGTAGCGCAAGGTGCAAAACCAGGTGAAGGCGGGCAATTACCGGGTGAAAAAGTAACTCCATATATTGCTAAACTTCGTTATTCGGTGCCAGGTGTTACGTTAATTTCGCCACCACCACATCACGATATTTACTCAATTGAAGATTTAGCACAGCTAATTTTTGATTTAAAACAAGTAAACCCTAAAGCACTTATTTCTGTAAAACTGGTTTCAGAACCAGGCGTAGGAACCATTGCGACAGGTGTTGCTAAAGCCTATGCCGATTTAATTACTATTTCTGGCTATGATGGCGGTACAGGTGCAAGCCCACTTACTTCAGTTAAATATGCCGGTAGCCCATGGGAGCTTGGCCTTGCTGAAACACAGCAAGCACTTGTTGAAAATGGCCTTCGTCATCGCATTCGCCTGCAAACAGATGGTGGCTTAAAAACAGGTTTAGATATTATTAAAGCAGCAATTCTAGGTGCTGAAAGCTTTGGCTTTGGTACTGGCCCAATGGTTGCCCTTGGTTGTAAATACTTGCGTATTTGCCACTTAAATAACTGTGCGACCGGTGTTGCAACACAAGACGAAACACTTCGCCAAAAGCATTATCACGGCCTACCAGAAATGGCGATGAACTACTTTAAGTTTATAGCGCAAGAAGCCCGTGAAATTATGGCAAGCTTGGGTGTTGTAAACTTAACTGACTTAATTGGTCGTTTAGATTTGCTTGAAGCAATTGAAGGTAAAACAGCAAAACAGAAGAAAATTGATTTATCTTCTGTAGTTGCTCAGCCTAATAACCCAACTGGTGAAACACTTTATTGTAGTGCGCCTAATAGCTCACATTATTTAGGAAAGCTTAATGAGAGCCTACTTGCTAAGGCGCAAGAAGCAATTGACGCTTCAAGCGGTATTTCGCTAGTAAGTCGTATTTGTAATACAGACAGATCGGTTGGTGCAATGCTTTCTGGCTATATTGCAGATAAATATGGCAACCAAGGTATGGCTGCGGATCCAGTCGTAATTGAATTACACGGTACTGCGGGTCAATCATTTGGCGTGTGGAATGCAGGTGGCCTTGAAATGACATTGGTTGGCGATGCTAACGATTACGTAGGGAAGGGCATGGCTGGTGGCAAGCTAGTTATTCGTCCACCACTTGGCTCGTCGTTCGAAAGTCATAAAGCTACAATTGCAGGCAACACATGCTTATATGGTGCGACAGGCGGTAAATTGTTTGCAGCTGGATGTGCCGGAGAGCGTTTTGCAGTTCGTAACTCAGGTGTACAAGCCGTTGTTGAAGGCGTAGGTGATAACGGTTGTGAATACATGACTGGCGGCGTTGTATGTGTACTGGGCAACGTAGGCGTTAACTTTGGTGCAGGTATGACAGGTGGTTTCGCTTATATTTTAGATGAGCGAAATGATTTTGAAAAGCGCATTAATCCCGAGCTAGTAGAAGTGGTTACACTTGAAGAATTAGCATCGCATCAAGAACATTTACGCGGCTTAATTGCTGAGCATTTAGAGCTTACGGGTTCATGCAGAGCAGAAAGTATTCTAGCTAACTTTGAATTGTACTTACCGATGTTCAAATTAGTAAAACCAAAATCAAGCGACGTAAAAAGTTTACTCGGGCATCGCGCTCGCAGTAGTGCCGAACTACGTGTTCAGGCGCAATAAGGGGGCAGTATGAGCGAAAATGTATATCAATTTATAGACGTGCAGCGTGTAGACCCACGCAAAAAACCAATCTCGTCACGTAAAAAATCTTTCGTAGAAATTTACGAACCCTTTTCAGAGAATCAGGTTAACTCACAAGCTGACCGTTGTTTAGATTGTGGTAACCCATACTGTGAGTGGAAATGCCCTGTACATAACTACATTCCACAATGGTTAAAGTTAATACGCACGGGCCGTATTATAGAGGCGGCTGAGCTTTCTCATCGTACCAATAGTTTACCAGAAGTGTGTGGCCGCGTTTGTCCACAAGACCGCTTGTGTGAGGGCTCGTGTACGCTCGATGAAGAGTTTGGTGCGGTAACAATTGGTAATATTGAAAAGTACATTACTGATGAGGCATTTAAAATGGGCTGGAAGCCTGATATGTCTTATGTAACATGGACCGACAAAAAAGTAGCCATTATTGGTGCTGGCCCTGCAGGTTTAGGATGTGCTGATATTTTAGTACGAAATGGCGTTAAGCCAGTGGTGTTTGATCGTCACCCAGAAATAGGTGGACTACTCACATTTGGTATTCCTTCTTTTAAACTTGAAAAATCAGTAATGCAAAAGCGCCGTGAAATTTTCACTGAAATGGGCGTAGAATTTAAGTTAAATGTTGAGGTAGGTGTTGATATTACGCTTGATCAAATTTTAGCTGATTACGACGCCGTATTTTTAGGGGTGGGTACGTATCAGAGTATGCGTGCAGGTCTTGAAAATGAAGATGCACCAGGCGTTCATGATGCACTCCCGTTTTTGATTGGTAACACGAACCGTGTAATGGGCTACGACGAGACAAAACAACCGTGTATTGATATGGCTAATCAAAAAGTAGTTGTACTCGGCGGTGGTGATACAGCCATGGATTGTGTGCGTACGTCTATACGACAAAATGCTGCAAAAGTAACGTGTGCTTATCGTCGTGATAAAGAAAATATGCCAGGCTCTAAACGTGAAGTTAAAAATGCGAAAGAAGAAGGCGTTATATTTACGTATAACGTTCAGCCTAAAGGCATTGTATTGAACGATAAAGGTAAAGTAACCGGCGTTAAAATGGTTAAAACTAAATTAGGCGAACCTGACGCAAAAGGCAGAAGCCGTGCTGAAGAAGTACCTGGTTCAGAACATGTTATTGAAGCAGACCAAGTTATTATGGCGTTTGGTTTCCAACCACACAAAATGGATTGGTTAGAAAAATACGATGTAGAAATAAACCACTGGGGCGGTATTAACGCACCAGAACAAGGTGAGTTTACACATCAAACTACTAACCCTAAAATATTTGCTGGTGGCGACATTGTACGTGGTTCAGATTTAGTGGTAACTGCTATTTTTGAAGGACGTAATGCTGCAGAAGGTATTATGGACTACCTTAAAGTATAACTATTTTTTGGTTACTTTAAATATACGTTAAAGCAAGCTTTCGAGCTTGCTTTTTTTTATACGTAATGATGCCTAGACCAACCTGTATAAATCTTTGGGAAATTTAACGAATTAAATTGCACTGTAACGTCGTTAAGGATTTTTTATTTAGAACAATAGGGTATGTTGATCTTTCAGGATTAAAGTTTGTTCAATCTAGGGGCGATTTAATCGCGGAGCGGGGTTTGTAACCTAGTGGGATTGTTGGTAACTGCTCCTGCGTTAGCCAACTGGCTTATATTCATTTAAGAATAAAAAAATTGAGCAAATCTTCCGCGTCCTGCTAATGCACCTTACCTAAATCTATGTAGGTAACAAAGACTTAATCGTCCTTAGAAAGAATCCAAAGGGCAGCGCATATTTGGCATTTATGCTACGTTATCCAAATTTATGGGGAATAATCACACTACATTTGCCTAAATACCAAACATACGGCTGAAAAATCAATCACGAAAGGTCAACACGCCCTAATTATTTATTCTTTATATAAATAATGTAGGCAATTAGGTCTAATATTAGAGAATACTTAACCGTGAAGGTAGGGAGAAAGGGTAATCCCCCCGAAAAATAATAGATGCCAAACGTAGAATTTTCTC
>NZ_JJNZ01000010.1 GCF_000690055.1 Pseudoalteromonas fuliginea
CTTTGCGTCTACCAGTTAACAAGGTTGCACGTTTTGTAGACGTAGAGCTTGCTCACGTGAGAAGCAAGGCTTCTAATTATTAAGTTTAAAACTGCGTTTTTACACGCCAGCAAGCTGCGCGTCTACCAGTTAACAAGGTTGCACATTTTGTAGACGTAGAGCTTGCTCACGTGAGAAGCAAGGCTTCTGATTATTAAGCTATTTTAAAAACTGCGTTTTTATACACCAGCAAGCTGCGCGTCTACCAGTTAACAAGGTTGCACGTTTTGTAGACGTAGAGCTTGCTCACGTGAGAAGCAAGGCTTCTAATTATTAAGTTATTTTAAAAACTGCGTTTTTATACGCCAGCAAGCTGCGCGCCTAGCAGTTAAATTTTCACACTGCCACGCAATGCTTTGTTCTGGCCGTGCTTGGTTTTTTTATCCATGCGTTTGCGCTGAGAATTTCTACTTGGCTTGGTGGCTCTTCGAGCTTTGTTCACCACGGTTGCACTCAAAATAAGATCTTTTAAACGCTTAAGTGCATCATCTCTGTTCAATTCTTGGGTCCGGTGGCTTTGGGCTTTAATTATTAAAACGCCATCTTTAGTGATTCTAGAATCTTTTAAAGCGAGTAAGCGTTCTTTGTAAAAGTCAGGTAATTTAGAGCGATTAATGTCAAAACGTAAGTGTATAGCACTTGCTACTTTGTTAACATTTTGACCACCGGCACCTTGAGAGCGAATAGCTGTAAGCTCTAGTTCCCACTCATCAATTGTGACTGTATTTGAAATTGTTAACATTGTGTTCAGCTCTCGTTGTCAAAAATGCATTATATCATTTGTACATTGACTTAGGGTGAATCAACTAAAATCGTAGTACTTTAGGTCAACTCCCATGAATTGTACTGTAAAACTCGCCAATACATTATTATGTATTGGCATATGCAATTATTTAGTTTCTAATTGCACAGCCCTATCTATTTAGGGCTTCATATAATAATAGCTCCACAATAATAGGAAATGCCTGCATGAAAAAAATACTCGTATCACTTAGTTTGTTAGCAATGAGCTTCTCTGGTGTTGCAAAAGATATCACTGAAGGTGATTTACAAAGCTACATGAAAGCACTACCAGCGGTAACAAGTTGGGCGAGCGCTCAAGATTCTCTAAAAGGGCTGGACCTAGGAAGCATGTTAGGTGCGTCGGCTGACCAAACAACATCAGAGCAAGGCTCGCTAGCTAACAGCGCGCTTAGCATGATTAAAGAGCAAGACTTATACAAAAGTTTTGAAGGCGTAACAAGTCGTTACGGTTTTACTCCAGAGCAGTTAATTACTGTCGGTTCTGAAGTGTCTATGGCTTACATCGAAAACCTTAAATCTGGCTTATCTACTGAAAATAAAGAAACAGCAGATAAACTAATGGGTGGTTTTCAAAGTATGAAAAGTGTTAAAGACAAAGGCGCTAGCTCGCTAATGGGCTCATTAGGTAACGCATCAAGTGCCGCTAAATCAAGTGGGCCAGTCGTTAGCGAAAGTAACCTTGAGCTTGTGAGCGAGTACATGCCACAACTTAAAAAGCTTTTTGCACTTCTATAAGTTTTTGTTTTATAAAAAGGTGGCTTTTGCCACCTTTTTTAATGCCTAAAATAATTTATAAACAGATGCATAAAGTTTATTTACTTCTACAATTTAATTATCTGTATTTTTAGGTGTAATGTATGAAGCAATGGCATGTGGTTATTGGTTTATTCTTTATTTTTACTGCGTATTTTTCGGTATCCACGTACGCAAAATCAACTCAAGCTTTTAGTGCTGGAGTTATTGCTCAGGAGCAAATATTTCCAATAAAAGTATTGCAGCTTGGTAATTATGCGCGTTGTGCTGTTGTTTCTGCACAAAAAGAAGATGCATTTTATTCTGCTTGTTATATAAAAAAACAGTCTCAATCCAATTGGATTGCAGAATCGGCGGGTGCACGCTGCGAAATAAGGTGTATAACGCATCTTGACAAAAAAGGCCTCTCACAAACGACATACTTTACAGCTCAATAATACTAATTTTAATTAATATATGAGTATTTTAAGCGCCAAATAACTCATTAGTTTAAGGTTATTTGTATAAGTCGCTCCAGGATTTTTTTATTGGTGTAGAGCCTTCGTTTATTTGCCGACTAGTTAAAGCGCTACATGCGCTCTGTGGTTGCTCAATATGTGGGCCTGAGAGTAATAAAAAATATTTTTTACCATTAATATTTCTGTTGATAGTGAACAGTGGGAAATCAGCTTTTATCAATTGAGGTTTTATTGTTTTTTAGAGGTATACGCGGCATATTGACAATAATAGAGCTCTTTCGTATCACTTTTTTGCTCTCCCCATGCGTGCATTAGTTGCCAATCTGTAGATGTATAACGTCTAGCGTCGACCATAAAGCTGCCATGTAATGCAGGCGTTGAGTAGACATGGTTAATTGTTGTTTGCGCGTCTTGGGCGTTTGCATAAGGGCCTGTTACTAAATAGTAACTGTTGCGGCTTTGATGTTTATATAATTTTAAAGGATGCGCTTTTGAGTCAATCTCTTTTGCTACTATTACTGCCGATTCAAATTTTTTAAATACACCAAGCTGAACAAAATAAGATTTTTCTGATGGCTTATCAACTAACTCTATTGAGTCTATTGTATTGTTTTTAGGTTGCAGAACGATATCTTTTAGAATAATAGTATCACCTGTTTTTGAGGTAACAACGCGCTCTGGTAAGTTTTTAGTAACGAGGCTTTTTATATTTAATGTATTTGCTTCAACTTCAATTTTGTAGTTTCCTTGATTCACATTAGAAAAATAATAATACCCGTCGTACTCGGTAGTTGTTGTGTATTCTTTGTCGCCATTGGTCTGCTTTAAAAAAACGGTTACGCCTGAAACAGGTTTGCTTTTATCATTATTTGCAAAATAAACAGTCCCTTCTACTTCATTAAAAATAACCATTGGTACATTAACTTTAGTCTGACCCCCTCGGTGAGCGTAGGTTTTTATTTTTCCAAGTACAGGCTGCAAATATGGATTTGGTAAAGTGCGTAAATCGACCTCTAAAACTTGCCCGCCGTGACTGCTTGGCAGTAGTGTTTTGCCTGTATTGTTTGTGAATTTATTTCGCCATAAATAATTACCGGTAAAGCGTACGTCTTCTAATGCTTCATCACCTTGATCAAATATTCGATTTTCGTTCCAGTCAATAAAAGCAGATGCTTCAAGTTGTCCGCCGCTAAGAGCTCTTGGAGTGTCAAATACCATATCTAACTCAAGATGATCAAAGCTAAATGTGCCGTTTAAACCTAATGACACGCGCCAATCACCACGACTATTGTATTGGCCTGAGACTTGAACATTAAAAATATCATAGCGATAAGTATACTGATGGCTTAGTTGCGCGGTCGCTGATGAATCAGGGTTATACGATAACTGGGTTTGGTTAAAGGTCTGTTGTGTTTGCGGCCAACGTAAATTACTACGCAGGCTAACAAGCTTTCCCCCATTTATAGGCAGCCAATCGAGTGTATTTGTCCACTTCCAAGAAGCGATATCAATAGATGAATAAAGTTGATTGGTTAATTCATCTTCTTGCTCATCATAAAAAAGGCGTCCAGCCCATGTACCACCAATGTGATTTTTATTGATACCTAATGAAAATGTATTGTTGTTTGATTTATTTTCACGATTTTCGTTAAGCCATTTCATATTCCAGTTTAAAGAGTCAAACGAATCAGAACGACCATTTAAACTAATCGATAATTTATTTTTAAGCACATTATTTTGTGGTAAAAACAATGCGCTCGAGAAATCATCTAAGGCGGTATATTCTAAATTGACGTTTACGTCGTTATAAAAATCATTAGAGAACAAGCCCCTAAAGCCTGCATAATAAGCGCTGCCAGCATTGAGTTGTTTGCTAGATAAAAATCGATAGCTGCCATGCTCCGTAAGTATATTTAACCCTGATGATATATAGCGAGAGCGCTCATCAGATGCTAGTTGGGTTATTTGTGCATCATAGGTTAATTTTTCACTGATCCCATATGAAACACTGGCTTTAAACGTGTCACTAAATGTATTTTGAGTATTTTGGTTGTTATCAAATACGCTTTTATCTGTTTCAATTAACTCAACTTGATAGCTTATTTTCCCTGGTGATAGGGCATCCTGCCCAATCGTGTATTTTTGAGTGCGTGTAATTTGCTCACCTTGGGGGCCAAAAAGCTTTATTTCAAAAATATTATTGCCATAAAATGTTTCTATATCGATAAACTTAACTAAATTATCGTCATTTGCTTGTGTGGTCGCTAAAAATTGCCCATTGCGATATAGCTCAGCTTGCCAACCGGGTAAAGCGGGTTCTTCAATGGTTATTGACGAAAAATTTTGTGCTGAGCGTGGATCGGCATTCGAGATATAAATACCTCTGCCTTGGCTTGAAGCTGTCGTCAGCTGATCTGATTGAGATTGAATATCACCCAATTGATAATGAATGCGAGCTAATGAATGATCTTCATCGGTCAAACTAAAATCTTTGCTAATTTTAAAAAATGTATTGTCGCTATTTTCATTTTTGTTAAACCGAACTTCTGCTCTATGGTGAAATAAATCAAAATAGCTGTTGAGTCTAATTAAGCCTTTATAACGTGCTTGTTTAGATGAGGCAGTTGATGAAATTGTATACTCAGAAATTGGGTAGGTAAGTAGACGATATTGATCTTCTATAAAGTGATCATATTGTGGGTCAATAGCTTGCTTATGCGTGATTGACGTGTTTTTTTTATCATTTGTGGTGCTTAATAAATCGCTCATAAAGGTGACTTGCATGAGTGAGTAATCAAATATTGAGTCGGTTTCTAAAAGCGTATTAATAACGGATAAGTCTACGTAATGATCGTAATCGTCTTTTGCCCAAAAAGATGCCGTTGGTGTTACCGACTGAGCTGCCAATAACGTTGTACTTAGTGCAAGCTTCGTTGAATCAACGGTTGCAGTTAAACTCCCTTCGGTAATACTAAAGTTAATCCCCATCGTTGATTTAAGAACACTGATTGGTAGTAACAGCTTATTTGATTGCGTGTAGTAAGCTTCTAAGTCGGATACCACTGAACGGCCATTTACTTTTACATTTACGATCACGAACGCCTCTTCATCAATAGTCCATTGATGAAGAGGCGTTAGCTCATTAGCGACTAATGTTTGAGGCACAATAACAATGAGCAACAAACTAATTAAAGCGCCATAACGCAATGCGTTTAGCTTAAACACGTGTTATTGAATATTAACGGGTATTGCTAACTCAATATTGCCACCATATTGGGGGTTTTCTTTGTATTTAAGTGTAAGCGGACCGACAACGGGCTGTTGCAACGAAATATAGACTTTACGACGCGATAAAGGCGTATAAACGGCTACGTTTGTTACTTCCCCAACAGATAAGTTATTACTGTCTAGCAGTTCAAAATTGCCATATAACGAACGATTTCCCGTTAGCGTTTGCCAAAACGTAACGGTTGGTCGACCATTTTGGCTAATTAGTTGCGGGTTGATTAGTTGCGAATCAGCTTCTAACTGCCCATGGCGCACAATTACCGGAACGCTGTAAGATATTTTAGGGCGTATGGTTATTCCTTCTGCATTAGGGGCTGGTGCTTCTGACGCAACTATTTTAAGTACCGCTCTGTATTCTCCTGCGGGTAATTCTGCTTTTTTTCGTACCGTCATTCTTATAGCTTGCATGCCTTTTGGCGCTATAGAACCACGGCGTGGAGAAAAGCGTAACATGCCAGCAGCAGAACGACCCTCTACTTGCTTAGGTGTTGCATCTATTAGTGACCCTTCTTCGGTCATGTCTTTGTGCGTGATACTAAGTTTAAAGTCGAGGTTTTTATCAGATGTATTTCTGATCATTAATGAATTATTTTTAGTTCGTCCATCAAAATATAAACGATATTCAGATAGAGAAAGATTAGCACTGCAAATTTGAGGTGATAGAAGAGTCAGGCAAAGCGTTGCCCAGCGAAAAAATTTAAAACTCATGAGACAACTCAACAACATGATAAAGCAAAAATGTGGAGCATTAAGCTCCACACAATTTATATTATTAGTAGCCTAGGGCTATAATAATATAAGAAATAATATTACTGAAAAGATACATCGACAGTGTAGTCTACTTCATAAGCAGCGCCAGCAGTAAGATCGGCAGCTACTGTCATATCACCATAAACACCGATTACGATATCAGTTGCGCTTGCATCAGTTGTGAATGCAGAAGCAACAGTATCAGCCGTTGTTACAGTTGAAGTACCATCAGTGGCAGTCGTTACTGGAGCGAAAGTAAGGTTGGCACTTGTACTGCCTGATACAGTGATGTTCATTGCTGAATTTGGAGCCAAACCTGAAACAGTTACGCCACCTAATTGAATGTTTGAGTCTGAAGCATCACAATCGCCCGTTACTGCGCCAGCATTATCCATTGTACAAGTAGAACCTGTAGCTAAACGAATTTTACCAAAATGTACTTTGTTATTTTCTAAAAAAGTTGGTTCGCTCCAACCATTTACACTTGCTTGTAATGTTTCGCTAGATGCAAGTAAAGAAGTCGAAGTCATAGCGAGTAAAGCGGTTGCTGCAAAAATTTTTTTATTCATAATTTTTCCGTGTTTAAATAATTATTATTGTATTACGTCCTTGTTTAATCTCATTTTCTAAGAGCTCGTAATCCATTGGCGCCAATTTAAACACAGGAAGTGCATTTTTTAAATGTTTTATTAACAAATGCAACTTTAAGGATGATAAATAAGAAAAAATCATTAGCAATAAAAGTTGGTTAATTTATTTATGGTTGTTTTTAAAGCAAAAAAAAGTATGTTTTTTTACAGATATAAGGCAAGAGGATTTCTTTTTGTTAATATATTGCTAGGTTATTTGCAATGATAAACTTAAGCCCACAACAATTTTGGGGCGTGAGTTTATTTAAGACATTTTACGAAGTGTAGTCAGCGGGGCTATACGTAAAATCCAATGTAAAAATGCCCATGGCCACGTTGCTATAAAGCTGTTGGCTTTTTCTTTATTTATAGCTGTTACAAGTGCTCTACAGCCTGTTTCAGTATCGACAATAAAGGGCACTGTTTTTACTTTTTCGTTTATTTCACTTCTAATGTTGCCAGAGCAATTAAATCACCTATTAGCCATGCCGTACTTTCGAGCGATCACTTTTGTGTATTAATGAAAAAAGATCACTCACTTAAAAACCAATTAAATATAGATAATTACTTAACGGCCAAACATGTAGCTGTATCTAACAGACCAACGGGTACGGTTATTGAGGATATAGCATTATTACAGTTAAGCTTAAATCGTGAGGTTGCTATACGTTGTCAAACGTATTTTTCAGCAAAAGAGGTAATAAAAAATTCACCATTTTTACTCACTTTGCCCTCCATGGTGGCAAGTCAGCTACTTGATGAAACTTTAATTGCGCGTCCAGTACCAACTACCATGCCTACTATTTATCAGCACTTATATTGGCACCAAAATACAGATAAAGACGATGCATTAATATGGCTACGCAGCCAAGTAGAAAGTATATTTAAGCGTTAAGTACAGCTTATAACGACACTTAAAAATCATTCTCAAGTGGATTTGTTTTAAGTCTACAGCAAAGTCTAATAATGAATTTATATTTGTAGATGTCTAGGGCATGTTTATACTAATCTGCTCATATAGGCAGATTAGTATAAACATGCCAAATATGCGGCTGCTCTTTGGAGGCGTCCTTGGGGTGACTTACTCTTTATTGCCTATATGGTGGTAAGGGATATCATCAGGACGCAGGAGCAGTTACCGAGTCTCGTGATTAAATAATCCCTAGATAGAGCAAACTTTAATCCGCAAAGGTTAACAGGTCCAAGCGTGGAGAGTGAAATGTGTCCGTGTAAAGTAAATTTTAAGAATAAACAGAGCTTACACAAGCAATAATAAGCCCTGCTTTTTAGCTATAACTACATGGTGCGTTTATTTTTAAGCTTTAATCCGCCAATTAACAGCAGTGGCCCTATAAACATTGCCAGGCCATAAATACCGCCAGTAACTGCGTATTCTGGTTTATTTAAAAAACTAATCGCAATTAAAATAGCCAGTGATGCATTTTGAATCCCAACCTCAATAGAAAGCGTTAGTGAATCGGTTAAATTTAATTTTGAACACATAGCAATTAACCAACCTACAATCATCGAGCCTACATTCAGTGCTATACATGCCCAAAATACATCGTTAAATGAGCTAACTAATAAAGCGCGCTCTTTTATTACTAGTGCGGCAATCATAATGAGCATAAAAAACAATGAGAAGCGTCTAAAAAACGGTTCTGTTTTAATAGCAAAATAATTTTTAAAATGGCGTAACCAAATACCTACAGCAACAGGCACTAAGGTAATAAAAAATAACCCAAGTGATGTCGTCAAAATAGAAAAACTAGCGTTATCTGCTGGCGCAAACTGGCTCATAGCAAAGCCGATAATAAACGGTGTGGTTATTATACTAATAGCGGTGGAAGCGGCTGTTAAGCTTACCGAAAGTGCTAAGTTAGCTTTAGCAAGCTGGCTTACTACATTTGACATGGTGCCGCCGGGACAAGCGGCTAATATCATTAAACCAATGGCTATAGGTGTTGATAAGTTAAGTAAATAGCATAGGCCTAATGCCAATAAAGGCATTGCTACAAGTTGGCCAATTAAACCCATAACGATGGCGAGTGGGCTTTTAAATAACCGGGTAAAGTCGTTTGTAGTGAGCCCAAGTCCCATGCCAAACATAATAAGTGCAAGGGCGAGCGGAAGTATTACTTCAGTTAATATAGATGCATTCAAATTAGGTAACCTCGTTTGTTATTGTTTTTAATTAGAGTGTTAATTTTTAAGTTAACTGTATACCAATTCGCTTAATTAAGTGATCTATTTTGAGGATGGAAAAACGTGTTGATAGCTAGGCAAAAAATTCGCTATTTAGTTGTTCTCGGCAATTGCTCCTGCATTGCTCTACCTTCTGCATCCATGCAGTCGTAAATGAGAATTTTTTAACACAGGTAGCGACACGTTTAGCCCCGCAAAATGATTAAGTATTATTGCGGATTGGTATAACGCCCCTTTACAATAAATCCTAATGCTAGAAGTGTTACTTATTTAAAATAGTCGCAATTCGTTTACCCAGTTCTGGAAGTACATCTTGTTCAAACCACGGGTTTTTTTTAAGCCATATATTATTGCGCGGACTGGGATGAGGAAGCACTAAATAGTTTGGCCAATACTCACGCCACGATTTTACTAACTCCGTGAGTGGCATTTTTTTAGTGTCCGGTAAGTGATACGCCTGTGCATATTTACCAAGCACTATTGTCAGCTCAATATTTGGTATTGCAGCCAATAATTGCTCGCGCCATGTAGGTGCGCATTCTTTTCGAGGTGGTAAATCACCCGATTTTCCCCTACCAGGATAACAAAAGCCCATAGGTAAAATGGCTATATTATTGGCATCGTAAAATTCATCTATTGTTAGCCCAAGCCATTCTCGTAGGCGATTACCGCTTGCATCGTTAAATGGCACGCCTGTTTCGTGAACTTTTATTCCAGGTGCTTGGCCTGCAATTAAAATGCGTGCGTTTGGGTTAAATTGTATAACAGGGCGAGCCCCTAAAGGTAAATCAGGTTCACAGATCACGCATTTACTAACTTGCTCTATTAATTGGTGACTATTCATGTTTACTTGGCCTTAAATGCTTAATTTTTATCCTAAATGGCCATTTAGAACAAATGAGTTGGTAAAATATCGGTTTATTTTAATTAAAACGGGCGTTAGTTAGTAAAATCGTGATCTTTAAGCTCATTCGCTCTACAGGCCCTTTAAAACCTAATGTTTCTCTGCCCATACAGCAAATTCATTGCCGCTCGGCTCTGCAAAATGAAACCGGCAACCACCCGGAAATTCAAAAATAGGTTTTAATATTGTGCCACCATGGAGTTGTACTTTTTTATACGTGGCGTGAATGTCGTTACTATAAAAAACCAATAGCGCAGCACCGTTTTGAGTTAGCGATTTAAGCGGCGCATTAAAAAAGCCACCATCAAGCCCTTGGCCACTAAACGCCGTGTATTCTGGGCCGTAGTCTGTAAATTGCCAATTAAATACATTGCTAAAAAAGGTTTTAGTAGCAGGTAAATCATAAGCAGGGAACTCGACATAATTTAGTTTTTCGTGATCGCTCATCGTTATTAAAGCTCTTATTAAAGTGTAATAAACAACCTTAAACCTTAGTTAGTTGCTAATCAAATATACTGATGTTATTTGAGATCACTATTTTACTAAGTAGCCTGAATTTTGGATAATAAATCTATCTCAAGCAGTTACTTTCAACGTTAACTGCGGTGAGTTTAAATATCATTATGGTTCAATATGTTAAAAAATTACTTTATCAGAGAGCAGGTGAGTAATAAATTTTTTGGTTGGATAAACTTAAATATCACGAATGATAATAACTATCTTTTGTATTTGTAGACTATATAATAATGCTTTATTTTTTCACCCGCTGTATTTATAAGAGATTAATTCATTATGCAGGCACACCCGCTGAATGCGCAGCCCACTAAACTACGCGTTATTGAGTTGTTATCGCAATTTTTTAAACTATCACCTATTTTTAGCTATCGTTTTTCAGTGTTTTTACGCTTTTTAATTGCCATTGTTGGCGGCTATTCTTTTACGGCTGCGAGTACCGCTTTGCTGAGTTTTTTATTACCGCTGACCAAATCAGATGCGGTACTGCTGTGTGTATCATTAAGTATTCTAATTTATGCATTAGTTTTTATTTATGCGTTTTATATTAAATCGTTAAAAACAGTTTGGATCAGTATTTTACTAACGACTAGTGCGCAAATTTGTTTATTAGCTGTATTGAAGGGTTGGCTATGAAAGACAGTTTTTTCCGCTCAATGACCTGGCTACATACGTGGGTAGGGTTACTCGTTTGTTGGTTATTATATTTAATATTTTTTGCTGGCACTCTTAGCTTTTTTAGAGACGAAATAACCTTATGGAATCAACCAGCCATACATAATGTGCAAGCCCAAACACAGCGTATAGAAGCGCAAAAACAACAAATAATTACCGGATTTGATTACTTAGCTAACCATGGAGCTAACTCATCAAGCTGGCGTATTACATTACCTGAGCCGCGTATTCCTTATTTAATTTATGGTTATGCAAAGCCAAAAGAACCAGGCCAGCGCCGCAGTAAGTTTGAAAACACGCAGCTTAACCCTAATACCATGCAAGAGCTTGAGCCCTTTGTAGATACTAAAGGTGGTAACTTTTTTTATCGGTTGCACTATGATTTACATTACATGGATGCAATAACAGCACGCTGGATTGTATGCTTTGCTAGCTTTTTTATGCTGATTGCCATTATATCGGGCGTGGTTATTCATAAGCGTATTTTTAAAGATATGTTTAGCTTTAGGCGTAACAAAGGTAGCCGTACGTGGTTAGATACCCATAACTTAAGCTCTGTGCTTGCCCTGCCTTTTCATTTAATGATTACCTACACTGGCATGATTACGCTCATATTTATGTTGTTTCCCTACCCTGCAAAAGTAACTTACGATAACGGCATGCGTGGTTTTTTTAACGATGTAACCCCTCGCAACACCATGACCGATAAAGCCAAAGGCGAATTGCCAATGGTGCCAATACAACGTATTTTGGATCAGGTTTATACTAAGTGGCCTCATGCAGATATTACTCGCGTACAAGTTAACCAACCAAATATGGCAGCTTCAACAATTACCGTATTGGTAAGCGCAGGTAAAACACTACGTGACCAAGCACCACGCTTAATATTTAGTGGTGCTACAGGGCAAATGGTCGCTAAAACTGATGACGAGCTAACTAGCAGCAAAGCGCTTTACGAATCGCTTAATTCTATGCATACAGGGCGTTTAGCTACGTGGTTGTTGCGCTGGTTATACGTATTAGGCGGTATTGCAGGCTGTGTAATGATTGGCTCTGGCTGTATTATGTGGGCTAAGCGAATTCGCGAGCGAACTAAAAATAACGTTAAGCCTTCGTTTGGTTTAAAACTAGTTGAAGGGTTAAACCTAGCCACTATTATGGGACTTCCACTGGCAACGTGTGCATTTTTTATTGCTAACAGACTACTTAGCCCAACTACCGCAGAGCGCGCCGATAAAGAAATACTCGCGTTCTTTTTAACATGGCTAGCGGTTGCTCTTTTAGCACTTATAAAGCGCGACACACTGCAATGGCGAGTTATGGCAGCTATAAATGCTGTTGCATGTTTAAGCGTACCGGTTATTAATGCACTTACAACTAACGGTAATATAGTTAGCTATTTGATGCACAAACAGTGGGCTTTATTTACTTTTGATGCACTGTTTTTGTTATTTAGTATATTGTTTTTTATACAAACCGAAAAATTACGTACTGCTAAAAGCAACTCAAAAACAATCAGCCCTAGTCAATCTAATAACCTTAAAAGGCAAAAACCATGATTGATTTACTCGGTTTTAGCCTATGCCTGCTCAGTTTTAACTGTTTTGCGCTGGCTAAGTATAATCATTTTAAAGACGTATTTAAAAAACGCCCTACAGAATCCCAACGTAAAAAGCTGTTATTAGCTGCTTGGATCAGTATTTTACTAAGCTTAGTGCTTTGTTTAGTTACTCAAGATGGATATGGTGCATTACTATTTTGCGGATTTATGAGTCTAAGTGTCTTAATTATAATGGTTTTTTATAATTTTTTAGTAGACTACGTAAAGTGGTTTAGTGTTTTAAATAGCGTGTTAGTTGTACTAAGTGGGTTGTTTTTAGCATTAAACTAGCCTTAGTTAGTAAAAACGTGATCCGTTATTTTCCTATATATTAGGGCGTGTTGATCTTTGGTGGGTGAATTTGCAGCAGACTGTTTGGTATTTAGGCAAGGCAGAGCCTATGTAGTGTGGTTATTCCCCATAAATAGGCGATAACGCAGCATAAATACCAAACATGCGCTGCCCAAAGGGTTCTTTCTAGGGACGATTAACTCTTTGTTGCTCGGTTTTTACTTAGCCCACTAGGTTACAAACCTCGCGCCGCGATTTAATCGCCCCTAGATTGAACAGATTTCAATCCACAAAGATCAACACGCCCTAGGCAAAAAAAATGGCAAGCTATATAGCTTGCCAACAATAGGGGATATTCAGTGTTTCCAATACTTGCTGTCTCACGGCAAGTACACAATATAACCATAATATATTTAAGTTACTTTACTGTTAGATGACTCCTTTATGACTACTGTAAAGGGGCTTTACATTGTTTATTGCTCAACCCAAATTATTTCATCGGTAGCAAAGCCCAACTCTTTAGCTTTAGTTAAAAAGTGTTCTTTAAGCTCTTTGCTAACCGTTGGTGTACGCGACAAAAACCACAAGTAATCTTTGTTGTAACTGGTTATAAATGCATATTGATAATCGGGTTGGTCAAGTTCAAAAATCACGTAAGCGCCATAAAATGGACCAAAAAACGAGACTTAAAAATGCCCTGTGTCTGTGCCCTCTACAAACTTGGCTAAGCCTTCGGCGTCATCCCATTTTTTATCATCCGTTAAATACCCTTTGTTAAGGACCTTTACTGTGCCGTCGTCGTTAATTGAATAAGTCGCGGTAACTTGCTCCATACCTTCTTCGAATGAGTGATTAAGACGCGCTATTTCAAACCACTTGCCTTTATATTTTTGTATATCAAAGTTTTTAACGGGTGTTATTCCCTCCGGAGGGCTGGTGCAGGCACTAAGAAAAAATAACCCTGTAATAAGTAAACCGTATTTAATAGCCTTCATGTAAGCTCCTTTTTTAATTACATAAATCGTACGTATTATCTAAATATAGATGGATATAAAGTTTGCTAGCCGATTAAAAAAATTTGCTATAGGATCATATTAATTCTAAAGCAATAAAAATGACCATAGCATGAAAATTTGGGTAGATGCAGACGCGTGTCCTGTTGTTATAAAAGAAATACTTTTTAGAGCTGCAGAGCGTATGAAAATCGAGACTATTTTAGTGGCCAATCACGCAATGCGTATTCCGCCGTCAAAATACATAAGCCGCGTTCAAGTATCGTCGGGATTTGATGTAGCCGACGACGAAATAGTAAAACGTGTTGAAAAAGGTGATTTAGTTATTACAGGCGATATTCCGCTAGCAAGTGAAGTAATTGATAACGGCGGGCAAGCGCTCAATCCACGTGGCGAGCTTTATACCACCGAGAATATCCGCTCAATACTTAACGTGCGCGACTTTATGGATACCATGCGCTCAAGTGGCGTAGAAATGAGTGGTGGGCCGCCGCCACTTAGCCAAACCGATCGCCAAAACTTTGCAAATAACCTCGACCGTATTTTAGCGCAAAACAAGGCTAACTAGTTTGAACACACAATTAGTTGGCTTAGGTGATACGCAATTTAGCGTGGCAGTATACGTAGCAAAAGCGCCGCCAATGCCGTTTTTTGAAACACTCGAATGCCTAGAACCGGTTATAAATGAGCAAATAAATACCATAAACCAGCACTGTGGTAATGGTTGGCGCAAAGTGTTTAACGTGTATGCAAAAGTGCTATTTTCCCTGCCAAGCGAGCATTACTCATTTGCCAAACAAGCCCCTACTTGGCAACAATATCGCGATGAGTATTTACTGCAAAAAAACAGTAAAACCGCCCTGCTATTTAGCGCGCCCAACATTACTATTACGTGTGCAAATAAAGCTACTAGCAATAAAAACCAGCTACACATAATTGCTGGGCGTACGCACGCTAAAAACTTATTACAACAGGGTAAGTTGCATGCACAATTTGATTGGCTCGACGACGAGTTTGCAATAGACACCAGTAACAACATTATTGTGTGCCCATATTTTGATTACAGGCAGCTAAGTAATATAAAAATTGCGAGATTAAGCGAGCTAGTCGCGCAGCTAAAAAAATAACACATTGTAAGGAACGACCATGGCCGGAATTTTAGAGTTAAACGAATTATTAAAATCAATGCAGCCAGCGCTTAAGTAAGGTGAGTATATTTTTTGTTGCTTAGCAGGGAAATTGGCCGATTATGTTCACTTAGAGCCACTTGCCACTTATGTTGAAGAAGAAGGGCTAACCCTTATTTTAAAAGCTGAAACCGCCGATAAAGCAGGTATTACTTACGAGGGTAAATATAATTTAATTACCCTTAACGTACATTCAAGCTTAGAGGCCGTAGGGCTAACTGCTGCGGTATCTGCAAAGCTGACTGAGCATGGCATTAGCGCTAATGTGGTCGCTGCGTTTTATCACGACCATATTTTTGTACAAACAGATAAAGCACAAGCCGCAATGAAAGCACTTGAAGAGATTGGTTAGGGTTGCTGACACAGTAATGATCTGAGTAACGTGGATATTAGTGCGTCGGGTGGCGCTTCGCTTAACCGACCTACAACAATACAAAAGCTGATATTGCTATAGAGCAACATCAGCTTTTTTGTACACATTTGGACTATTTTCGCAGTATTGTTTATCTACTGGCTCAAGCTTAATTTTTTTACCGGCATTTACTACTACGCATTGAGTGTTTTGATCGAGTTTTTGTTTTTGAATTACGGTAAATTCACCTTCGCTGGTAGCGTATAGATTATACTGATATGCATCGTTGCCGCCTTCAAACAATGCGGTAAATAACCCTCCAACTAACCCGCCGATTATTGCCCCACCTATCATTTCTTCTGTATTGCCATCTAAGCTATCTACAAACCCAAAACCAGCTCCTGCGGCTATGCCTGTACCCACTTCTGATGAGAGTGTGACACGTTGCATAGATTCTACCGAGGCGTAATAGCGTTTAATTATTTGATTTTGACCGTTACGGTCAACACCTTGTGATGCGCAACCCGAGAGGAGTAAAACAGCAATTAACGATTTTTTCATGTTGATTCTCTATTTGCTTATGTTGATATAGAAATAGTAAATCTTAAAACATAAAAAATATGTATGTGCTTTGTATGCAGCTGTGAGAAGTTGTAAATGTATGTATAAAATAAAACACCGAGTAAGCATACTCGGTGTTTATGTGGCTATATTACTTAAATTTAAAACTATTTTATTACATACCCACTAAAACCTAGCGCTTTAAAATACAGCTTCGGAATGCCAAATTTGCACTCATTTAGCAATTCGCTAAAGCGCATTCTATCAAGCGGGTAAAACTCATTTTCTAAGTCGTGCCCTGTTTGTGTTTTACCTGTTTCGGTTAAACCCAATTGCGCGCACGTTGTAAGCTGGGCTTCGCGCTCAAATGAAGTTTCGGGGCGCATTAAATCTGCAATATAGAGGTTTGCGTCTTTTTTAAGGCTTCCTTTAATTGCTTTTAATAACTCTTTTTTATCGCCGTTATCTTCTAAAAAATGCATTACTAGTAAACATAAAACGGCATCGGCTTTAACCGATAACTTATCAACGGGGCCATTATGTACATCTACGCGGCTTGTTATGCCTTGCTCATCAAATTGCTGCTGTGCGATAGCAAGCATATCGGCTGATGTATCTTGCGCAGTAAATTGCCACGTAGGGTTTAGTCCAGCCAGTGCAAGTACTTCTTTGCCTGTGCCTGCCCCTACTACCAAAATATGTGCATTGTCGCCCAGCGTTGCTTGTAGTTGCGCATTAGTGAGCTGATGTAATAATTCATAACCAGGAACTAAACGGGTTATGCGGCTATCGTATTGTGTTGCTTGCTCGCCTGTAAACGTTGGCATCGTATCTCCTTGTTTTCAGTAATGTTGCTTATAAAACTTCAACTGTGGAATATCCACCTGGCTTTTTGGCTACATGCACTTGAGTGGCTACACGCTCGCTCATTTGTGTTACGTGCGATATAACGCCTACTTTTCTGCCTTGTGCTTGCAAAGAATCCAAAGCGTCCATTGCAATGCTTAGGGTTTCGCTGTCTAACGTACCAAACCCTTCGTCAATAAACAAAGAATTGATTTGTACTTTGTTAGACGAAAGCGATGCTAAACCAAGTGCAAGCGCTAGCGATACTAAAAATGACTCGCCGCCCGAGAGCGTATTAACAGAGCGTTGCTCGTCGGCCATGTCGCGGTCGATAATTGCAATGTCGAGCGTTTGCGCTATGGCGGTTAATTCGTAGCGTTTGTTGAGTGTTTTTAAGTGGCTGTTGGCATAGTGCAGTAATATTCTTAGCGTCTGTGTCTGCGCTAAGTTACGCATTTTTTTACCTTCTTTATCTCCAATTACCTTATTAAGCAAGTGCCACTGATCAACCTGTGTTTTAAGTGTAGTTAACTCAGCCTGCTTACCTTCAAGCGACTTTGCGTTTTGGTTGTGTTGCTCAATAGCGGTATTAGTCGCTAGTAATGCGCTTTGCAGCTGCGTTTGTTGCTCGTTTAAGCTACTTAGTTGAGTATTTGAAGCCTCTACATTTTGTGTTGGTTTATCGCTACTGTTGTGTTTTTCAAGCGTAAGTTGCTGCTGTTTTAATGCGGCATTTGCATCTGTTAACGCTTGAGTTAACTGCTCGTGCTGATTTAAATGCGCTTTAATAGTATCGCTACTGAGCGTTAGTAAAATTTTGACCTGTTCGTGCGTTGCATTGCTATATTGCGCTTTAAAGTCAGTAAACCACTGGTTATAACGTGCCTCAAGTGTTGCTAGTTCTTGGCTGTTTTCAAGTAAGCGTTGCTCCACATTTTTAAGCGTTATAGCGTGCTCATCTCGTTGTTTTATAGCGTCGTCATAAGCTTTTTGACTCGCTTGAACCTGCGATTGTTTTTGCTCTTGCTCACTTGTGAGTTTTGCTTGGTAGTCGTCTGCGCTTATTTGCTCGTTATTAAATAAAGCTAAGCGCTTACTTTGCACAGTGCTTAGTAAATTTTTAGCTTTAACAAGCTCTTCATTAAGTGCTTTTAACGATTGCTCGCTTTTACTAATAAGGGGGGTAAGCTGCTTTATTTGCTCATTAGCTGTGTCTTGGCGCTTTTGGCTTTGCTCAAGTTGCGTTTGAGTTTGCTGATACTGCGTAACTTGCTCGTGCAGCTCGCTAAGTTCAAGTGTATTGGCTTGTAGTTGCTGCCAAAAATCACTGTTTTCAAATTGGCTATTGAGCGTTGTACCCAGCTCGTTAATTTGTGCACTTAGCTCGCTACGCTTACTCGTTATTTGGTTTTGCTGGTGTGTAAGCTCAAGGTGTTTATTACTCAGTTGCTGCTGTATTTTCTGCTCTGCTTTAAGTGCTGCTTGTAGCTCATTTACTTTAGTTTGCAGTGTGCGTTGGCGTTTTTGCTGCTCAAAGTATTGCGCTTTTTGCTGCGTTAATTGCTTATAAGTTACTTCAAGCTGATCAGGCGTTAAGTCGTTAAGCTCTGTGCGTGCGCCTTGCATGGTATTTTTAATGTCGAGCTGTTTGGCTTTTGCTGTTTGTATTATTTGCTCAAGTTGTTCGTGTTCAGCAGTTAATACGGCATGTTGAGTTTGATGCTTATGCAGCTCGCTTTGTGCATGGTCAAATTGCTTTTTAGCTATATTAAAAGCATTTTCAAAATCAGTAATTAAGTTATTTAATTGCTGATTTTGATTTACCGCATACGGGTGCTCAGTTGCACCGCACACTAAACAAGGCTCATTAGGGCGAAGCTCAGTGCGTAAATGTTCTACGTTTTCGCTGGCTCTTAAGCGCGCTTGGTTAAGTGCGTACTCGCTACCTTTAAGTGCTTGCTCGCTGGTTATTAAATGCTGATTAAGTATAGTATGGGCTTGCTGGCTTTCATTTAACTGCTGATTAAGTACGTGTTGGCGTTGAGTGCTTTGTTTTAGTTCTGCGTTAAATTGCCCGTAACGCTCGCGCTGCTCTTTTAAGTAATCAATACTTTTTAACTGCGCGTCGCAGTGCTCTGCATTAAATTCATTAAGCTGAGTATTTAATGCCTGTAAAGTTGATTGCTCACCACTAAGTGCCACCTCGCACTGCTGCACTTTATTATTTTGCGCATTTAAAAGATCGTTCTGACCTGCAAGCTCGCTATTAAGAGTTTGGCTTTGCGCAGCGTTTGCGGTTAATTGCTGCTGTGCATTTAAGTAGGTATTGAAGCTTTGCTGATAGTAGCTCCAGTCTTTTGCTAAAACATGCAGCTGTGCATGCTCATTAAGCCATTGCTGGCCTTTAGTTGAGTCGGTATTAGCGAGTTCTAGCTCGTTATTGCTTTGTTTAAGCTGCTGTGTGAACTCATCTAATTGAGATTGCTCTTTGGTTATTTGCGACTCTGTGCCTTTTACAGCTTGAGTTTGCAAAGCAATGCTGCTGTCGAGCTCTCTCGCTTTAGCTATAATAGGCGCTGCATTTTGTTTTTGCTCATTGGCGTTATTAAGTAGCTCAGTATGCTTAGCAAGGGCGGTGTTACGCTCGTTAATTACCGCTAAATGATCAACACTTTTAAGTGATGTTATTTGCTGATCCAACGCCGTATTTTGCTCGGTTAATTGAGTAAAACGGCTGCGGTTATCTTTTATTTCAAGCGCCTGCTTGGCTTGTTTTGCCTGCTCGCTTTGAACAACGATACTTTCAAGCGCTGAGCTTGCTTGTTGCTGAGTTTGCTGTGCTTGCAATAAATTTTGCTCAAGCACTGTAGCTTGCTGATACCAGTTAAGTGCTTTTTCGGTTTTGGTCAGCTCTTTTTTAGTGTGTTCGGTTTGCGCTTTTAAATCGGTTAACTTGGTTTGCTGTAACTCAAGTTCTACTGGTGTTAGCAAAGTATAGCTTTCAAGGCCTGCTTTAAGCGCTTCAAGCTTTGCTACTTGCTCTTTATGGCGCTCAAAAATACGCACGCCAATACGGCTAAATTTATCGGTGCCTGTTAAACACTCTAAAAGCTGCGCTCGCTCATCGCCAGTGGCTTTTAAAAATGCAGCAAACTCATGTTGCGCTAAAAGTACGGCACGGGAGAACTGTTCAAAGTTAAGTCCTATTTTGCTCTCAACTTCTTTTATTGTGTGGCTTTTGTCAGCTATTAGGGTTTGCTCTGGCAGGGTTACTAAGGTGTGCTCTGCTACTTTAAGTTTGCCTGTTACTTTTTTATGGGTGCGTGAAATTGTATAACGCGCACGGTAAAGCTGTTTATCTTGCCCTAAAAAGTCAACCTCGGCGTAGCCTTCCCATGTACCTCTGCGCAGTAAATTACGTGCGTCATTAAGCTTAATGCTGTCGCCATTAAACTCAATTAAGTTACCTTTATCACCACGTAAGCGTGCTGTTTTTGTATAAAGCGCTAAACATATCGCATCTAAAAAAGTACTTTTACCAGCGCCGGTATCGCCTGTTATCGCAAATAAGCCTGCATCTTTTAATGGGGCTTGAGTAAAGTCTATTTCAGCGTCAACTATTGAGGCTAAATTATGAATACGAACTGCGGTTATTTTCATAGTTGCTCTTGCTCCGTAAGCTCGTTTATCACGTCACTTAAAAGTGCTTTTAGCTCATCGGGTACACTTTGCCCTGCCATGTCTTTATCGTTTGCGAATGCTTGTTCTAATAGGTTTAGTGGGTTGAGCATTTCAACTTCGCTTAAATCTTCAAATACGGTGTTGTCGTCATTTTGCGCTGATTGTTCACGTACACGTTCAATACCACAAAATTTAATATACTTGCCTTCAAGTGCTTGTTCTATTTGTTCTCTGAACGTGGTGTCGGTATCGCTTGATTTAAGCTTTACACGTAAATAAGGCGCTATTGTATTTTGTGCAGTGTCGAGCGCTTTAATTTGCTCGCATAGTTCGCTCAATGGTACACATTCCCCTTTTGGTAAAATAATTACATCGGCAGAGCGCGGAATGTAAAGGGGGTTTACAGTTGTACTAATGTGTTGTTTTTCATCAATAATAAACTCAACAACGTTTACTTGGTGCGTGTAGTTACGCTCTGAAAACGACATAGGGATAGGTGTGCCGCTGTAGCGAATAATATCGCTTTTAGCGACTTGTTGCGCTTTGTGTAAATGCCCAAGAGCAACATAGTTGGCTTGTTTACCAAATACATTGGCTGAAATAGACTCCTCACCACCTATTACTAAGTTACGCTCAGAATCACTTGAGATATCCCCGCCTTTTGCGTGTAAATGCCCCATAACTATTAATGGTGAGTTTTGCTCGTTTATATTAGTAGCGTGTTCTAGTGCAAGCTCGTAAGCTTTTGCAACGCCTTGAGAATAACTAGGACCGCTTTCAGTTTGGCTAAGTAAACTTACATCGCTTGCACGTAAAAATGGCATAGCGACGATTACAGCGCGTTTACCATTGGTATTTATGGTAATAACCGTTTCATCGGGTATTGCGACATCAAAGCGCCCTACTACGTGTGTATCAAATTGCGCTAGTAATGGCTGAGCTGCCAAAATACGATTCGCAGAGTCGTGATTACCCGCAATAATGACTATGTGTAATTGTGGGCATGCCTTTTTGGCGTCTTTAATAAATTGGTAAAGCTGATTTTCGGCGCTAGCGCTTGGAGTTGCGGTATGATAAATATCGCCAGCAATTAAAAGTAAGTCTATTTGTTGTTCAACAAGAGTGGCTAATAACCATGTAAAAAAGGCTTGGTGTTCAACACGGCGGCCGTGTTCATAAAATTGTTGGCCAAGGTGCCAATCTGAGGTGTGGAGGACTTTCATGTCGCGCTCTTAAAAAACCAGTAAGAGCGCCAATATACCCAAGGTAATTAAAGATGCAAGCCTAAGGACCATTTTAAGATTAGGTTAAACTATACCAGCCTACAAAAATAATCGGTAATGCTAGCAATGCCATAATTAGTGGGTACTTTAGTGTTTTAGTTTGCTTAGTTTGTAGTACTTTTAAAGCATTAACTTCGTTACATGCTGCTACTTTATCAATGTAAAAATAACCAGAATCGAGATACTGTTTACAGTTGTTCTCATTTGCCGGGATAGCAATTAGTTCTTGTTGTTTTTTTAGGATATAAAAATCCATGAGTCCACCGCATTTATTGCTACTAATCTATATTTATTTGAGGATAAATGTGACGAATTTATTTGCCTCAAATAAAAGGGTGGGCGATTTTAAATACAAACAGCATTAAAGATCAATAAAAATATTAACTATTTTTAATTTATCGTATAAATAGCCAATATTATTGAGATTGCAGCAATATTTACGCCAATAATAATGCGTTTCTTATTACTTTTTTGTATGGATGGGAGTCGTTTTAACGCATCCTGTTTGTTACATGCCGACACTATATTTACGTATTTGTAGTTATTATTTTGGTAACTTTCAAGCAATTCTTCTTCAGCTGGAATAGCTTCGAGCTGCTGATCTTTTTTAACAATATAAAATTTCATAGCAGTCTCCGTTTTTACTAATGTAATTTGAAGTTAATGTAAGTTAACAAATATACCTACACTGTAGTTTGTTGTAATGAATTAGGGATGAACTCTATAAATTGAGTTGTTTGTTCCTGTTTTAATACTAAGTAATTGTGTTTTTTGTAAACCCCCTTTACAGTTTTGCTCCCGTTTATTTTAGTCATAGTTTTATACATAATAAAAAGCTGTAAAACGTTAGTGAATACCACCTTATAAAAGCTGCACTTTATCGATAATTTATTGAAGCTAAGCTGTTATTTTGTCAAAGTACCCTTACTAAAATTTATCAGGACTAACAATGAAAAAAATAGGTCTTACGCTGAGCGCTTTTGTATTGCCACTGGCAATGTCGAGTGTTGTTATGGCGTCTTCAGTTGAGCAAACAAAAGGTTCTTATGTTGATAAGTTTCGTCAATTAGACGAAGCTCTGCCAACACCAAATGTTTACCGTAGTGCGGCTGGCGAACCAGGAGAAAAATACTGGCAGCAACGTGTTAATTACGATATTGATGTAAAGCTAGATGAAAAAAAGCACCGTATTACGGGTAGCCAAAGTATTGAATATAAAAATAACTCACCACATACGCTTAAATATTTGTGGTTACAGCTAGATCAAAATATTTTTAAAAGTGACTCTATTGCCGAAACAACAAAAACATTTAAAAGCACTTTAAAAAGCCTACCAGCTCAAAAGCCTGCTAAATTAAGTTTAGGTGAGCTACGTCGTCAGCAATTTATGAGCGACAACGAACTTGGTTACACTATTAGTGGTGTTAAAGACGAAGACGGCAAAGAGCTGCGCGTAACTGTTGTTGATACTTTAATGCGCGTTGATTTAAACGAGCCATTAAAACCAGGTAAAGAAGTAGAATTTAGCATGAACTTCGCCTTCAACATTGTTGAAGAAGATGCTGTAGGTGCACGTTCTGGTTACGAGCATTTTGAAGAAGACGGCAACGACATATTCTTAATTGCTCAGTGGTTCCCTCGCTTAGCCGCTTATACCGATTACGAAGCATGGACAAACAAGGCATTTTTAGGTTCTGGTGAGTTTACGCTTGAGTTTGGTGATTACGATGTTGAGATTACTGTTCCTGCTGATCACATTGTATCGGCAACAGGTAAGCTTGATAACGCGAGCAAAGTACTAACAAGTACGCAGCGCAAACGTTTAAAGCAAGCTGAAACATCTAAGCGTCCTGTATTTATTGTTAACGCAGAAGAAGCGCTAGAAAACGAAAAAGAAGGCACAGACAAAACTAAAACGTGGCACTTTAAAGCACAGAATGTTCGTGACTTTGCTTGGGCGTCGTCTCGTAAGTTTATGTGGGATGCAAAAGGTTATCAGCAAGGTGGTGACGTTCAGCCTTTAGTTATGGCAATGTCGTTCTTCCCTAAAGAAGGTGGTGACTTATGGGAGAAGTACTCAACTGAAGCGGTAGTACACACAATGGAAGTGTACTCTAAGTATTCTTTTGATTACCCGTACCCAACTGCACAGTCGGTTAATGGCCCCGTTGGTGGTATGGAATACCCAATGATCACCTTTAACGGTCCACGTACTAAGTTGCAAGATGATGGTACTCGTACTTATTCTCAAGCTGAAAAGCGCTTTTTACTTGGCGTAGTTATTCATGAAGTTGGCCATATTTACTTTCCGATGATTGTAAATTCGGATGAGCGCCAATGGACGTGGATGGATGAAGGCTTAAACAGCTTTTTAGATGGTGTTGCTGGTCGTGAATGGGATCCTACTATTCCTTGGGGTGTTGAGCCTCGCGATATAGTGAGCTACATGAAGTCACAAAACCAAGTGCCAATTATGACTCAGTCAGACAGCGTATTACGCTTAGGTCCTAATGCTTATACTAAGCCTGCCGCAGCACTTAATATTTTACGTGAAGTGATTTTAGGCCGTGACTTATTCGACTTTGCATTTAAAGAGTATGCTCAGCGCTGGAAATACAAGCGCCCTACCCCAGCTGATTTTTTCCGAACAATGGAAGAAGCCTCTGGTGTTGATTTAGATTGGTTTTGGCGTGGCTGGTTTTACACCACAGACCATGTTGATATCTCTTTAGATAAAGTATATCAACTACGCTTAGACACTAAAAACCCTGATATTGATTACAGCCGTTTACGCGATATTGAAGCAGACAAGCCTACTTCATTATTTGTTGAGCGTAACCGCGCAGAAGGTAAAAAAACATGGGTTGAGAAAAACCCTGATGTTACCGATTTTTATGACGAAAACGACCGTTTTACTGTAACCAATAAAGAACGCAACTCGTACAACAAGTTTTTAAAAGGCTTAGAGCCGTGGGAGCGTAAAACGCTTGAACGCGCTTTAGAAGAAGATAAAAACTATTACGTAATGGAATTTTCAAACCTAGGTGGTTTGGTAATGCCTATATTACTTGAGCTAACATATGAAGATGGCACTAAAGAAGAACGCTATATTCCTGCTGAAATTTGGCGTCGTAATTATAAAAACGTTCAAAAGCTGATTGTTACCGATAAAAACAAGCCGCTTGTATCAGTGACTGTCGATCCAGGTTGGGAAACAGCTGATGTAGATGTTGAAAACAACAATTACCCTCGCCGTATTATTCCTTCACGTATTGAAGTGTTTAAAAAGGAAAAGAGTAAAGCTAAAGTGAGTCGCGATATCATGCAAGATATTAAAACTGAGCTTAAAAGCGATGAGAAAAAAGACGAAAAGGATGACGGTGAGGAGCAGCAATAATGCGCTTTTTGCTTATTATTGTTTGCCTTTTAGTTGCTGCGCCAAGTATAGCGCATCAACTAAAATCGTCAGTTACAACGGTGCTTTTTAACAAACGAACGCATAATGTTGAGTTAATGCATCGCTTTTATTTACATGATACCGAACATGCCGTAGGAACATTATTTGAAGGCAAAATCGATATTATTAGTAATAAAACCGATCAACAACGTTTTGCTAAGTATGTTGAATCGCACGTTGCGCTACAAACACTAAGTGGTGAATCTATACCGCTTAGCTTTGTAGGTGCACAAGTTGATGGAAAGTTTTTTTGGGTTTACCAAGAAGCACCTATACCAAAAGGGATTGAAGGGATTAAAATGAGTAATGGTGCACTGCGTGATTTATGGCCAACTCAGGTGAATATGGTTAATGTTGAGGGGAAAGGTAGGATTAAAACCTTAAACTTTGCCCAAGATGATACATGGCTTGAAGCCCGCTTCGAGCAAAATTAATTATTATTTGAATAAACCTTTCCCAATCTACGCGCACTGTAATTAATGTGCGCGTATTCTCTTCTTTTGTTTAAGATACATTCATAATTGATCTGTACTATGTAAAGTACCGTAAAATTAATCAACTTGTATTGTATATTTACCTTGTTTCGCGCAATCTAAAGGTAATTACTAAGTTTTTATTTTTTCTTTATTATCAGTTGATTGATGTGTTTACGCATTATTAATTTAAATATAGTTGATGTTATTTCCCCATAATTTGGGCATAAGTAGTAGAGCATTTTATGTTTAAAGTACGTTTAGTAAATTATTATTACACCCAAGGAATGATATGACGACTCAGGTAGAGGCTATTCATGGTGTTATTTTTGATTTAGATGGCACATTGGTATCGTCTGAATTAGATTTTTCGCTTATAAAAGCACAAATAGGCTGTCCTTGTGAGCAGGACTTACTCGATTTTATAGCGCAACTCCCATCACCTTACATGCGTGAAGAAGCTATGAATATTGTGCATCAGCATGAGTTACTCGATGCTCAACATGCCACGTTATTACCAGGTGTTAGCGAAGCTATTGCACAGTTAAAAGCTAAAAAAATTCCAATGGCTATAGTTACTCGAAACTTTGATAAAGCAGCATCAATAAAACTTCAGAATAATCCATTACCTATCAGCACGGTTTTAACGCGAAGCGACGCACCCGCAAAACCAGATCCAAGTGCATTAAATGCAATTGCTACGCTTTGGGATATTAGTTCTGCTAATTTGCTCTACGTTGGTGATTACTTATATGACATACAAGCTGCACACAACGCAGATATGCGTGCTTGTTTATATGCTCCTGATGTGACTCCTGGTTATGCAGATCAAGCTGACTACGTTTTACATGACTTTTATGAGCTAGTTGGATTAATTGATAATTACTCAGAAAATTAGAGTTATGTTAAATAGCGTGTTACTTAATTTAATTAGTAATAAGTAGTACACTATTTAAATTACAAAACTAGCCCAATACGTTTTGAATTGGTAAAATACTGCAAAACGTAACGTATTCATTAGAGGCACAAAATGGGCAGAGCATTTGTAGTTCGTCAAAGTTCTATGATCAAAACGGCTAATGCTAAAACGAAAATAAACTCAAGGTATGGTAAAGAGATTTACGTTGCAGCAAAAAGTGGTGAACCCGATCCCGAAGTAAATCAAACATTACGCCGCCTAATCGAAAAAGCTAAAAAAGACCAAGTTCCCGCACACGTTATTGAAAAAGCAATTGAGAAAGCAGCCGGTGGAGCAGGGGAAGACTATTCAGTTGCCCGTTACGAAGGCTATGGCCCTGGTAATTGCATGGTTATTGTTGACTGTTTGACCGATAATCCGAACCGTACTATCAAAGATGTACGTTTGCCATTTACTAAAACAGACTCAAAAATTGGTACTCCTGGCTGTGTAGCGCATATGTTTGATCATTATGCGGTACTTGGCTTTGCAGGCGATGACGATGAGGTCGTATTAGAAGCATTAATGATGGCTGATGTTGATGTAACCGACGTTGAAGCCGAGGACGGTAAAATATCGGTATTTGCACCGCCAACAGAATACTTTAAAGCTAAAACAGCCCTTGAAGACGCATTTGAAGGCATTAACTTTGAAGTAGATGAAATTACGTTTATTCCTCAAGTTAATATTGAAATTGAGGACGAAGAAGTTATCGCTAACTTCGATAAGTTTATAAATATGCTTGAAGATTGTGACGATGTACAAAATATTTATCACAATGCCATTGTAAAAAATTAAACGTAAACGGTTAAAAGCTTTAAAAAGCGTGTTTTGTGTATGCAAAACACGCTTTTTTACGTTTGAATAAATGTTAGATATTCATGTGTATTATGCTTATTTGAATATATATATTTTTAAAATGCCATAAAAGCGCTGCTATTTTAATTCTAGGCGATAAAAAACCAGCCCGAAGGCTGGTTTGACTCAAAAAACAATTCAAGCTCGTGTTAAAAATTTGGAGTGATTAACAATGTTGTGCTTTGTATTTAATACGGTAGCTATGCAGTAATGGTTCAGTGTAACCACTAGGCTGTGTTACGCCTTCTAAAACTAATGCAGTAGCGGCTTGAAACGCAATGCTGTTATTAAGGGTTTCTTCGTCTGTTGCCATGGGTGTATAGGCAGTGTCATGCTCGTTTTGACCATCAACCACTTTGGCCATTTTAGCCATGGTTGATTTTATTTGCGCCTGTGAGCACACGCCATTTAGCAACCAATTAGCCATATGCTGGCTTGAAATACGCAGTGTTGCTCTGTCTTCCATTAGCCCAATATGGTTAATGTCAGGTACTTTTGAACAGCCTACGCCTTGATCAATCCAACGTACAACGTAACCTAAAATACCTTGTGCGTTGTTTTCTAGCTCACTTTGAATATCTTCTTTTGAAAGCGTTTTTGGGTCTGCCATTAGCGGCGGTGTAAGTAGGTTATTAAGGCTAGCAATAGTACGTTTAGCTATGCTTTGCTGCTCATTAAATACGTTTATATCGTGATAATGCATTGCATGCAGGGTAGCAGCTGTAGGGGAGGGCACCCATGCTGTATTAGCGCCTGATTTAGGGTGAGCTTGTTTTTGCTCCATCATTAATGCCATTTTATCTGGCATTGGCCACATGCCTTTACCTATTTGTGCTTTATGACTCAAGCCACAAGCAAGGCCAATATCGACATTGCGATCCTCATAAGCTTGTATCCATGGTTGCTGTTTAATCTGTGCTTTTGGAAGTACAACGCCCGCTTGCATAGAGGTATGAATTTCATCGCCTGTGCGGTCTAAAAATCCAGTATTTATAAATACAACACGCTCTTTGGCTGCACAAATACAGGCTTTCAGGTTTACAGAAGTGCGGCGTTCTTCATCCATAATACCCATTTTAAGCGTGTTTTTAGGTAAGCTTAGCGCTTCCTCTACTAAGCTAAATAAAGTGTTAGTAAACGCTACCTCTTCAGGGCCATGCATTTTTGGTTTAACTATATTAATACTTTGCGCGCTTGAATTTTTTATACCTGTTTTTTTATTTAGGTCGTGCAGGGCTGCGGTCGCAGTAAACATCGCATCCATAATGCCTTCAAATACCGGTTGATTGTACACATCGGTAATAGCAGGGTTCGTCATTAAATGGCCAACGTTTCTTACAAACATCATGCTACGGCCTTTTAAAGTAACTGTGCCACCATCAAGTGCGGTGTATGTTTTATCACTTTGCAGAGTGCGCTCAACAGTTTTATCGCCTTTTTTAAACGATTCAACTAAGCTACCTTGCATCAACCCAAGCCAATTTTTATAAACTTGTACTTTATCTTCTGTATCTACCGCAGCTACTGAATCTTCACAATCCATAATGGTGGTAAGCGCGGCCTCTAGCACTACATCTTTTAAGCCTGCTTTATCAGCTTGGCCAATAATGTGGTGGTGATCGATATGTAGCTCTATATGTAAGCCATTGTTTTTTAATAACACTACAGTTGGATTTTGCGCTTCTCCTTGATAGCCAATAAGCTGAGATGGGTCAGCTAATGTGGTTTGAGAGCTATCACGCAAGGTAATTAAAAGTGCGCCATCTACTACTGAGTAATTCGTGCTTTCTATATGCGAGCCATTAGTCAACGGCAATGCTTTATCTAAAAACTGGCGAGCGTAGGCCATTACCTTAAAGCCACGAACAGGGTTGTAGGTATTACCTTTTTCAGCCCCGTCATCTTCGCTTAGTACATCAGTACCGTATAAAGCGTCGTATAACGAGCCCCAACGCGCGTTAGCGGCATTAAGTGCAAAGCGTGCGTTACTTACAGGCACAACCAATTGAGGGCCTGCTGTAAGGGCCACTTCAGGCTCTACATTTTGGGTTTCAATTGTAAAGTTGGCAGGCTCTTTTACCAAGTAGCCAATATCTTGTAAAAAGGCATGGTACTTGGCGCTATTCCACGTTTTATTAGCTAGATGATAGTCATCTATTTGCTGTTGAAGCAGCTCTCGCTTTTCAAGCAGTGCCTTATTTATAGGGGTAAGCGTTTGAACTATATGTGCAAAGCTTTGCCAAAATTGCAGCTCACTTAAGTGAGTGCCAGGGAGTAATTGGCTTTTAACAAAATCAGCGAGTTGTGTGTCTACGCTGAGTCCTGAGTGTGTGAGAGTGTGGGACATAATTGCCCTCCTTAAACGGTCGCGATGTTGTTGTGCGCTTGTGCGTTAAGGCAACAATAACGCAAAAAAGCAATGTTGAGTGCTTTTTAGTCATTCATAAAATATATAGCCGTAATAACAACTATAAATTTACTAAATCTAAAAAATGAGCCTAATGTTGATTTAAGCGCTACGGAGCATGAGCAACGTAGCCACTCTCACAACACTAAAATTATTTACACACCCGTTCGAAGGATTTTATTATGACAACATATCAACGCGAAACAGACACACTCTCAACTCTTTGCCAATCTCAAGGTAGCGCATGGCACGCAATCAACCCTGAATATGCAAGCCGCATGCGCTTGCAAAACCGTTTCCGTACTGGGATTGAAATTGCACAATACACAGCAGACGTAATGCGTGAAGATATGGCAGCATATGACGCAGATACAAGCCAGTACACACAATCTTTAGGCTGTTGGCATGGTTTTACTGCACAACAAATGATGATGGCTATTAAGCGCCATCAAAAAACAACTAAACGCAGCTATGTATACTTAAGTGGCTGGATGGTTGCAGCGCTTCGCTCTGCATTTGGTCCGCTGCCAGATCAAAGCATGCACGAAAAAACATCGGTACCTGCATTAATTGAAGAAATTTACACATTTTTAAAGCAAGCAGATGCACGTGAACTAGACCACTTGTTTAACGACCTAGATGAAGCAAAAGCGAACGGAGGCGATGTTCAAGCTGTTATTGATAAAATAGACAACTTTGAAACCCATGTTGTGCCAATTATTGCTGATATTGACGCAGGTTTTGGTAACGAAGAAGCAACTTACTTACTGGCTAAAAAAATGATTGAAGCCGGTGCGTGTGCCATTCAAATAGAAAACCAAGTATCTGACGCTAAACAATGTGGTCACCAAGCGGGTAAAGTGACCGTTCCACACGAAGACTTTTTAGCAAAAATTAACGCAGTACGTTACGCCTTTTTAGAGCTAGGTATTGATAACGGTATTATTGTGGCACGTACAGATTCATTGGGTGCCAGCCTTACGCAAAAGGTACCTGTTTCGCAAACGCCAGGTGACTTAGCAAGCCAATACAATGCATTTTTAGAAACCACGCCAATTAACGGTGTTGATGACTTAAATGAAGGCGACACGGCAATGAAAATTAATGGCCAGTTATGTAAACCAACTCGTCTAGATAACGGTTTATTCCAATTCCGTGAAGGCACGGAAAAAGATCGTGTAGTACTAGATTGTATTACTAGCTTGCAGTCGGGCGCTGATTTACTGTGGATTGAAACAGAAAAACCACATGTTAAACAAATTGCAGAACTGGTAAATCGTGTAAAAGAACACGTGCCAAATGCAAAACTGGTATACAACAACTCGCCTTCGTTTAACTGGACGCTTAAGTTTCGTGAGCAAGTGTATCAAGAGTGGGAAGAGGCAGGCCGTGACCTTAGTGCTTACCCAAGTCTTGGCGATAATAAAGGCCTTATGGCACCAGAAATGGATGCAACAGAGCTTGCGCAAGCAGCCGATTTACTAGTGCAAAACTTCCAGCGCGATGGCGCACGTGAAGCCGGTATTTTCCATCACTTAATAACCTTGCCGACATACCATACAGCTGCGCTAAGCACTGATATTTTATCAGAAGGTTACTTTGGCGATATGGGTATGCTGGCTTATGTACGTGACGTACAACGCCAAGAAATTCGCCGTGAGCAAGCATCGGTTAAGCACCAAGATTTAGCAGGGTCTAACATGGGCGATACGCACAAAGAATACTTCTCTGGTGATAACGCGCTAAAAGCCGGTGGTGAAGACAACACCATGAACCAGTTTTAATTCCTAACTAGATAGTGTTACTCAAGGGCCAATAGGCCCTTTTTTATTGCTTTAAATAAAGTTAGAACATTGAAGCACAATTACAGATCAGACTTTAACTAGGGCGTGTTGATCTTTGTGGATTGAAATTTGTTCAATCTAGGGCGATTAAATCGCGGCGCGAGGTTTGTAACCTAGTGGGCTAAGTAAAAACCGAGCAAAGCTTCCGCGTCCTGCTCACGCCCCTTACCTACATCCATGTAGGCAACAAAGAGTTTATCGTCCCTAGAAAGAACCCAAAGGGCAGCGCATGTTTGGTATTTATGCTACGTTATCGCCTATTCATGGGGAATAACCACACTACATAAGCTCCGCCTTGCCTAAAAACCAAACATACTGCTGCAAATTCACCAACCAAAGTTCAACACGGCCTTGCCAAATCATTTTGGATCACTATTTAACTACCTGTCTCAATTTACAGATCAGAGTTTAACTAACCTTTCATAAAACGGTATATTTGGGGTGATTTTGCTGTAAAAAGCGTTTACGGCAACTTTAAAAGGCGGGTAAGTGACTGATTTTTGCTTTAATAGGCAAACTAAACGAATTTATAAACCGATTTTTTACTAACTTCTTTGTGCTATAAAACAAAATTTTACTAACTGAAAGGCTATAAACAGTGACTCAAACCGATTTTTTACCAACTCAAGTTACAAAAAATGTTATAAACCGAAATTTTACTAACTCAAGTTTTAGCTAAGTCCGATATTTAACTGTCACAGAAGTGTAAAGGGGGTTTACAGTTTGAATACTATAGCGGTAAATATAAAAGCCACTTATTTGAAGTGGCTTTTATTTGAGCTATAAATTTATTATTTAGTGTGTTTATCAAACCACCATTGAATATAAGCAACTTTTGTCATTAAGTTTGATGGCCGAGCTGTAATGCCATGTGAAGCATTAGGAATTCGCACCATTGCAGTATCAACACCTTGTAATTTTAATGCCTGATAAAACTGCTCAGTTTCTGAAATTGGTGTACGGTAGTCAGATTCACCAGTGAGCAACATAGTAGGAGTTTTAACGTTTCCAACATAGCTAATAGGCGAGCGTTTCATGTAGTGCTCAATGTGATCCCATGGTTTACCTGGGAACCAATAATCAGCAAAAAACGGGTAAAAATCTGCTGTTAGTACAAAACTGATCCAATTAATAACCGGTTTGGCAACTACAGCCGCAGCAAAGCGATCGGTATGACCTACAATCCAAGCTGTTAGCACACCGCCACCAGAGCCACCGGTTACAAACAATTTAGACTCGTCAATAAAGCCTTTCGCTATTAGCGCATCAACACCTGTCATTAAATCATCAAAATCGTTACTTGGGTAATTATGATGAATAGTTTGTGCAAACTCTTTACCATAGGAATCACTACCACGTGGGTTCATGTATAAAACGACATTGCCTTTGGCTGCAAACAGTTGAATTTCAGCGCTAAAGTGCGGGCCATAATTAGCGACAGGGCCGCCGTGAATTTCTAGTATTAGCGGGTATTTTTTGCTGCTATCAAATTCTGGCGGGTAGGCAATCCACCCCTGAATAGGAAGTTCATCGTGGCTTGATTTAACCCAAATTTCTTCCACTTTAGCCAAAGCTCTGTCGCCCAATGCATCTGCATTAAGGGTAGTTAAACGCTGGGCTTTACCGCGTTTAATTGTTGCTATATCAGCAGGGCGCTGGGTATCGGCAAGGGTAAAGGCTACCTCTCCATCTTCGCTTACATCAAAGTCGCCACCAGAATAAGGGCGTCCAAAGGCAACGCTGCCAATTTGAGTTGTTATTATTTTACGCTTGCCACTGCGTGGTTGATAGGCGAGGGCGGTTTGGCCTTTATCGGCGTAACTAAAGTACACACCTTTTGAATTGGCACTCCATTTTATTTGCCCAACGCTACGATCAAAATTTGGCGTTAAACTAGTTGTGTTACCTGTTTTTAAATCACGAATATAAAGTTGAGCATTTTCGTAATTAGTGCGTATATCGTCATAACCGGTGTACGCTAAGTAACGGCCATCGGGCGATACTTTAGGTTGTTCATCAGGGCCATCTCGGTTAGTAATTTCGGTTATAGTTTGCGAGGCCAAATCAAGTTTATAAATTTCATTATTTGTGAATTTTAGCTGGTTGTTTTTATGTCGGTTTGCAGAAAAATAAAGTGATTTACCATCGTTACTAAAGCTTACATCGCCGGCGTTATCAAACTCATCATGAGTGAGTCGCTTGGCATTACCACCGTTAGCATCTATGGAAAATAATTGGCTAAAACCTTTTTGTGTGTAACCGCCACCATCTGAACGGTAATAAACATCATCAATAAATTTAGCGGGTTCTGCCCACGTTGCCCCTTTTGGTTTACCGGGCAGGTTTACGGGGGCTGAAGTTGCACTTGGTACAAACATGTTAAATATTAATTGGCTAGAATCAGGGCTCCATGTAATTGCACGAGGGCTACTCGTTAAGTTACTGATTTTTGCCATAGCACCTGTTTTAAGCCATTTTATATATATTTGGCTGCTGCCATCACGTGTTGATATAAACGCAAGGCGTTGACCATCAGGAGAGAGTACTGGCGAATAATCCATATGCACGCCAGAGGTTAATGGTTGCATTTGTTTAGTTTTATAATCAACAGACCAAATATTACCCACTTTGCGGTCTGTTTTTATATCCATACGATTACGCACAAAGTAAACGGTTTTACCGTCTTCGGTTATATCTATCTGATTCGCATATTCAAGGTCGAATACGTTTTCAAGTTGTAGCGTTTGTTCTGTTTGACTCGTAAAACCTGAAAAACTGACTGTTGCCAAAAGCGCAAAAGGGGCAATAAACTTCATTTTTATTCCTTGTTATTAAACAGTATCACATCTGTTATAAGGCAATAATGATTGAAAATAAACCCGATTGCGATGAATGCACATTACTTAGATAATGACTTATTTGAGTAATATGCATTTTAAGGGATTAAGCTAAAGCAACTGCTTGTTGAGCTTGTTCTTGCAACTCTGCCTGTAATGAGTGTGCTATTTCTGCTGACCTTACCGAAAGTATTGAGAGTAAGGTGTCGCTTAAACCATGGGATGATTCTGAACGCCCTTGCAAAAATAACGATGGAAGAAAACGTTCGTCCGTTTTAACTTGATAATTTCGATCAATATCAATGTTTCCTAAATAGGCTTTAATAGGTTCTAACATAGGCGCCATTTTAGGTCGTTGATACCCTGTTGCTAAAATTACTAAATCGTAATTATTCGTAGCATGCTGATTTGATTTTCTATCAAGTATAGACAGCGTTATTTTTCCATTTTTTTCAGATGCTTCAGTAACTTCACTGTTAGGGCAATATGTATGTTGCTCCATCATGGCAACTTTTTGTTGATAAAAAATATTATATATTTGCTCAATCATCGATGAGTCAACAGCTGAATAATTAGCGTATTTATATTCTTTTAATAGCTCTTCTCTTTCTTGCTGCGTTTTACTGAATATAGAGTCTGTTGATGATGGGTTAAAAATTTCATTCACATAGGGACTTGAATCTGCTGGCTTCATCGAATTACCACGCATAATTAAATCAACTTTTGCGTGTGGATAATTATCATCAATATCAATAAAAGCTTCCGCAGCACTTTGCCCACCCCCGATTATAGCAATGCGTAAATCTTTTGTTTTTACTGGAATAAGTTTAGCCATTTTTGATAGGTAGTGAGTATGATGAAATACAAGCGGGGTTTGTTTTAGCGGTTGAAAAACTTCCGGTATTAAAGGGGTTCCGCCAGTGCCCATAACAAGTGATTTAGTAAAACGGATCTTACTTGTACCACCTGTATCTGCTGTTGTCACTTTGAGTAATTTTACTTTTTGATTATCCATAACCGGCTCAATAGAGGTAACCTCTTCGCCGTATTGACATTGAGAAGAAAAATGACCCGCAACCCAGCGAAGGTAGTCATTAAATTCTAACCTGCTTGGGTAGAAAGTACTTAAATTTATGAAGTCCACTAAACGATTATGTGAATGTAAATAATTTAAGAAAGAGTAAGGGCTGGTTGGATTTCTCAATGTAACAAGATCTTTCAAAAATGAGACTTGTAGCCCACTTTGGTTAGTAATAGTATCACCATGCCATTGATATTCTCGCTGTTTATCAATAAATAAGGCATTTAGTGTGGTGGAATTGCTCTTAATTTCTTCTAAGGCAATCGCCAAAGCTATATTTGATGGGCCAAATCCGACACCAATGATATCGTATGTAGGTATTAGTGGCTGTGCCATGCTTAAACTCCTCGTTTAAAACAACTTTTATCTGCTACATAAATTTACTTTTGTTTATAAAAATGTGTAGCAGTGGGTATTAGCTGAATAAGGATTCATTAAGTATCCTTATTTAATGAATTACGTTAATTTAGCTTTTTTTTTCAACAACCCAAGGTGAAATGCTTGCTAGTTTTTCACTGGTTTCGGTGAGTTCTCTTTCTGGTGTTGAATCAAGTACAATTCCGGCTCCAGCCTGTAACCAGTGCTGATCGCCTTTACTCATAACACTGCGTAAAACTAATGCTGCGTCAATAACGCCTGTGTGATCTAGTTTTAAAATTGCGCCTGCATAAAGCCCTCTGCTACTGCCTTCGTGTCGTCGTATTTCTGAAAAAGCAGCCAGCTTTTGAATACCAGACGCTGTAACAGCAGGGAATAGGCTTTCGAATGCATGCCAAGCGTTATATTCTGTTTTTAGAGTGCCACAGACTCTCGAAGCTAAATGTTGCACAGAACCTCGCTTTTTTTGAACCATGAACTGTGGTACATGTACAGATTCTGGTTCACAAACTTCATTCATTTCGTCAACTGAAAGTCTCACAGATATTGCGTGTTCGTGGGTTTCTTTTGGATCTTTTAGTAATTCATCAAATATTTTTTGATCTGTTTCTGGATTACCTTCTAATCGTCGAGTACCCGCTAACGGCTCTGTTGTAACTTTACGGTTTTCATCAACTGAAAGTACAATTTCAGGACTAAACCCAGTGATTTTCCAACCAGCTAAATTCATTGTAAATGAACGAGCCGGTGTGTTCATCGAACGCCCTTGAAGCCAAGTCGCAGTGTAATCGGGCGAAAAATGTAGGGGAACCTTACGCGAGAGTATGACTTTTTCTAGTAAACCATTTTTAATATTGGCGACAGACTTTTTGACTGCATTTTTATAATTAATATTGTCTGGTATTTCGACATTTTTGTAAGGAACGTGTGCTCGTACAACTGCATTTTCTAGTATTAAGCGTACTTGCTGCTCAAGTTCACTGGATTTAGATTTAATGAGTGTTGGTTTTTTCCCCAGGGATACCGTTATTTTTGGCTCACAAATAAATAATAACGCTTCTTGACCTGCTTTTTCTTCTTCGGTTAATAGTTCTGGTGATTTCAGGGCATACGCGAATTCAAAACTAGACCATCCGCATGCTTGCCACTCACCATCCCAAGTATTTAATTCTTGCTGTAGGACTTGGCAGAGGTTTTCGCTGTTAACTTGGCGCTGAGTTTTTCCTGCAGAGGTATTAGATTCAATGTGAGTTGCAAATACGGTTATAGATCGAACAATACCCCCTGCAAACCAACATTCACCGTTATCTTCGTAAATTAAATATTCTTTAAATATACCACTGTCGGCTAGAGCGGCTGCTCGTGCGAAGATTAAATTTTGCTCATCGCTTTGGGTTGTGCCTTCATTGGAAAAATTAGTTTTCATAATATCTTATGCTCCTTTTCAAAATACATTTTGCATACACACGGGATTAATTTTCAATCAATGTGTTGCAATAATAACTACAGTAAATAATAATGCAAATTATTATTGTTTATATTTTAGGGTCTGTTTTATGGATAATGCACTTAGGCTAAAGCTTGCGAGAAAATTGGCGGCAACTCGAAAAATAATCATGCCGAATAATAATGTGGACTCTTTATCGACATTAAATCAAAGCTTTACAGTTTCAAAAGCAAAAAATGAGACCAGTTATGTACTTTCTAATGCGCAAGAAAGGATGTGGTTACTTAATCAACTGGACCCACTTTCGTCTGCTTACAATGTTTGTGTCTTGTGGCAATTTAAAGGTTGTTTAGATGCGCGTGTTTTACAGCAAAGTTGTTTTGAATTAGTGAACAGGCACAGTATTTTTCGAACTTCCTATTATGCAGACCCTATTGTTGGTGCTCGACAAAAAGTGCTTGATGAGTTTCCTTTGCAGTGGTGTGAATATGATTTACAAGATTTAGATCATCAGACGCGAGAAGTACGTCTTAAAGAAATAGCACAACATGCAAGTACAGAACCTTTCGATCTTGCAACTAAGAGTACACTTCGACTTGCTCTCGTAAAAATGACCGACAGTCATCACACTTTAGTTATGGTAGGGCAACATATTGTTTGGGACGGGGCGTCATTTGGTATTTTTTCTAATGAATTATCAACATACTATAGGCTAATTAAGAGCGGCGAATCTAAACAACGGGCTCCTTTACCCATCCAGTATTTAGATTTTGCTCAATGGCATCGTGAAAAATGGCAACAAGATTCCGAGCAAAGCAAAGAGCAGGTTGCGTTCTGGCAAAAGCAGCTTACACCGCTACCTGAGCCTATTGATTTTCCAACTGACTTTCCTCGGGGAGTGAAGCAAAATGAAAATGGTGGCTGGCACAGTGATAATCTTGATCAAGCAACAACACAAACCCTACTTACGTTAGCACGAGAAGAACAAGTTACAACTTTTGAAGCCATTATTGCGGTGATTGCTTTATTAATGACTCGGCTTTCTAGGGCCTCAGAAGTGACGATAGGGACAGTGGCTTCGCATCGTAATTTACCTGAGCTGAGTGACCTGATAGGTAATTTTGGGAATGTTATTCCACTGCGGATTAAGGTTGATAATAAACTTTGTTTTCGTGAACTGATCCGTGATTGTGCGACACAATGTCGTGCTGCTTTTTCACATGCAGATTTACCCTTTGAATTATTACTTGAAAAATTACAAATAAAACGAGGGGAATCGCAAAACCCATTATTAGACACTATGGTGACTTTCTTAAGCCATGGGATGTCTCCACCCATAATAGATGACTTAGATGTACATTGGGAAAAGTATTTTAATGGTACAACGCAAACAGATCTCTCTTTTGACGCATTATTAAAAGATAACTGCCTTCAGTTTCAAGCCACTTGGCGTGCTTCATTATATCGACCAAAAACCATACCAAATCATTTGAAACGGTTGCTACAGTTACTTAAACATTGTGTCCAAGAACCAGATATAGCACTAGCTAACATTACCACTGTATTACCCGATGAAAATCAATTAATAAAATGGGGTCAACGCGATGCTTTTGCAAGCCCAATAACAACGCTCGTTGCTTGGTTTGAGAATACCGTGAGTAAATACCCAAATCGAACTGCCGTTGAGTTAGTTGGCAGTGAAACGATAAAGAGTGTTTTGCAACAACAAAACGTGCTGCATGACCTCAGTTTTTTAACGCTCAATGCAAGAGCAAATAGAGTCGCAAGGTGGCTAGTATCGCAAGGGATTGGGCCAGAAGATCGGGTTGCCATAATAATGCCTCGCCAGTTGGAATGGTTCGTTGTGATGCTTGGTACACTCAAGGCAGGTGCCGCTATTGTACCTATAGATCCAAATTATCCAGAGGATTACATTAACCGAGTACTTACATTGGCGGCGCCAAATATAGTAATTAATAATGGTGATGCACATTCATTTGAATCAGCTAAAGCGGCTGAATTACAAACTAAAACAGTCAGTCTGTTAGTTATTGAGAATGAAGCATTAAGTATAAAAAATAGTGATCTTAATCTTACAAACGAAGAGAGATGCCGGCCATTGCGCCCATCTCATCCAGCCTGTATTACGTTTACATCCGGCTCAACAGGGCAGCCAAAAGGTGTGGTTGTAAAACATGCTTCGCTGGTTAACCTTATTGCTAGTCATAAACACGATCTCTATAGCGAAGCTTCTGCGCTTGTAGAACATAATCAGCTAAAAGTTGGCCATGCTTGGTCTTTGGCTTTTGATGCCTCATGGCAACCTACACTGTGGATGTTTGAAGGCCATAAAGTCTATTTATTTGATGCAAATACGATGCAAGACGCGGTCACTCTTGCCAAAGAGATAATGCTTAAAAAAATGGATTTTATTGAGTTAACTCCCAGTATGCTAGATGAAGTATTACCGTGGTTACAGTCAGGACTTACAGATACAAATGGGCAATTTATTGAACCTCACACACCTGCAATATTGGGTTTTGGTGGTGAATCGGTAAAACAAGAGCTTTGGCAACGTATAAAGAGCCTTCCTGGTACGTTGGGCTTTAATTTATATGGCCCGACAGAGGCAACAGTGGATGCGATGATTGCTAAAACCAATGCCGCTGAAAAGCCGGTAATAGGTGGGCCGGTTGCAGGAGGGCAAGTTTATGTTTTAGATAGTTGCTTGCAATTAGCGCCTTTAGGGGTGCCTGGTGAGCTTGCAATTGCTGGTGCTGGATTAGCAAGAGGATACCTTGATCGTAGTGATTTAACAGCAAGCAAGTTTATTGCTAATCCTTTTGCTGAACAAGGTGAAAGACTTTATCTAAGTGGTGATAGAGTAAAATGGACAACTCAAGGAAATATTGAATACATTGGCCGTATAGACGAGCAAGTGAAAATTAGAGGTTTTCGTGTTGAGCCGCTCGAAGTTGAGTCAACCATTGAGCTGTTAATTAAATGTCCTTGCGCTGTCATTGCCAGAGCAGTTACTCAAAGTGCGATGGAGTTAATTTGTTATATTGAAAATGAAATAGAGCAACTAAGCGATAATCAAGAGGCTAATTTAAACTTAATAGCTCGCTTTCGCTATGTATGTGAGCAAGCTCTACCCCCTCACTTAGTCCCCAAGTATTTTGTAATTAATAAAAAACTACCTAAGTTACCTAATGGAAAAATTAATCGTAAAGCGCTGTCGATACCTGAAGATTTAGGTGTTATTGCCAAAAGAGCCCCTCGCAATGAACTGGAGAAAAAGCTATGTAATTTAGTGTGTGACGTTTTAGGGATTGAGACAATAGGCATTGACGATGGATTTTTTGCAGTGGGTGGCGATAGTATTTCAGTTGTAAAATTAGTCAGTCGCGCTCGTCGAGAAGGGATCCACCTTACTCCTCGTCAAGTATTTAATGCAAAATGCATTGCGAATTTGGTTAAAGAATTACACGAAGTTGATCCCCTCGGAGACAGTCAAAATAGTAAAACGGTTAACCACGATAGTAATGATAAAGGTCAGCTTACTTCAACTTTATTAATGCAGCGCTACCTTAATGCAGCGACACCGCTTGATCGATTTGCACAACTAGCAAGTGTAGTAGTGCCTGAAAGTATGACGGCTGGTGAACTAAAAAAGCTTGTGTATGCTTTACTTAATCGCCATGGGTTGTTGCGAGCTCAATTGGTGCAATCGGGTACGGGGGAGTTATCCCTAAATGTTCCGGTTGAAAATACCCAAACTATTTATTGTGAGCAAACTTATCAACAGTGTGATGATGATAAGTATAGAGTGTATTCTGAAAATGCTGATTTACCCACTTTAGAAAACTCAGGTGTATTATCAGCAGCTGAGTTGGCAAAACAACTATGCAGTAATTTAAGTCCTGAAAATGGTGTTATGGTTGCCGTATTGTTAGTTAAAGAAAATGAAAATAATAACCAAAGGGCTTGGTTTGCCATAAACCATTTAGTCATAGATGCCTCATCATGGCATATTTTGGCTGAAGACCTTGCGATTGTCCGAAATCAGCAAGTGAGTAATGAAAAACTTGAATTACCTCCTGTACCAACATCATGGCGTAGTTGGTCCAATCATATAAATAAATTAAGCCAGCAGTATATACCTGCGCCAAATTCAACCAATTTGGGAACGTTGGCAAGTGCTCACACATTAACTTGGAGCTTGGAACCTTATAATAAAACATGTCCTGCATTAACTGTCGCTCGTAGGTTAGGGCTTCCACTGGCTAGTTTATTACCTGCTATAAGTTGCTTAGCTGCTATTACATCAAAATTAAAACCAGCGCTAGATAATCGCTGCCCTACCTTGGTACTAGAGCGGCATGGTCGAGAAGTACAGGAACCAACACAAGATTTAAGCAGGACCATTGGCTGGTTTGCCCGTGAAGTTTATGTGGCTCTCAATAGTGATGTTTTAAAGACTAAATCGGACGAAATGTCGAGCCAGTTGATAGAAACAGTGTTGCGTAAATGGTGTGGTCAAATTATTCAGCAAGACTCTCCTTTTGTATCATCAAGTGGTGTCGCGCCTGCTCAACAAGGTGTAAATGGATGGTTAGTCGGTTTTAATTTTCTTGGTGATTTAAATTTATCCTCCAATTCAGATTTATGGTCAGTAACTCCGCTTCTTGAGCAGCTCACTGAAGCTTGCTCCGATCACTGGCCGTTACTAAATTCTTTAGATTTAACAGCCTATTACAGCCAACAAAAAGGGATAAAAACACTTCACTTTAATGCGATAGCACCTAGTAGCGAATTGCACCATAGTGATCTACTACGATTTAAAGCTGAGTTAAATAAGCTTTTTCATCAACTACACGACTGTTTTATTGAAGAACAACAACAGCTACAAGCGCAAGGTCTTGTTGATAGTAATAATTTGACAATTAAGCCAGCTACGCCACTGCAAGTTGAAATGCTTCGCCACTGTCATGGACTAGCAGATCCATGGACAACACAAATGGAAATAACTCTTTCTAATCAACACAACCCAGAAATATCTGAAAGTGCTTTAAAAGCAGGGGCCGCGGATCTTCTGCGCCGTCATGACGCGCTAAGATCAGGCTTTTTTGTGAAAACATTTTCTACCTTTACTGCCGATATACTCGAGCCTGTATGGGAAACTTTAGATTTACGTGGTGAACCAAGTGAGCAATATGAAGCACTGTTAGCGCAGCATCGCACAGCATGGTACCAATATCGCTTTGAATTTGATGCTCCGCCACTCATGCGATTTTTATCTATACGTATAAGTGATAGTCAGTGGCTAATTTTGATTCATTGTCATCACTTACTGCTTGATGGTTGGTCAGCCCCTCGAATTTTGCAAGAGTGGCTTGGAGGAATGAGTGCTGAAGCCACTTTAGCTTATCCAAATTTACATTGGGGTCAATATCTTGATTGGTTACAAAAACAAGATCCGACAATAGCTTGTCAATATTGGAATAAAGCGCTGAATGGTTTCAAAGCCCCTTCATTATTGTGCCCGACAAGACAGCAACGATTTCCTTCACAAGAATTATCTAGTGTGCTTTGTGCTGCTGTAAACACAGATGTTAAAGCATTAGCTGCAAAGATTAATGTATCTACGGCCATGCTATTTCAATTGGCATGGGCTAAAACAGTGGGTAATGCACTTAATCAGGACGATGTCGTATTTGGTTTATTTGATTCTGGTCGTGCAGCGTCGTTAGCAGGTATTGAAACGCTTGTTGGATTGGTTACTCAGTTAGTACCAATACGGATTAAGACCGATCCTTTGAGTAGTCCAATTGCGTTGTTGCAGCAGTTGCAAACTGAGCAATTTGAATGGCAAGCGTTAGCTCCGGTTAGGTTGGATAATTTGGAGGCGACTCATCGTTTTGGTGAATTTTTTGATACTTTATTAGTTATTGAAAATGCCCTTGATGCGGATACACAAACCGCAGAGCCAATTAAACAAGTCGATTCATCTCAAGGGCTTACATTACCAGTTGCATTGGCAGGATTGAAGGATGTTAAGTGGCAAGATTCGGTTGGCCAAGCCGCTGCTTTATTTATCTACCCTGGTGCAACAACCAAGATCCGTTTGAGCTTTGACCCGCATGCAGTGGGTCAAAAACGTAGCGCTCAGCTATTAACTGATTTTGAGTTCTATTTGCAAGAAGTTGTCGATAGTTGTAACAAATTCAGTCATGAAGCCGCAAATTCTGCGCAACTTAATAACAGCGAATTAAACCCCCTATCAACAGTCTCTTTGGAGTTAAATCATGAGTGAAAATATTTTCGATGATGAATCAATGGCATTTGTAGTTCTTATCAATCATGAAAAACAGTATTCGTTATGGCCTGAAGTATTAACTATTCCTTCTGGTTGGGAGCAGGTTTTTGGCCCTCAAACACGTGATACTTGTTTGAGTTGGCTAAATGATAATTGGACAGATTTACGTCCTAAATCACTCATAGAGATGGATGGGAATTAATATGGAGCAGATTAACAAAGGGATGCCAGCAGGTACAGCATGCCTGTATCAATCCTTTGCTGAACAAGTCGTTATGCACCCTAATCGCATCGCCGTTAGTGATGAACATAGCTCCTTGACATATAAAGCGCTTAAACAAAAAGCTGATTTGGCATCACATCGACTTTATGCAAGTGGTGTTCGTACAGGAAACTGCGTGGCTTTAATACTGCCTAGAAACTGTGAGCAAATTATTCACGTGTTAGCAATATTGCAACTTGGAGCGTGCTATGTGCCGATTGATCCCGATTACCCTAAAGAAAGGATCGATTGGATAATTGCTTGTAGTCAGCCTAGCGCAATTGTTACTCAGCGAGAGTTGAGCAAGACACTTTGGGGTAACGATTCACTTACTAAAGCTATGAGTCATTTGTTGTTTGTCGAGGACCAATTTAACTTTGTTCCAGATGAGCACGAGAAACCTGTTTACAGAGCCGCAGGTGCTTTCGCTTATATTATTTTTACTTCAGGGTCGACGGGAAACCCTAAGGGAGTTGTTGTAGGGCATCAGCAAGTTCTGGCCTTAATTAATGCGGCAATGCCTTTATTAGATGCAACACATACTGATGTTTGGGCTTTGTTTCATTCACTGGCTTTTGATTTTTCGGTGTGGGAAGTGTGGGGAGCTTTGACCACAGGAGCCAAGCTAACGATTATTCCAAAAAGTGTAATTTGGTCACCAGACGCCTTAGTGCAATATTTGAGAGCAGAAAAGGTCACTATTCTGAATCAAACGCCTTCAGCATTTTATGCCTTAATTGACGCAGAAAGTAAGGCTCTAAAAATGAGTGAGCAACCACTATGCTTGCGCAAAGTGGTCTTTGGTGGTGAAGCACTTAATTTGGATAAAGTAAAAAAATGGTGGCAGCTTTACCCTTGCGAAATATTGCAATTGATAAACATGTACGGGATCACAGAGACAACGGTGCACGTAACATGGCTAACACTAAGTGATTCACTTTGTGGCACTGAAAATAGTCCAATAGGTGAAGGGCTATCTAGTTTGGAGGTGCTTTTACTTGATGAAAATTTAGAAAAAGTGGCTGATGGTGAAATTGGTGAAATTTATGTAGCAGGAGATCAAGTGGCATTCGGTTACATCAATCGCCCTGATCTAACCGCGATGCGATTTGTTGCCAGTCCTTTTCACACTGGGAAGCGGATGTATCGTTCGGGTGACTTAGCGAAGCAAATTGATGGTCAACTCTTTTATTTTGGTCGCGCAGACAGGCAATTGAAAGTAAGGGGATTTCGTATTGAGCCGAGTGAAATAGAAGTTGTTTTAGAATCTCATGCAAAGATACAAAGAGCAGCCGTGATAGCAAAACCATGCCTCGACAGTGGTTTATCAGATGGCTTAATTGCTATTTTAATCGCGACAGAGGAATCATTTACGGCACAACCAATAGCAACATTGAGAAATTATCTATCTCAGCTTCTCCCTGTTCACTATTTACCTTCAGACTTTCTATTTGTTAAAAAATTCCCGCTAACAGTAAATGGAAAACTGGATGAGAAAGCGTTACTTATGCAGTGGCAAGCAAATCAAAAAAGTACTTCTTCTTTGCATCAACAGCGGCTAGAGCTGCTGCGTTTGAAGCAACAAGACATCCTCGCCAAGTCAACAACATGATTTGGTAAAGACAAACATTAAGAATGGAAACTACCCAAATGAATAAAAATAGTAATTCAGCCTCGCTATTAGAAGATGTACTTGCTGTCGTTAGTAATACGTTAAATTTACAGCCTGGCGCTGTCTCAGCAGAATGTAACCTAATTGAAGCAGGACTTGATTCGATCACATTAATGAACTTAGTGTCAACTTGGCGAGCGGCTGGTTATGATATTAACTTTGCAGATTTAGCTAAAAAACCATTCGTGGGGGCATGGGTTGAGTATCTTAGGGTATCGGCTGCCAGCCTCGCTGATAATACACAAGACACTATCTTTGGGGTCCCAAAAATAAAAATCGGGAAACTTCCTCATGCGCCTTTTTCACTTGCGCCTATGCAGTATGCCTATTGGTTAGGACGTGATGTTAATCAACCGCTTGGGGGTGTATCAGCGCATCTGTATTGTGAATTTGAGTTGTCGGCAATCAATGATAAGTCACAGCCATTAGACTTAGCCCGTTTGACGCTAGCAATAGAGAAACTTGTTCAACGTCATAGCTCGTTGCGTTTACAAGTATGTTCCAGCGGACAGCAAATACATAATCCAAGTAATAATACAGTGCATGTCATCTTTAATGATTTACGAGATAAACCTACTGATGTTGCGCAGCAGTTATTAGAGCAGTATCGCTCGACCTATTCATCACAAATGTTAGATATTGAGTCAGGAGAAGTATTTGCGGTCGCTTTAAGCTTATTAGAAAATGGTAACAGTCGCCTGCATTTAGACATTGATATGATAGCTGCAGACGCCGTTAGTTATCGCACGCTACTGCGTGATCTTGCACTGTTATACGATGACCCCGATGTAGAACTTGCTGATTTAGCAATGAGTTATAAAGATTGCCGAATGGCCATTGAGCATAATTGGGAGTCAATAAAAGAAAGCTCAGGAATGTGGTGGCAAACACAGCTAGCTTCTTTACCCAATGGTCCATTACTGCCTTTAAAAGCAGCTTCATCGCAGCATCCTATTACAACACGACGCCATTTTAATATTGATCCGCAGCGTAAAGCACAATTATATGCGCAATGTCGTCAGTATGGATTAACCCCATCAGTGGTGTTAGCAACCGTGCTGGCAGAAACTCTGGCTGGATGGAGCAAAGATCCGCGTTTTATTCTCAATGTTCCTTTATTTCAACGTCCACTCGCAGGCCCTAATATTAAAGAGGTGGTAGGCGACTTTAGTAGTTCAATACTTCTCGATGTTGATACTGGCCCGACTGCAACTTTTGTGACACGAGCGCGTGATGTTCAATCTAGTATGCACGAGGGAGCAGCGCGCGCAGACTACGGTGGAGTTCATGTTTTAAGAGATTTAGGGCGTGCACGTGGGCAGCAAGTAACAGCGCCTGTTGTATTTACAAGCGCATTAAATTTAGGTGAGTTATTTGATGCAAATGTGCGCCGAGTCTTTGGGGATCCTATTTGGATTATTTCTCAAGGGCCACAGGTATTACTTGATGCGCAAGTAACTGAACTTGATGGTGGTATTTTAATTAACTGGGATTGTCGAGAGGATGCTTTTGTAGATGGTGTGCTCGATGCAATGTTTAATTTTTTCAGTAATACCGTGGTGAACCTCGTCACTGAGCCGGATTATTGGGATACGCATATTGGTGATACGTTACCCAAAAATAGAGCCGTTGCTGAGGTCCAAGAGCCAGTAATTACTAAAAATGTGGAACATGATGAAACCTCGTTAAGTATGCCAATAGTTCGTGTGGTAGCTTCTATTTGGCATGAAGTGATCGGGGGGGATGGTAGTAATATTCATCAAAACTTATTTGCTGCGGGTGGGGATTCTGTTTTAGCAAGTTCGTTAATCGCGCAAATTAGGGAAATCTTCGGATCCAATTCGATAGACATGAAAAGCTTATTTAGTTCACCTTCTATTGCAGGCATTGCCGCTTCAATTACTGACTCGAGCGATGCTGAAGAAGTATTACAAATTGCTCAAGTGTATTGTGAAATCTTAGATTTAGATGATGACGCACTCAGTGCTGAATTGGAAATGGAGGGGTCACTGTGACTGAGTTTGTGCCTACCGAAGCCGGGTTATATGCTTGGCCAGAAGAAATAAGCAGAAAGTACAAAGAGCAGGGGGTGTGGAAAAATGAAAACTTTGCAAATTGGTTAACTGCAAAACTTAAGCAATATGCTGATGTTATTTTGCTCAGCGGCCCCGACCTTCAATCTGGTGAATGGCAACAGATGACAGGTCAAGAAATAAGCGCTGTCGTGAATAATATAGTAGAGCATTGCCACAGTATTGGTCTTGGGCGAGGTGATAAAGTGGTGATGCAAATGGGTAATAATAATGCATTTGTATTAACCTTTTTCGCTTTACTCCAGCTAGGCGTTATTCCTGTCATGGCGTTACCTGGACATGGACAACGTGAAATTTTGCATTTTGTGAAATTAACACAAGCACGTGCTTGGTTTGTTAGTGAACAATCGATTAGCTTCGATTGTCATGCATTTGCCAATGAGCTACTTAATACAGTCCCAACACTTAAACATGTTGTTGTGGATGGCCTAGATTTAAAACCGCATTCGTCAATATTATCTTTACTAGGGTTTACTAAGGCAACTGAAGCTCAAATGACAGCACTTGAGTTTCCTGGTCTCGCAGCGGATCCTGCTGAAATGGCTTTATTATTATGCTCAGGCGGTACAACAGGAATACCGAAGTTAATTCCAAGAACACATAGAGATTACCTCTACAATATAAAAGCCAGTGCTAAGCTGTGTGAATTGAGTTCACAAGACCGCTATCTTGTTGCATTACCAGCGGCCCATAATTTTCCATTAGCTTGCCCAGGTATTTTAGGTGCGATTGAAGTGGGAGCTGGTGTCGTTATGTGTCCAGTGCCGAGTCCTGAAATTGCATTTGAGTATATTGAAAAAGCAGGGGTTACGGTGACAGCGTTAGTGCCGACTTTAGTGAAAACTTGGCTTAATTATGCTGCATTAGTAACACCTCCAGCGGCATGTCTTGATTTATTACAAGTTGGCGGTGCTAAACTTGATGAAGCTACAGCTCGCAGAATCGGTAATGAACTTAATTGTAATTTACAACAAGTGTTTGGCATGGCTGAAGGACTTCTTAATTTCACTCGTAATTCAGATCCTAGTGTTTTAAAACTCAAGACTCAAGGACGTCCATTATCTGATTTGGATGAAGTTAGGGTGGTGGACGAACAAGGCCAGGATGTTGCAAAGGGAAAGTGTGGCGAGCTGTTGACCAGAGGTCCATATACAATCCGTGGTTATTATAAAGACGAGCAAGCCAATCAAAAATCATTTACTACTGAAGGTTATTACCGTACTGGGGATCAGGTAAGGCGGCTAAGCAGTGGTCATCTTATTGTTGAAGGCCGAATCCAAGAGGTTCTTCGCCGAGGTGGAGAAACTATTTCGGTTGAAACATTAGAGGCTCATTTAGCCTGCCATCATGGCATAAAAGATGTTGCTGTTGTGGGACTACCTTGCGAACAACTCGGTGAACGAACATGCGCAGTTATTGTTTCGCAAGACCCAAATTCGCCTAAGTTAGCACTCAAAGACGTAAGGCAATACTTAGCGGCACAAGGTGTTGCACGCTATATGTTGCCAGATACAGTGGCGTACGTTGAACATATCCCATTAACCGTTATAGGTAAAATTGCTCGTAAAAAATTATCTGCACAAATTCACCTTGAGCTTAATAAGCAACACCAAGCAATACAAACAGTGTGAATTAAATTAATGATGCGCAATCACCACCAGAGGATGTACCGCAATGGCTGGCTGCTGAATATAAGCAAGCTAATGATGTTGATTGTGGCTAATAGTGGATTGGTAGTGCGTTTAAAGTATTAGTTATTACTGGGAGTTTGTTGTTTAACTTGTTGATGAAACAAACTCCCTCAATACCCTTTATTTAATTATGAGGTGAGCCTTATCATCGATGAACAATTTACTTTAACGGCTGAGTTAAAGAGCGAATACCAAAGTCGAGTAATTGAGTATGCACGTGAATTACTGCAATTTGAATCGGTAACACCTGATGACGCAGGTTGCCAAGCATGGATTGCAAAAAAGTTATCAATGCTGGGAGCAAAAATCGATACATTTGAAAGTCATGGGGTGAGTAACCTAATTGCTGTTATATCTAATGGTGATGGACCCGATTTAGGTTTTTGTGGGCACACGGATGTTGTGCCCGCAGGTAATCTTAATAAATGGCAAGCCCCACCTTTTGCAGGTGAAATTAAAAATGATTACCTGATCGGTCGAGGCATCGCAGATATGAAAGGCGGTATTGCCGCAGCCTTAGTTGCAGCTGAGATGCTAGTACTCGAAGGGAGCTTTGTTGGGCGACTATGGTTTTTAATTACCAGCGATGAAGAGGGCGATGCTTTATTCGGCTCATGTGAAATTGTAAAACATTTTAAAGATGCAAAACAGGACTTGGATTATTGTATTGTTGGAGAACCGACATCAATAAAGCAGTGCGGTGACATGCTAAAAATTGGACGCAGAGGGGCGTTGAGTTTTGCCATTCAAGTTAATGGAAAAAGTGCGCACGTTGCTTATCCGACTCAAGGCATTAATGCTATCCATCATGCCTGTAGCATTGTAAAAGATTTAATGAAATTTGATTGGGATAATAGAGATAGCAATCAGCTTGGTACAACAATGCAAGTCACTCATATCGACTCAGGCTTGTGCAGCGATAATGTCATACCTGACGCTGTAATAATTAATTTAAATATTCGTTATACCACGGCTTACAGTGAAGATGATCTAATTCATTTAGTCACTCATATTGTAACGCGAACTACTAATGATTTCTCACTAACAACATCGCATGCTTGCAACCCTTATTACTCTGCAGAGAATAGTAAAAATAAACTTTCGCTAATAAAAGAGTGTAAAACAGCCATTAATCAATGTACTGGTTTGCTTCCTCAAACCTCAACTGCAGGAGGAACTTCTGATGGCCGTTTTTTTAGCGATATTTGTCCGCAAGTAGTTGAACTTGGTTTAACTAACGGCACTATCCATCAAGAAAATGAACGAGTTCATATTAGCGAGCTTGGAAATTTAACAAATATCTATTTTACGGTGTTTAAAAAGTTACTAAGTAACCTGAACACGGGTTAAGAGATTTACTAACATATTGAATCATGGTGATATTTAAATTTATTTTCTCTAGCCAGAGATTTTCAGTGAAAACAAGGCGAATTTACGCGTCAATAGCTGGCCTATTGCAAGTAAATTCAACGCAGTTAGCGCTGAAAATAGCTGCTCGAGATAGATTTATTATCCAGAGTTCAGGTTAAATAAATAGGGGAAAAATAAGCTTTAATTTACTTCTCGATGTTGAATTTGCAGCCGAGTGTTTGATTTTTAGGCAAGGTAGCGCCTATGTAGTGTGGTTATTTACCATAAGTAGGCGATGACAAACATGGATGACACTCGCTGCTATTTAGGTTTGACTCGGTGATGAAACCCTTTTGTCATCCACTATTTTAATTATTCTCACAAGGATACAGCTATTAGAGTAACGCGGGCCGTTATGGGGCGACTTGGTTACACATTTTACGCCGTGATTAAATGGCCTTTAAATTGAAATAATTTAACTCTGAAAAGCTAACATACCTTATTACCTAAGAGGCTAAACTAAATTTTATAGGTCATTAAAACAATCATAATAAAAACTACAAGTTGTAAATGAAAACTGTTAGTATTTTTGTTTTCAAATTAAATTTAACATCAATGAAACCCTTATCTATTTTATTTATTATGTTTGTTACTTTACTTGCTAATAGCTATGTACATGCAAGTCCGCAGCCTGTTAATCCACAGCGAATAGTGGTTGCAGGGGGCTCAATAACAGAAGTTATTTACGCCCTTGGTGAACAACAACGCATTGTTGGCGTTGATAGCACCAGTGTTTATCCAGCCGCTGCAACTCAGAAGCCACAAATTGGCTATGTTCGCAAAATAAGCGTTGAAGGTGTGTTGTCATTAAATCCAGATCTTATCCTCGCTGAATCAGATATTGGTCCTAAAAAAATGGTTGAGCAATTAAAGCTCACTGGCGCTAACTTGGTTATCTTGCATGAAAACGACAACTTTTGGCGTATTGAAAATAAAATAGAGCAAATAGCCAAACAATTAAATGTTGTGAGTAAGGGCAATATGCTCGCAGACTCTTTGCAAGCGGACCGCAAGGCCTTGTCATATATTTTAGAGCAAACAAGTACTAAACCTAAGGTTTTGGTTATCCGCAGTAGTAAACTTATGGTTGCAGGGGCAGAGACGACTGCTGATGAGTTGGTAACTATTGCCGGTGGAGTGAATATGATGGCTCAAACAATGGTTAACTGGCAGACGATTTCAAGCGAGGCTGCATTGGCACTAAATCCTGATGTGATTATTAGTATGGGAATTGGCGCCAATGATCAGCAACCAAGCGCTGAAATATTATCTGTTTTTAAATATTCAAATGCGATAAAAAATGCACGTATTTACAATTTTGATGCGCTCTATTTGTTAAGTATGGGGCCTAGAACGCCTCAAGCGGCCGTAGAACTAGCGCATGCATTTTATCCTAAAACACGCTTGCCAGATGGCTATCAATATAGATTTTTAAAATTAGCTGAAAACAGCACAAAACAACAGGACGAGCGATAGTTATGCTGGCGTTAGGAAATAGGTTATTAGCGCAACAACGGATACGGGTTTTATCTATTCCTGTTTTGTTTATTATTTGTATATTGGTATTTTTTATTGCTCTAAGTCAGGGAGGGGTCGTGATAACGCTGCGCGAGACGATGCTAATGCTAACCCAACCGGTAGATGATCAGCTTAAACACGCTATAATTTGGCAGATCCGCCTTCCTCGTATTCTACTTTCGATGGTTGTTGGAGCTGGTTTAGCAACCTGCGGTGCTGCAATGCAAGCTTTATTTAGAAATCCATTAGCAGATCCTGGCTTGATTGGCATTGCCAGTGGTGCAGCGTTAGGTGCAGTAGCAACTATTGTATTAGGAACAAGCTTGTTTGCTAATTTTAGCGACAACTTAGGCTACTATGCGGTGCCTGTAGGGGCATTTTTGAGTTGTATAGCGGTATGCATGTTTATCTATCGGTTGGGCGCGCAAAATGGGCGTTTTACTATCGTTAGTCTACTACTGGCAGGGATTGCCGTAAATGCGATTGTAAACGCTATTATCGGTATCTTAACACTGGTAAGTAATGAGCAACAATTGCGTGATTTAACATTTTGGAGTATGGGCTCTTTGGCGGGGAATCACCTTGCGATGATAATGCCAACACTCGGTATTATTATTGGTTGTTGTATTGGTTTATTACGTTTATCTAAACCTCTTAACGTGTATTTATTAGGAGAGGCTCAAGCGAAGCATGTCGGCATTAATGTGACTAAATTGAAAAAGCAGGTTTTTATATATACGGCACTTTGCACTGCCGCAGCCGTCGCAATTACGGGCGTTATTGGTTTTGTTGGCTTAATAGTGCCGCATATTATGCGCTTAATATTAGGCCCAGATCACCGTTATTTATTACCAGCTTGTATGTTAGGGGGAGCATTAATGCTTAGCCTTGCTGATTTATTTGCCCGTACCATAATGCTACCAGCAGAAGTGCCCATTGGTCTAATAACCAGTGCTATTGGCGGTCCATTCTTTTTGATTATGCTGCTAAAAACTTACCAAGGAGCAAAGTGAACTATGTTAATTGGCAATCAACTTAGCGTAAAAATTAAACATAAAACGTTGCTGGATAATATTGATTTTTATGTAAAACCACATGAAATTGTAGTTATCATTGGTCCCAATGGCGCAGGTAAATCATCATTAATGAAAGCATTATCAGGAGATTTGCCGTTAAGTGGCGGAACGATAAATATTAATCAACGAGAGTTAAATGAGTATAGTTTGCTAGAGCTTGCTAAATTAAGGGCGGTATTAACCCAGAGCTACGAGTTAGATTTTCCTTTCACCGTTAATGAAGTTGTTGATATGGCGCATTTTAGTCATCAAGAACAGTGTACGCAGGCTACTTTGAAACAGTGCTCTAATGATGCAATGAAAGCCGTAGGAATTACTCACCTAGCACAGCAATGCTTTACTCAGCTTTCTGGTGGTGAAAAGCAACGTACTCAATTAGCGCGTGTATTGTGCCAATTACAGCCAAGTTTAACTCAGCAAAAAAATGCTTATTTATTAATTGATGAGCCAACTGCTAGCTTAGATTTATATCATCAATATGAAGTTATGAACCAAGCCGTTACAACGGCAAAACAAGGCGCGGGAGTTGTTGCTGTTCTTCATGATTTATCACTTGCTGCGAGCTTTGCAGATCGAATTTACATGCTTGATAAAGGAAAAGTTGTTGCTCATGGCTCGCCTGAAGAAGTACTAACACAGCGCCATTTAAGTAATGTTTATAATATTAATGCAAAGCTGCAAACAGATATTGAAGATGTACTTCCCCACATTATGGTGGCGGAAAAAACACTCACAAATATATGATTTTAAGTTGTATCGATTACATATTATTGAGTGTTTTTATAAAGGGGTAACTAGGGCCTGTTTATCTTTCGAGGTTAAATTTGCAGCAGTATGTTTGGTATTTAGGCAAGGCTGAGCCTATGTAGTGTGGTCACTGCCCATAAATAGGCGATAATGCAGTATAAAGACCAAACATGCGCTTCCCTTTGAGGGACGATTAACTCTTTGTTGCCTTGTTATCGACACGATTTTCTTACCTAAAAATAGATCACTTAATTAAGCTAATTGGTATTACCGCAATGAGAGTGGACAAGTGTAGCTACATCTTGTAATTCAATATTTTCAGGTATCGCTATCTCTTTGGCTGATGCCTGTAGCCATGTTTTAGCATCATCAAGTGATTTAAATACGGCTCCAGGTATACCAAAGGCTTTTTGAACGCTCATATTCTGCAATTTTTGATATTGCTCCTCAGGAACAACGATAAGCATCGCTTGAACAAGTTGTTGCATTTTCTCTGCCGCACCATTTTTAAGCCATTCTTGTGTTGCAGGACCCGCCCCTTTAGGGTGTTGTAAGGATGCTTCATCTGTATAAACACGCACTACAATAAATGCTTCAGCTCTATCAAACCAACGATCCCATGATATTAAAGAGTCTAAGTGCATTGCTAGCGTGCACTCCCCCTTTGCTACTGTTACAGCTAATGGCCAGAGGCTGCTATCGTATTTAATTGTTGTCATACTTAATAACCTTTGTTATTGATTTTATAGATTTTCCACAGCAAATAATTTAGCTTTGCCGTGGAAAAATCTGATTGATTAGAATGTATACTGTATGCCCGCACTAATCGTTCTTGGTTGGGTCAATACTGCTGTATCAAAGTTAGTATCAGGTTCATTGCTATCAGCAGGTGCTGTACCTGGATACAATGCAACAGGAGCATCTTCATCAAAAATATTACGTACTGAAAGATACACTTTAGCTTGCTCAGAGATAACGTAGTTCAAACTTGTATCAAAGGTCGCAAAAGCGTCTGTTTTACCGCCTTCATCGTTTGAAATACTGGTATACCAGCCATCAGTGTACTGGCCACTAACGTTAACAACCCAATTATTTGATTGCCATGTGGTCCCTAATTTCATAGAAGCAGAAGGAACCGTAAGTAATGAGTTCCCTTCTAGGCCTGAGTTTGGATAATCAGTGATCTCTGAATCTAACAGTGCAAAACCACCATAAAGATTGAACTGATCATTAATCTGCCAATCGGCATTAAATTCAAAACCAATAGTAGTTACTTCGTCTGCATTTCTAACTACATAAGCTTCATCACGTGAGTTTTCAGGTGTTAAATCAAAAGGTAGTTGCATGTCTGTATATTGCGAATAAAACAGGTTTTGAGATGTGCTTATACTGTTATTAGCCCATTGCTGACGACCATAGATTTCTAAAGAGTTTACGTACTCTTCATCATATTCATAGTTAACAATTGGTGCGCCAAAGGAAATGCCGCCGCCGCCTGCATTATACCCGCGAGATAATTGTAAACCGACAATATGCGTATCACTTACTTGGTAGCTGAGCCCAAGCTTAGGTAATAAGGCACTGTAGTCGTTATCGGATTCTATTTTTGCAATCGCTCTATCAGGATCACCGCCTTCACGTTTGCGGTTTTCTTTTTCGTAGCGTAAACCTGCCGTTAGCTCAAATTTGTCACTAAATGGGAGGGCACCCTCAGAGTAGATTGCAAAATTATCTGAATCATCAGTAAAGCTTTGTTTTACAATGAATTGGATCCAATCATCTTGTTTTGAAGTGTAGTAGCGACTACCAATAACCCATTGTTCGCCGTTATCACCTTGATAGCGTAAACGAGGTTCTATCACAAACTCTTTGTTATCAATATTCGCTTTAGAACCATCTGGCGTAGATTTACGTTCAAAATTAAAGTCTGTTGCTGAAGCCGTTACTTCTAACTGTAGTTGTTGAGTTAATGATGCGCTGTATTCAATGCCTAAGCTTTTAGTATGCGTAACATGAACGGGTTGTTGCGGAAAGTTAGAACGACGCTGATCAAATGGATAATCAATGATTTCACTATTTGGACCACTGTATTTGTTATCGGTTAGTGTGACAACCACGCGTGTACCGTATTTGTCATCGCCCTCATAAAGTAATTTCCCTCTAATTGCACGGCCTTCCATGTCAGCAGGGTCTTTAACACCAGGGTAAGATTCATAATCAACAGATGAACTACGTTCAAATTGATCTGCTGCAATTCGTAAGGAAAACTGCTCCGAAAGAGGTTGATTATAAATAGCTGAAAGTCGTTTTTGGTCTAAATTCCCGCCTTCAGCACGAATTGTGAACTCTTGTTCAAACGTCGGATCTTGTGTTTCTACGCGTATTGTACCTGCTATTGCATTACGCCCAGCTAAAGTACTTTGTGGCCCTCTGAGAACTTCAATTTGTTCTAGATCCCAAATACCTAAATCGCCAAAAACTATTTCGTTATAAGTCGCTGAACGACCATCAATTTGCCAGTTTAAGCGTGCTCTGCTGCCTGCAAAAAATGCATTCGCGTTTTCTGCGGCTCCAGTACCATCAATACCCCTTACTGTTGGAGCTTTACCAGTACCAGTGACCATTGTGATGTTTGGAATTTCGCTTAATACGTCTCTTACTGTTCTTAACTCGGGGCGGCTTTCAAGTTCTTTACTATCGAAAACAACAACGCTATTACCACTTTGTAGTAGACTTCTTGATAATAACTCTCCAGTAACTTCAATAACGGTCATTTGATCCACTGCGTCATTGTTATCAGAATTAGCTAAAGCTGTAGTAGATGTAAGTGCTGCGAGGGGGATTAAAACATCCTTAAATTTCACAGGTATTCCTTTTTGTAAATGTAAATGATAATTGTTTTCAATACTACATTTGGTTGTATTAAAATACAACACTAAAGTTAATTAATGTTGTATTTTTAACTTAATTGTTAATCAGTAAAGAGGTGGTTTGGCTGTTATTTCAATCTAGGGGCGATTTAATCGCGGCGTGAGGTTTGTAACCTAGTGGGCTTGGTAAGGGCTCCTGCGTTACCCTACTGGTAGCGCATGTTTGGCATTTATTCAACGTTATCGCCTATTTATGGGAAATAACCACACTACATAGGCTCTGCCTTGCCTAAATACCAAGCATACAGCTGAAATTTAACCTCGAAAGATAAACAGGTCCCAGACAAATTTTTTATCTAGTTGTTTCAAATAAAAATTTTAACGACGTATAGTGCAATTTAATTCGTTAAATTGCTCAAAGATTTATGCAGGTTGGTATAACTAGGAATTTTTGAATTCGCACTCTGTGAGCACTATATTTTTGTCACATTGGTAAAATACGGTTAAGTAAGTGTCTTTAGGCACTTGCGGTGAAAGTGCTTGGGTTATTTTAAATTGCAGTTGTTGTTCATTAAAGGCAATGAGCGTAGCCGCTTCAAAGCCAAAAAATTGTTTCACACTTGCGTACAAAGCTTTAAAAATACTTTCTTTTGCTGAGAAGATAATGGTTAACGGGTGTGATACCTGCTCTGCGAACAATCTAAACTGAGGATAGTCATTAGGGTGTAAAATTTGTTCTTGTAGCTCTCGCTCTTGTTTTGCGCTCATTAGCTGTTCGATATCAATACCAATGCCAGCGATATCTGTGCGCTGAGAGGCCATTGCCATTGCAATCCCTTGAGTGTGGGTAATACTACCGATAACTTTATCAGGCCATATCGGCGCGCGATCATTGCCAGAAAGAATATCAAAAGAGAAAATACCGAGTGCGTTTAGTACTTTTTTCGCACAAAATCGGCCAGCCAAATACTCGGCCTTTCGTTTTGTGACTGCTTTTTGAAGTTGCAGCGGTGAAAAAATCTGATAACTCGAAAAGTCACTATCAATAAAGTGGTTACTATCAAATTTACAACAAAAAGTGCTGTGGCTAAGGTAGGGTGTAAACTGAGTATAAGGGGAAAGTTCCATATGCTATTTGCATTTTTCCTAAAATTAAGAGTAGCGCTTCAATGGTACGTTAAAAATATAATAAATAAAGTAAAGTTTATGACCTTTGTTGAGCTTAAGCTCATTGCGTAATGTACAATATGCATGATTAATTAACCTGAACTCTGGATAATAAATCTATATCGAGTAGCTATTGACGCGTAAATTCGCCTTGTTTTCACTGAGAATCTCTGGCTAGAGAAAATAAAGTTAAATATCACCATGATTCAATACGTAGTAAATCTCTTAACCAGAGTTCAGGTTACTTAGTTTTTGAGTGTTTAACGAGTTTGGCACAGAGCTTTGATCTCCTGAATAAGGGCAATGCTTGCTTCGTTATCGCTATGCACACATAAACTATCAGCATGTAAAGGTAATACCTTTCCCGATTGAGTTGTTACACAGCCTGTAGTTAACAGTTGTTTTACTTGCGCAATCAGTGCCGATTTATTATGCACGCTACCAGGAATATTTCGCGACACTAACAGTCCTGCATCGGTATATTGACGGTCCGCGAAGGCTTCTAAAATTAATGTTAATTGGTATGTTTTGGCAAGTTGCTGATGGCTATGTGCTTTAGCCGTTGCAAGTAGCATGAGCTTTAATGGGGTTGGGTAGATGGCAATGGCATGCATGACAGTGTTTAATATTGTTTCATCAGCCATCATGTCGTTATAAAGCGCACCATGTGGCTTTACGTAGCTAAGTGTTAATCCCTGCACTTTTGCCATACCTTCAACCGCTGCAATTTGATAATGTAGGCAGTTTATTAGCTCGCTTGCACTAAGATTCATTGAGCGCCTACCAAAACCTTGCAGATCTGGGTAGCTCGGGTGAGCGCCAATTTGTACGTTATATTGTTTTGCAAGAGTGAGCGTGCTTGCCATTACATCGGCATCGCCGGCATGAAAACCACAGGCAATGTTAGCCATATCAATATGTGGCATTACGCTGCTATCAAGGCCCATTTTCCATGCGCCAAAGCTTTCGCCTAAATCACAGTTAAGTTTCATATTAGTGCGCCTTTTGCTGCTTTATAGTGACAGGTAATACACCATTGGCGGGTGACTGCCCAAGTAGTACTTTTGCAAGCGCGGTAAAAGCAGGGCCAGATACAACATCGTTTTTATCGACATCAATATTATATGCGTAGGATGCAAGTACAGCTTGTGCGTAGTTGCCAAATTCAGCAATATCGTAAGGGGCTCTTAAGCTTATAAATACGGTATTTTTATTATTGGCTTTAGCAAAACTGAGTAATGATTTAAGTGCTTTTGGCTGCTGTGCATTATTGAGTGCAAAATTAGCGTCGTCTTTTAAATCATCCATGCCGCCAATTTCTACCGCACTTTGGTTTGGTGTCGCATTACCTGCAATTATTATATCGGCAGTGGTTATATCGATATGTGCTTGCTGCGGGTTAAAACCTTGCAGGCTGCTACAAGTATAGTTAAGCACTTGAGTGCTTATAGCTTCAATGGCTTGTTGCATTGCCATACACTTACGTGTGTCAGGCATAATAATATGAATATGCTGATCTGTTTTAAGGCTAAGCGGTAAAGTGTCTTTATTATTTTTAACTAGCGTTATAGCCTCCACAGCTAGTTGCGCTTCTATTTCACGATGTGCTGCACTGCCAATTGTTTGTTTTGCATTTATAAGTGCGCTGATAGGGTCCAAATGAGTGTTTAATCTAAACTTATTTTTAAGTGATATTATACGTTGCGCTGATTTAGCTATTTCTTGCTCATCAAGTTGCCCTGATTTAACCGCTGCGGCAAGTGATTTTATAAGTTCATCCAACGTTATTAAATCGTCTGGCGTTCTAATTTCAATTGGCATTAGTGCAATATCAACACCAGCTAAAAATGTATTAATTACCGCTTGAGTGGGTGTAAAGAAATGGCTAATACCAGCCATGTCAAGCGCATCAGTTATTACAACACCTTGGTAATTTAGTTCTCCTCGTAAAATGTCGGTTACTATTTTACGAGACATCGTTGCAGGTTTTATCATGGTTTTTCCATCAACGCTTACAAACGTTGTACTATCTAGCGCAGGATACTGAATATGCGCCGTCATGATCATACCGGGATTTTGCTTTGCAATAATGTATTTAAATGGTGCTAAATCTTGAGCGTAAATAACCTCTTTTTCATGACTTACCATAGGTAAACCAGTGTGACTATCGACGCTGGTATCGCCGTGCCCAGGATAGTGCTTTAACGACGTAATAACCCCATTGCTTTCAAATCCTGCAACTTGTTCAGCACCAAGCTTGGCAACTAAAACAGGGTCTTCTCCAAAAGAGCGTACGTTTATTACCGGATTATCTGGGTTCATATTTACATCGATAGTAGGCGCGTAGTTTACATTAATACCCAAAGAACTTAGCTCTTTAGCAATAACCGTTGCCGTTTTTGTAGCGAAGCTTGTTCCGTGCTTTTTATATGTTGCACCAATCGACATGTTGCCAGTAAATGAAGTAGCTAGATCACGCGGTAACCTAGCTACTCGTCCACCTTCTTGATCTATGGATATAAATAACGGTAGTTTACTACTCGATTTACTTGCTGCATTTTGCAGTTGAGCATTCAGTGTAATAGTTTGCTCTATTGATTGGATATTTTCAGAAAACAAGATAACCCCCCCAATGTTATGCTTTGCAATTATGTGTGCAAGCTTATCTGGTAATTGAGTTAATGGTGTTCTGCATTGTTTATTCGTACCTTGTTCGCAAAAATAGCGAAAATCAAGCATGAGCTTTTGACCAAGCTGTTGTTCAAGAGAAAGTACAGGTTGTGCGAACGAGGATTGTATTGGCATGAAGCACCCAGATAAAAAAACGATAGACGACACAATATACTTATTTAGCAAAACACACTCCAAAGCTAAATAAAATAGATAAGTGTGTGCAGCTTATCTACTTTTTAGTGCAACTGCAAAACATGGTTTTTCTTTACTAAAGCCATTAACGTATTGTAACGAATAGATAAAATTTATATCGTTAAATTTAATGAAAATCAGTACTTACATATATTTTTTCTGTCTTTGTAAACATTAGATTATAAGTTTTCAAGAGGGTATAATTGTAGGCTTTATATACAATAATAAGTGCAAGCTTTAACTGCCTTGTACTGTGGACGATATACATTTGCTGTACAAATTACTACCTGCACTTAATCTAAGGTTACTCATTCTGCTTTTAGCATTTTCTGCTTCGTTGAGCACTCTAGTAAGTAGTTTTTATTCTACTTATCAAGTGCAAAAAGAGCAGTTAATGAATTACACACTAAAAAGCAATTATGCTTATGCAAATAAGTTGGCTTCGGCAACCGATAATTTTTTAGAAGCTGCAATGCAGCAACTTACTTATTCAGCAAAAATAATAGAGCAAGAAATAAATAATGAAAAATTATTGAAAGAAGAAGTAACCAGATTAAATTTACAAACAAATAGTTTTAATTCTGTAGTGATAAACAAGAACGGTATTATTGCAGCGACGTCTCCTGTTTTACCGCAAATAATGGAGCAAACAATTTCTTCTCCAGGCGCAATACAAGCATTGAAAGAAAAGCGCCCGCTCATTAGTAAACCTTATATGTCAGCCGCAGGTAATTTGATAATTTTTATTTCCCATCCGTTATTTGACAATGCAGGGAATTATTTAGGCTATCTTGGTGGATCTCTTTATTTAAAAGAGCGCAGCATTTTGAATGATTTACTGGATCAACATTATTACGATGAAGGGACACATATATATGTGGTCGATTCTTATAAACGCATACTTTATCATCCGGATCATATTCGTATCGGCACCTATGTAAATAATAACGCAATTATAGATGATGTTATTAATGGAAAAGGAGGGATTGCGAATGTTAAAAGCAGCCAAAATGTTGAGATGCTAGCAGGCTACGCCCCAGTAAAAAAAGCACATTGGGGAGTTATTGCGCAACGTCCAGTTAAAAATACCTTAGCCTCACTTGATACATTGATTATAGAAGTTATCAAACGTACGTTACCAATGGCGGTTATTACTTTTATACTTATAGGCTTTTTTGCTCATTTTATTTCTAGGCCGCTTAAACAACTCGCAAACAAAGTAAATACACTTGATAACCCGGCTAGTTTTGAAAATTTTGAGAATATAAAAGCATGGTATTTTGAAAGCCAGAGGTTAAAGCTTGCCATGTTAAAAGGTGTGAGTATTTTACAAACTCAAATAGGCCAATTACGCCATGATGCACAAACAGACCCACTTACAGGGGCGCATAACCGCAGAAGTTTAAACGGATTACTTAATCAACTTATGCTTAAGCAAATTCCATTTGCAATATTGGAAATTGATATCGATTTTTTCAAGCGTGTAAATGATACCTTTGGCCACCATAAAGGTGATGAAGCACTAAAAACACTCACCGATATTATAAAAAAACTATCCAGAAAGGATGATGTTGTAGCGCGTATTGGTGGTGAAGAGTTTGTACTCATATTACCAAATGAAGACAGCGAAAGTGCTTTTAAAATAGCGGAACGACTACGAACAACCGTTGCCTCAACAAACATGGACATTATTGGATTTATTACTATTTCTATAGGTATTGCAACCTGGCCTGAGCACAGTAACGATATAGACCAAGTGTACAAATATGCGGATAAAGCACTTTATTACGCTAAAGATCACGGCCGAAACTGCTGTGTAATAGCTGATAAAAATTAACGACTTATAGAACCATCAGTATTTAAAATTGGGTTTCTATAGGTGAGTAATTTACGGATACTTCGACATTTTTTACATCAGAATAAGCACTCAATGATTTAGCAACGGCTTTTATATTATCGTCTTGAGTGACTAGTAACATATAGTTATGCGCAGTCGAGCGTATTAAATTAAAGTTGTTGGCTAAATCCTTTGGTACAAAATCAGATGCAAGCGTAAGAACAAGTGTTCCTGTAACGACCCCTTTTTGTTGCATCGTTTGGTTAAAAACAATATCCCCCTTTTTCAATACCTCTGAGTTAAAAATCAATTTATCGCCTGATGACATAATGCTATTTGCTTGCAGATGTATTTTTTGGCTAACATCTTCTACTGCCGTTTTATTTTTTATGCTGACCTGTGTTGGAGTTTGAGGCTCAGACTGTTGTACGGCTGCAGCAGCTGGCTCTTTGCTGTTATTACAGGCAGTCAAAGTGCCTGAAGCAGTTAATATTAATGCAATTATTAAATACGGCGGTTTCATATTTTTACCTTTTTATTATACAAGATAGAGTTTTTTAGCTTTTTTTTTACACGACTTATTGCTACTGTCATTTGGTATTACATTTAAAATACATTTAATAAACAAAAATTACAAAATATAAACAGGGTGTTTTATGTCTAATTTCAAACTAACCACAGTAGCAACAATTGTTGCAGCTACTTTATCCGCAGGACAACTAACCGCAGCTGAATCAGCGCAATACTTTGATGTAACTGCAAACTCTCAAACTCAAGCAATAACACCAGCGGCAATGCAGCAACGCGCACTAGCTGAGCGAACGACAGTATCTGGTCATCGTTCTATTTATGACAAACAATTGGGTAAAGCCACATTTTTATGGCAAGCGGTGGGGCAAAAGGCGCCAAATATGTCGCTTATTGAGCCTGCAAAACGAAACCAATATGCAGCGGATCTTTATTTAGAATCTCTAACTGGTATTAGCAGTCAGAAAAGCACAATATCATCAGCAGTAATGACTGATTTGCATGAGCAAAAGCGAGGCTCAATAGTCGCAAAGTATAAACAGCAGGTTCATGGTATTGATGTTTTTAATCGTGAATTCAACTTAATAATGGATAAAGAGTTTAACCTTGTGGCTGGCTCTGGTTATTTTGCGGATACGTCGTCAGCTGAAAAATCATTTGCGGCTCTGAGTGGCTTTGTAAATGCTGAGCAAAGCATTCAATCTGCACTTTTGGAATTGGCTGGTATTAATGCATCGCTTCGTAAGATTGGCGACGAAGGTGGATATGCTAAATATCAGGCCACCTCAGGTGATGATTCTAAAATTATATTAGGTGAACCCCGCGCGAAGAAAGTATTTTTTGAAGTCGCAGGACAATTAGAGTCAGCATATTATGTTGAAGTCGAAGTTGCGGATAAAAATGCGCTTGAAAGCGACTATTATAGCTATGTAATTGGCACTCAAAATAACAAAGTTTATTTTAAGAAAGACTTGAAATCACATGCAGCCGACTTTAATTATCGCGTGTATGCTAATCAAGATGGCTACCCAATGGAAAGCCCTCATGGTGATGTAATTCCAGCTGATGGGCCTGATCAAGTTGATGAAACTGAAATTTTAGACGCGCCAATGGTTGCGTTATCTTATTACAGTAAATTAAGCACAATGGATCCATGGTTAGCTGATGATGCTACGACTACATCGGGCAACAATGTATTTGCTTATGCTGATGTTGTTGCGCCACAAGATTTTAGTGAAGGCGACTTTACAGCTGACACCACAGCCGATCTGACATTTGATTATCCGTACCAAGTAGATCAAGTTGCTAATAGTTACGCTAATCGAAAAGCCGCAATTGTTAATTTATTTTATATGAATAACTTTTTACATGATTTTTTCTACGATCACGGCTTTGATGAAACATCAAATGTTGCGCAGCTATCTAATTTTGAACGTGGAGGCATAGAAGGCGATCCAATTGAAGCACAAGCGCAGGATAATTCAGGACGTAACAATGCCAATATGTCGACACCTGCAGATGGTGCAAGCCCTCGTATGCAAATGTATTTATACAATAGTAAAGATGCACAAGTCGGTGTTGATTTTGGTATTACAGTTACTTCGCATGCGACTTTAGGTTTATTAGATTCAACACAAGAGTCAGGCTTTGGTCAATATCAATTTAGTGATATTAAAGGGGATGTTGTTCGCTTAGACGATGGTAATACAGCCGATTCAACAAGTATTAATGATGGGTGTGAGCCTGCTATAAATGCCGCAGATCTTGCAGGTAAAATAGCGTTAGTCGATCGCGGCTCATGTTCTTTCACAATTAAAGTAAAAAATGCACAAAATGCGGGCGCAATAGCAGCAATTGTTGTGAATAATGACCCAGACACAGATGAGCCAGCGCCAATGGGCGGTGAAGATGATGCAGTTACTATTCCAAATATGGGATTAAATTACGCTGATGGTCATGCTATGTATGACTTAATGGCTGCGGGCGATACTGTTTCTGTAGATATGTTTACTAAAGCAACATTAAAAGATGGTACGTTTGATAATGGTATTATTGCTCATGAGTGGGGACACTATATCAGTAACCGTTTAGTGGGTAACTCATCTGGTTTAATTAACTTCCAAGGTCGCGCAATGGGCGAGGGTTGGGGGGACTTCCATTCACTCATGTTTATTGCTAAAGCTGATGATATTAACATTACAGGCAATGATAAATTCCAAAAGGCATATGGTAGCGGTACATTTGTAGAGGACTTTTATTACGGTATTCGTCGCGTACCTTACTCAACTGATACCGAAGTAAATGCATTATCATTCCGCCATATTACAGAAAATGCAGGCGCTGATATTGGAATTACACCAACAAGCGTAGCTTCGCCACATGCCGCAGGCGAAATTTGGGCAACGATGTTATGGGAAAGTTATGTAGCATTAATTAACGAGCATGGTTTTGAGGAAGCTCAAAACCGCATGGCTGACTACCTTGTTGCTGGCTATAAATTAACGCCAGTAGCTCCGCTTTACACTGAAGCGCGTGATGCCATCTTAGCTGCTGCTTATGCTGTTGAACCTGCCGATTATAAATTAATTTTAGGAGCATTTGCTAAGCGTGGCATGGGATTAGGAGCTGAATCGCCAGAGCGTTTCAGTGATGATTTAACGGGGGTTGTTGAATCTGATAAATCTGAGCTTGCTACATTCGCGTTAAGCGACGTGATAGTTAATAACGCATATAACGGTGCTGAGCTTGGTTATTGTACTAACGATAATATTCTAGATAAAGGTGAAACAGGTTCTATTAGTGTAAGCATTGTTAACCGTGGTAGTGAAACCTTAACAGGGACTAAAGCGCAGTTAACGGTAATCAGCGATCATGATGTAACACTTGAAAATGATGGGTTAGTTACCTTTGCTGAAACAGCACCATTTGCAATATCAACAAGTGACGCTATCACTATTACTTTAAATGATGCAGGCACCGCTGAAACATTAGAAATAGCAGTAACCTTCCCTGAGCTTGAAACGGATGATGATATTGTTGAAGCACTAGAAGATTCAATTTCATTCACTGTAAATATAGATTTTGAAGATGAAGCACCTGTCAGTGCTACTGTTTCAGATGATATGGAAGTGTCGGCTGCCTCATTATTTGATTTAAACGAAAATGTAATGTTTGGTGGGGATGCTGCTATCGGTACGCAGAGCATGGATAACAGTGGCAATATAACCACTTTTGATGCTGCGGGCTTTGGCTTAGGCGCTCAGGCAATGTTTTTAAATAACAATAGCTTCCAAACTGATGTGGCGGTTGAGTCTAAATCGTTTGAAATAGGTTACTCAGGTGATTTTGAAATATCATTTTGGCACCTTTACCTCATTGAAGAGAATTGGGATGGTGGTGTTGTAGAAATTAGTGTTAATGATGGCGAGTGGACGGATGTAACGCAAGTGGGTGGGGAATTTAGTGTTGGTTATAACGGCCCACTAATTGAAAATACCTCTCAAGCACTCCAAGAGCGAAATACATTTACAGGACGTAATATTCAAGACGATGGGGCTTTTGGCAACTACGAAACAATTAATTTTGGCGATGCTTTAAATGGCAACCAAGCTAAAATTCGTTTCCGTATTTCATCTGATTCGGCTGTTGCTGATTTTGGTTGGTGGATTGATAATCTAACAATGTCTAACGTGTTATCGCCTGTATTCTCCAAAGTAGTCGCAGGAGACGCTGCAACATCATGTGATAACGCGATGCCATTGTTACTTGTTGAGAGTGATTCAGCAGAAATAACTGAATCTGGCACTGGCACTATTACAGCGACTGCCACAGATAGAAATGGTGATGCATTAACTTATGCTTGGACGCAAGTTAGTGGTACAGCGGCAACACTGTCGGGTATAGATACAGCAATATTGACTTTCACACCTGGCTCTATAAATGCAGATGAAGAACTTGTATTTGAGGTTGCGGTAAGTGATGGGACGACAACTGTAGCTCAGCAAAGTACAGTAATGGTAAAAAATGAAGCTGTTCCTGTAGTACCTGTAACCGAGAAGAAATCTAGCGGTGGTAGTGTTGGCTTTATTGCTTTATTACTTACCCCATTAGTGTGGTTTAACAGACGTCGTAAAAACGTTAGTAAATAAGTTTAAATAAACGTTATTTAAAAGCCCCTGAATTTATTCAGGGGCTTTTTTATTTGATTAATACCAATCTGCTTATATATGGGGACTATTTAACGTTAAGAAAATTACGCTAGAACTAGGCAAAAGTTTTTGTATCTATGTTCTAAATAAAAATTTTTAACGACGTTATAGTGCAATTTAATTCGTTAAATTGATCAAAGATTTATGTAGGTTGGTATAATATTTATTTTCTTAAGTTTTCTTTAAGTTTCGCTCGCTAAGTTACAAACATACACTTTATATGAGCGATGTTTATGCAATTAGCACACCTACCTTCATCACCCGTTTATATTGAAAATAACTCACGCTTTGTTAGTGCTCGCATTAATGATGAGCATAGAAGTGCGTTAGAAAACACAGTTAAAGAAGGGTTTTTAGTCGCTTATAACGCCACGCTTACCTCTTTTATGCCATTACTTTGCCAATACACGACAAACGAAGGGCAGTGCACATTGGGTTTAAGGCAAGCAACAGCACCTCTATTTATAGAGCAATACTTAGCACAGCCCATTGAGTATTTTTTACCTGAGCCTACACAGCGTAATAAAGTATTTGAGCTTGGCAATCTATGCTCTACACATCGCAAAGCAACGCTTGGGCATTTTATTGTTGTTAATGAAGCCCTGCAAAGTGTAGGAGCAAAACATTTAGTATTTTGCGCCACTAAAAAAGTACGTGCGCTGCTACGCTTATTAGGCGTTAATTGTACTGAAATTGCTGTGGCAAACAGTTTTGTTGTTGAGCATCCGCTGAGTTGGGGAAGTTACTACGCTAATCAGCCTACCGTATGCGTTGTGAGTTTAGATCAAGCTCACCAACAAGTATTAAATACCCCAATGCTTTTTAGTTTGATGCAGCAAAACCACTCAAATATCAATTCTTTGGTAAATGCGTTGGTGAATGTATGAATTACTATAATACCCATGCAATATCGCCATTAATTATTGCCCACAATAAAGAGCAAACACTTGAAATTAACGGTGGTGAGTTTAACCAGCAAATACAAAAAGTAGTAAAAATACTACATAGCTTTAACGGCAAATGTATCGCTTATAAGCTCGATAATACGCCAGCTTGGTTTGTTATTGATGCCGCTACTGCGGTTTCTAATAAAGTGGCTGTGCCAATAGCTCACTTTTTTAGTGAGCAACAAACTCAATATGTACTAGCGCAATGCGGCGCTAATATATTTATGAGCGACACACCAAACCCTTTACTCGGGGAGCCGACTGCATCAATTACTTTATTTGAGTGTTACACATTATATATTTACGAAATCGTTGTAGCTAACCCCGTCAGTTATTTTCCAGATACTCAAAAAGTAACGTTTACGTCAGGATCGACTGGGCAACCAAAGGGCGTGTGTTTATCTGCAAATAGCCAAATGCAGGTAGCTCAATCTCTGTGCGATAAAATTAATATTAAAAAGCCTGTTCATTTATGTTTATTGCCGCTTGCTGTATTGCTTGAAAATATAGCCGGTGTGTATGCCCCTTTAAAAAGTGGCGGTACAGTGCATTTAATGCCGTTAAATGAATTAGGCTTTGTTGGTACTGCATTAAAACAGCCCGCACAGTTTATAGCTGCGATTGATAAAGTTAAGCCAAATACGCTTATTTTAGTGCCTGAACTATTAGCATGCTTAGTTACTTTTGCAGAAGATGGGTGGCAACCGCCTAGTTCGTTACAGTTTATTGCAGTAGGTGGTGCGCTTGTCAGCGAAATGCTAATAGTAAAAGCGCGTAGCTTAAACTTACCGGTGTACCAAGGGTATGGTCTATCTGAAGCCGCATCGGTTGTCAGCTTAAACACGCCAACAAACGATAATCTTCACAGTGCAGGAACAGTGCTTCCACACCTTCAAACCAAAATTGAAGACGGCCAGCTGTTCATAAAAGGTGAGATATTTTTAGGTTATTTGAATCACCCACCGCATGATAAAAACCACTGGTATGCCACCGGTGATCTAGTCGAGCAGCGTCAAAATACTTTATTTATAAAAGGCCGATTAAAAAATCTAATTATTACCAGCATGGGGCGCAACATCAGTGCCGAGTGGCCTGAATCACTATTACTCAGTCAAAGCGGTATTTTACAAGCGGTTGTGTTTGGTGAGGGGCGACCTTTTCTCAGTGCCATTATTTACGCCGATTCAAAGCTATGTAACCCCGAGTTAGCTCAATATATTAACGCAATTAATAAACAACTGCCCGATTATGCACGCATTCAAAAATGGCATCGTTTAGCGGCTCCGTTGAGTGTGCAACAAGGGTTGTTAACTACAAATAATCGCCCAAAACGAATGGCAATTAGCCAACAGTATCATGACGTTTTTGAGCAATTTTATCAATTTGGAGAAGTAATTAATGAGTGATTTTTTTAACATCCTTAAAGAGCAAACGACGCAAGAGCAAGATTACTTACTCGCAGCGCCTATTATTCAGCGTGTTTTTAAAGGCGAAGCATCACTTGAAGAATACGCCTCGTTTTTAGCGCAAGCGTACCACCATGTTAAGCACACCGTGCCATTAATGATGTCGGTTGGTGCACGATTAACCGACGATCAAGAATGGTTGCGCGAAGCCGTCGCAGAATATATTGAAGAAGAAATTGGCCACCAAGAGTGGGTACTTAACGATATTGCAGCCTGCGGTTTTGATAAAGAAACCGTACGGTGTAGTCAGCCACAATTTGCCACTGAAATGATGGTGTCTTATGCGTACGACTCTATTGCTCGTAAAAACCCATTGAGCTTTTTTGGTATGGTACATGTGCTTGAAGGGACGTCCATTGCACTTGCAGATGGTGCCGCTTCAAATATTGCAAACGCTGTGGGCTTACCTCAAAAAGCATTTAGTTATTTAACGTCCCATGGTGCGCTTGATGTAGAGCACGTAAAGTTTTTTGAAAACCTAATGAATCAAATAACAGACGAGGCAGATCAACAAGCCATACTCCATGGGGCAAAGCGCTTTTATCGTTTATATGGCGATATATTTCGTGGTTTGGATGATGAGCCTTTTTTTAAAGCCAATATACAAGGCAAGCAGGCATGAGTAGCTCTTTGTGTTTATTAACTGGCGCTACCGGTGGAATAGGACAAGCAATTGCTAAAGCCCTATATGCAAAAGGGTGGAAGTTACTCCTTGTTGGGCGAAATGCTCAAGCTCTTGAAAAACTCAGTGCTACATGCCCAGACAGTGAAATATTTATTGGCGATTTAACCGACGATACAACACGCATTCATTTAGCTGTAAAAGCAAAGCAATTAGGCGGCGTTAAATTGCTAATTAACAATGCCGGTGTTAATGCAATGCAAAGTCTTGAGCACACAAGCTCTGAGCAAATAGACAATATGCTAAGTACCAATTTGTCGGTGCCTATTAAATTATGTCAGCTATTTTTGGGGCAGTTGCAGTATACCAAAGGCACCATTGTTAACGTGGGATCATCGTTTGGCAGTATCGGATATCCGTATCAAACGCTTTATTGCGCGAGTAAATTTGGTTTACGTGGTTTTACAGAGGCGCTTTCGCGCGAACTAAACGGTTCGGGTGTTAAAGTCGCTTACCTAGCGCCAAGAGCCACTGACACCACCATTAATAACAGCAAAATCCGTGCGCTGAATAAAGAGCTCGGTAATAAAATGGACTCGCCAAAATTAGTTGCCAGAGAGTTGCTTGCGCTTCTTGATTCTAATCAGACACGGCGTTTTATCGGCTTTCCTGAAAAATTATTTGTACGCATTAATGGCGCTTTCCCACGTATTGTAGATAACGCCATTGCAAAACAACTACCTAAAATAAAACGTTTTTTAAGTTAAAAATAGATGAACAACGAGGATAAAATTATGTATAAAATGACCTTAGCATTATATTTAGTATTCACGAGTATATTTCCTGCATCGGCCTATGCTGGCGAATCGCAAGATTTAGTCGCTATTCAACAGAAGTGGGCTATCGCTAATTATGAACTTAAAGATGACGCGCAAATAGATGCGTTCACGCAATTAAGTGAGCAAAGTGCGTTATTTGTTAAAAACTACCCAAATTTGGCACAAACGCATATTTGGAATGGCATTGTGTTAGCTAGTTTTGCAGGTGCAAAAGGCGGGTTGGGAGCACTTGGTTTAGCAAAAGAGGCAAAAACGTCACTCGAACAGGCGCTCTCAATTGATGGCACTGCACTCAATGGCTCCGCTTACGCAAGCCTTGCAACGCTTTACAGTAAAGTACCTGGTTGGCCAATTGGTTTTGGTGATGATGACAAAGCTGAAAAATTATTTAAACAAGCACTCGCTTTTAATCTCGAAGGCATTGATACTAACTACTTATATGGTGAATACTTGTACGATGAAGGCGATTACAAAGAAGCGAAAGCACGTTTGCTAGCAGCCCAAGCTGCGGGTATCCGTGATACTCGCGCTAAAGCAGACAAATATCGTCAACAAGCAATAAGCCAGCTATTGGCAAAAGTAGACAAAAAACTTAAAAGATAAACGACACAATGCATTTATTACTCGTTGAAGACGATCATTTAGTGGCGCAAGGGCTTATTCGCTCTTTGCGCCAAGAGGGCTATAGCGTAGAGCATAGTGGCACAGTAAAACACGCCCTAGAATGCCTTTCTAGTGGTGAAATTGAACTCGTTATTCTCGATTTAGGGTTGCCAGATGGTGACGGTTCACTGGTTTTAAAGCATATTAAAGCACAAAAAAAAGTAATTCCAGTGGTCATTTTAACCGCTCGCGGCAGTATAGACGACAAAGTGCAAGGTCTTGATATGGGCGCTGATGATTACCTTGCAAAGCCGTTCGACCCTGCAGAGTTATTTGCTCGACTACGTGTGGCAAGTCGACGCGTTAATCAAACTCAATCGAGTTTACTGCAATGCGGGGAGGTGGTCATAGACAGCTCTGCTCATACGGTGACACTCAATGGAGAGTCACTGACATTACCGCGTAAAGAATACATGCTTTTAAAAGCGTTAATGGAAAACCAAGGTCGTGTGCAGTCAAAACAACAACTCGAAAACAAACTTTACCAATGGGGTGAAGAAGTCGGCTCTAACGCGATAGAAGTACACATTCACCACCTTAGAAAAAAATTCCCTAGCGACTTTATTAAAACCTTACGTGGCATTGGCTACGTGGTTGGCAAGCGCTAGAGCGTGTTTATCTTTCGAGGTTGAAAATGTCTATTCGTAAACGTCTGACCTTAATTTTACTTTCAATGATGGTGCTAACTTGCTTTTTAGCATTAGTAAAAGGCTATCAAAAAAGTATGCACCACGGCGAAAGTTTGCTTGATGATGAACTTAAAATAGTAGCTGGCGTTTTAATTGAGCAACCATTGGCACTAAGCACAGATGCAGTACAAGTAAGTAATAATAGCGCTCAGTTGTTGTATCAAATTTGGCAAAATAATAATTTACTTAGTGGCTCATCGAGTTTAACGAATAACCAAATTAGTTTTAGCGAGGGCTTTCAAACGGCCAATGTAGCAGGGCAGCGTATGCGGGTATTTGTGATGAGTAAAAACACCCGTAAAATCATCGTTGCTGAACCTATGGCAAAGCGTTTTGAATTAGCTGAAGCCGTTATTTTATCTGCAATGTTACCTATGCTATGGGCAGTCCCTCTGCTTGCTATTTTTATTAGCTTTTTTGTTAAATACGCATTAGCCCCTCTTACTCGATTATCTAAGCAGTTAGCGTCTCGCCAAGCTAACGACTTTACGCCAATTAACTGGCAAGTAACCGACGAGGAAATTAAACCGGTTATTAATCGTTTAAACGACTTATTTAAGCGTGTAGAAACAGCCTACTTACGGGAGAGATTTTTTGCCTCTGATGCAGCCCATGAGTTACGTACCCCGCTTAGTAGTTTAAAAATTAACGTACATAATTTGGCTAATAAACAAAGTAATCTGCAAGACCATCAAGAATTACAAGCTATGTCGCAGGGCATTAATCGCTTAAGTAATATTGTCGAGCAAATGCTAATTTTAGGGCGCACTCAGCCTGAACAATGGCAGAGGCAGTTTAGCGAGCAATCATTGCTAGCGATTACTCAGCAAGTCGTATCGGAGCAATACGACAAAATAGATGAAAAAAACCAAACCATTAGTCTTGAAGGCGATGACTTTATTCTTAATGGTGATGAGTTTACATTAACCACACTCATCGCTAATTTACTTAGCAACGCCATAAAGTACACCCCCAATAATGGTCAAATTATAATTAAATTAGTATCAAGTAATGACGACTTTAGTTGGCAAATTGATGATTCCGGTGCGGGTATGACTGAAGAGCAAAAAGAGCGAATATTCAATCGTTTTTATCGCGTAGGTGGCGATCAGCATCCATCAGGCGAGCAAGGTGCCGGTTTAGGTATGGCGATTGTTCAACACATAATTGCTATTTATGGCGCAACTATTCATTTAGCGAATAGCCCTTTAGGCGGACTAACCGTTAAGGTTACTTTTACGGGAGTAAAAAGTGACTAAACGTTTATTTAATCGGTGCCTTTGTTGTTTGCTATTCTTGTCGTTTAACGCGGCGAGTAAAGAGTACCTTATTATTTTAAAAGATCATTTGTTTTATCCCTCGCAAATTACCATTCCCGCGAATAAAAAAGTCAAACTATTGATAGAAAACCAAGATAGCACACCAGAAGAGTTTGATAGCTTTGATCTAAACAGAGAAAAAGTACTCTACCCAAACCGTAAAAGCATTATTTATATAGGGCCGCTTAGTAAAGGGCATTACGAATTTTTTGGTGAGTTTTCGCCCAATACAGCAAGGGGCGTTGTAATAGTTGGTGATGAGGAGGCGCAGCATGCTAATAACTAGTTTAGTCATGAGCCTTAATCAATTGCTACCTGTGGCTATTTTATTAGTGCTACTACAAGTAGTTAAAAAACAAAGCGCTTTAAAAATAGGATCTGCTTTATTAATTGGCGCGCTCATGTCGTTTTTGTACATGCAAAGTGCATCATGGGTGAGCCAGAGGTTTGAACACCAAGGGCTAGAGTACTCACAAATAGGGCTATGTATTACTATATTTATAGCTGTATTAGTATTTGCAATAAAGCAAAAATCAGCGGCTTTTTATATTGCGGTTATAAGCACAATAACAATGTATTTAAGCCACTATATTATTTACCTCACCAGCTTTTGGCAAAGTAATGATGCAGGGCAAAGCTTATTTATTGGCACTTTATTAGGTGTTGGAATTTGTTTAAGTTTTAGCGTATTGCTGTACTTTTTAATGAATGCAATTAAGCACCGTTTTGGTATGTATCCGCTTTTTACTTTGCTTGCTTTTAACAGCGCGGCTAAGTTATTAGTTGCACTGGATTTGGCAAGCCAAATAGATTTAATTACCAACACCGCAACCGTGTGGGATTTACGTGATTTGTTAAACGAAAACTCTGAGCTAGGCCGCGTACTGCGTGCTCTTGTTGGTTACGAGGCTACCCCTGATCTAATGAGTGTACTTATATATAGTACAAGTAGCGTGATATTTTTATCACTTTGTTATGTTATTTCAGCTTCAATATCTAAGGAACGTGTATGAAAGCACTCAACCTATATTTAGCGCTTAGCTTTACCGTTTTTTGTTTGTTGGTATTCTCAATCCCAGTTAAGGCCGATGGTATTGTTGTTGATAAGGTATATCACCCCTATGTTTTACCTTTTGAGCGAGAGTTTGAATGGCGGTTGGTGTCGCACCAAACAGATAGTGGCAACATACTAGCGCAGCGTTTGGGTGGTGGCGGTGCTATTAACGATACAATGGCACTAGAAGGTTATATAGTTGGTGAGCGAGACGATAACGGCGACTTTGGTTTAGAAGCTTATGAGCTTGAACTACGCTGGCAATTGATTGAGCAAGGTAAATTATGGGCCGATTGGGGGGCATTATTTGAGCTTGAAAAAAAACATAATGAAGATGTGTATGAAGCAACGTCGGGTTTTGTGATAGAAAAAGAGTTTGGTAAAACAAGCTTAACTATGAATGCCTTTTTAGTGTACGAGTGGGGGCAGGATATTCAAAATGAATGGGAAAGTGAGTTTAGAGCGCAATATCGCTATCGATATCGTTCTGCTTTTCAGCCATCTCTTGAAGTTTACGTAGGTGAAGACTTTGTGGGTATAGGTCCAGGGTTTATAGGTTTGCAGCGTTTTGATGGACAAAAGCAGTTAAAATGGGAAGCGGGTTTTATCACTGAGATAAGCCAATCAGAAAAAAATCATAGTTTTAGGCTCGCATTAGAATTTGAATTTTAATAACCAATGATAGCGGTTTTGGTTGTTTATCACTCTGATTATAGATGGGTACTTGACATGTTTTAAAAAATCTATATAGTGGGCTGCAGCTAGAAAGAAAGCATGTAAGCTATAAATCTCCATTTCGATGTTGTATAAGTAATACTTGTAGTACCGTCCTGAAGTTTTTAAAGTACCATCTCATTTTTTGCTACACCCGCTCTTATGAGCATATTTTTTATTTTATATCAGGATATTACAATGTCTAACATCGTATCAGGTACAGTTAAGTGGTTCAACGAGTCTAAAGGTTTTGGTTTCATCGAGCAAGAAAATGGCCCAGACGTTTTCGCACATTTCTCAGCAATCAAAAGCGAAGGTTTCAAAACTTTAGCTGAAGGCCAACGTGTAGAGTTCACTCTTTCACAAGGTCAAAAAGGTCCACAAGCTGATAACATCACAGCTGTATAATTTTACTTTTTAAGTAAAATGAAAAAAAGCGCTTAAGGCGCTTTTTTTGTGTCTAAATTTTGATGAAAGTTACCTGCGTTTATTAGATAAGATCAACTCCACTTATTTACTCACTATACCAACCTGTATAAATCTTTGAGCAATTTAACGAATTAAACTGCATTATAACGTCGTTAAATTTTTATTTAGAGCAACTAGATACAAAAATTTTTGCCCAGTTCTAGCGTAATTTTCTTAACGTTAAATAGATCCCATATAGAAATTAATTATCCTGAATTCCATAAGGTAACGCACTTGTTTTTTCCATTTCAGTGAACGCCTTCTGAAGTGCATTAACAACATTAACGTCTGTTTTTTTATTCGCTGCTAAGTAAGCACCTACAGTGAGTTCGTTTATTCTATATACAAACTTTAAATGGTTGGGTTCAAGTTTTAAATAATCACTTAGCTGTTGCATATAAAGTGGATCGTCTACAACTAAGTCTACTTTTTTAGCGAGCAATAAATCATATGACTTTTGAATGTCGCTAGTGAATACTGCTTCAAAACCTAGTTTTAAAAGAGTCTGTGTAGAGAAGTCATTGCGTTGCATCGCTATTTTGTAGTTTTTAGCTTGCTCGGTACCTTCAATAACTATATCAGTGCGCTCTGAGAGAGCTATAAACCCCAAATCAAATCGTCCCACTTGTGCAATCCAATAAAATTGTTCTTCTCGCTCTGGTGTTCTTGCTAGGCTGTAAATAAAAACGTTGCTTTGCTCGGTTGCTAACTTATAAGCACGCGCCCACGGATACATTTGTATATTAGGTGTTAGCTTAGCCTCTGCAAATATATCTCGAATTAATTGAGTGCCTTCTCCTGTTACTTCACCATCAACCAATACCTGATTCGGTGGTGCTAATTCTGTAACAACAAGCAGTGTTTCTGTTGCTTGAATATGCACAGAGTAAATAAAAAAAAGAAAATAAATAATATATTTCACAATAGCGAATCGTCATTCAGTTAAATATAGTTATATAAGTGTGGCTTAAAATATTGAAAATACAAAAAATTAATCATGAAAATTAGTGACTAAGATATTGGTTTATTTAAATTTGAGTGTAAATATGAATTGTGTGCTGAGTTATGTTTTCACGTTGTAGTAATCAGCCTAGGAGGCTGTGTAACGACGTTCTAAAATGATTTAACCCGCATAATTTTTATGCCAATTAAACTTGGTATGAAGTATTAAAGGATTGATAACTTGAAATATAAAGTACTAAAACGATAAAAGGGCCTTGCGGCCCTTGGTGAAGTATCGTTCAAGTTAGATAGTACTTTAACCCCTTAAAGCAGCTATCTTCTTGTTTTGCAACACCGGTTTCATCTCAATAAGTTTCTAAGCTAGCGAGAGGAAAAACCCAGCAATTGCTGCGCTCATAAGGTTAGCCATAGATCCTGCTAACACTGCTCTGAGCCCTAAGCGCGCGATATCCTTTCGCCGACTAGGCGCCATACCGCCTAATCCACCTAGTAAAATGGCTATCGATGATAAGTTAGCAAACCCACATAAAGCAAAAGTAACAATTGCTTGTGTGTGTGCGCTTAACGTATCGCGATAATTTATAAAGTCTAAGTAAGCAACAAACTCGTTCACTACTATCTTTTGACCAATAAAGCTGCCGGCTATAATTGCTTCATCCCATGGCACACCTAGTAACCATGCAACAGGAGCAAATACATAACCTAATATTTCTTGAAGCGTTAATGTTGGGTAATCAAACCACCCGCCAATACCACCTAATAAACCGTTTAATAGTGCAATTAGCGCTACAAAAGCAAGTAACATTGCACCCACATTAAGTGCTAAATGCATGCCGTTTGCCGCACCTGATGCAGCTGCATCAATTACATTTACAGGCTTATCTTCGTCATCTAAATCTAAATCAGCTAAGTTATCTTTAGGCGTTTCAGTTTCTGGCACAATCATCTTGGCCATTAAAAAACCACCTGGAGCAGCCATAAAGCTCGCTGCTATTAAATACTTAAGCTCAATACCAATAATAACGTAACCGGCCATGACAGAGCCTGCTACAGTGGCTAAGCCACCTACCATCACTGCAAACAATTCCGATTTAGTCATCGTTGCAATAAACGGTTTAACAATAAGAGGGGCTTCAGTTTGGCCAACAAAAATATTCGCCGTTGCTGAAAGTGATTCAGTACGTGAGGTTTTCAATAATTTTTGTAAACCACCGCCTAATATCTTAATAATCCAATCCATAATGCCAAGGTGATATAGCACAGCAACTAATGCTGAGAAAAACACGATAACGGGCAAAACTTGAATTGCAAAAATAAAACCTAATGTATCTTGTGAGGCAAGTGGACCAAATAAAAATCCAATACCATCATTCGCATAACCAATTACCGATGAAACGGCCGCTGACATGCTCGTTAATACATTTTTTCCTGCTTCAAAAAACAGAACAAAACCGCCAATAACAATTTGCATCGCAAATGCTATGCCAACGGTTCTTAAATTAATTGCCTTGCGATTAGTTGACGCAGCAAAGGCAATGCTTAGCAGCACGCACATGCCAACTAAGCTCATAAATGTTGTCATACAAATGTTTCCCGTTGTTATTCTTGTAGTAAATATTTTATCTTACTTTTAATAATATCAATCGCAACACGGTTCATACCGCCTCGAGTCACAACTAAATCGGCGTTATGTTTCGAAGGCTCAATAAATTGATAAAACATCGGTCTAACAGTTGCTTGATATTGCTCAACAACAGATTGTAAAGTTCTGCCTCGTTGTTCCATATCACGCTGCATACGGCGCATTAAGCAAATATCTAAAGGTGTATCTATAAACACCTTAATATCAAATTCTTTATTAAGCGCTTTGTCACTCAATAATAAAATACCTTCAACAATGAGTATTTTTGCAGCAGGCACTCGGCGAGTTTTTTCGCTGCGTGTATGCTGTGCATAGTCATAGGTTGGTACTTCAACTGAGTTACCACAACGAAGTTGCGTTAAATGCTCAAGCATCAACGCATGTTCAAATGCATCAGGATGGTCGTAGTTCGTTTGCGTACGATGAGCCATCGGCAAATGCGACTGATCCTTGTAATAAGCATCTTCTTCAATAATGGCGATAGCGCCTGGTTCAAGCTCGTTAACCAATTCATTGTATATAGTTTGGCTAAAAAGAGATTTGCCCGACGCAGACGCGCCTGCAATAGCTATAATAGTAGTTCGTGTCACTAAAGTTCTCACCCACACAGAAGGATATATTGTTGGTAGATCACAATAGCAAAAAAGACACGATTAATCTCTTTTGCTTCGCTCAAGAATGCAAATTTATAATGTTTAGGTTTTATGAAACAGGACTTTTGTCCTGTACGGAAAATTCAAAGAGCGGATAAAGTAACCACCTAGAAACAAAGTGAGGTCAAAATGGCAAAAGCAATTATCTTAATGGCAGATAGCCTAGGAATCGGTGCAGCACCAGATGCAGATAAATTTGGTGATCTTGGCGCTAACACATTTGCTCACTTACTAAAAGCATATTACGACGAAACTGGCAGTGCACTGTCGCTTCCTAATTTATCTAAATTAGGATTAATAGACGCATGTGAAGCTGCAGGTGGAGAAACCTGTTTAATATCTGATCGCCAAACACCACAAGGTGCATGGGGTTACGCTAAAGAACTTTCTAGCGGAAAAGATACACCATCAGGTCATTGGGAAATGGCAGGCGTACCTGTGTTGTTTGATTGGGGATATTTTCCAAAAACACAGCCGAGTTTTCCACAAGAGTTTATTGACGAGTTTATAGCTCGCACAGGTATTCCTGGTATTTTAGGCAACTGCCATGCATCGGGAACGACCATTTTAGAACAGCTAGGTGAAGAACACGTAAAAACAGGTAAACCAATCTGTTACACCTCAGCTGATAGCGTGTTTCAAATAGCCGCGCATGAAAAATCATTCGGCCTAGAGAAGCTTTATCAAGTTTGCGAAATCGCACGGGCGCTACTTGATGAAATGAATATAGGACGAGTGATTGCGCGGCCATTTTTGGGTTCAAATAGCCAAGACTTTGCTCGAACGGGTAATCGTCGTGACTACTCAGTACTTCCGCCAGCACCCACATTGCTAGACGTATTAGCAAAAGACGGCGGCGAAGTAATTAGTATTGGTAAAATTTCAGATATTTACGCGCATCAGGGCATAACCCAAAAGCATAAAGCACCTGGGCTTATGAACTTGCTAGAAAAAACCAGCGAAGTAATGAAAAGCGCGCCAGATCGCAGCTTAATTTTTACTAACCTAGTTGATTTTGATGAAAAATTTGGTCATCGCCGTAACCCAGTAGGTTACGCAAAAGCATTAAAAGAGTTTGATGACTATTTACCAACTATACTAAATCAGTTAGACGCAGATGACATATTAATGATCACTGCAGATCACGGTTGTGACCCAACCTTTCCAGGTTCTGAGCATACTCGTGAATACGTACCTGTTATTGCATATAAACCAGGTATGATTAATACACCGTTAGGTGAACGCAACAGTTTTGCAGATATAGGCCAAACCCTAGCACAGTGGTTTAGTTTACCTGCACTTGATTACGGCGACAGCTTTTTAAATGAGCTAACAATGCCAAATAAAAAGGAAAACAATTAATGAGTACTCCGCATATCAGTGCAAACGTTGGTGATTTCGCCGAAACAGTATTAATGCCAGGCGATCCGCTACGTGCGCAATATATTGCTGAAAACTTTTTAGATGATGCAGTACAAGTTACAGGCGTTCGTAACATGTACGGTTTCACTGGTACTTACAAAGGTAAGCCAGTAAGCATCATGGGTTCAGGTATGGGCATTCCATCAATGTCTATTTATGCTCGTGAGCTAATTGTAAGCTTTGGCGTTAAAAATATTATACGTATTGGTACGTGTGGCGGTATTGGCACAGATATCAAAATCCGTGACGTAATTTTTGCACAAGGTGCAAGCACAGATTCTAACGTAAATCGTGCACGTGTACGTGGCTACGATTTTTCTGCAATTGCTAACTTTGATTTACTTTTAAACGGCGTAAACGCTGCAAAAGAGCTAGGAATTGAAGCAAAAGTAGGTAACGTATTTACAACCGACACTTTCTATCAAGCAGACGACTCGTTCTATAAAGATTTAGACAAGTTAGGCATGCTAGCAGTAGATATGGAAACGGCGGGTTTATATGGCGTTGCAGCTGAATACGGCGCAAACGCAATGGCATTATTTACAGTAAGCGACCACGTAATCACCGGTGAAGCAACACCTGCTGATGAGCGTCAAAGCACGTTTAACGAAATGGTTAAAATTGCATTAGAGTCAATAGCTTAAATAATACATAACAGTTCCTTGGTAACGTATTCACTAAGTTTTGGAGACACGCCCAAAGTGAAGTGAGACTAACCTCCAAAGCCGCATCTAATGCGGCTTTTTTTATGCGCGTCTACAAGGCAAAACCTAACTTGTTGTAGACGTAGAGCTTGCTCACGTTAGAAGCGCAGCTTCTCATTACTTAACATACTCAAGCGATCACTCTAAAAGCGTTGCTTTAAACGCCAGCAAGCTGCGCGCTACAAGGTAAACTTGGCTTATTGTTGTAGACGTAGAGCTTGCTCACGTTAGAAGCGCAGCTTCTCATTACTTAATATACTCAAGCTATCACTCTAAAAGCGTTGCTTTTAAACGCCAGCAAGCTGCACGTCTACAAGGTGAACTTGGCTTATTGTTGTAGACGTAGAGCTTGCTCACGTTAGAAGCGCAGCTTCTCATGACTTAATATACTCAAGCTATCACTCTAAAAGCCTTGCTTTTAAACGCCAGCAACCTGCGCGTCTACAAGGTGCAACTTGGCTTATTGTTGTAGACGTAGAGCTTGCTCACGTTAGAAGCGCAGCTTCTCATTACTTAATATACTCAAGCTATCACTCTAAAAGCCTTGCTTTTAAACGCCAGCAAGCTGCGCGTCTACAAGGTAAACTTGGCTTATTGTTGTAGACGTAGAGCTTGCTCACGTTAGAAGCGCAGCTTCTCATTACTTAATATACTCAATAAAAGAGTTGCTTTTAAACGCCAGCAAGCTGCGCGTCTACATAGGAAGCTTGGCTTTTTGTGGTAGACGTAGAGCTTGCTCACGTTAGAAGCGTAGCTTCTCATTACTTAATATACTCAAGCTATCACATTAAAAGCTTTGCTTTAAACGCCAGCAAGCTGCGCGTCTACAAGGTGCAACTTGGCTTGTTGTTGTAGACGTAGAGCTTGCTCACGTTAGAAGCGCAGCTTCTCATGACTTAATATACTTAAACTATCACTCTAAAAGCCTTGCTTTAAACGCCAGCAAGCTGCGCGCTACAAGGTAAACTTGGCTTATTGTTGTAGACGTAGAGCTTGCTCACGTTAGAAGCGCAGCTTCTCATGACTTAATATACTCAAGCTATCACTCTAAAAGCCTTGCTTTTAAACGCCAGCAAGCTGCGCGTCTACAAGGTGCATATTGTTTTGTATAAAAATCATCAGCGCTTTGTATAACTATTACCTAGTTAATGCTAGTGTTTAAAGCACATACATTTTTATAATTTACTGGATTAACCGCTAAATTGTGGAGTTAAATATGTCTAATTGGGTTGATGCAACTGTAAAAAAAGTAACATGGTGGAACGAAACGCTTTTTAGCTTAACGGTTAATGCCGATGTAGAGCCATTTAAAGCAGGGCAGTTTACTAAGCTTTCAATAATTGAGGATGATAAACGCATTGCGCGTGCATATTCATACGTTAATTCACCCGATAGCTCAGCTCTAGAGTTTTATCTTATCAACGTAGCTGACGGGCTTTTATCACCGCGCTTAGCAAAACTACAGCCAGGCGACAACGTACTAATTGAGCGCCGTGCAACAGGTTTTTTTACACTTGACGAAATTCCACAAAGTGAGCAGCTGTGGATGTTAGGCACTGGCACAGCAATCGGACCATTTTTATCAATATTGCAACAATCTGAGGTATGGCAAAAGTATCAGCATATAAACTTAGTGCATGGCGTACGTTTTAATAGTGATTTAAGTTACCAGCCGCTTATAAATGAGCTTTTAAAAGCTTACCCAGCACAACTTAATTATATACCTGTTGTGAGCCGAGAAGAGCCGTTAGAGGGCTTACATGGGCGTATTACTGATGCAATTCAAAGTAGTCGCCTATTTGATAAAGTAAAATTAGATCCAGCACCAAATAATGCCCAATTTATGATTTGTGGCAATCCACAAATGGTAAAAGACACAACCGAACTTCTTATAGGGAAAAGCTTTAAGCGTAACAGGCGCAGAGAGCCTGGACATATAACAGTCGAACAGTACTGGTAAGTGGCTGAATGACTACCCGCAAACTCTAAAATTTGTTATGTTGCACCACATTACGCGTTTAGTGTTCATATTAGGAAAGTTATGAAACCGTTATCAATTATTTTAGCTTCATTAATCACCACAGTTGCATTGATTAGTTATGCCTCAGATCAACAACCTGAAGTAACCGAGCCAAAACTCAAAAGTGCAGAGCAAGTTGTTACAAATAAAGGTGACTCAGTCTCAAAAAATACCAACACAGATAACTTTGCAACTGAAATAGATGCTAACGATAAAATTAATACTCTTGAATACAAAGCGCCCGAACTTAAAAAACCGGTAATCGACACCGCTAAAACAGATGATTCAAAAGTATTCGGTAACGAAGCACCACAGCCAGTAGAAAAGCCAAAAAATAAAGTAGAGAAAGCAGTGGCTGTTGCTGAGGCCGAAAAAGCAGTTACGCAAGCTAAAGAGGCACTTACTACTAAGCAGCAAACTAAGGCAAAGCAGTCACGTGAGTCACTTGCCGTGGTTGAGCAATTGGTCAACGCTTACAACGCACGTAACATTGAAGAGTTTATTCGCGTGTACTCTGAAGATGTAGAGTTTTATATTTTCCCAAATGAGCTATTATTTAAAGGTAAAGAAAAACTAATCGCACGTTATGGGCTAATGTTTAAAAAACTCAAATGTATTCACTCATCGCCAATTAAGCGCATAGTGCATGGTGACATAGTAATAGATCATGAGTTATCAGAAACATGCTCCACTGATAAAAACGTTGTAGATAAACGTTCAGAGTTAATTTCGAGCTATCAAATTAAAGACGGGAAAATAATACGCGTCTTATTTTTCCGTTAAAGGACTGTTATGCAAATAAGTGACGAAAGAAAAATTCGCTTAATGTACCGAGTTGAACCAGGCTGCTTAGGGCCTGATGGTGCTAACCATATAGAAGATTTTTGCCGTTTTGCTAACAAGCATATTAAATCGCCTTATTACGGCTTGTTTGTCTTTTTACCTCGTTACGATAAACAAAAAGATGAGCGTCAATACAGTGTAAATAGCCGTAACTTATCGCAAGTACAAGCTAAGGCGTACTTAAATCATTTTGATATTGATATAGATAATTTTGAAGAGCAGCTCGACGAGCTGCTCGCTAAAGCAATAGATTTATATTTTAAACGTTAAAATGCACTGCATGCAGCATACTATAAATTTAATTGTATTCCAGACGCTTCACCAGCCACAATTGTATTAAAGCTCTCGTTATCGTGTAAGCTTGCAAATGCACTTTCGTGTAATAGTTCATTACGTAAATTAGGCGAGTAATCTAGTGCCATTTTAATATCTGCTAGGGCATCTGCATGCTCATGTATTAGGGCAAAAGCACAGGCTCTTTGCCAGTATGCGTAGCCATAATCACTATCTATATCAATGGCTTGATTGCATAGTTCAATTGCTTGCGCTGTTTCGTTAATTTCCAGTAGTGCGTCAGCTTTATAAGCTATTGCTTCTACATCTTCTGGTTTACGTTTTAAAATTTCATCAAATATTTCAATTTTATTTGCAAAATCACTTTCTAAATTGGCGCGCATCCATAGCGAATGAACCTCGTTGGTAACCGATATACGTTCTTGGTTACTGAGTATTTCTTCAGAGCGTACACGCAGTTTTTCTTCAAGAATTTTTAATCTGTCTTCGTATTCATCCGTAATTACACTTACGCGTGTATTTACAATATCTTCTACTTTATTTTTAACATCACGTAGCGAGTTCCAACCCACTAAAACCAAAATAGATGCCGTGGCAGTAATAATAAAAAACACATTATTAATGGTATCGGTTGTGTATGTGAGCGCACGATCAGCGGTATCTAGTTGGGCGTGGGTAACTTGTTTAGTTACATCTTCACGTAGCTTTTGTTGATCTTGTCGTACTGCTTTTAGTTCATCTAAAACGTAGCGTTCTAAAAGTGGTTTATACATAGGCTCCTTTAGTTGGCTAAGGGCATGTTGTTGTTCTTGCGCAGTGAGCACTTCTGGCCTTTGTTCTGCTGCGTTCACAGTAGCCAAAAAAAATGTAAAACAAACAAAAAGTAAGGATATGTAATAACGCATTGGTATGCCTAGTTAAATTAATTACGAGTGTAACTTTAACACGCACAGCTAAAAGGCACAAAGCTAGTGAAGCCAAAAATTTTACAAAAAAAAGCCAGTTCAAGGTGAACTGGCCAAAACTGCTAAAACAACAAAAGTTGCAGGGAAATACAGGAGATAAATTGCATACTAACTGAATTTAGCTGAACAATTACTTAACTCAATTCAGTTAGTTAAAATAAGAAGATACACAAGGTATCTGGTTTATAAAGTAAAGGTGTATTGGGCTTAAGTAATACACCTTTATCGTTATAACTATAATTTCATGGTGAAGGGGGATATTCCAATGTGCGCTTAAGTAAATCAAAGCCACTTTTGAGCCCTTCACTTATCAATACGCCGAAATTTTTCAGTGCGATCACAGGTCTTCTAAAAAAGTTAAGATAAATATTTTAATCTCGTATTTTAAATACAGTTAGAAAGTGCAGTAAAAAGTATGCACAACTAACTATCCATCAAAATTATAAATGACAGCAATCGTTTTAAACAGCCGTTCGGTGCTGGTATAGCATAATTTATAAGCCTATATTAAATACACATAAGTATTTAGGCCGGTGTACTAAGTTATAAACCAACTAAATAAAATAACCGTTACTTTTGTACTATAAGGATTTCAGAATGAGCAACCCTAAAGCAGGCCAATGTCCGGTCATGCATGGTAGTAATACTAAAACGTCTAATCCAAATACCGATTGGTGGCCAAACGCCCTTAACTTAGACATACTTCATCAACACGATACAAAAACGACTCCATATGACAGCGATTTCAACTACGCTGAAGCATTTAAAACACTAGATTTAGAAGCCTTAAAAACCGATTTAAAACACTTAATGACGCAAAGCCAGCAGTGGTGGCCAGCCGATTGGGGCCATTACGGTGGTTTAATGATTCGCATGGCATGGCACTCAGCAGGATCATACAGACTAGCTGACGGGCGTGGTGGTGGCAGTACAGCTAATCAGCGTTTTGCTCCGCTAAATTCATGGCCTGATAATGGCAATCTCGATAAAGCGCGTCGTTTATTATGGCCAATTAAGAAAAAATACGGCAATAAACTCTCGTGGGCCGACTTAATTATTTTAGCGGGCAACATGGCATACGAATCAATGGGTTTAAAAACCTTTGGGTTTGCAGGCGGGCGCGAAGATATTTGGCATCCTGAAAAAGACGTATATTGGGGAGCCGAAAAAGAATGGCTCGCACCAAGCGACGGACGCTACGCCAATGTAGACAAGCCAGACACAATGGAAAACCCGTTAGCCGCAGTACAAATGGGCTTAATTTACGTTAACCCAGAAGGTGTTAATGGTGTACCCGATCCACTTAAAACAGCAGCACAAGTTCGCGAAACGTTTGCGCGTATGGCAATGGATGATGAAGAAACAGCAGCACTTACCGTAGGTGGGCATACCGTAGGTAAAACGCATGGTAACGGTAAAGCCGAAAACCTAGGGCCAGAGCCAGAGGCTGCTGATGTACACGAGCAAGGTCTTGGTTGGAACAACACCACAACACGTGGTATTGGTCGCGATACAGTAACTTCTGGTATTGAAGGGGCATGGACTACCCACCCAACTAAATGGGATAACGACTACTGTAAACTACTGTTAAGCTACGAATGGGAATTAACAAAAAGCCCAGCTGGCGCTCATCAGTGGGAGCCGGTTAATATTAAAGAAGAAGACAAGCCAGTTGATGTAGAAGATCCATCAATTCCTTTAAACCCAATAATGACTGATGCCGATATGGCCATGAAAATGGATCCCGCGTATCGTAAAATTATTGAGCGTTTTTATAACGATTTTGATTACTTCTCAGATGTGTTTGCTCGTGCTTGGTTTAAATTAACTCACCGCGATTTAGGTCCTAAATCACGTTATTTAGGTGCCGATGTGCCAAGCGAGGATCTTATTTGGCAAGACCCAGTACCTACCGTTGACTACACACTCACAAACGCCGAAATTAGTGATTTAAAAGCAACATTACTTAGTTGCGGCGTTAGCGCTGCTGATTTAATTAGCACGGCATGGGACAGTGCTCGTACTTATCGTGGTTCTGATCACCGTGGTGGCGCAAATGGCGCACGTATTCGTCTTGCACCACAAAAAGATTGGCAAGGTAACGAACCAACACGTTTAGCAAATGTACTAGCTGCACTTGAAAAAGTACAAGCAGGTTTAAACAAGCAAGTTAGCATCGCCGACTTAATTGTTTTAGGCGGAACAGCCGCAGTAGAACAAGCAGCTAAAAGCGCTGGTGTTGATGTAACCGTACCGTTCGCGCCAGGACGAGGGGACGCAACAGACGACATGACCGATGCCGAATCGTTTGATGTGCTTGAACCCATTCATGACGGCTTTAGAAACTGGCTGAAAAAAGACTATGTAGTATCCGCGGAAGAGCTTTTACTAGAGCGTAGCCAGTTGATGGGTTTAAGTGCACCAGAAATGTCAGTATTACTTGGTGGCATGCGCGTGTTAGGCACTAACCACAATGGCAGTCAGCATGGCGTATTTACAAGTAATGTCGGCACCTTAAGTAATGACTTTTTTGTAAACTTAACGGATATGGCGTACCGCTGGGAGCCTACTGAAAAAGGGTTGTACAATCTTGTAGAGCGTACAAGCGGCGTAACTAAATGGACTGCAACACGTGTTGATTTAGTATTTGGCTCAAACTCGGTTTTACGTGCACTTGCTGAGTTTTATGCGCAAGACGACAACAAAGAACGCTTTGTTCACGACTTCGTAAATGCATGGGTAAAAGTAATGAATACCGACAGGTTTGATATTAAATAATCTGTGCGATGAACATAAAAAAGGGGGAGTAATTAATTACTCCCCCTTTTTCATTTATAACGCAGTGGCAAACATATATTTGTAGACGTCGAACTTGCTCACGTGAGAAGCAAGGCTTCTAATTACTTAATACCCTAAAAACTGCGTTTTTAAACGCCAGCAAGCTGCGCGTCTACAGGGTTTATACCCAGGTTTCAGAATATGATTTGTAGACGTTGAGCTTGCTCACGTGAGAAGCAAGGCTTCTAATTACTTAATACCCTAAAAACTGCGTTTTTACACGCCAGCAAGCTGTGCGTCTACAGGGGTTATACCCAAGTTTCAGAATATGATTTGTAGACGTAGAGCTTGCTCA
>NZ_JJNZ01000011.1 GCF_000690055.1 Pseudoalteromonas fuliginea
TTGTTGTAGGTGAGGTTTTATAAAATAAAAAGCGGTGTTAATGCTAACACCGCTTAAAAGTCACTATTTACTCGCAGTTATGAACGTTTATAACATCGGTTTTAGTACATCATATATGGCTTCAATGTGATCGTCTCGGTCATTGAGTGCCGCAATGTAACGGTATTTTTCGCCACCAGCTTCTTCAAAAATTTCACGATTTTCGCCTTCAAGTTCTTCAAGTGTTTCGAGGCAGTCAGCACTAAAAGCAGGGCTTATAATCGCTATGTCTTTAATTCCCTCACTTGGTAGGCTTTGAAGTGTTGCATCGGTATAAGGTTTTAACCATTCAGCTTTGCCAAAGCGGCTCTGAAACGTACTAATTACTTTATCTTTATCCAAGCCTAACTTTTCTACTACTAAGCGGGTCGTTTGTAAACACAAACAATGATACGGGTCGCCTCGTTCTAAGAATAGTTTAGGCATGCCGTGGTACGAAAAAACCAATTTTTGTGGCATGCCGTTTGCTTCTAAATCTTCACTGATGCTGTTTGCAAGCGATTCAATATAGCGTGTATTTTTATGATAGCCGTTTATAAAATGTAGCTCTGGTACCCAGCGCCATTTACGCAGTACGTTTGATACAGCATCAAACGTAGAACCCGTAGTTGGGCTCGAATATTGTGGATACATTGGCATTATAACAATACGTGTTAATCCCTTTTCTCGTAAGGCTTCAAGGCCAGCTTCAATAGATGGATTGCCGTAGCGCATTGCCATAACAACTTCGGTATTGGTGTAGCCTTTTTCTTTTAGTAGGGTATTTAACTTAATACTTTGCTGGCGTGTAATATGGGTTAGTGGTGATCCGTTTTCGGTCCATATACTTTCATATAATTTGGCTGAACGCTTAGGGCGGACTCGTAAAATAATACCATGCAAAATAATCATCCATACTAGGCGTGGTATTTCTACAATACGGGGGTCTGATAAAAACTCTCGTAAGTAAATACGCAGTGCTGCAGCCGTCGGCGCATCAGGACTACCTAAGTTGGTAAGCAATATTCCCGTTTTTTGGTTAAAACGCTGATCGTGGGGATTGTCGGTAACGGCAGAAAATCGCGACACGGTGTGCTCCTTCAAGCAAAGTCATTAATTTATTTTAGACACATTGTAACGAAAAAAACTGCGATTTAGATCAATCATTTAGCGGTTTTAACCATTATTCTAAATGGAGTCGGCTTTTTGGCTTCAAGCTGTTGCAGTTTTTCGATTGATTTGCGGCTAAATATATGGCCTTTTGGTAATAGCATTATGCCTGTGTGGCTATGCAGAGCATGTCCTAAAATCATGTTCTCTTTAAGTTCGCTAGCGTTACAAATAAGTATTGAGCCAGCTGAGCTTTTTTGCTCACGCATTTTTGTTTGACTAGCCTCAAGAGCACGTACAATTTTAGGGTGATAAAATGTACCGCTATAAAGCTTTACAGTATCGAGCGCATGTACATGGCGGTCTTGTTCATTTGCGGCATTACTTTGTTCAAAAGCATCCCAGTAATCACGCGCTAAACCCAACACCATTGCGCCAATCGGTATATCGTTACCGGCTAAACCTTTTGGCATGCCATTCCCGTTATAACGCTCAAACTGATGGTAAATAGCGTCAGAAACATCATGTAAATGTGTTGCTGGCATTAGCATTAATTGTGCTGTGCTTGGGTGCGTATAAAATGTTTTACGCTGCGACTCGCTTAATTTATTGACTGGTTTTTTATAAAGATCAGGATCCATGGCAAGTAACCCTATTTGCGCTAAGTAGCCAGCCATCGGCGCAAGATCGATACTTTTCTGCGATAAATTTAAATAAAGCGCTATTTGGGTGCAGGTATTGGCAATGTTTTGTGCCCTATTTCCATCGAGATAAGGGTTTGCATTTATAAAGTTATATAAAAGCTCGACGGTTGATTTATGCTCTATCTTTTCTCGTTCACTTGCTTCTTCTAATTGTTTTAAAACTTGTTTGATTTGTTTAGTTCGTTTTTCTACGCGTTGTTCAAGATCATTGTTTAATTCGATAAGTTCTAAGTTTTGAGTTTTTACTTGTTCTTCAAGTATTTGATTTTGTTTTTTTAGCTGAAATTTTTCAAGGCTATTATTAATGCTGCCAAGTAGCAGATCGTTTTGCCAAGGCTTTTGGATATAACCGCTTATTTGACCTTGGTTAACTGCGGCTAAGGTTGTTTCTATGTCGGCATACCCTGTTAATAAAATACGCTGTGTGTCAGGCGCAAGCTTACGGGCTTGCTCTAAAAACTGTGCGCCATTCATTTTTGGCATGCGCATATCGCTGATGATTAAGCCAAATTCGTGGCTTTTTAAATGTGTTAAAGCTGTTTCGGGGTTACTGCACGCGATCGCCGTTAGTTTGTTTGTTTTTAGTAAACGGGTGAGTGAACGCAATACTATTTCATCATCGTCAACGCATAGTACATCAATGTGAGTCATGGCAGCTTTTTTAGCTGTGTCTGTCATAGCTTTATCCTTACAAGTCAATAATGTATTTTTTATTTAAGATTACTTTATTAAAGCGTAGCTCAAAAAATCACTCCAGTTACATAATTGTCAAAGATGATTAGGGCGCGTTGATCTTTGTGGATTAAAATTAGTCCCTAGAAAGAACCTTTCGGGCAGCGCATGTTTGTTATTTATGCTGCGTTATCGACTACTTATGGATAATAACCACACTACATGGCCTTGCCTAAAAACCAAGCAGTCTACTGCAAGTTCAACCACCAAAGAGCAACACGCCCTAAATGTTTATGCTTAAAGTTAATTGCTGAGTAGTCGGCAAGTTAAAAATGCTTGTTTACGCTATATGCTATTTTCGACGAAGAAATAAAAGTAAATAGTGCCTTAGACTAAGTTACGAGTATTTTTTGTTCATTACCCGTCAAAACAGACAATAACCATTATAATTCACATTGTAAACAAAACGTTAAATCTGGTAATTTGAAAATTAATACCTGTTTTGTATGTATTTAACGCACTTTTAAGTGTTTTTTTCTTATGTTATAAAATATTTGCATAATTACACCATTTTTTATTTCTTTTTATTTGTATATGTTGCTAGGATGTTTGCACAGGCTGCTAATAAAGTGGTTTAAATAATTTATAAGAACACACAAAAAAACAGGGTCGTCACTATGTCAACATACCGTTTAAATACACTTGCTGTAGCCGTTGCTTTTGCGTTTAGCGCACCAAGCATTGTTAACGCAGAAGAAGCACCAGTGCAAGCTGCTAAAAACATAGAGCAAATATCTGTATTAGGATCGCGTGTATCTAACCGCACCTCTACAGAGTCTTCTTCTCCTATTGATTTAATTGACGCGGATGATTTAACTAAAGGTGGTTTTACCGAATTAGGCCAAAGCCTTCAAGCGACAGCGCCTTCATTTAACTTTTCGCGTACACAAGTATCAGACGGTTCTGATTTATTTAGACCCGCAACACTTCGCGGCTTACAACCAGATCAAACCCTTGTATTAGTAAATGGTAAACGTCGTCATAACCAATCAATTTTTGGCCTTAACGGTACAGTAGGTGCAGGCGCTGCGGGTACTGATATGAATGCCATTCCGCTAACGGCGCTTAAAGGCGTTGAAGTATTACGCGACGGCGCTGCAGCGCAGTATGGCTCTGACGCGATTGCAGGTGTTATTAACTTATCTCTTAATAACTCAACCGGTATTACAACGGGTTTTGTACAATACGGCGGCACAAGTGAAGGTGACGGCGACACTATTTCAGCAGGTTTAAACCGTGGTTTTGAATTAGGTAACGAAGGCGGCTTTATTAACCTATCGCTTGAGTACCGTGATGCCGACGGCACTAACCGCGCCGAGCGCGATACGGGTGGTTCGCTTAATGTTGAACCAGGTACGCTAAGTGAAGATGTACGCTGGGGCCAAGGTAACTCAGAAAGTGAATTTACGTCGTTATTTTACAACATGGCATTACCAATGGGCGACGGCGAGCTTTACTCGTTTGGTGGCTACTCTGAGCGCACGGCGCTGGGTAATGGTTTTTACCGTAACTTTAACGAAGCCTCTAAAAACGTAACACAAGTATACAGCGATGGTTTTTTACCGCGCATATATAACGAAGCACAAGATATTTCAGTCGCGCTTGGTTTTAAAGGCGATATAAACACAGATTGGACTTACGATGTATCGGCTGTTTATGGTGAAAACCAATACGATTTTACATCACGTAATACATTAAACGCTTCTTACGCGGCTGAGTATTTATTTAATAACCCAAGTGCAAGCGATACCGATATTACAGCAAACTCTGGCCCTACTGGCGGTTACTCAGGTGGTTTTAGATTCGATCAAACAACGGTTAACCTTGATGTAAACGGTATTGTAGATATTGGCCGTAGTGAGCCTTTATATGTAACAGTAGGCGCCGAATACCGTAAAGAAAACTACGAAATAGTGCCAGGCGATGAATCATCATACGCCTGTGGGTTAGCAAATATGGATACCTCGTACCCATCAGTAAACGATCCGGATCAATTTGCACAGTGTGGTTTTCAAGCTTATAACGGCCTTCGCCCTGAAGCGGCTAACGACAGCGACCGTAACAGCTATGCAGTTTATGTAGACGTAGAAACCATGATCACCGACGCATGGAACGTAAGTGGTGCGCTACGCTATGAAGATTTCTCAGATGCTGGGGATGATTTAATTGGTAAATTAGCAACACGTTATGAATTTTCAGATGACTTTGCAGTACGTGGTGCACTATCTACTGGTTTTAGAGCGCCATCACTTCAACAAAGTGGTTATACAGCTTTTACAACTAACTTAGGCTCAGACGGCACATTAACGCAGTCGTTCACGGCAAACACTGGGACCGCTTTCCCAAGTGCGCTAGGCGTAGATAGCTTAGAGCTTGAAACATCAACAAACTACAGTGCAGGTTTTGTTTACGATGTAACAAGCGAGCTTTCGTTAACGGTTGATTTTTACCGTGTAGAAATTGAAGACCGTATTACACTTGGCAGCTTACTTTCGGTTGACGACGTATCGTTTAGCTCAGAAGCGGTTGCAGCGCTACAAGCAACTGGTGCAGTGCAAGCTAACTACTTCTCAAACTCGGTTGATTCTACTACGCAAGGTGTTGATATTATTGCATCGTACCGCACTGAAGTTGAAGGCGGCAATTTAGGAGTAACCTTTGCAGGTAACCTAAACGATACTAAAATTGACAGCGTAAATGCAAAAGACGGTATTCCTGAAGCGGTTGCTTTTGATGATTTACAACGTAGCTTTTTTACCGACGGACAACCGAGCGAACGTGCAACGCTTACGTTTGACTACGAACGCGATGCCTACACATCAACCATTCGCTTTAACTACTTTGGCGAAACAGACGTAAAATACTTTGGTAACGACCATATTTCATTACCAGGTGAGCTTTCGCCTACGGGTTCATTTAAACCAACAAGTACAGTTGAGTCTGCAGTGTTAGTTGATTTAAATGTTAGCTACCAAATTAACGACATGTTTGCGCTTTCGGTTGGTGCCGATAACGTATTTGACGAAACGCCAGATGAATTAGGTGATGACGAAGTACTTAATTTTATCACCAACGGCGCATTTAAATACCCTGTACGCGCATTGCCATACGGTTTTGACGGCAGAACGTATTATGCAAAAGTAAGCTTTAGTTTTTAATTTATAAAGTAAACTAAGTAATTATAAGCGCAGTTATTAACTGCGCTTTTTTTATGCTTTTTTATTATAAAAAAGCACCTGTTGGGCATTAAAAATACTTGCGCGGTTGAAAATTAAGCCTACAATCGCCATCTCTTAAATAGGCCAATATAAAAGCCTCTTTATTATTTAACTTAAAATAACCATTAGTTGATAGGAAATATATGACTAAAAAATCTAAAGCAAAAACCGCAAACACCAGCGCGGTAGACACAGGACGAGGCGTTATAAACCACAATGCACTAGCAGCGTTGGTAACCTCTAAATTATTTAAACCACAGGTGGTTAAAGCTAAAAAAGGCAAAGGTTCGTTTAAACGTAGCAACAAGCATTCAGGACAAGAGTCCTATTTAATCGCCGCTTAAATAGCAACGATCAAATAGGGCTTTCGCCAGCGCAGAACTAACTCACGCGAGAAGCATCGTTTTTAATTTTAAAGTCTGTTTTTCATTTTAAATATGACGAGCTTCACTCGTTACGCCAGCAAGCTGCGCGTCTACAAGGGAATGATTATTGAGCTGCGGTTACGATTTCTTGTAGGCGTAGAGCTTGCTCACGCGAGAAGCGCAGCTTCTAACCTAAAGTCTGTTTTTCATTTTCAATATGACGTGCTTCACTCGTTACGCCAGCAAGCTGCGCGTCTACAAGGGTTTATACCCAAGTTTCAGAATATGATGTGTAGACGTCGAGCTTGCTCACGTTAGAAGCAAAGCTTCTCATTACTTAATATCCTAAAAACTGCGTTTTTACACGCCAACAAGCTGCGCGTCTACAGGCTATTCCAGTCTTGTTACTTTTACTTTTATTTTTCCTGCGTTCGCACCATAAAAGCGGCTTAAGTCGTTTGCAAATGGGCAAAACTCACCAGATTTAGTAATTTTAATATCAGCGCCGTCAGCTATTTTAAATAGGTGCTCGTCGTTTTTATTAATCGCCCCTATCAACGAAAACCATTGTGCATGAGGCAATCGTCTAAATGGCTCAAGCACTGCCATTGGGATTTCTTTTACGCCAAGCTTCACATTATCGCGATGCCAACCTATTGGTGTGCACTTTATACCATCGTCAAACCAGTATTGATTTGGATATGGGGTAAAACGGTAAGTAGCGCCTTGCTCTAGCATAAGGCCAGTTGCATTGTATTGCTCACTAGCAAATACTATTACATCTTGGCTTTGGTTAACGCTCAGCACATTCATGTTTTGATTAGCCAGTTCTATATGTTGGCTTAAACCAATAAAGCTAAGCGTGGTGTTGTCGTTATAGCTAATTTTGTAATGCAGTTTTTTAAGCGATTCTGGGCGGTAACTGGTTAGCTTGTTAATACGCTCTGCAACGCTGTGATGCACTAAAGGTTTAAGATTGCTAGCTTCGTTATCTATAAGTACATAGCATTCTCTGTCTACTAGTTTAAATAAGGGGTTAAACCAAAAGTAATTTTGCTGATGGCTTAATGCGAGCGGATCAGGAATAACCGTCACATCATCTTGCGCAACTAAGTTGTTATCGGGTAGTAGTGTTGTGTAATCTATATCGTTGCTAGTTAATAACGAAATATTAAGCGGTTGCTCTATTAACCACTCAAGTGCATAACGCAAGCTAATATCGGCTAGGCCATCGCGGTAGTAACCACCGCCAATGTCTGAATGCGCGCCAGCAAACCACAGCTCGGTAATATTATTTTGATGGTTCATTAGTGTGGGTTCAAAGGCGCGGCGTTTTTCATCAAGCGATACACAGTGCAGAGCTTGAGATACGTTTGTGGCTATGGTGTGGTTTTCAAAAATAACATGTTCAGCGCCGCGCGTTGCTTTACTTACTTTTGATAAGCCAATTGAGGCTACTGTATCAAATACACAAAGGTAGACTCGCTCACATATTAATAACTCCAGACATTTTGCAAAGCGCCTGGCAAGTGCTGCACCTCGACTAAAACCTGTTAAAAGTAGTGAATCGCCTAGTTGGTAATGAGTTTTAAAATCGGTTAAAGCCTGATTTAAAATACTGGCTACATCGTCACCACGAGGTGCAAATGTTTGGTTTAATACACGCTTTAAGCGACTACCTTTAGTGCCTATCCCTTGATAATAAAAACTGAGTTGGTTTGACTGTGGGGTAATGGGGGAGTCTTCTAATTTACCGCCAAGCAGTAAGTGTAATTTTAGAATATTAGAAATACTGGCGTCTTCTTTAAAGTGTTCTGAGCTAAATTGCTCTGCGTCACGGGGCTCATTCCCTGTGCCATCAAAGTTGAAAATTAGCGTTTTGCCCGTCATAACCCAATTTCCTTAGTTGTTTTAAATACTCTACACAGACAATGTTAAAAATTAAAGACAGTGATAACGCTCACTGCCTTTAATTTAAATCGCCTTTAATGTAACTTCATTTTTGGGCGCACTACACGCAGTACTTTTTCGCTTATCCATAATGCAAAGGTTTTTGCACTGCCGTGAATAGCGCGTTGATGCATTCTATAAAGCGATATATACATAAAGCGGGCAATTTTACCTTCAATAAAAAAGGTATTACTGGTGAGGTTACCCATTAAATTACCCACAGTACTGTAGCTTGATAAATTAACAAGTGAGCCATGGTCGCTATACTTAAAGCCGCGTAGTGGTTGCTGTTTTAGCGTGGCGATAAGGTTTTTTTCGACGCACTGCGCCATTTGGTGCGCCGATTGTGCGCGTGGTGGTACTTGCTTACCATCTGCCTGCGTAAATGCGCAGCAATCGCCTAACACAAAAATGCTTTCATCAACGGTGCTTTGTAAAAACTCGTTTACTTGAATTTGGTTGCTGCGGGTCAACTCAAAAACACCTAAATCTTTTATAAAATCAGGCGCTTTTACGCCTGCTGCCCACACCATAATATCGGCATCAATGTGTTCTTCATCTTTGGTGATAAAGCCTTGTGCGGTGCCTTCTTTTACTTGCGTTTGCTCACGTACGTTTACGCCGAGTTTTAATAGTTCGCGTTTGGCGCTGGTGGCTATGCGCTCTGGTAATGCAGGTAAAATACGCGGGCCTGCCTCTATTAAATGTATATGTAAACGTTTAGACGACATATTTGTTAAGCCATACAACTTTAATAGCTCAGACACATGGTAAAGCTCAGCTGAGAGTTCAACACCGGTAGCACCGCCGCCTACAATGGCGATATTGAGCGATTGTTGTTGATTGTCGTCCTGATGAAGGCGCGTAAAGCTGTCGAGTAATGAATGCTGAAAGCGTTCTGCTTGTTGGCTTGAGTCTAAAAAGTAACAATGCTCTTTTATACCTGGGGTATTAAAGTCGTTACTTACGCTGCCAATGGCAATAACAAGGTGATCGTAGCGTACCGTGCGCCCAGGTAAAATGGTGTGGCCTAACTCGTCGTTGAGCGCGGAGAGAGTAATTGTTTTATTGCTTTGGTCTATATTGCAAAAAGTACCAAGTTGAAAACGGTAATGATGTTTTGCGGCATGGGCTGAGTACACAACGCCATCTAAATCGGGGTCAATAGAGCCTGTCGCTACTTCGTGCAGTAACGGCTTCCATATGTGGGTACGGTTTTTGTCTATTAACAGTATATCTGCTTGGTTTTTTTTCCCTAGTTTATGCCCTAGTTGGGTTGCAAGCTCTAGCCCGCCAGCACCACCGCCAATAACGACGATTTTAGGTATTGTAATACTCATAACGTTGCCCTTAAAAATAATATACCCAAATAATCTGTATTATTTTTAGTGTTTTGAGGTTATTTGGGTATTATGAAAATTATTTTTGGCAAACGTAATAACATACTCTTTAGTGAGGTTATTTTGCGCTTAAATAAAGGATATGTCAGCAAAAAATGATGATTAAAGGCATATAAGTTATACTCACTTTTTTATCGCTTAGCTGTGCAGTTAAATCGCTGTTTGAAAAACAACGAAAAGGGTATTTATGACCACGCCATTAATTCAGTCACTTGAACAACATTTTGGTTTTAGCCAATTTAGAACAGGGCAGCAACAAACTATAGAGCAGCTTTTAAATGGTCAATCGTCGTTGGCTATATTTCCGACCGGCTCGGGTAAATCGTTGTGTTACCAACTCACTGCTTTGCACTTACCTAATTTAACCTTAGTGGTTTCGCCTTTACTTGCGTTGATGAAAGATCAAATTAGCTTTTTAAATAGCAAAGGCATTTATGCTGCCAGCCTTGATTCGAGCCAAGATCAAATGCAAAGCAGCACTGTAATGAACGACGTGCGAAACGGTAAAATTAAAGTATTAATGGTCTCGGTTGAGCGATTTAAAAACGAACGCTTTAGAGAATTTATAAGCCAAGTGGCGCTTTCTATGCTGGTGGTAGACGAAGCGCACTGTATATCAGAATGGGGCCATAACTTTAGACCCGACTACCTTAAACTGCCACGTTACCGCGAAGAGCTTAATATTCCTTTAGTGTTGTTGCTTACTGCAACGGCCACAAAAAAAGTAAAACGCGATATGGCAGAGCGATTTGCTATATCGCCTGAGTGCATTGTACAAACGGGCTTTTACCGCGCTAATTTAGATTTAAGCGTGTTGAGTGTTAAAACAGCCGATAAAAATACCGAGCTTACCAACATTGTGCGCGCGCAAAGTGGCCCTGGTATTGTGTATGTAACGCTACAGCAAAGCGCAGAGCAAGTCGCTAATGTGCTAAGCGCGCAAGGTATTCACGCTGTTGCTTACCATGCAGGGCTTGAAGATACGCTACGCTGGCAAATTCAAGATGACTTTATGGCGGGTAAAATTAACGTAGTGGTGGCTACCATTGCCTTTGGTATGGGCGTTGATAAGTCGGACATTCGCTTTGTTATACATTATGACTTACCTAAATCGATAGAAAACTACAGCCAAGAAATTGGCCGTGCAGGGCGCGATGGCAATCCATCAAATTGCTACACCCTTGCCAATTTAGATGGGCTAAATACGGTTGAAAACTTTGTATATGGCGACACCCCAGAGCTTAGCGGTATTGAATATGTAATTAACGATATTCGCCAAAGCCACCAGCAATGGGAAATGCAAGAGTACAGCCTTTCAAGCGAAAGCAATATTAGGCAACTGGCCCTTAAAACCTTGCTAGTACAACTAGAAATGCAAGGCGCAATAACGCCACAATATGCCTACTATGCCGATTTTAAATACAAATTTTTGGTTGATAAAAACGAGCTACTAAGCCAGTTTGACCAGCAGCGCCAAGCATTTTTAACACAAATATTTAGCCATACCGATTTTAAAAAAATATGGGGTACGCTAAATTTTGACTCCCTTACACAAGCCGCGCAGGTTGATCGAAAACGTGTAGTGGCTGCTCTTGACTACCTAGCCGAAAAAAACCTAATAACGCTTGAAACTAAACGTATTACCCAAGTATACAAAGTGCATGGAGAGGTTATAAACAACCCTGAACTTGCCCAGCAACTGCACGACTACTTTAGCGATAAAGAACAGGCCGAAATTAAACGTATTGCTGCACTGGTTCGCTTTTTTGAGCTACAAAGTTGCTTAAGCTATAACTTAGCGCGCTATTTTGACGATCAAAATGCACCTGAGCAATGCGGGCATTGTAGTGTGTGTAGAGGCCATGCGGTTAAGCTTGAATACTCTATAGAGCCTGCCTATATTGACGAGCAACTTATTTATCAAAAGGTAGATGAGTTTTTAGCGCATATGGCAGGTAAGGGTAATCATAATGTGGGTATTGAAACCCAATGCCGCTTTTTAGCGGGGATGAGTGTGCCGTTATTTGCGCGTAATAAAGTGCGCCAGCTGAGTGGTTTTGCACTGTGCGAGCAGATGCGTTACAGCGAAATTAAAGCAACACTTCTTGCTAGATAGGTATTTAAATAATTACCAAACCAGAATAACGATAAAAAATGTTAAATTTTTGTTTATTTTCTCGTGGTTTAACTATACTCAACGTGGATATTTCGTTCATACATAGATGATGTGAGCATCGAGACTTCAAAATTGATTGTTTTAGATGTGTTTAAAACTGCTGCAAGAAAGAGACAAAGTGGCTCGTTTTCATCAGCAGTAATGAGTAATAGTAAAGTAACCACGTTTGGTATTGTTTTTTAAGGGGATAGAGATGAAAAAATTAGTGTTATGTGTTCTGTTTTTGTTTAGTAATGTTGCCTTTGCAGATTTTGCCATTATTGTGCATCCCTCGAATGATAGCAGCTTTGACGAGTCTGTTATTACTCGAATTTACACCGGAAAAGAAAAGTCGTTTAGTAATGGCAATGCAATTATTCCTGTATCTCAAGAAGAAAAAAATACCGCTACAGAGCAGTTTAACAGCAAGTTACTCAATAAAAGCGCTTCACAGTTGAGAGCATATTGGTCAAAACTTATTTTTACTGGCAAAGGCACGCCACCTAAAGCGCTCGAAAATGACGCTGAGGTCATTAAAATGGTTGCAACTAACCCAAATACCATTGGTTTTGTTTCTACCTCTGCGGTATCGGGCGATGTTAAAGTGGTTTTAAACTTTTAATATTAAAAAACACCAAACAAGCGTGCTAAGTAATTGCACGCTTAATATTTTTAATTGGCATACCCGCTCGTTTAATTAAATGAGCTACTTTAAGATAAAAAAGTATTGTTTATAACAAGACAAAAATTTCGTTATTTAGTTGTTATCGATAATTGCTCCCTGCATTGCTCTGCATCCTGCACCCATACAGCCGTATATAAGAAATTTTAGTATCAGATTAACTAATCAAATTGATTAAGTATTATTTCGGATTAGTATTATATTTATCAACTACAATAAAATTTACTAGCACGTTTTGTTTGCTCGTGTATCCTAATTGACGAGTTTCTCTTATTTAAGCCACTATGCCGCATATTGTTATCCCCGTTGAAAATATTTCTACTATCTCAGAGCCAGTTACATGTGCTAACTGCCAAGCCTGTTGTTGCCAATTAGAAGTGCGCATAGTAACCGATACCGGCGTGCCCTTTAACTATATTGAATACGATAAATGGGGGAGCGAGGTGATGAAGCGCGCAGACGATGGTTGGTGCGAAGCGCTCGATAGAAATACGCTTATGTGCTCTATTTACGAAAACCGCCCATTGGTATGCCGCGAGTTTGAAATGGCGTCGGGTGAGTGTATTACTGAGCGCGATTTAGCGGGTATATAGTGATAGCATCCAAGTTAGTTAACTAGATTATACCTACATACAACTTATTATTACCTACAACAAAGGGGCTTAAAGCCCCTTTTTTAATTACTGTAAAACGCTAAACACTTAAACTTTAAAGTAACTAATATATTTCTTAAGTGTGTTTGAAAGGTCAGCTAATGCAACGGCTTCTTGTGCGTTACTATTAAGTGACATACTGGTTTCTTTCGACATACTGGCAATTTCTTCAACGCCGGTACTAATTTGCGCCACGGTGGCTACTTGGTTTGATGTTGCTTCAACAATTTCAAGTACGTTACTTAATGAGTCGTTAGCTTGTTGCTGTATTTGGTGTAGTAACTCGTTTGCCTCGTGAGTAAGCGTTAAGCCGTTTTCGACTTGCGGTACAGTCGTTTCCATTGCTGTTACCGACGCTTGCGTGTTTTCTTGTACTTGCAAAATCATCTTTTCAATATCGCCTGTTGCATCACCGGTACGCTGGGCAAGTTGTCTTACCTCATCAGCAACAACGGCAAACCCTCGGCCTGTTTCGCCTGCTCTTGCGGCTTCTATTGCAGCATTTAGTGCAAGCAAGTTTGTTTGATCAGAAATACCGCGTATCACACTTAAAATATCGCCAATGTGTTTTACATGTTCTTGAAGCACATTTACTTGAGTAACCGTCGCTTTTACCGTTACTGATATTTGTTCAATTTCGGCTGCTACTTTTTGCACCGCCGTACTGCCTTGCTGCGATAACTGGGCCGTAATTTTTGAATTGTCTTCAGTTTGTCTTACTGCATCGGCAACAGAATGAATACTGCGACTCATTTCTTCTAAACTACTGACAGCAGAATTGGTATATGTCACTTGTGTATCGGCTGCGCTTAGCGCTTGTTGTGAGCCTGATGCCACACTTGCTGAATGTGTTGAGAGCTCTTCAGATGAATTAATAATACTATCTACAATGGCTTTTAGCTTAGTTTGCATTACTCCTACTGATGCCATCATGCTGTTGGGGCAACACGAGTGTACATCGCCTCTTAAATCGCCTTGTGCGATAAGTGCAATTACTTCAGCGGCTTCTTGCGGTTCTCCACCGACTGAATTTCTGATCAGCTGGCTAATAATATAAGCGACGCTTGCACCAATGATAATAGCGAGTGCCGTTAACGAAATCATCCATATTTTAAATGAGCTGGCTACTTCGCGGGTATCGATAGTTGTTATTTGATTTGCTTGCTCTTGCAAGTTTATGAATTGGTTTATGGTATTAAGCCACTCGGTAAAAGCAGGGCGGGCATCGTTTAATAAAATATTCGAAGCCTCGTTTAAATTACCCGCATTTTTAGCACTTATTACATTTTGTATAAAGGGGAGGGTACGTCGTTCTATTTGGTTAATTTTATTTATAAGAGCGCGCTCTGCACTCGACATATCTGTAGTTAACTCGGCCATAGCGCGGCTCGATGTTTGATAAAATGCGTTGAGTTCTTTTATATTATTAAAAACGGTATTTAAATCGCTCTGGTTTGTTATTAACACAACATCGCGAACTGCAATAGCCCTGTCGTGTACACTGCCTCTAAAATTAATAGCGTATCGCTGTTTTACCGAATTTACGTCTGTTATGTGAGTAATATTAGAGTTAATGAGGCTAACACGTGAAATTCCGATAATGGTTAAAATAAGCATCATTGATAAGATCACGCCGAAACCAGTAGCTAAGCGCATATTTATTGTCATGGTTTGTCCCAAATATGAAAAGTACTCGTTTTTAAGCTTACCAGTACAATTAAGAAATTTTAGAATAGTGAATGCATTATGCACCATGACTACTAGATTTAGCACAATAATAAGTTTTTTTTGTAAAAAATATGTATATAAAATTTATGGTTAAGCTATAAAGCTAAAAAAGAGGCCTAAGGCCTCTTGAGTTTATCTATATTAAATCATTTATTAGTCGTACTTTGCTTCTAGCTCATTAGCTGTATGAAACTTTTCATGGCTTTGTAATTGCTCGTCGTATTTAACGAGGTTTTTAAAGTGCGCTAATTGACCTGAGTTTTTAACTATTTCAACAATAAACGACATCATAAAGTCAGCGCCCGTTAGGGTATCGCCCACTAAATAACGTTTACTTTCAAGGCGGTCGTTAAAGTAGCTAATTACTTTAGCTGTTTCAGCGTCGGCATAGCCTTCTAAAAACTGTGTTTTAGCGCCGTCTTTTAGTACAAACATTTTAAGTAAAAGCGGTAAAATTGCTGAGCTTTCTGCAAAGTGAAGCCATTGCTGGTAGTCAACATATTCAGCGGTATTAACTTTTGGAGCAAATTTACCGTTGCCGTATTTAGAAATAAGGTAGTCGGTAATAGCGCCTGATTCAGCAATAATTAAACCGCCGTCTTCAATTACCGGCGACTTACCAAGTTGATGAATATGCTTTAATTCGTCAGGGGCTAGGAAGGTGTCTTTATTACGCTGATAAGCCACAATTTCGTAGTCAACATCTAGCTCTTCTAAAAGCCAAATTATACGTTTAGAACGGGATTTATTTAAATGGTGTAGTTTAATCATGTCAGTCCTTTTATGGCTTGTAAGGGCTTGGCCTTACAAGCCGTTTAAAATTAAAGTGGGTTATTAATTTTAACCACTGTTTTACCAAAGTTTTTGCCGCAAATCATATCGTTGAACGCGCCTACTGTATTTTCGATGCCTTCTACCATGTGCTCACGGTATTGAATTTTCCCGTCTTGTAGCCATTTTTGCATGTCTTGTGCAAACTCGTCGTAACGGTCACCGTAATCATCAAAAATGATAAAACCTTGCATTTTAATACGCTTAGTAAGCAATTGACCCATTAGCATACCTAAACGGTCAGGGCCTTCTGGCAAGCTAGTAGCGTTATATTGCGATACTAAACCACACAATGGTACGCGCGCTGCGGTATTTAGTAATGGTAGTACGGCGTCGAATACTTTACCGCCCACATTTTCGTAGTAAACATCAATGCCTTTATCACAGGCTTTTTCTAGCTGCTCCGCAAAGTCATCAGCTTTGTGATCAATACAGGCATCAAACCCTAGTTTTTCAACTGCGTGTGCACATTTTTCACTACCACCAGCAACACCCACTACTTTACAGCCTTTAATTTTAGCTATTTGACCAACCGTTGCACCTACTGGGCCTGTTGCTGCTGCAACAACTACGGTTTCGCCTTCTTTAGGCTGGCCAATATCAAGTAAACCCATATACGCTGTAAAGCCAGGCATACCCATAATACCTAATGCGTATGAAGGGTTTGCAGGTTCTTTACCTAACTGCATTAAGCCTTCGCCGTCGGTAATGGCGTAGTCTTGCCAACCTGTGTAGGCAAGTACCCATTCGCCGATCCTAAACTTATCGTTTTTAGACTCTTCTACTTGGCACACTGTTGCGCCAACCATTACATCGCCAATATTAACTGGGTCTGCGTACGACTTAGCATCGCTCATACGACCACGCATATACGGGTCTAGTGATAGGTATATAGTACGTAGTAAAACTTCGCCGTCTTTTAATGCAGGAAGCTCTACCGTTTTTAATTTAAAGTTTTCATCTGTTGGAGCGCCATTAGGGCGTGATTCAAGAGTAAGTTGGCGACTAGTCGTAGACATAAAAAATCTCCTATTAATATAAATAAACTACTTACCGAATGTTTACGCTTTAAAAATCGTGTTCAGCTAAACAATAATGCGCGGCTAAGCAGTATGAATATGTACAATGCGTACCTTAATAAAGGAGTTTTGGGCGGGTGGTTGATAATTCAACCTTTGCGCAGATTTAATTAGAGTAATTAGTCTGCTTTGAGCTTACTAAATATATGATTGTTGTAAAACACCCCGTTTTTATAAATGGCCTGTTTAAGCACAGCCTCTTGCTCAAAGCCGCTCTTAGTAAGTGCCTTCATAGAGCCAGTATTACCAGCAAACACAGCGCCAAAAATTCTATTTAGGTTAGATTGCGCAAACGCTTCTTCGCAGATAAGTTCAATAGCGCGAGTAATAATGCCTTGCCCCCAATAGGTTTTATTTAGCCAATAACCAATTTCGCCACTGTGGCTGTATTCAAATTCGCCGGAAATTATGCCAATACAGCCCGCAAATTCCCCATTTACAACAATGGCCTTAATAATACCGTTTTTTGAGCCTTGGTTTATCCACCAATCAGCATCGGCTTGAGTATACGGAAACGGAATTTTTGACGATAAGTAACGAGTCACCTGTTCATCATTTAAGGTGTTAATAATAAAAGGCGCGTCTTGGGCTTTAAACTCTCTGAGGGTGATCATATTTTTCCATAAATTTTTAGTATGCACGCTAACTTAGCAATCATTTAAGAGTTAAACAATCAGAACCTAAATTAAACGGTTTACGGCTATTACTTTGTTTTAAAGTCCTCTAATATAAGCAAAATATTACACCTATTTTAGATGCCATTATGCACCCTCACATTAAAGCGCTTTATAACAGCGCCCAAAAACCAAGCCGTTTAATTATTGGTTTAATGAGCGGCACCTCGTTGGACGGGCTTGATGTTGCACTGTGTAAAGTAACGGGCGCAGGCTTAAATACACACATTGAGGTTTTAAATTTTACCACTGTTGATTATAACGACGATTATAAAACTAAAATAAAGCAGGTATTTGCTAAGCGAGAATGCGATTTAGAGCTTGTTACTTTATTGCACCCGTGGGTAGGTAAATTCCATGGCGACATGGTTAATAAGTGCTTACATACTTGGCAAATAAATCCGGCAAGTATTGATGTAATAGCAAGCCACGGGCAAACCATTTACCACTGTCCGCAGTCGCAACATAATCACAAAAGCTTTAATAACGGCACCTTACAAATTGGCGATAGCGACCAAATAGCCGTTACTACGGGTATTACAACCATTGGGGATTTTAGGCAAAAACACATAGCCGCAGGAGGCGAGGGCGCACCACTGGCTGTGTATGGCGATTATTTATATTTTTCGAGCGCTATTGAAAGTCGGGTTTTGCTAAATATGGGCGGCATAGCTAACTTAACGTTTTTACCCAAAAATGGTGATGCAAACGGTGTGTTTAGCTCCGATATTGGCCCCGGTAATACCATTATGGATGCGTACGTACAGCAACATTTTAAAGATATGCATTATGACGATGGCGCAACAATAGCAAAAGCAGGCAAGGTAAATACGCCATTATTGAATGCATTATGTAATAACGCGTTTTTTAAACTCCCAATGCCTAAAACCACAGGGCCAGAGGTATTTAACTTAGCGTATTTAAATGCTGCACAGCAGGTTACAAATACTCACCATTTAAGCCATGAAGATATAATGGCCACCTTAAATACCTTTACTGCAACCGTTATAGCAAATGCATTAAACGAGTGTGCAGAGCGCGCACAAAATTGTGTGGTGTATGCAAGTGGTGGCGGTATTCATAATCCGTTACTAATGGCGCAACTTACAGCGCTTTGTCCACGTATTAAGGCTTTTAAAAATACTGACGATTTAGGTATAAATCCCGACGCAAAAGAGGCCGTGTTATTTGCTATTTTAGCAAACGAATGTCTAGCAGGAGAGCAGCAACACCTAAGTAATACTGCACAAGGTATCGCGGGAGTCACTATGGGTAAAGTAAGTTTTGCAGACTAATAACTTATAAATCTGCAAAGAGTGCAGCCAGCACTAAAACAGCGATAAAAACGTAGATCCCATACTCGCAAAATAGCTACGAATACCTTGTGGTTTAGTCCGTTCTACATTAACAAAGGGTGCGCAGTAACCTTGTTCAAATGCGTTAATATGCATATCGAATTGTAGGCTGTTTTTTAAAGTTGCGTGTTTACCGTGCAGCATCATTTGCATTACAAAGCATTGGCTTTGTGTAATTTGTCTCAAAGTAAGGTTTACGTAATCACGTTCAAGATCTGCATTAGTGAGTGTGTGCTCACTAAAGTACTGTGCACCACGCGCACTTGGATGTGTTGCGCTAAGCGAAATTATATCGCCCTCATTGACTGCATCAGGCAATACACATTGCAGTGTAATATTATGCGCAGCATTGGCTGTAAGCGATAATTTTTCGTATTCCATAGTGTGGCTCATAGCCGCAGACATCGGATCTTCAAATGATTGCAGTGCAAATGTTAGTTGCACTAAAGGTGTACTCATCTTACTTAATCTTCTAGAGTGTATTCATTTATCGGATAAAGATTATCGCGGATCAAAGTTACAGAATTATGACTAATTGCATTGATTAGTACAATTATTGAGTGGTTTGATCAAAAAGGATCGGTCCTTTTTTACTCGATTTTGAAATCATTTCTCAATCAGAAATTATAAGGTATGAAGGTAATATTTGACGTGTAGATTCGCCTTGTTTTCACTGGAAGTCTCTGGTGAGAGAGAAATAAATTTAAATATAATCATGTCTCAATGTGTTAGTAAACCTCTTAACTAGAGTTCAGTTAGATACACAGTCTGTTTTTTACAAAGTAGAATATTTGGATATAGTTTCGAAATTAGAATACTCTGATAACTTACATCTAATTAGAGCTTTTGAGAAGTATTGGCTATGATTCCAAGTAACTACATCAAAACATTTTAGTAGCCTTGACGGTCGATTTTTGATGTTGAGTGACCATGCGAGGTCGTAATGATCTAAGGCCAAATATAAGGTAATTATTTAGAAAGAAGTGTTTTATTTTTAACCATATAAATAGGTGTTATTGTATGTCGTCAACAGTGTTATCTGATTCCTTTCGAGGCATTGTCTATTTTACCGCAGCGGCCAAAAATGAAAGCTTTACCGCAGCAGCTGAAGAGTTAGGTATTTCCAAATCAGCATTAGGTAAAAGCATTGCTAAATTAGAAAATCATTTAAACACCAAGCTTTTTCATCGCACAACTAGGAAACTGAGTTTAACTACTGAAGGAGAGGCGTATTTAGCAAGCTGTCAATTGGCATTAGATACCCTTCAGTCAGCAGAGTTAGCGTTACAATCAAAATTATCCCAACCTTCAGGTCGAGTACGAATCGATGTGCCAGCTGCGTTTGGTCGCTCTTTTGTGTTACCTGTTTTATTGAAGCTTGCTGAGCAACATGCACAATTAAAACTAACAGTAACTTTTAATGATAAAATTATTGATCCTCTCGATGCTGGCTTTGATTTAGCTATTCGATTTGGTGCCATAAAAGATAGTGGTGATTTAGTTGCTAGAAAACTGACTTCTCAACATTTGATTTTAACCGCTTCTCCTGCTTATTTAGCACGTTTAGGTACCCCAACGAGTCTTGCTGAGTTAACAAGCCATCAGTGCATAGTGGCTTGGCGAGGCGGTAGTTCACTACATTGGTTAATTAAAAATACCGATGGTGATGATATGCGCTTTCATCCTAAGCCCTTTCATCAAATTAGTGATGGTGATGCTATGGTCGATGCTTGTATTGCTGGCGCGGGAATCATTCAGTTTCCTAAGTCTTTGCTTCAGCCTTGGCTAGATGAAGGTAAGCTAGTACCAATTTTGCCAGAGTTAAATCCTGCTTCAACTGAGTTACATATTATTTGGCCAAAAACAAAACACCTCCTGCCCAGTGTCAGGTTTATTATTGACGAATTTATACGCTTATCAGATGAGGGTAATTTTAATTAATTGTAGAAATTAATGCTACTTAGAGTCTCCTTTTTGCGCATTTATCTACTTATGCGTCTTTGTTATGCTGTTTTCGTCATATTGTTGACGAGTTAACACCTATCTAATTAAAGGAGATACCTAATGCCAGTAGTTAATATTCAAATGTTTGAAGGTCGTGATCATGCTAAACAAGCGATAGCAAAAGAAGTGACAGCATCAATAGCTAAACACGCTGATGTTGATCCGCAATATGTTTACGTTATTTTTAATGATGTAAAAACAGAAGATTGGGCTATTTCAGGAGAAATTTTTGCTGAAACGCTAAAAAAATCATCATAGGTATACAGATATAAATAAGCCATTGATGGAGTTAGAACTATAATCAATGGCTCTCTTCTATACTTTTTTTACAAATACCTTTCATTATTGCTTATGCTGAAGATACACAGAAATTGTTTTAATAGAGTCGCAAATTAAAAGCAGCTAGTTTAAACGCTAACGGCGTTGAATTTACTTGCAATAGGCCAGCTATTGACGCGTAAATTCGCCTTGTTTCACTGAAAACCTTTGGCTAGAGAAAATAAATTTAAATATCACCATGATTCAATACGTTAGTAAATCTCTTAACCAGGGGGCAGGTTAAATATTTTTATTTAGAACAATTATGTATACGTGTTTTTGCTAGTTTTAGCGCAATTCTCTTGTCGATAAATAGCCCTCATATATAAGCTGGTTATTTATAAAAAGAGTAATATTCACAAGTGTATAATTTTATATTAGTGCTTTTCTTGTATTATTATCGAGAAAACCCATCCACTAATACATAGTATTTGGCGCCAAATACGTCCAGTCTCTCACGTAAATTGTTATCTGCAACACCGTAAACATTTAATGCATAAATATCAACCAAGGATAAAAAAGCTTTCGCGAATGGCGCAAAACTTTCATCAATATGACTGATGATTGACGCTATATTTTTATATCTCTCAACGATGTGAATTTTTTTCCCATCTTCACTGATATTATATGTGTACGTTAAAGTGCCAGGCTCCTTTTTTACAACATCCACAATTTTATAAATGAGTTCTTTGAACTCTATTAATTTACCTTCTTTCACATCAAGAAAAAAATTGCACGTTATTTCATTTTTCATAAATACTCTCCATCGAGTTAAATTTTATACAGCCTGAAGGAAGAAAATAGTTATTTTCAAGTACAACTGTTTAAAAATCATTATAAATGCAGTCCTAAAGTGGATAAATAGGCTCATTTTCGACTCAGAGTGGAATTTTAATCAACAATTATAAAAACATGATCTTGTGATTTAATCTGCTCATTGTTGAGCTCAAATTTAAGCGTTCAAATAACCTAAAGCTTTTAACCAAACGACCGATAAATTACTTAATAGAGTTTAGCGATTAGGGATAATCATGGTTAATAATGCATTTGGCAGTTTGGCTAATTTAAACACTTTGCTTGCCCAATCAGTTAATAACACTAACCAAACCTCTGTGACTCCTACGCTACACACCAGCGGCGATCTTCAAGCTATTAATGATTTGCAAACTAACGCGCCAAAAATATCCGATGAGCTACTAAGCCAGCTAAACAGTGAATCGATAGCCAGTAATCAAAATGTAGAGGACGTTTTAAAGCAGCAACTTACCTCGTTATTTACTATTTCAAGCACGCCAAGCACGTTTAACTATAAACTCTCCGATGAAGAACTCGCCCTGCGCACCGTAATAAGCTCTCAGCATGAGGGGTTATTAAAAAACGAAAACAGTACCCAATTAATCGAGCGATTAAATACATCAGTTAAAAATATTCAGGGTGCTTATGCTAATACCAGCGATATTTTATCGAGTTTAGGTCAGCTTGGACATGAGCAAAAAACGTTTTTAGCCTCAAGCCAGCAACGTGTTGAGCGCTCACTTAATCCATATATGGAAAGCCTTAATCGCGCAAAATACGAGGATGACGATAACTACCTGTTTGAGCTCTCGGTAAAAACTAAAGAAGGTGATGTTATAAATATCACTTTTAATTCGTCACAAGGTTATGACGAAAAAACAGGTGAAGCGATAGATGGCTTTGGCATAAGTTACGAAGTTAATGGCAATTTATCTGAGGCTGAACATGGCGCTTTAACGCAGGTTATGGCGGGTGTTGGCGAAATGGCCGATGAATTTTTTAAAGTGAGTGAAAATTCATTCAACCCTCTTATAGTGCCAAATCAAACAGATACGAGCTTAGATTTTTTAGCGGGCTTTAATAGTGAGCAGTTAACCGGTTTTAATGTGTCGTTTTCAACAACGCAAAATGATGCGCTTGATACAGGCGAAAACACGCTTGATTTAAGTTACTCCATTGATGAAACGAAAAATCAGCAAGCGTTTGTGTTTAAGGCCGCAGGTGGGCAAAACGACATTGATTTTGCACTCGATATGTCTACCATTGGCGCTAAAGACACGCAGCAAATGCAGCAGTATTTAGCGTCGCTCGATCAAAGCCTAGAAGATAGCCGAGTAAACAGTACTGAAGATGATAAAACATCGGCATTTGGTAAAAGTGGCGATGAGGCAATGCAACAAGGTTTTGCATTGTTTAAAGGCGCTTTTGCGAGTATGTCATCAGCGGCTGAGCGTTATAGCAATTTGGAGTCACTTGCAGAACAGCACTTTAATGACGGGCGCGCCATGGTTGCTGATTTGGTTGATAACATGATTACAAACGATGCCCGTTACCAAGGGCTTGGTAATAAGGCGCCAAATACATTAGGAGCGGGTATTTCTAAGCTCGCTGATTTTGATGCTACATTTTCTTATGCGCTGGATAATGGCGACTATCAACCTAAAAGTACAATTGAGCTAAGCCAAGCGACTGAACAAGCCCAATTAGGGGAACTTAGCGGTGTAACGCAAAGTAAAAATGTAAGTAGCCACTTTGATTATCAATACAGTCGCCCTGATTATTACGACAAAGAAGAGAGTTATAACGTAAACACCGCCGTTAAAAATAAAGAGCTTGTGGGGCTTGATCAGTCTCACGAGGTTGATGTTGATACAAAAATGTTTGAGTTTAATCCGCAAACTAATCAATACGAGCTACAAATGGCGATGCAAGAGCAAACTGTTAGTAAAAGCGACATTCGCTTAATTGACGATATTTGGCTTGAAGAAAACGAAAACAGCTACAACATGAATAAAAAAGAGCGTGTTGAGAGCGACGAAAAGCAAGACGAGTTTAAAAAAACAAGCAGCCATTCTCATAATAAACTAGTTACCTTAATTGGTGACTTAGATAAGCTAGCTGAGAATAAAAACGTAAGGCGAGAATATTTAACTAACTTATCGCAAGTTAACTTTTTTATGGATAAAAAGTAACGGTTTTGAGTTGTTCACTCCACACTCAATATTGGGTATAGTCGTTTAATACCTAATTTAATACTTAATTAAATACCCAATTAAAGAGTACCTTATGTTTAAACAATTAATTTTACTGTGCGCTTTAAGCATGCCGCTTGTAAGCTACGCTGCTACGGCGCCATTTTCGGGCGAGATAAGTACGCAAGCACTGCTAAGCGACTACGATAAATTTAACGAACAATACAAAGTGTTTACGCCAACGGCGCAAGATATAGCGCTAATGCAAAAATTAGCAGGTAAAGAGCTTATTGTATTGTTCGGCACGTGGTGCCACGACAGTGAGCGCGAAGTGCCAAAACTCATTAAGTTACTTGATGCATCGAAAGTACAACTTGCAAGCATTGACTATGTGGCCGTAGGTTACAACAAGCAAGACGATGCAGGCATTGCAGAGGCTCACGACTTGCAATACACACCTACGTTTATTGTTAAACAAAATGGCAAAGAGTTAGTTCGCGTAATTGAAAAGCCAACGGGAACATTAGCGCAAGATTTAACGCAGGACTTATAAATAGAGCTATGTATATTAGAGCTTGTCGGTTTAGCTAATCTGTTTATAAGTTAGATGGTGAGCTGCAATAAATAGTTTATTAATACATTAATGTGTGGGTGGTGCACTTCCAATTAGAATCTAGGAGATTTTTTGTCTGTTCAATTAGAGTGGCTGTCCTGTTTAAATAATTTGAGCCCGCATATAAGCTAGCATCTAAATTTATTTTAACTTTTTCTTTTTGACATTTACGGGGAGTCCATATAAGACCCTAGATAGAGGCTGAACAATATTAGGATGATCTCCAGTTAAACCTGCTTAGTGGCGGTCTAGTTTTGTTAGTTCAATAAGCGATTATGCAACATAAACTGCGTGTTGTGTAAATACTAAAGTGTTAACTGTCCAAGGAGGCTACATGATCGAAGCAACTTGCCATTGTGGAAATATAGCAATAACCACAAAAAAATTACCGAAATCAGTAACCAGTTGTAATTGTTCCATATGTTATCGTATTGCAGCTTTGTGGGTATATTACACAGCGAATCAAGTAGTAATAAAACAAGAATCAAATAATGCTGTATATCTATGGGGTAATAAACTACGTTCGTATCACTCGTGCTCGTTTTGTGGTTGCACCACTCATTACACTCAAAAACGAGATAATGGTACAAATAGAGTTGCAATAAATGCCAGAATGGTAAACTCAGATATTATTAAAGCAGTAAATATCAGATATTTTGATGGTGCGAATACATTTAAATATATCGAGCAATAAAGCACTCAACAAGAGGCTAAGCTTACCAATAATCGCATATACGCGACTTACAAATCGCGTATACACTTATTGATATAAACATTATTCACTAAACAGGCTTTTTTCGAATGCTTGTGCGGCATGTGAAGACGGCCTGTCTTTATAATGCAGTTGATAAAGTGGCCGAGAGAGTTGCTCGTTATTTTTTTGGCTCAGGCGCGTTAATTTACCTAACTGCACTAAATCCTCAGTAACTACATTTGGCAATAAAGCCACGCCCATACCTTGAGCGACGGCCCTTGCTATGGCTTCGTTGCTGCCTAATTGCATACTTTGCTCTGCTTGTACGCCATGTTGGGCTAATAACTTTACCGACATTTCTAACGTGCCAGAGCCCGGCTCGCGCAGTAGCCAAAATTGATTGTTTAACCATGCTTTTAAGTCTTTCGTGGGCTTAAAGTTACTGGGTATAACAACACTCATTAAATCGTTTTGCCAGTGTTTGCTTATTATATGCGGCTCGGTAGGTGTGCCCTCAACCAGTGCTAAATCGATAGTGCATTCTAGTAGGGCGAGCTCAATTTGCGCGGTATTAGCCACTTGTACTTCTACTTTAATATGGGGGTACTGCGCGCAAAACTTAGCTAAGTAGGGCGGTAGCCAATAACTGGCAATGGTGGTGCTGGTGCCTATAACGAGCGTGCCACGCTTAAGCCCTGTGCGTGATTTAATATCTTCAATGGCGGCTTTTTCAATGGAAAAAATGCTACGTGCATGATCATACAAGGCTTGGCCGCCCTCGCTTAAGGTAAGTTTTTTGCCTTTAGATGCACGCTCTATAAGTTGAATATTTAATTGGTGCTCAAGCTCTTTTAGCGCTTTAGATACAGCCGGTTGGCTTATAAAAAGCGCCTCGGCTGCGCCTGAAAAACTACCAAGCTTTGCTACCGTATAAAACACCCGAAGTGCATGCAAGTTCATTGTGTCTCTCAAATTACATAACTTTAAGTTATCGAATCATGATTTTAATGTATTGGAGTTATATTTTGCGCTTTCTTAAAATGAAGTCAACAGTTTAACGTTGTTCAATTGAGAGAATATTATGCTTAGCGCTATTAAAAATTTGGGTATTAATACTAAGCAATACGGCGATACGCGCTGGTGGTTAGGTATGCTGCTGGTGGCTGTTTTGGCGGGAGCATCTATTGCATTAAGTAAGTTACCCGTAATGCAAAGTGCCCAGTTTAGCTCTTTAACGATTGGTATTGTGCTTGGCATTATTGTGGGTAACAGTGTGTTTTCGCGCATTGCTACGCAAACCGATGTTGGTGTTGATTACGCTAAAAGTATATTGCTTAAAGCGGGGGTTGTGTTGTTTGGGTTTAGAATTACCTTTGCGCAAGTAGCGGGCGTGGGCTGGGAAGGCTTATTAACCGATGTTGTAATGCTGTTAGGTACATTTATTTTGGCAGTGCAGTTAGGTAAGCGCGTATTTAAGCTTGATGAACAAACAACCATATTAATTGGCGCAGGTAGCTCTATTTGTGGTGCCGCTGCGGTTATGGCAACTGAGCCAGTTATAAAAGCGCAGGCGCATAAAGTATCGGTAGCGGTGGCAACGGTGGTGGTGTTTGGCACGTTAAGCATGTTCGCCTACCCAATTATGTTTGATTACATGGGGCTGAGTGAACACGCTTACGGTATTTTTGTAGGCTCAACTATTCATGAAGTAGCGCAAGTGGTTGCAGCGGGCACTGCTGTAAGCGCCAATGCTGCAGATACCGCTGTTATAGAAAAAATGCTAAGGGTGATGATGCTTGCGCCATTTTTAGTGGGCTTATCGTTTTGGCAAAGTAAAAAGCATGCTAAAACAAACAATAACGAGCATGGCGGCGAGCAAAAAGCAGGTATTACGATCCCTTGGTTTGCGGTGTTATTTATTGTGGCAAGTGGTGTACATTCGCTATCAGTTATTCCTCAAGTGGCTACAAGCGCAGTTGTTTGGTTTGATAATATATTACTCACCATTGCGATGGTGGCTTTAGGCTTACGTACACATGTAGGGGCAATTCGCCAAGCGGGTATTAAACCGCTGTTACTGGCGCTGTGTTTATTTTTGTTTTTAACATTGGGTGGTTACGCTATTAATATAGGCATTGCTGAGCTGTTTTAAACGTTACTTTGTAAAAGTTGATTGGCGGCTTAAATTGGCCAATCAACTTCGTTTAAGTTATCGAGTTGTGTACTTGCATTTTTATTACCTTGCCATTTATTAGTGTAAACAGCGTGCGGGTCAAACTGTAACGTTTGTTTTTCAATATTGAAGTGCCTACCACCACGCGGATCTACGCCTACACCTGCTATATATTGCCAATTACCCCAATTAGCGGCTACATCGTAATCAATCAGTTGCTGTTCAAAATAAGCTGCCCCATAGCGCCAATCAAGGCCAAGCTCGTTCACTAAGCAGCTTGCTGCAATTTGCCTTGCTCTATTTGATATATAACCCGTAGCGTTAAGCTCATTCATAATGGCATTGACTAATGGGTAGGGTGTTGCGCCATTACACCATGCAGCAAATCGGCTTGGCATAAATGTAGTGAGGGGTTTGGTTTGCTTTTGGCCTTTAAAGCTAAACAGGCTTTTACCTGCCTTAAGTGCATGCCATTTAAAATATTCTCGCCATAGCAATTCAAATTTAATCCAGTAGGTAGACTCGTTTGTTATATAGCTTTGTTCGTACGCCTCAACTGCTTTATAAACTTGCCGCGCACTTACACACCCAAAAGCAAGCCAGGTACTAAATTTTGTGGTGTTATTAAAGCCATCAAGCTCGTTTCGAGTTATTTTATAAGTACTTGGCAGCAAGCCTGAAAAGTATTGCTCTAAGTGTGTTTGCGCACTTTTAAACCCGCCATGCATTACACCATTATTTGCTATACGCTCTAAAGGTTTTTTAGCGCACAAGGTTATTGGCTGAGGGAGCGAACCGTTTGGTAATGTTGAAAGTGAAATGGGGCTAGTGGCGGCCTCTACCTTTTTACGAAACGGGGTAAAGTGTTTAGGTAATTCGCTTAAATCAAACGGTAGGTCACTTTGTTTATAGAGTGTGTCTTGCTGCGACCCTGTAAATTTAGTATTAGGGCAATGTGATTTGAGTAAGTTTATTTGGCGTTGCTCGTACACACCAAATTGCTCGCTGTATACAACTTCATCTATATTTTGCTCATTTATACGCGCTTTCAAAAGCGATACGGGTTCACCCTCAAGTACGTGCAGTGTTTGCCCGCGTTCAATGAGCGCTTGTTGTAGTTCGTACAAGCTTTGCATTAAAAACTGTTGTTTGTGCACGCCATATGGCTTTTGTTGGTAGTTATTATTTTTAAACCAGTGTGGGTTTATAACAAATACAATATCTAGTGCGCATTGCTGCGACACAAGGTCACTAAAAATAGCATTGTCGGTTAGACGTAAATCGTTTTGTAGCCAATATAAAATGCGTTTGCTCATAGGTTAGCTCAGGTTTTTGTAATCATTAACTTTACGAAGCAAAAGCGGGTAGGGATTAGTTTTGAGGTGTTTAAGAGGGTTTTAAAAAGAGGCGGCAAATAATACCGCCTCCTTTAATGTTAAATAGCTGATTTTTGCTCTGCTATCCAATCGTTTATTACATCTTCAAGTACCGACATAGGCAGCGAGCCTTGGCCAATAACGGTGTCGTGAAAGCTGCGTATATCAAACTTAGCACCGAGCTCTTTTTCGGCTTTTGCACGCAGTTCGCGTATTTTTATTTCGCCCATTTTGTACGAAAGCGCTTGGCCTGGCCATGAAATATAACGATCTATTTGATCCTCCACCGCACTTTGTGGCAAAGCAGTGTGATCTGCCAAGTAGTCAATAGCCTTTTGGCGGCTCCAACCAAACGCATGAATACCGGTATCAACAACAAGCCTCACTGCACGCCACATTTCGTAACCTAAACGACCAAAGTCGCTGTAGGGGCTTTGATAAAAGCCGGCTTCTTTTCCTAAACGTTCGGTGTATAGTGCCCAGCCTTCGCCAAATGCTGAGTGGCTAAGTGTGCGTCTAAACTGGGGTACATTTAACTCCATTGCAATGGCGTTTTGTAAATGGTGCCCTGGTATTGCCTCGTGAAGGCTTAGTGCTTCTAAATTATACAAAGGCTGTAGCTTAGGTGTTGAGGCCAAAAAGTAAGTGCCAGGGGAGCGGTTATCAGCAGGTGGCATATAAAACGCACCACGACTCGCTGAGCCTTTAATAGTAAAGGTGTTACGCGGTAAATGATTAAAGTAGGTTGGTAATTTTCCATACATTTTTTGCGTTATAAAAGCGGTTTTTTCTAGCAAGTCTTGCGCGTCTTTTGCGTAAAATTGCTCATCGGTTGCTAAAAATTCTAAAAAATCGCTGTATGTGCCATCAAAACCTACTTTATCAATAATGCTTTGCATTTGCGCTTTAATACGCGCGACTTCTTTTAAGCCAAGCTCATGAATTTTCTTTGGTGTGGCATTGGTTGTGGTGTAGTAATTAACTGCATATTTGTAATACTCAAGCCCGCCTTTAACGCTTGCAATACCCGGCTGGGCTCTACAGTTAGGCATGTAATCGTTTTCAAAAAAGTCGTAAAAATGCTGATAAGCAGGGACTACTTTTGAGCTGATTAAGGCCTTTGCTTTATTTTGGTATGTGGCTTTTTGCTCTGCAGTAAACGTTTTTGGTATACGTGTAAAGGGCTCGTAAAGGGCACTGTTTTCAGGTTGCTTAACAATATGCGCGCTAATGCTTTGGCTGTAATTTTCAAAGGTTTTGCAGTAATGAGTAAAGCCTGTTTTTATACCTTCTTTCATTAAATCAATATTTTGCTGATTAAATCGAGGGTAGTCGGCAAGGCTGATTAAAAATGCGTTGTAATCGTCGGGTGTTAAAAATGCCATATTAGCCGGTGCTTCGGCAAAATAAGTATGCCAGCCACTTAAAAAATTAACCGGAAAATACTTATCTTGATAAAGGTAGCTTTGCTGCTCTGTTTCTCGCTCATATTTAAATAAGCGGTAGTTCATTAGCTGCTCGTTGTTGAGCGTTTTTGGGTCAATGCTGGCTAAGCTTTTTAGTACGCTGTTGTTATAAGCTTGGCGCTTTGCAATGGCTTGCTCGCTCCAATTTGGCAATGTACCGTTTGGCTTCCAGCCATCTGGATCGGTACGAAAAAATATTTTTTCAGCTTTAGCGTTTTGCCAGTGGTTATCAATAATGGTTTTTAAATCAGTGTTACTGTCGGCTAAGCTTGGTAGCGATGCAACCGCTAAGCATATAGCTAGAATACTTTTTTTAAACATAGTCATCCGTTATTGGCGAGTTAGTTATTATTTATCGCGCTTTTTTATTTTAATTTGTGCTCAATATAGTACCAAGTTAACTTAATCAATGCGCTTACTTTTATAACCAGTACCTCTAAGTTTTACTTTTGATTGAACAAATTTCACTGCGTAACTGATTGGCGTACTAGTTTATTGTTTTATCAGCGTTTAGAATGATTAAAACTTATTATAAAAAATGACCGTCATGTTTAATAAAGTAATTACCTTAATTGATGAAGCTAATAACCAAGACCCAAATAGTGAACAGCACAATGGACAACGCTTTCCTAAAGAAAGTTTATACGCCTTGCGCATGAGCGAAATGTTAACTCGTTTTAAACCAGATGCCGATGAACTCATGCAAATTGCAGTGCGCGGGCAGCATATACAACGCTGGAAGTCGCCACGTAGTGACTTTGAAATGAATAAGCAGGGCTATCATCAATGGCGCAGTGCACTTTATATATTTCATGCTAGCAGTGTTGTTGCGCTCATGAAGCAAGCTGGTTACGATGAAGCTGAGCAAAACCGAGTGTACGATGCGGTCGCTAAAAAGAATATTAAACGTAATCCAGACAGCCAGCTTGTTGAAAATGTGGCTAGTTTGGTGTTTATTGAACATTATATGCTTGGATTTGCCAATGCAAAACCAGATTACAATGAGGAAAAGTGGATTGGTATAATTCGTCGTACTTGGCAAAAAATGTCAGATGAAGCGCATGAGTTTGTACTTGCAAGTAATATTACATTACCCGCACCACTTGTTGGGCTTATTCATAAAGCGCTTGAGTAAAGTAGTATAAGTTAAGTATTAAAATAAAAAGGAGTTTTAAATGCATTGCCCACGTACAAATGCCTCTCTTGAGCCGTTATTAATTGGCGGTATTACTGTTTACACTTCAGCGCAAGGCGGCGTATTTTTTGATAACAGCCAAATTTTTAAATTTAGCTCGCCAGAGCTAAAGCACGGTCAGGTGTTGCTAAAGCATTTGAGTGAACATAGCGAGAGTGAATACGATGTATCGCTACGAATTAATTGCCCAAAGTGCAAAAAAATTGTAATGATGCGCAGGTATTTTTCGCCAGTAAAGGCCGTCGAAATAGATGAATGCCCAGGCTGTGCAGGAATATGGCTTGATAGTGGCGAGCTGGCAAAAATACACGAAAACCACTTAACACCCAAAGAGCGTAAGCTATTAGCTCATGAAATGGCAACCAATCATGGGTTTATAACTATTAAATCACCTACTTCTAGGTTTACGCCAACTAATAAAAATAAAAGTGCGCATGAAACCACCGTTGAGAACTTGGTTCGCTTAGCTTTACTTGGTTTGTGACTGTTAATAACATATTAAAACAAAAACGGCGTACTAAAAAGTACGCCGTTTTTATTACAATAAACTAATTTTTAACGAATTTATTTATTACGATTTTCTTTAGCAAATGCACGTATTTTACGCTTTTGCGACAGTGTTACTTTATTAACACGACCAGCAAATGGGTTTTCACCTTCTCTAAATTCAATTTTGATTGGGGTGCCCATAATTTTAAGCGCTTTACGGTAGTAGTTCATCAGGTAGCGTTTATAACTATCTGGTAAATCTTTAACTTGGTTACCGTGAATAACAATACGTGGTGGGTTATAACCACCGGCATGCGCATATTTGAGCTTAACACGACGACCACGAACAAGTGGCGGCTGGTGATCGGCTTGAGCCATGTCCATAATACGACGCAACATTGCAGTACTTATACGTTTAGTCGCTGATTCATACGCTTCGTCAACAGACTCGAATAAATGACCAACACCTGTACCGTGTAGTGCAGATATAAAGTGTAGGCGTGCAAAGTCAATAAAGCCTAAACGGCGATCGAGCTCTGATTTAATACGATCTTTAACATAATCGTCTAAGCCATCCCATTTGTTCACTGCAATTACCAATGAACGACCTGAGTTAAGAGCAAAGCCTAATAAGCTTAAATCTTGATCTGAAATACCATCGCGAGCATCAACAATCAATAACACAACGTTACAGTCTTCGATTGCTTGAAGCGTTTTAATTACAGAGAACTTCTCAACTACGTCGCTTACTTTTTTACGTTTGCGAACACCGGCTGTGTCAATTAACACATATTCTTTTTCATTTCGCGTCATCGGAATGTAGATAGAGTCACGTGTTGTACCAGGCATATCGTATACAATTACGCGTTCTTCACCGAGTATTCGGTTAGTAAGTGTAGACTTACCAACATTAGGGCGACCAATAATGGCAAGCTTTACAGGTTTGTCTGCAAATGCCTGGTGATCGGTGTCGCTGTCTTCATCTTCTTCGTAAAGATTAATAAGCTCTTCGTCATCGCCTGTTACGTCTTCGTCTTGTGCAGCTAATTCAGCAATAAGCGGCTGAAGTGTTTGCTCAAGTAATAACGTAATACCACGACCATGGGATGCCGCAATATGATGAATTTCACCTAATGATAATTGGTAAAATTCAGCACAGTTTGAATCTGCATCAATACCATCGGTTTTGTTGGCAACAACAAAACACTTTTTATCTTGCTTGCGTAAGTGATTAGCAATTGCTTGGTCAGCTACGGTCATACCTACACGAGCATCTACTAAAAACAGAACAATGTCGGCTTCTTCAATGGCTAGCAGAGATTGATCTGCCATTTCGATTTCGATGCCTTCTTCTGAGCCATCAATACCACCCGTATCTACCACGATAAATTCATAGCCATCATAACTAGCTTGGCCATATTTTCTATCTCGTGTTAAACCAGGGAAATCGGCTACGAGCGCATCACGAGTACGTGTTAAACGGTTAAATAATGTGGACTTGCCCACATTGGGTCGCCCAACTAGAGCGATCACGGGAAGCATAAACTACCTCTTTAAAAAACAACAAAAGGCTTCGCAGTGCGAAGCCTTACAAAAAATAATTAACTATTAGCAGGTTATACTAATAGTAGTAAGTTAGTTCGGTATTTTAACCGCACTAACTTCACCATCACGGGTGTATAAAATCAGTTTATCGTCGGCAACAACAGGCTCAATAAAAAATCCTGAACTGTCAAAGTCTTCACGAGATACTAGCTCGCCAGTTTCTTTATTTAACCAATGCAGGTTACCTTCTTGGTCGCCTATAGCTAAATGGCTACCCGCAACTGTAGGGCCTGTTAAGTACCAACCACGTAGAGCGGGTTGGCTCCAACGTTCAATACCTGAATCTTTATCCAATGCGTAAATAACACCATCGCTATCTACTACATAAATACTTTGTGCGTCCATTGCAATATCGCGGTAGCTACTGTATTCACGTTTCCAGACAATATTACCTGAGCGAATATCAATAGCGGCTAAGTTACCATTATAAGCAATAGCATATGCGTATGGGCCGCTAATAAGTGGTTGAGTATCTACGTCAACTAGGCGTTCAAACTCTGATGCACCTTTAGCTACCGCTATTTCTGCGCTCCATGCTGAGTAACCACTTTCTGAAATCAAAACGTTTAACTTGCCTGTTTCAAGGCCAACTAATACACCACCGTTAGCAACGGTTGGCGAGCTTTGTCCGCGCAATGTTAGCGGCGGTACTTCTTGTTCAAAGCTCCAACGCTGCTCACCTGTATCTGGGTGTAACGCTAATAATTTACCAGACGCTAAATTAACAAAAACTAAGCCATCGCCAGCAGTTGGTTTTGATAGCGATTCACCAGGTACATTTTTACGCCAAACTTCTTCACCTGTTTCACGGTCAAGGGCTATAATGAAGCCATGTTCAGAGCCAATATAAATCTTACCATAAGCTTGTAAAATACCGCCTGATAATTTTGCTGTACCGTTGTCACTCCATGGCCAAAATGATAAATCCTGACGCACGTCAGTTTCCCATTTTGTGTCGCCATTCGTAAGCGAAAGTGCTTCAACTTGGCCTTCACGGCTAGCAACGTATACAGTATCTTTATAAATAGCAGGCGTTAGTCGAGAGAAATAATGCTCTACACCGTCACCAACTGATTCTTGCCAAACAACGTCAGTTTCAAACTGGTTTACAATTTCAGGAAGTACTAGTTCGTCTTCATCATCACTTGATGAACAACCCATCAGTGTTGCCATACATAGGGCAAGGGTTGCAGTCGTTAATTTTCTCATGCCTAAAACCTTAAGCCGCTGGGCTAGTTACTGCTAGGTCATCTAACTTAACTTGTAATAGTGGGTTACTGGTTAATCCACCTGCATCTACAGCTGCTTGATAAGCAGTGCGAGCATGATCTTTATTACCTTGCTGAGCGTAAATATCGCCTTTAAGCTCGGCAACGTTTGCGTTAAATGCTTCTGGTAATGGTGCATTTAATGTATTTAATGCATCGTCATATTTAGTTTGTGCAATTTGAATGCGGGCTAAGCGTGTAATAGCAATTGCTTTTAGTTCTGCATTTTGCACATTAGATACGATCCAACTCAGTTTTTCGCTTGCTACATCTAACTTTTGCGCATCTACAGCATCTTTAGCAGCAACAAATGCGGCTAATGTTGCGTAGTTTGTGTCTTTATTTTCGCTGATAAACGTATCTGCTGAAGATAATACATCATCACCTTCAACAAGCTTAGTGAAAGAGTTTGATGCTTTCTCAGCTGTTGTGATTTGGTTTTGGTTATACGCTTTCCAGCCATACAAACCACCCAAGCCAACAACTATACCTAGTGCAAGTGAAACGCCGTTTTCACGGAAAAAACGTTTAATGGCTTCTGCTTGTTCTTCTTCTGTTGAATGTATATCCATGTTTACCTCTAATGTCAGCTTAGCCGTTAATAAGCTCAGCTAATAGCGTTTTAGCTTGTTCTAATTCTAGTGTGACTTGTTCTTTACGTTCACGTAAATACTTTATAGTCACAACGCCTTTTTCTAATTCATCTTCACCGATAATAACAGCAACAAGTGCATCGCTTTTATCAGCACGTTTTAATTGTTTTTTAAAGTTACCGCCGCCAGCATGTACCATAACACGTAAACCGGCTACGTCACGACGTAGTTCAGAGGCAATAATAGGTGCTTGAATACTTGCTTTGTCGCCCATCGCTGCTAAATATACATCAGCATTGCGACGAATGTCACCCACACACTCAATAGCCTGTAGCAATAATACTAAACGTTCTAGGCCCATTGCAAAACCAACCGCTGGGGTTGCTTTACCACCTAGTTGCTCAACTAAACCATCGTAACGACCGCCTGCACAAACAGTGCCTTGTGCGCCTAAACTGTCGGTTACCCATTCAAATACGGTACGGTTGTAGTAGTCTAAACCACGTACTAATTTTTCATTAACCGTGTATGAGACGCCTGCAGCGTCTAAACGTTCACATAAATTTTTAAAATGTTCTTTTGATTCAACATCTAGGTGCTCAGATAATCTAGGTGCGTCGGTTAATATGGCTTGTACATCTGGGTTTTTGCTATCAAGTACGCGTAATGGGTTTGAATACATACGACGTTTTGAATCTTCATCCAGCACATCTATGTGTTGTTCAAGGTAAGCTACTAATGCATCACGGTAATCGGCGCGCGCTTCGTTAGATCCTAATGAGTTAAGCTCTAAGCGTACGTGCTCAGTAATACCAAATGCTTCCCATAGTTGCGCTGTTAATAAAATAACTTCGGCATCTATATCGGCTGTGGCAATACCAAATGTTTCTAAACCAAATTGGTGAAACTGGCGGTAACGACCTTTTTGCGGACGTTCATGGCGAAACATTGGTCCCATATACCAAAGACGCTGCTCTTGGTTATATAACAATCCATTTTCGTTACCTGCGCGCACACATACAGCGGTGCCTTCAGGGCGCAGTGTTAATAAGTCACCATTGCGATCTGCAAAGGTGTACATTTCTTTTTCTACTATATCGGTTACTTCACCAATAGAGCGTTTAAATAAGTCGGTTGATTCTACAATAGGAAAACGAATTTCTTGATAACCGAACGATGCTACTGTCTCGCGTAAAATGCTTTCTACTTTCTGCCAAACTTGTGTGTCGCCTGGCAGACAATCGTTCATACCGCGAACTGCCTGAATTTGTTTTGCCACTGATAAATCCTAAATGCTGTTTATGTGTAATAAAAAATGCTTACACAACAAGAATGCTAAAAATTGACCTGACATTATAGCGTTTTAGCTATAAAGGTAAACGGCAAACAGCGTTGTCTGCCGCTAAATACGGTATTTATTCGACTATTTTTATATCGATAGGTGTTTGGTTTTGCTTTTGGGCTATAAAGTCACGTACATAACCTTCGAGTTGTTCAACAATATTATTGTTATCGATACGTGCTTTTTGACGCTCGCCATTAATATATAAGCCAGAGCGACGGTTTGCACCCGCAAGACCTATATCACTAACGAGTGCTTCACCTGGGCCATTTACAACACAACCAATTACCGAAACCGATACAGGCTCAATAATATCCTCTAAACGCTCTTCAAGCTGGTTCATGGTGCTAACTACATCAAACTCTTGGCGTGAGCAGCTAGGGCAGGCAATAAAGTTAATACCGCGTGAGCGTATACGCAGCGATTTTAAAATATCAAAGCCGACTTTGATTTCTTGTACTGGGTCGGCTGCAAGTGATACTCGTAGTGTGTCGCCAATGCCTTCAGCAAGTAGCATACCTAAACCTACTGCGGATTTAACCGAGCCTGAGCGCATTCCGCCCGCTTCGGTAATACCTAAATGCAGTGGTTGGTCTATTTCTTTAGCAAGTAAGCGATAAGCGCCTACCGCTAAAAATACATCTGATGCTTTTACTGATATTTTAAATTGGTCAAAATCAAGACGGCGTAATATATCTACATGGCGCATTGCTGATTCTAATAAGGCTTCAGGTGTAGGCTCGCCGTATTTTTCTTGTAAGTCGCGCTCAAGTGAGCCGCCATTTACACCAATACGAATAGGAATGTTATGCTCGCGAGCTGAATCGACCACGGCTCTAATACGTTCTTCGCTGCCTATATTACCTGGGTTTATTCGTAGGCAATCCACGCCGTATTTTGCCACTTTTAAGGCTATACGGTAATCAAAGTGAATATCGGCTACTAAAGGGATAGTGACTTGTTCTTTAATACTTTTAAATGCATCTGCTGCATCCATTGTTGGCACTGACACACGCACAATGTCGGCACCGGCATCTTGTATTGCCTGAATTTGTGCCACGGTTGCATCTACGTCCATGGTATCGGTATTGGTCATTGATTGCACTGCAATCGGTGCACCATCACCAATAGGTACATTACCTACATTGATACGAGTTGATTTTCTGCGTTTAATTGGAGATTCTGAAAACATAGCGACTACTCTGCTAGTGGTAATTTAAATTTAGCTAAACGATTTTTAGGAAAAGCCGAAATGTCGATAGGCTCACCATCCAAGGTAATACTTACAACGTCATGCTTACCTAGTACAACAGAAAAAGGAGGAGTACCGCTAACCGTCATCTGGTAGCCTGCTTTTTTAACACCAAAAGCGACTTTTTCACCCTCACCGTCATAAACTTCAACCCAGCTTTCATCGTTAAAGTTCATCACGATTGTACTTATACCTGGTGTTTTATCCAGGTCAGTAGTTACTGTTTCTACGGGTTGTTCTACTGAATCATTTAATGTTTCGCTTTGCGATTGTACCGTTTTATTAGTATCTGCTTGTTGTTCTTGTTCAAAAAAAGGAGATTGTGCTGCTTGTCGCTCACTCATAATTGAGTTCTCAACATTAATATTACTTGTTTGTTCTTCAATTGGCGTGGCATTTTGCCAAAACCAAAGTGCAGACGAACCAATGACGATCGCTAAAATAATATAACTCACGAACATTAATCGGCTGTCATTGGCTTCTTTTTCCGTTCGGCGTGAAAAGCTTTGCATGTTCGCGGGTTTAGCCGGCTCAGGTGGGGCTGGCATCATAGCTAGAATAGGCGTGCAATCAACTTTTAATTCTCGGCAATAGTTTTTAATATAACCTTTTACAAACGTAATAGGACCGAGTAATTGAAATTCATCGTTTTCAAGACGCTTTATTTGTAGTTCAGATAGTTTTAACGGCTTAGCAATTGCTGCAATGCTCACATTCGCTTGCTCACGATGTGCTTTTAGTATTTGACCAACCGTTGGTTGTTCGCTCTGTGTTTGCGTATTGTCTTCATTCATAATGTGTATGAGTCTGGATCCACTAGTAAAAGTCTATGCCCTGGCGTAAGTGCTATGTCAGGACTTAATTTATTCCATCGCATTAATTGATCAATTAATACACGCCGCTGGGTAGCTATTTCGTAAAGGGTGTCGCCAGCTTTAATTTCGTAATAAACATTAGGATCGTTTAGGTAAATTTTACTTCCATTCATTACCCGATCCGACTCTTTTAAACCATTCCATTGTAGAAGTTTTTGTAGTTTAACATTGTATCGCACCGAAATGCTAAATAGGTTTTCACCGAATTGAATTACATGAAATGGGATGCTTAAAGTTGGTACTTTAGGGTTAAGCATTGGTGGTTCAATGTGTTCACTTGCCTCATAACTCTTAAACTGTATGTCATTATTATTTTGGCGGCTACTTTCAGCAAACACGTTAGTATCTTTCGTTGCAGTGTAAAAAACAACATCAGAATCATTCTGTTCTATAGGAGCCTTTATTACAGGGGGAGTTTGCTGCGAATTAAAGTTTGCATCTTTAGGGGCGCCAAAAGAAATTATTTTAATACTGTCATTTGGTTTAGTTAATGTTTTTTCGGCTTGTTTTTGTGATTTAGGTACTTGTGGAGCGGCGACCGTTTTTTGCATCGTATTAGCTGAACTATGACCAGTTGTTAAAGCAAGCATGATAGCCGATGTATCGGTTTTAGTACTTGAACTAGTTACTGTTGGTGTCGTTTCTTTTTCTGAAATAGATGATGGGGGCGCGCTTGTATAAGTATTTCCTTTATTAATTGGATTAACAGTACTTGCAATAACTGAACTTGCATTATCCATTTGAGTTTGGGGTGCTAAACTTATGCGTTTGTTATCGTTGGTAACTAAGCTTGTTGAATTATCTCTAGCAATGTGTTTTTTCCGGGTGATTTTTATTTTTGGTTTAACACTAATTTGTCCACCATTACTTGTTTCTTGTAATTCATCAAGTTTAGCTTTTCGGTATTTTTCTCTTAAAATTTCAAATTCGCTTAACCGTACTTTTTGCTCTCGAATTACGTATGCTTCATTACTCGTTGGGTAGGTCTGTGAAATAGTGGTCGCAATTTTTTCTGCATCTTCTATTTTACCCATTCGATTTTTTATTAAATAGTTAAGCATTAAAGCCCGAGATGAAACTTTGCCTGTATCGTCATAACGCTTTAAAAGCTCATTTGCTTTGTGTAAATCACTCTTAGCATAAAACAGTGCAGCTAAACTGATTAAAGTAGACGTTCTTTGCGAGCTGTGGTTCATGGCTTGTTTAAAATAACTTTCAGCATTATCAAAATCGTTAAACTCAATGGCACATAAAGCTAAATTTTCGTAGCTTTCTGCAACACGAATGTAGCTAGGGATTTCTATTGCTTTTAAAAATTGATCAGTGGCTCGGTCGTATTCATTTATGCCACATAAAAATACACCGTAGTTATTTAAAGTATTTGGATCGTCTGGTTTTATGGCGAGTGCTTTTTGGTAGGCTTTATCGGCCAGTGTATTTTCACCAACTTGTTGATAGTAATAAGCTAGAGAGTAATGAACCTCTGGTAAATTTGGTGCAAATTCGGCTGCACGCTCTAAATTATATTTAGCCTGAGAATTATTGCCTGTATTTAGGTATTGTAATGCTAGAGCAATACGCGTTCGCGCTGCGCCTATATTATTAATTTTATTTTCGACGACGGGTTTGTCACTGCCGTTATAACTATTTTCGGTTACACACCCGCTTAGAGCGAGTGCCGATATAGTTAAAGCAAGTAAAGATCGCATTACCTTATCTCTGTATTTTAATCCATATCTTCTATCTTACCTAAAAGCCTTTATGTTGCATCATATATTTAAAAATAAACGAATTAATATAAAGGCTTTAAGTATTTTACTAAAAGTTATGCTTGATGAATGTTTACACTAATCGCATTATCATCACGCATTTTCTTTTTAGCTAAGCGCTTAGTACGATCCACTACATCACCCACTAGTTGTCCACAAGCTGCATCAATATCGTCCCCTCGAGTACGACGAACAATACAGGTAACGCCAGCTGCTTGTAATACCTTTGAAAAGCGATCAATACGGCTGTTACTTGAGCGAGTGTACTCATTACCTGGGAACGGGTTAAACGGAATAAGGTTTACTTTAGATGGTGTGCCTTTTAACGTTTGCACGAGTGCATGCGCCTGATCGGTGCTGTCGTTAATACCGTTAAGCATAACGTATTCAACGGTTACGTCTTTATTAGCTTTAGAGCCGTCGATATAACGACGACACGCGGCTAAAAATTCTTCAATTGGGTACTTTTTATTAACGGGCACTAAAATGTCACGCAGTGCGTTATCTGGTGCATGCAATGAAATAGCCAGTGCTACGTCAATTTTCTCTTTTAGTAAATCAAGTGCAGGTACAACGCCTGACGTACTTAATGTTACGCGGCGCTTAGATAAACCAAAGCCCCAATCGTCCATCATTAGTTCCATTGCTGGCACTACGTTTTTAAGATTAAGTAAAGGCTCGCCCATACCCATCATTACAACGTTAGTTACAGGGCGCTTTTCGCTATGACCATCAAGGCCAATATCTTTAGCTACACGCCAAACTTGGCCAATGATTTCAGATACTTTTAAGTTACGGTTAAAGCCTTGTTGCGCAGTAGAACAAAAAGTACATTCAAGCGCACAACCCACCTGTGATGATACACATAAAGTAGCGCGTTCTTTTTCAGGGATCCAAACAGCTTCTACTTCTTGGCCGCCTTCAAGAATAAGTGCGTACTTAATAGTACCGTCGCTTGCTTGTTGGCGAACGGTGATTTCTGGTGCAACAATTTCGCACTCAGCTTTAAGCTTTTCTTTAAGCTTTTTATTTACGTTGGTCATTTCGTCGAAGTTATCTACGCCAAAATGATAAATCCATTTCATCACCTGGTCACTACGAAACGGTTTTTCACCGAACGATGCAAATAGCTCGCGCATTGCATCTCGGTTTAAATCTAATAAGTTAATCTTTTTTTGCTCGGTCATGAAACAACCTCAATCGGTGACGGTGGAGATAAAATTTACGAGGACGAATTGTACACAATTCACTCACTTTAATCATTAAGTAAAACATTATTAGTTTACTGATTAATACTTTACGTAATGACTAAAAAAGGGCCCGAAAGCCCTTTTCAATATGTTAACGAATTCGAATTAACGAGTACGTGAACAAAGCTCTTCGTCAGCGAAGAAGTACGCGATTTCGCGAGCAGCAGATTCAACAGCATCAGAACCGTGAACAGCATTTTCGTCGATGCTATCAGCGTAGTCTGCACGTAAAGTACCAGCTAGTGCTTCAGCAGGGTTAGTAGCACCCATGATTTCACGGTTTTTAAGAACAGCGTTTTCGCCTTCAAGAACGGTAACCATTACTGGACCAGATGTCATGAAAGATACTAAAGCACCGAAGAAAGGACGTTCGCTATGTTCTGCGTAGAAACCTTCAGCTTTCTCTTGTGAAAGGTGAACCATTTTAGCTGCAACGATTTTAAGGCCAGCAGATTCGAAACGGTTGTAGATAGCGCCAATGTGGTTTTTAGCAACTGCATCAGGTTTTACGATTGAGAAAGTACGCTCTAAAGCCATCTTTATGCTCCAATAATTTTAAGTAAAAGTGTGAATATTAACGGGCGCGAATTATACGCGTTTTAAGTGAAAAATCCTAATTTTATTAAAAACCAGTTTGATTGCAGTTTTGTGATCTTGATCAAAAGCACAATGCTTGGCGGATTTATAATGCCGCGCTCGTAAATTAATTAATCATGCAACCGACTTATACTCGGTTCGATGTATGGAGCGCACATGCCAACTGTTTCTTCTTTAACTTCTTCTTTAACTTCTTTTGTACCTGAACTGTTATGCCCTGCAGGGAGCTTAAAAAATATGCGCTACGCGTTTGCTTATGGCGCAGATGCGGTTTATGCGGGGCAGCCTCGTTATAGTTTGCGTGTGCGTAATAATGAGTTTGACCTAGAGACCCTGCAAATTGGTATTAGTGAAGCGCATGCGCAAAATAAAAAGTTTTATGTGGTGTCTAATATTGCGCCGCATAACGCGAAAGTAAAATCGTATTTACGTGACATTGAACCTGTTATTGCTATGGGGCCTGATGCGCTGATTATGTCAGACCCTGGTTTAATTATGCTTGTTCGTGAAAAATGGCCAGCCATGCCTATTCACTTATCGGTACAGGCTAACGCCGTAAACTTTGCAAGTGTGCAGTTTTGGGCAAAGCAGGGAATTGAAAGAGTTATTCTATCGCGAGAACTATCACTCGAAGAAATTAGTGAGATACGCACACTCTGCCCAAACACAGAACTTGAAGTATTTGTGCATGGCGCACTGTGTATGGCGTATTCAGGGCGTTGTTTGCTCTCCGGTTACATTAATAAACGCGACCCAAACCAAGGTACATGTACTAATGCATGTCGATGGGATTATGATGTTAAGCTAGGTGTTGAAAATGAAATCGGTGAAATGGTGCATAAGTTTGATCCCAAACAGGTTATTCCTACATTAGGTGAAGGCGCGCCGAGTAACGATGTATTTATGTTAGAGGAGCAAGGCCGCCCTGGCGAATACATGCCTGCGTTTGAGGATGAACACGGCACGTATATTATGAATTCCAAAGATTTACGCGCTGTACAATATGTAGAGCAGCTCACAAAAATGGGTGTACATAGTTTAAAAATAGAAGGGCGTACTAAGTCATTTTATTATGTGGCGCGCACAGCACAAGTTTATCGCAAAGCAATAGACGATGCAGCTTCAGGTAAACCATTCGATACTAAATTATTTAAGACGCTTGAAAACTTAGCACATCGTGGCTATACCGAAGGCTTTTTAAAACGCCATGCCCATCAAGAATATCAAAATTACGAGTATGGTCACTCTGTATCAACTAAGCAGCAATTTGTGGGTGAAGTACTTGGGCGCTGCGAAAATGGATTAGTTGAAATAGACGTTAAAAATAAATTTTGCACAGGCCACTCTTTAGAGCTAATGACGCCAAAGGGAAATATTAGTTTTGTGCTTGAATACATGGAAAACAAAAAAGGCGAAAGTATTAGCGATGCTAAAGGCTCTGGTCACATTGTAAAAATACCGCTAGATGAGGGCGTTAACTTAGCGCACGCTATTTTAATGCGTAACCTAGATGAAAACCAAGATACCCGCAATCCGTTTAAACAAGCAGTTTAAGGGGTATAAGTAACACCAAAAATCGGTATTTTGGTGTTACTTCATAATCTATTTTAACTACCCGTTAAATGCTTATTCATGGCGTACGTATTATTAAGCTGTTGCTCTATTAAGCTAATCGTTTTTTATTTACGTCGAGTGTTTTAGCGGTGTATTTAAAGTTTAAAATAATCTCTGCTATTTCAGATATTATAACTTGTACTTGTTTCCAGTTTGCATAACCTGCTGCAGAGGCCAGCTTTTGAATCGCTTTTAGTGGCGGGTTTTTTCCAAATCCAGCAAACGAAGTAGCATGCTCGTTAAAAGGGTGAGGACTAAAAGTGACATCATAAAAAGGCGCTAAATCCCACTCACCAGAATCTTCTTGTAAAAAAGCCCATTTTTTACTGTGGTCGTCTTGGTTACAGCTAAATAAATTAAACATAGCCCGACGAAATTGTAATTGCCCCGCAGCAGGTGATTTGCATAAAACACGGCTCGCTTTAATTAAATCCTCATAATCTAATGTAAGTGTACGAAAATCAGCATCTAGCAAGCCACATGCACTATGCATATGTTTACAGCCCATTTTATCACCCGTTAATTTAAACCTATAGAATCGCTTTAAGGCAAGCCATTGCTTTGCACCGGTCCCTTCTGGGGCGGGTACCAGTAATCGTTGAGGTGGGTTTAATCCCGCTTGTTCAGCTAAATCCAAATACACAGCTTCACATAACCCTTCCTCATGTCCTAAAGCGAGGTTTTTGGATGTGAATTTGATTAACCAAGCATCATCGCCTGTTTTAGGTTTTGTTCTACATTCTTGTATATTATTGTCAGGAAAATAAATTTGAGCTTTAGGGCGTGCACCGCCGGAGCTGCCAGCAGCCACTAACGCAGAAAGTACTTCTTCTGTTTGTCCGTCAAATATTGCTTGGGCTTGTTGACCCAATGTAGCAAGACCAGCGTCATCGTCATTTGTGCCATCATAATGAGTTTCTGGTGTAAACGATAATGCCCCCATAGCTAAACGGCCAACAAAAGATAGCGGTCCATTTGGGTCACAAAGTTAGGCATTATATTATTTTTTCTGAATACACGGTCCTGTAGTAGTAACCCCCACTCATCAGGTAAACAATCAGAAAAGACCCCATGCAATCCATTATGTGGGCTTTTGGGTGCTAATTGAACATCTCTATTGAAGGCGAGTGAGAATGGCGAAAGATTACCATATGTGTCTAAATAACTTTGGTCGAACTGAAAGTAAACACCTTGCCTATTTTGAGCAAGTACGCCCACCATTAACTCTGTTGAGTCTGACAGTGTACGTTTTACTTCTAGCTTTTCTATGGGTTTAATAAAGGCCATTGTTTAATTCCTGAACAATAGGCGTTGGCGCATTCTTGCCTTGAGTTGGCGCTTGTGTTAAGTCATATAAACGAGTTAAATCGTCGAGTGTTTGCCACAAAAGCAATAGCTGCCTAAACGAAATAAGCCCTGTAACCTCAAACTTTTTTATTGTAGAAGCCGGTACTGTGCTTTTTTTAGCTAACGCCTCGCGTGACATTTTTGCTTTTTTGCGACGTTCTTTTAGGTGCTCAGCAAAAGCCAGCTGCACATCACCTTCGCTTAATAATTAATAACAGAACCTCGCGAACTTGATTGGGCATTACTGTGTCCAAAATTGCTTTTTTATGAGCGTAATGGATATTATAGTGTCCATTTTTAGTTATAAAGTTAATGATTGAATGCGAGTTACCCAATGTAATTTTTATTGATTGAGATCAACAAGAAAACGCAGAATAAAATGCATAATTTACGGCTGCAAATTTATGCTAGAAGTACTAGAGGTTAGAGAATGGCTTTACTAATTAACAGCAAATGTATTAACTGCGACATGTGCGATCCAGAATGCCCTAACGAAGCCATTTACATGGGCGCTAAAATTTACCAAATAGCCCCCGCAAAATGCACTGAATGCGTAGGCCATTACGACAAACCAACCTGTGTCAGCGTATGCCCAATTGACTGCATAAAGCCCGATCCTAATCATCGAGAAAATATAGACGAACTGGCTGAGAAATATGTCAGGCTAACGAGTTAGTTTGTTAATTGGCTTTTATGTGTAATGGGTTACAAAGCGAAAGTTGCGACACTGTCGCAATAATCAAACTGCTCGTATATTGCGTATTGTGACTAATAAATATCCCCTCATATATTTTTAATTAAGTCTCAATAATTCGCGCTATTTACGGTATGATAACTCAATAATTTGTATTGATATTCTGGTCTGAGATAGCTATGGAAACCGCACCTAAAAAAACTGCCACAAAGCCCGCTACTAAAAAAGTTGCTAAAAAAACCACAAAACAAGCACAAGTCGGGTTTGAAGAATCGCTTTGGGATGCCGCCAATAAACTACGTGGCAGTGTTGAATCAGCCGAATATAAACACATTGTTTTAAGCTTAATCTTTCTTAAATTTATCAGTGACAAGTTTGAAGTACGTCAAAAAGCCATTATTGCTGAGCACGGCGATGAATACATCGACATGGTCGACTTTTACGCAATGGATAACGTGTTTTACCTACCAGAAGACGCCCGCTGGTCATACATTCAAGCCAACGCCAAGCAAGGCGATATCGCTGTAAAAATAGATACCGCCTTGCACGGCGTTGAAAAAAACAATAAATCACTCGCGGGCGCATTGCCCGATAACTACTTTTCACGCTTAGGGCTTGATGCCAGTAAGCTCTCAGCACTTATCGATACCATTAATAATATCGATACCATCGCCAACCAAAACGAAAAAACAGAAGAAGACTTAGTTGGCCGTGTGTACGAATACTTTTTAGGTAAATTTGCTGCATCTGAAGGTAAAGGCGGGGGCGAGTTCTACACCCCAAAATCAATCGTTACCCTTATCGCCGATATGATTGAACCATTTGAAGGTAAAATTTACGACCCCTGTTGTGGCTCGGGCGGTATGTTTGTGCAATCGCTTAAGTTTATTAATAGCCATAATGGTAATCAAAAAAATGTGTCTATTTATGGGCAAGAGTACACTAATACCACTTATAAACTGGCTAAAATGAACCTCGCCGTGCGCGGTATTTCGGGCAATTTAGGCGATGTAGCAGGCGATACCTTTTTTAAAGACCAACACCCCGACCTAAAAGCCGATTACATAATGGCTAACCCGCCGTTTAACCAAAAACAGTGGCGCGCCGATAACGAGCTAGTTGACGATGCCCGCTGGGCGGGTTACCCAACACCGCCTACTGGTAATGCCAACTATGCGTGGATCATGCATATGATCTCAAAACTTAGCGAGCATGGCACCGCAGGTTTTGTATTGGCTAATGGCTCAATGAGTTCAAACACCAGTGGCGAGGGCGATATTCGCCAAAAAATAATCGAAAACGATTTAGTCGATTGTATGATAGCCCTACCAGGGCAGCTGTTTTACACCACGCAAATTCCGGTGTGTTTATGGTTTATAAGTAAAGACAAACGCGGTAATAACGAAAAAGGCCTACTAAAGCGCCGCGACCGCCAAGGCGAAACGCTATTTATAGACGCCCGCGAAATGGGCTCTATGGTTAACCGTACCTTAAAAGAACTCACCAACGACGACATAGCAAAAATTACCCAAACCTACCATATTTGGCGTGGCGAAGATCTAACTACAGCAAGTACCGAGCGAGAAAGCGCAGATAAAGAGCAAGAACAAGCGTACAAAGATGTCGCCGGTTACTGTAAATCAGCCACCCTTAGCGATATAAAAGCGAACGACTACGTATTGACCCCTGGGCGCTATGTCGGCGCGGCCGATATTATCGACGACGGTATCCCGTTTGAAACCAAAATGAGCGAACTTAGCCAAACCCTTTATAGCCAAATGAATCAAGCAGATGAACTTGATAACGCCATTCGTAAAAACTTGCAGGCCTTAGGCTATGGTGAAGAGCGTGATGGAGAAAAACGTAATGACTCATAGTGAAGAACACCCATCGACTCAAAACGAGCACTTATTAGTTGATATTCGCCGCATTGTTGAGCAAGCCCGTGGGCAAGTTAAACAAACCGTAAATACCGCCATGCTGCAAGCGTATTGGCAAATAGGGCGCTTAATTGTAGAAGATGAGCAAGGCGGTGAAACACGCGCAGCCTACGGCAAAGCAACATTAAAACGGTTATCGCAGCAACTCAGCACAGACTATGGCAGAGGATTTGACATAACCAACCTGCGTAATATGCGCCGTTTTTATCTCGCCTTTGAAAAACGAGACGCAGTGCGTCTCGAATTAAGCTGGACGCATTATCGTGTACTATTACGGGTTGATAGTTCAGCTGCGCGCAACTGGTATCGAGATGAAGCCATTTTACAAAATTGGTCGGCGCGCGCGTTAGAGCGCCAAATTGGTACGCTATATTACGAACGCTTATTGTCTAGCAAAGAAAAACAACCCGTAGAGCAAGAAGCTCAACAAAACACACAAGTATTGGCAGAGTCCGCAAAAGACTACCTGCGCGATCCCTACATTTTAGATTTTTTAAACCTGCAAGACAAAAGCTATCAAGAAAACGACCTAGAGCAAGGCATTATAAATAACTTACAACAGTTTTTATTAGAGCTTGGTAAAGGCTTTGCTTTTGTAGAGCGCCAAAAACGCATTCGCTTTGATGACGAAGACTTTTATATAGACCTCGTTTTTTACAATTTTAAACTCAAGTGTTTTTTATTGCTCGACTTAAAAATTGGCAAACTCAAACACCAAGATATAGGCCAAATGGACACCTACATTCGCTTGTACGATGACCTACACACCAGCAGCGACGACAACCCCACCATAGGTTTAGTTATATGCAGTGAAAAAAGCGAAGCCGTTGTTAAATACTCTGTACTGAGCGACCAAAAACAACTCTTTGCCGCAAAATATTTAGCCCACCTACCCAGCGAAGAAGAGCTGCGCATAGAACTCCAAAAAGAACGCGAACGTGTGCAAGCGCAATTGCTTAGTCTGCAAGTTAAAGGCCAAGATGATGAATAAACAAATAGTGGGTGCTGTTGATAGCCAAATGAAGCAAAGCGATGAGCTTAATAAAGCCATTCGTAAAAACTTGGAGGCGTTGGGTTATGGGGAGTAGCTTAAAAACTTATACAGTTGAAGAGTTAGTTAATTTGGGAGCCTTGGAAAAACCACTTGATGGAAATCATGGTGGTATCCATCCTAAAAGCTCTGAATTTGTAGCTGAAGGTATTCCATTTATAATGGCTTCAGATATGAAAAATGGGAAAATTGATACTAGAAATTGTAAATTTATCAGTGAAGATCAAGCTAGAGGACTAAGAAAAGGCTTTGCTAAGGAAGGAGATGTACTTTTATCTCATAAAGCAACAATTGGCCGAACAGCTATTGTTGATAATATAGATACTGCTTTTATAGTTTTAACACCTCAAGTAACTTATTATCGGGTTAAAAATTTAGGTGTAATAAACCCGAAATATCTAAAATATTATTTTGATTCCGTACAGTTTCAAAGCTTATTTGAACAATGGGCAGGAGGAGGTTCAACACGACTATATTTAGGTATTACAGGGCAAATGAAGCTACCAATTGAGTTACCAGATATTGAAACTCAAAACTCAATAGCGTCGATTATATCTGATTATGATTTAAAGTTATTACTCAACCGCCAAACCAACCAAACCTTAGAGCAAATGGCGCAGGCGCTATTTAAAAGCTGGTTTGTTGATTTTGATCCGGTGTTCGACAACCTACTTGCTAGCGTTGATTTTAAGTTAGAAAACCTTGAAACTAGTCTGCCTGACGAGTTAAAACAAAAAGCACAGCGCCGCTTAGCGGCACTGGACAGTTTAGAAAATGTGGCCCAATGCAAAGCCTCACTCATTGCGCTCGCTCACGAGTTACAAGCGCAAACACAAGCAGCAGAGCAAGTATCAGAAACACCCGTTAAACCAAACTTTAACGCCAACCCTAAAATATTAGCGCAACACGCCAATACCCACGCCCACTTCACCAATGAGTTCGAGCACAGCGAACAACTAGGCTGGATACCAAAAGGCTGGAAGCAAAAATATCTAAGTGATTTACTTGAAGTTAAATATGGTAAAGATCACAAAAAATTAGATGATGGAAAGTATCCTGTTTACGGCTCGGGCGGACTTATGCGTTCTGCAGAAAGTTTTTTGTATGATGGGGAGTCTGTACTTATCCCTAGGAAAGGCACTTTGAGTAATATTATGCATATAAATGGCTCATTTTGGACTGTTGATACTATGTTTTACACGATCCCTAAAGTACCAAAGGTTGCAAAGTTTATGTTTTACCACTTGAAAGCTTTAGACTTTGCAGCAATGAATGTAGGGTCAGCTGTACCAAGCATGACAACTAAAGTACTTAATAGCTTAGAGCTACTTTTTCCTTCAGTAGAAGTTCTTTATAAGTTTGACAGAGTAATCGAGGATTATTTTAACAAGATAGATTTCAACAAATTAAATATCAACCAACTTGAAAGTTTACGAAATACTTTGCTACCCAAACTCATCTCTGGCGAATTACAAATACCCAATGTAGCCATTGATGAAGAAGTAGTAGATTAAACTTAGCTAAGCGTTTAAAGGTCAAAATAACAAGAATAAGGATGTTTGATGAAATTTACTGAAGCCAAATTAGAACAAGCGGTGGTTGAGCTATTAGGCGAGCAAGGCTACCCGCATTTATTGGGCGGTGAGCTTAGCCGCAGTAATAGTGATGTATTAATTAAAGAAGACCTCCGTGCTTTGCCAATTAACACAATGAGTGAATAAGAATTAGTATGTTTGATTTAAATGAAATAGAGCAACGCGTGGCCAGCAAAACTTACGATTTGGGTTATAGTTTGTACGCATCAAATAATGTCAGTAAGTTACTTATTGTGGGTGATCAAGCAATGGCGAGCGTGGCGGGGCAGTATAAATACAAAGTCACCTTAGAAAATAGTGCAAGCGGACAATGCGTGGCAAGTTGTACGTGCCCCGCAGCCGATTATCAAGAGGTATGTAAACATGCCATTGCCGTGGCGCTCAAAGTAAACAGTTTATCTGCTACTGAATTAGCCAACGCAAACGCCGATGCTACAACACAAGGCAACGAACGCGGGGCATTAATGGCGTGGTTTTTAGATAAACCGGCTAATGAACTTACCGATATAATTATGGGTTTTTTAGATGAGTCAGAGCATGAATACGATAAATGGGTATTTATGATGTCAAACGACAAGCAAGCCATGAGTACAGGTGAGCTAAGCAAACTTATCACTAAAGCCTTGCCTAAAAAATCAGTATGGGGCTGGAATGAAGTACGTAGCTATTTTGCTAATGCTGACTCACTGTTTGAAATGATATTTCCTGCGATAGAAAAACTGCCCGTTGTTCAGCAATGGCAGTTGAATTTTAAAGCCTTGGTGCGCTTAAACACCGTACTTGAAGAAATTGATGACTCCGGCGGCTTTCGCTTTGATTTAGAAGGGCAGCTTAACCAAAACCTGAGCGAGCTTTTTAATCAACAGCCTTGGTCTGATGAGCAAAAAGCGCAGTGGATTTTTGAGCATTTTGAAGATTACAAATACGATGTATTCCCGAGTGTACCGCATGACTTTGATATAACACCCAATGTAAATACCTTGTTTTTAGCACTGTGTACAACTGCAATAGAAAAGCGACTACACGCGGGCGTTGACTTTGATGATTGGAGGCAAAAAAGCGCGCTTACACGCCTTACGTCGATATTAATAAAACAAGCGCAAGGGCAGGATGATTGGCAAGCGCAACTGCGTTTAATTAAACTAACAGCCCATGACTCGTCGGATTATTTAAAAATAAGTGCGTTTTGCAAAGACCGTAATGAGCTGTTAGATGCCGAGTACTATTTGAAGCAAGCGTATCAACGGGCAAGTAAGCCACATGAAGTGCTTGCATGTAAACGCGATGAAATAGAACTTCGCCTTGAATTGTCAGAATTTAAAGCCGCATGGGCAATCGCGTGGCAGTTATTTGTAGATAACCCGAGTTTTAATGGCTTTAAAGATTTACAAACGCTACAACTAAAAACCGGCATCATTGATGCCCAGTTTACGCAAAAAGTAGAGCAGCTATTGCTATCTCCTTCACAGCAATACACTCAGTCAAACCAAAGGGTTAATCGTTTTTCTAATTACCCGTGCGAGTTACTGGATTTTTATATTGATCAAAATGACATTGAAAAAGCACGTTCATGGGCTGCAAAACATGAGGTTAAGTCGAGTCAATTGATAACGTTGGCTGGTTTAATTATGGCGCAATATCCACAAGAGTCGATTGACTTGTATCACAAATCACTTAGCAACATAATTGGACAAACCAATAATGACGCTTATCGTGAAGCAACTAATTTATTAATTAAAATAGAAAAAAGCTTAAAAGACAAAAATGCCGACTGCACGCTATTATATGAAATGATTACTACATTGGCTAAGAAGTTTAAGCAAAAACGCAATATGATGAAGTTGTTGCGAGAATACTTCCCGCATTGTAGCTAAGAATAAATGTTTAAAAAATAATAACTAACATGAATAAACCAGCGGACGGTGCTAAATAGATGAAATTTACTGAAGCCAAATTAGAACAAGCGGTAGTTGAGCTATTAGGCGAGCAAGGCTACCCGCATTTATTGGGCGGTGAACTTAGCCGCAATAATAGTGACGTGCTGATAAAAGAAGACCTCCGTGCTTTTTTAACTAAGCGTTACGCTAAAAATAATATTACTACGAGTGAAGTAGACTCAATTATTGCAAAGCTTGAAAAGCTACCAGCCAGTGATTTATACGAGAGTAATAAAACCTTTTGTAACTGGCTAAGTGATGGGTTTTTACATAAAAGAGACACGCTAAGTAGCCAAAGTAGTGATACGGCGAGGAGCCAGTCTCAAAAAGATTTATATATTCAATTACTCGATTACGACAACGTTGAGCAAGGCATTAAAAGTAGCCTAATAGCAGGCAGTGCTATGGCTGCTTTCGATAATGTAAGTGAGGCAAGCGTTACTTACCTGCAAGACGATAACATTTATCGCTTTGTTACCCAGTTAGAAATACACAGCCCCACAAGCTACGACAATGTTGAACTGCGCATTCCCGATGGCATTTTATACATAAATGGTTTGCCGCTGGTGGTGTTTGAATTTAAAAGCGCGATACGCGAACAAGCCCCTATTTTTGAAGCGTATGAGCAGTTAACTGTGCGCTACAGACGCGCTATCCCGCAGTTATTTGTGTTTAATACCTTGTGCGTTATAAGCGATGGCGTAAACAATAAAATGGGTAACTTATTTGCGCTGTATCAGTTTTTTTACTCGTGGGGAAAAGTAACGGGGCAAGAGCTAACCGCGCAAGAGGGTATTAACTCGTTACATACCTTATTGCAGGGCTTGTTTGATAAAGCGCGCTTGCGCGATGTAATGCGCAACTTTGTATTCTTCCCTGATTCTGATAATAAAAGTGCGGGCAAAAAAGAGATAAAAATTGTGCCCCGTTACCCGCAATATTATGCGGCTAATAAGTTGTTCGAAAATATAAAGCTGCATTTAAAGCCACAAGGCGATGGTAAAGGCGGTACGTACTTTGGCGCAACCGGTTGCGGTAAAAGTTACACCATGCAATTTTTAACACGCTTGTTAATGAAAAGCGTTGAACTTAAAAGCCCGACCATTATTTTAATTACCGACCGAACCGATTTAGACGATCAACTCTCGCAGCAGTTTGGTAATGCAAAAACCTACATTGGCGACGACACGGTAAAAACAGTCACCAGCCGTACTCACTTACGTGATTTACTAGCTGGGCGGAACAGTGGTGGTGTATTTTTAACTACCATTCATAAGTTCACCGAAGACACTCAGCTCTTAACCGATCGCACTAATGTTATTTGTATTTCAGATGAGGCGCATCGTAGCCAAGTTAATCTCGATCAAAAAATTACTATTACCGACAAAGGCGTGAGAAAGACCTTTGGCTTTGCAAAATACCTGCATGACTCATTGCCAAACGCCACTTATGTTGGTTTTACTGGCACACCAGTAGACGCCACACTGGATGTGTTTGGTGAAATAGTTGACTCGTACACTATAACTGAGTCAGTCAAAGATGAAATAACCGTACGCATTGTTTACGAAGGGCGCGCCGCCAAGGTGTGTTTAAACAACAGCAAGCTGGCAGAAATAGAGGCCTACTACAAAGAATGCGCTGATGCAGGCAGTAACGAGCTGCAAATAGAAGACAGTAAAAAAGCCACTGCGAACATGAATAGCATTTTAGGCGACCCTGATCGTATTAAAGTGTTAGCAAAAGATTTTGTGCAGCACTACGAAAAACGTGTTGAAGAATGCTCAACGGTTGCCGGCAAGGCAATGTTTGTGTGTAGCTCACGCGGTATTGCTTATCAGTTGTATCAAGAATTAGAAGAATTACGCCCAGATTGGTTTGATGTAGTAGACTCTTTAAACGAGCAGGACAACGCGCAAAACTTATCGGATAACGAGCGAAAGCGCGCTATTAGCGAAGGCCGTATTGCAGCCCCTTCTGAAAAAGTAAAAATGGTGATGACCCGTGGCAAAGACGACGTCGCACGCTTATATAATTTACTTGGCAGTAAAGACGAGCGTAAAGAGCTTGATAAGCAATTTAAAAACAAACATTCGAACTTTAAAATAGCCATAGTGGTAGATATGTGGCTAACCGGTTTTGACGTGCCATTTTTAGACACCATGTACATAGACAAGCCACTGCAAAAGCACAGCTTAATACAGACTATTTCGCGGGTTAATCGCCAGTTTGAAGGTAAAAATAAAGGCTTGGTAGTCGATTACATTGGTATTAAATCTGAAATGAATAAAGCGTTAGCGCAGTATTCAAAAACAGACGAAACCAACTTTGAAGACATTACCGCCTCGGTTATTGAAGTAAAAAACCACCTAGCATTACTTGCCGAGTTATTTCATAAATTTGACAGCAGCCCTTACTTTACAGGTGAAGCAGTTACGCAGCTAAATAGCTTAAACCACGCCGCCGAGTTTGCGCTAATTACCGAAAAGCGCCGAAAACGCTTTATGGATCTAGTTAAGCGTTTAAAAGCCGCTTACGATATATGTTGTGGTAGTGAAAAAATTAACGAAAACGAGCGTAACCACATTCACTTTTACCTCGCTATTCGCTCTATTATTTACAAGCTAACCAAAGGCGAAGCGCCCGACACCGCGCAAATGAACGCCAAAGTACGCAAAATGATAGCCGAGGCCCTACAAAGCGACGGCGTAGAAGAGGTATTTAAACTCGGTAATGAAGACGGTGGCGAAATTGATATTTTTAATGACGACTACATCGCTAAAATAGAAAAAATAAAACTCCCTAATACCAAAATTAAAATACTGCAACAAATGTTAGCTAAAGCCATAGGCGAGCTTAAAAAAGTAAACCAAACCCAAGGTATCGACTTTACTAAACGCTTTGAATCGCTGGTACAGCGCTATAACGAGCGAAAAGATGATGACATATTGGTAAGTAACGTACTCGATGAGTTTTCAGACACTATGGTTAATATGATTTACAGCGTACGCGACGAAATGAACGCCGGCGACGAGCTAGGTATTGATATTGAAGAAAAAGGCTTTTACGACGCATTAAAAATGCTCGCGGTTAAATACGACTTTGATTACCCCGAAGATAAGTTGATTGAGCTCGCCCAAGCGGTAAAAGTAATAGTGGACGACAAAGTTAAATTTGTTGATTGGAACCACCGCGAAGATATTAAATCATCCCTAAGAGTAGAGCTTATTTTAATACTGGCTAAATTTAAGTACCCACCAATAAGCCACGACGAAGTGTACAAAGAAATTTTTGAACAAGCACAAAATGTAAAAGCGAATAAAGAGAAGTAAAATATAAAGCGCACGATGTTCAATAGCTAAGCGAATAATTGGTAGTGTTTAAAAGTGGGTATCTGTTCAGTAAACTTGTGAAAAGAAAATTCAATTGAATTTCATAGATACAGTTTAAGCTACTTAATTAGCTTAAACTCAATGATCAATACATTATAATGTCAGCTTTGTTATTGCGCTATTTTAGTGGCGCTATAGTAAAACACTTATTTAATGCAGTAGTGATAACCACACAGTTAACATAGCTCTGCAGTGTTATTTATAGAGGTGTTTTTAAGTTCCCCTGGGATTTGTGTAAAAATTGGTTGTTTAATGGGCAAAAAAGGCGATGCAGCCCTTTATTTGTATAGCTTTCATACTAAATTCATTTAATTGTCAAAAAGCTGAAATAAAACATTGACCCCCGCTCGGATCTCCCTATAATGCGACCCCACTGAGACGGGAAAGGCCAACGCATAGCAAGGCACGAACTACTCAGAGAGTTAAATAAAACTTCGGTTTAAATCTTCTAAAAGAAAGTTTAAAACAAAGTATTGACTCGAAAAATAAAGGGTG
>NZ_JJNZ01000012.1 GCF_000690055.1 Pseudoalteromonas fuliginea
CCGCGATTTAATCGCCCCTAGATTGAACAAATTTCAATCCACAAAGATCAACACGCCCTAAGTAATACGTTAATAAAAAACCGTCAACCTTTGGGTTGGCGGTTTTTTTATGGATTATTATAAATACTGCGTTGCTAATTAACCAATAAATTTCGTATTAATGTTTTTTAATGATGATAGTAAACTGTGCTCAACGGTTAGGAAAAACCTAACGATTAAATAAATTAAAACAGGACTAAAACTCATGAAATTACTAAACACATTACTTAGCTCAAAAGCAGGCGTAGCAGCATTAATTTTACGAGTACCAGTTGGCCTTATTTTAGCGGCGCATGGTGCACAAAAACTATTTGCTTGGTTTGGCGGTTACGGGCTTGAAGGTACAGGCCAATGGATGGCGAGTATTGGTTTAGAGCCTGGCTATTGGTTAGCAATGATGGCAGGTAGCGCTGAGTTTTTTGGTGGCATTGCATTAGCAATTGGTTTGTTTACGCGCCCAGCAGCTGTAGTTGCCGGCTTTACTATGCTGATTGCTATTTTTAGCGTACATATTAGTAATGGTTTATTTATGGCAAACAATGGCTATGAATACGCATTAACGTTACTTGTAATAACTGTAGTTTTAGCAATTCAAGGAGCGGGAAGCTTTTCGCTTGATAACGTATTAGTTAAAAAACTAGCTAATAAATAGAGTTTATTAATTGAAGAATAGCGGCCAATTTGGCCGCTATTCTTGTAGGTTAACTACTAAATTATTTAGCTGAAAAAGTTAAAGAATAACTGTACTGCTTTTGCTCAAGTAAATACTCTTTATGAGTACTTGGGCTCCATGAATCATCGCCACCTACACCCATATGTTGATGATCAATGTGTACATGTACGCAATCATCAGCAATGAGTTCGTTAGTGTGTTTTGCTTGCGTTAGCGTACTTTGCGAATACTCGCTGGCTGCAAACAAAAACGCGCCAGTTACGGTTAAGTTATTAATACTCAGCAATTGGCAATCGCTACGCAGGCCATTATCAGTTGGGAATATATACGGTGTATGTAGCTCATTTAAGCTCAAGCTGTAATAACCTAAACGTGCTGCGGCTTTGCGATCTGGGTAGTTTTCAAAAGGCCCTAAACCACGCCAGTTTATTTTTGTATCGCTTTGCTTGTTAAGCGTTGTACTTAGCCCTATACGCGGCATTGGTGGCAGAGTATCGTTTAAGTGCACGTCAATATTTAAGCTAATATTGCCGGTATTATTTAGTGTATATAGCCACTGTGTTTGAGCCTGTAGCACGCCATTAAATTCGTAATTAAATACACAAGTAATACGTACATCAACGCTTGATTGCACTGCGTGAATTGAGCTGCATGTGCGCTGCCATTGCCCTATACCCGCACGCAACCAACGAGCTTCCCATGCATTGGGGTCTAGATTGTCTACTTCGCTTACACCAATGTCGTTATCAAGTGGGGCACGATAAAAGTTATCAACCAGTGGGCTACTAATAACCTGAGTATCGTTTTGTAACCACTGCTCTATAAGCCCTGATTGCTTGCTAAAAACAAGTTTAAATTTATCGTTTTCAATACATAGTTGAGAGTCGGTTTCGTTAACACTTATAGCGTTTTGCTCAGATGATGATGCAAATGATTTACTGTTTAAATTGTTACTATTTATAAGCTTAAACTGCTCTGAATCCATAACGTGATTAGCATTTGCAAAGTGTGAGTCGTTAATTAGTGCTACATCTAAATTAAGGTGATATTGCGCACCTTGCTCAAACGCTGTTTTAGTTTTAATTGTTAACGTGTGCGTACTTTGCGGAGCAATATTAATAATTTGCTCACCTTGTTCAACACAGATGCCATTTTGCATTAACTGCCAAACGAGCTTTTCGTTATCTGTGTGTCTAAATACGTAATCGCTAAATACATCAATAGTGTATTGATTTTTAGTTTGCTCGCGCAGCGTAAATTGTAAATGCTGTTGGCTGTATTTAGCTTCAAACAGGCTAGGGTGCGGCGTGCGGTCTGGGAATAATAAGCCGTTAATACAAAATTGGCGATCGTTTAGTTCATCACCAAAATCGCCACCGTAAGCCCAATAATGCTCACCGTTTTCGTCAGTTTTAGATAAACCTTGGTCTACCCAATCCCAAATAAAGCCGCCTTGTAGGCGAGGGTATTCTCTAAATGCTTGCCAGTAGTCGTCAAAGCTACCTAGGCTGTTACCCATTGCATGGGCGTACTCACATAAAATAAGCGGGCGCGTTTCACCCGGTAGGCTTAGCCATTTTTTTATTGAATATTTTGGTACGGCGTCATCGGCAACATGTGTATTTACACGGGCATACATAGGGCAAATAATGTCGGTTGCAGTGGTATTTGCGCCGCCACCTTCGTATTGCACTGGGCGAGAAGGGTCAAAGCTTTTTGACCATCCGTACATAGCATCGTGGTTGGCGCCGTGTCCGCATTCGTTACCCAGTGACCAAATAATAATAGAGGCGTGGTTTTTATCGCGCTCAACCATTTGTGTATAACGCGACATAAATGCGCCAGCCCACTGCGGATCGCTTGCAAGCCTGCCCATAGGAAACATGCCATGGGTTTCTATATTGGCTTCGTCCACTACGTATAAACCGAGCTCGTCACATAGCTCATAAAAACGAGGGTGGTTAGGGTAGTGAGCAGTACGCACGGCATTAAAGTTATTTTGCTTCATCAGCTTAATATCTTCAATCATATCGGCGGTGCTTACTGTGTGACCGTTTTCTGGGTGGTGTTCGTGGCGGTTAACACCGCGTATAAGTAACGGTTTGCCGTTTAAGCAAAGCTGCCCGTTAAGCATTTCTACTTTTCTAAAGCCAATGTTGTAGGCTTCAACATCTACTGTGTTGCCTTGCTCATCAAGTAGACTCACAACGCAGCGGTATAAGTACGGGGTTTCGGAGGTCCATTTTTTAGGGCTTTGTATATCAATTGTTTGAAATACAACATCGCTCCAGCCACCTTTTTCATCAACACGTTTATTGTTAGTGCTTTGAATTTGTGGCTCACATAGCGCCTGTTCGCCATCAAAAACTTGTACTGCTATTTGATAGTTATTTGGCGCATTAATCGCCGTTTTTATATGTAGCGTTGCATCACGATAGCAAGCGTCTAAATCGGGGGTTATAAACACATCACGTATTTGGTTTTGTGGTTTTGTAAGTAAGTAAACATCGCGAAAAATACCGCTTAGCCACCACATGTCTTGATCTTCTAAATAACTGCCATCGCTCCAACGAATAACCATAACGGCAATACGGTTGGTGCCTGCAACTAACAGTTCGCTTAAATCAAACTCGCTCGGTAAGCGGCTATCTTGTGAATAACCCACCCATTGCCCGTTACACCACAGGTGAAACGCCGAGTTAACGCCTTCAAAAATAATATGATTACGTTGAGTTAGCTGACTTTCACTTATATTAAATTCAGTACGGTAACAGCCCGTAGGGTTATCGCTTGGTACAAATGGCGGGTTAACTGCAAATGGGTATTTAACATTACAGTAAATAGGTTTATCAAAGCCGTGTAATTGCCAGTTAGAAGGCACTGTAATATTTTGCCAGTCGCTGTTTAGTGTTTCACTTAACAATAACTCATCAACCGCTTCGGGTTTATCAAATAATTTAAAGTCCCACTGACCGTTTAAACTTTGTTTTTGTGATTGTGTGTTAGTACGGGCATGCTCTAGCGTTTTAAAGCCATTGAGTGGGCTGTGCGCTTTTACTTGATTAACTTGTACTGAAATTGGGTTTTCCCAATCTCGGCGATTAATTATGTGCTGTAAAGAGGTCATGTTTATCCTATTGCATAAGCGGGCAATTATAATGCGCTAAATATAGCTAAAAATAATCGCAGGGGTTATGCTTAAAGCTCTCCTTTGTTTGTCCAAAACTATCATTGTAATTATGCGCTATAACATTAAAGACATACTCGATATTGGTCCGCGTTGTATAGAACGCTTTATTGATTCACAAACGCTCGCACAAATGCCAAACCTTGAAATAGTACTTGCGGGTTGCTCAAACCTATCGGGTCGTTATTGCGTAGCACGCTCAGCACCGCTAGAACATACACTTTTTTATACATTGGCAGGGCAGGGTAAATTAACAACACACAATGAGCAGTACACACTTAATGCCAATACACTTATTGTGCTACCAGCAAAGCAAAGCTTTGAAGTGAAAATTGATGCTGATCATTGGGATGTTATTTGGTTAAACCTTGCAAATACTAAACGTTGGCAGCATTTAAACTTAGCGCAAGCATTGGTATTAACCGAGCAAAAACTTGAACCGTTACACCTTGCTATGGAGCTTTTATACAGCGAGCCTAATGCTAATTTACGCGAAAGCGTAACGCCTATTTTAAGTCATTACTTAAATGCTACGCTGCAAAATAACTCTCAGGGTGCGGCGCATAATCGTTTAATTAGTTTGTTTGAAGAGGTAGACAAGCGCTTGCAGTTTGATTGGACAATAGAGGCAATGTGCGAACATGTGCATTACTCATCGCCGCATTTACACCGTTTATGCCAAGCGCAATTTGGTAAAAGCCCAATACAACAACTTATTTATTTACGCATTGAGCGAGCTAAAAACTTATTGTTAAACACGGCTTGGCCAATTTCGCATGTGGCAAGTTATGTGGGGTACTCTAATATTTTTAATTTTTCCAAACGTTTTAAGAAGTCGGTAGGCGTGTCGCCAAGCGAATTTAGAAAATAACGTTAGCGGCTCTCTACATTTGAATAAATTTAAGGTATTGTGCGATTTCTTAAATTGCATTTTAGAGTTTTAGGTAGGTAATGCGCTCAAACCGTTTTTTAATAGTGATATTATTAGTGCTTGTACACAGCTTTATTAGCTGTGATGGCGCTGCGTATCATTTGCAAGAAGACGTTGATCACGTAACCAGTTCGTTATCGCAAGGCGACTCCATAGCCGATGATAACCAAAGCGATAAAACATCAACTACCGAAATTCATGCTCACCAACATTGCCATTGTGGCTATAACAGCACCTCTAGCCATTCAATAAGCCCAGAGCAAAGTAAAGCAACTTCGCCTGCGTGCTATAACGGGTTAAATTACCCGCCAGATGTACCGCCACCAAATTTTTATAGCTAGTTTCTAATTTTAAATACTTTGTATATTAGAGCCTGCGTTTATGCGCTATTAGGCTAGTTATATGCATATTTAGGTTACTTGATCGCGCTTGTTTTTAAAGTAGGCGTAGTGATTAAGTTAACTCTGTTTATTAAAAAACGGACACGCTATATGAATAAAAAACCAATTATACTGGTGGCGCTAATGTGCGCGTTACCTGCTTTTAGTAGTTTGGCGAATGTTAAAACATTAACCCTTAAGCAAGCGCTGAGTAATACCGAACAACAAAACCCGGTATTAAAACGCTACCCTTATCATCAAAAAATATTGAGTGCGCTTAAAACTCAAGCAGCTCTTTCGCCTAATCCTGTATTGAATGTTGAAGCCGAAAACTTACTTGGCACAAACAAGGCGCGTGGCATTCAAGGCGCTGAAATAACGCTTGGGCTTAGCCAACTAATAGAGCTGGGCGATAAGCGCCAAAGTCGTATTAATTACGCAACCGCCAATATAAAAGCCCAAGCAATACAGTATCAAAATACCCGTTTAGCATTATTGGCAACCACTGCTGAGCGATACTATCAAGGGCTTAAATTTCAAACATTATTAAGTTTAAACAACGAGCGTAAAGAGGTAGTAACCCAAGCGCTTAAAGCGATTGAACAAAGAGCTAATGCGGGTGCAGCGTCGCAAGCCGATGTAACGCGTATGCGTTATGCACTTAGCCAAGTAGAGCTTGATAAAGCCATGCTTAATAGTGAATTTGAGCGAGCAAGTTTATCGCTTAACGAGCTGTGGAGTGAGGAGCAACCCTACGATACTTTTGCTGGCAATATTAATGCAATTACTGCGCTTAAATCAGCACAAGCACTTTTAGATGCGGTTAACCAAGCCCCTGAATTTGCATTATTACAACAGCAATATTTACAGCAAACAGCTAATTTAACACTGCAAAAAGCAAACGGACAAACCGATATTAATGTAGGGGGAGGCGTGCGCTATAACCAACAAAGCGACTCCAGCTCATTAGTGTTTTCGTTTTCTATGCCACTGCAATTAAGTAACTCTAATAGCGGAAATATTGCAGCTGCAAATAGTCAGCTCATGCTTTTAAATGAGCAGCAAGGGCAATTGCGCATCCAGCTGCGCCAGCAAGTACGTACTTTGTACGCTTATTATCAAGGTCGAGCTAATCAGGCAAAGCTATTATCTGATCAAATTATTCCTCAGGCACAAACATTGATTGAGCAAAGCTTAAAAAGTTATCAACGCGGACAAATTTCGGTGTTGCAATTACTTGATGCTCAACAAGCACTTTTTGATTCTAAACGCACACTTATTACCACTCACGCAGAGCTGTACCAAGTGTTACTTACTCTTGAGCGTTTAACAGGCCAATCTTTAATTGAGACTCATCAATCATGAACAAAAATATAATCGCATTACTAGTATCACTTTCGTTTGCCTGCAGCTTTGTAAGCACTGATGTATTTGCCTCTGCTGAACATGGCGAGTCAGGTCATAAAGAAACAGAGCAACACGATAAAAAACAAGGTCCACACGGCGGCTTTTTATTAACTGACTCTAAATTAACCCTTGAGCTTAAATTGCAAGAATTTGCAGGTAATGTTGAGCTGCGCGTATACGGCTATAAACAAAATAAGCCAATTAATATAAACGACTTAAACATAACAATGAGTTTAAAGCGCTTAGTTGAAGGGTCGCAAAATATACAGTTTGCAGCTGAGGGCGACTACCTTGTTAGCACGCAATCAATTAACGAACCACATTCGTTTGCACTTACCGTTACTGCTAATTATAAAGGCGAGAGCATTAGCTATGAATACGACCAACACGAAGGCCGTACCACGCTAACAGAGCGAGCTATTGAGCGCGCAGTTATTAAAACTGAGATAGCGCAAAGTGGTAAAGTGGATATTACCGATACGCTTTTTGGCGTTATTGCCCCAACACAACATGGCACGGTAGAAGTAATGGCGCCGTATACAGGATTGATCAGCGATATTTTTGTAAGCATTGGTCAAAACGTTAAAAAAGGCGAAGTACTTGCCAATGTAACCAACCGCGAAACACTGCAAAATTACGCCATTAAAAGCCCAATTAGCGGCGTTGTAACCGAGCAATACTTAAAGCGTGGCGAGCTTGCAAGCACCAGCGCACTGATGCAGGTAGTTAACCTTGATAAAGTGTGGGTTGAGTTATCGGCTTTTCCTGAAAACATTGAAAAACTCGCCATTGGTCAAAGCGCTAAAGTGTACGACTTGCATCACCATTTAAATACGCAAGGCAAAGTGTTTTTTATAGCCCCAATGATGACAGGCGGGCACATAGCGCGTGCCCGTATAGAGCTTAATAACCCAGACGGGCATTGGCGCCCAGGCATGCATATAAATAGCGATGTAAGTGTGGCTAAAATAAATGCCAGCGTGCGTGTAAAGCCACAAGCCATTCAAGAGTTTAACGGTCAACCCAGTGTGTTTGTTCGTAAAAATAATGTATTTGAAGTGCGCCCCGTTACCTTAGGCGCAAAAAATAGCGAGTGGGTAGAAGTACTTGCAGGTTTAAACGCGGGTAGCGAATACGTAACAGACAATAGTTATGTCATTAAAGCTGATATTTTAAAAAGCGGCGCAAGCCACGCTCACTAGGAGGCACCATGATTAATTGGATAGTTTCTTTTGCGGTTAAACGCCGCATGCTGGTGCTTGCGCTTACATTTTTATTTGCTGGATTTGGTGTATACAACATTCAAAATTTAGCGGTAGACGCAGTACCCGATATAACTAACGTACAAGTGCAAATTAATACCAAAGCACAGGGTTTTACGCCATTAGAGGTAGAGCAACGCATTACTTATTTGGTAGAAACCGCCATGGCGGGCATACCTAAGCTTGATTACACCCGTTCGCTTTCGCGTTATGGGCTTTCGCAAGTAACGGTTATTTTTGATGAAGGCACCGATATTTATTGGGCGCGTCAGCAAATTGGTGAGCGCATTCAAAGTATTCGATCCGACTTACCTAATAACGTAGAGCCAAACTTGGGTCCTATTGCCAGTGGTTTAGGCGAAATATTTACTTATAGTGTGCACGCCGCGCCTAATGCGTTAAAAGAAGATGGCACTGCCTACAACGCCGAAGACTTACGTACTTTGCAAGATTGGGTTATTCGTCCGCAGCTTTTAAAAGTAAAAGGCGTAACCGAAATAAACAGCCAAGGTGGTTTTGAGCGTCAATATCAAGTAGCGCCAGTGCCCGAAAAACTCATTGCCTATAAGCTTACTATTAGCGATGTAATTAGTGCACTTGAGGTTAATAACAGTAACCGAGGCGCAGGCTATATTGAGCGTTTTGATGGGCAATATTTAGTACGCTCACCAGGGCAGTTAAAAACCATTGATGACATAGCCAATACCGTTATAGCTAAGCGCGACGATGCACCTGTACGCATTAAAGATGTGGCTAACGTGCTTTTAGGCAAAGAGCTTAGAACTGGCGCGGCCACTTATAACGGCGAGGAAACCGTGCTCGGCACCGCCATGATGCTAATTGGCGAAAACAGCCGCGTAGTGGCAAAAGCGATGGCTGATAAGTTAGTTGATGTGCAAAAAAGCTTACCCGCTGGCGTTATTGTTGAAGCGGTTTACGACCGTACAACTCTTGTTGATAAAACCATAGCAACCGTGCAAACCAACTTATTTGAAGGTGCCATTTTAGTGATAGTGATTTTGCTATTACTGCTGGGTAATGTAACGGGCGCGCTTATTACGGCAATGGTTATTCCGTTGAGTATGTTGTTTGCCGTTACAGGTATGGTGGGTAATCGCGTATCGGGTAACCTAATGAGCCTAGGCGCAATCGATTTTGGTTTAATTGTTGATGGTGCTGTAATTGTAGTTGAAAACTGCCTGCGCCAACTCGGTGTAGCTCAGCATAAACATGGCAGGCTACTTACTTTAAACGAGCGTTTAAATGTAGTGACCGCAGCCACCAAAGAAGTATTTACACCGGCTGTATTTGGCATTGTTATTATTATGCTGGTTTACTTACCTTTATTTGCACTAAGCGGCGTTGAAGGCAAAATGTTTCAGCCAATGGCGTTTACTGTAGTTGCGGCGTTAATTGGCGCGCTTATATTTGGCGTTACATTTGTACCTGCTGCTATTGCAGTGTTTGTTCGCGGTAAGGTTGATGAATCCGAAAACGCAGTCATGCGCGGCGTTAAAAAAGTGTATAAGCCATTACTTGGTATATCGCTTAAATTACCGTGGCTGATGGTGGGTATTGCCACTGCATTAGTATTAGTGCTTGGTTTTAAAGTTAAAAACATGGGCGCAGAATTTTTACCGAAACTTGATGAGGGCGATATTGCTATGCACGCGCTGCGCATTACTGGCACTGGTATTGAGCAATCTGTGCAAATGCAAAAAGAACTTGAGCAAACCATATTAGATCAGCCTGAGGTTGCTAACGTATTTTCAAAAATTGGTACTGCTGATGTAGCAAGCGATCCTATGCCGCCCAATGTTGCCGATACTTTTTTAATACTTAAACCGCAAGAAGAGTGGCCTAATCCAGCACTCACTAAAGCAGAATTGGTTCAGCAAATTCGTACCCGTGTTAACGATGTACCAGGTAATAATTACGAATTTACACAACCAATAGAAATGCGCTTTAACGAGTTAATTGCTGGCGTGCGCGCCGATGTGGCACTGCGTATTTATGGTGACGACTTAAGCGTACTTAAAGAGTTTGGCGAAAAAGCCACAGGGCTAATGCGTAATATTGCAGACGCTACCGATGTACGTTTGGAGCAAATGGAAGGATTGCCAACACTTTCGGTAACACCAATGCGCGACCACATGGCGTTATTAGGTTTAAGCGTAAACGATATTCAACAAACACTTGCCGCCGCTGTTGGTGGTGTGCAAACCGGACTAATTTACGAGGGCGATAAACGTTTTTCGTTATTAGTGCGCCTTGATAAGCGTTGGTCTAGCGATGTATCAGCACTTGCTCGTTTGCCAGTTGCTTTACCTAAAGATAGTAACCCAGAACTTGCATTTGTACCGCTTGGCGAAGTAGCGACAATCAGCATTGAAAAAGGGCCTAATCAAATAAACCGCGAAAGTGGTAAGCGCAATGTAGTAGTAACTGCCAATGTAGAAGGGCGCGATTTAGCAAGCTTTGTAAGTGATGCGCAAGCGAGCATGAATGAATCACTTAATTTACCAAGTGGCTATTGGCTTGAATACGGCGGCACGTTTGAGCAGCTACAATCGGCAAGTAAGCGATTGTCGTTGGTTGTGCCGGTCACTTTACTGCTTATATTTGGCTTACTGTATAGCGCCTTTGGATCGCTTCGTGATTCATTGATTATATTTAGTGGTGTGCCACTGGCATTAACGGGGGGTGTGCTTGCGTTATTGCTGCGCGATATGCCGCTTTCAATTTCAGCGGGTGTGGGGTTTATTGCCCTAAGTGGTGTCGCGGTATTAAACGGCGTGGTTATGCTGTCGTTTATTAAGCAGTTACGAAGCGACGGCTTAAGTTTGTTTGAAGCAATTCACAGCGGTGCATTACAGCGCCTGCGCCCAGTACTGATGACTGCGCTGGTGGCAAGTTTAGGCTTTATACCTATGGCGCTTAATTCGGGAACGGGTTCTGAAATGCAAAAACCTCTCGCCACAGTAGTGGTTGGCGGGATTATTTCATCAACTTTACTGACACTGTTAATATTGCCTGCGCTTTATAAGTTAGTGCATTCTAAATTTACTAAAAAAGCAGAAGCTGAATTAGCTTAAATACTAGCTATTGATAATATAATAAAAAAGCAGCTGTACTTATCAGCTGCTTTTTTATTTGGGTATTATTTAGCAAAAATACTACATTAATTATATTGAAAAAGATTATCCCAGCGCTCATCCAGTATCGTTTTTGCATGATCTAAATTTATTGCGCTATACACATCACTAGTGCACGTTACCAAACGCATACGCACCAGCTTTTCAAGTGCGTCGCTAATTTCAAAATCAAGATCGCACTGGTATTTACTTTTAAACCAATGCTCTATTTGTTCATCAAGCGTTTGTGCGGTTAAGCCGCTTTCTGATTTGAGTAAAAAGGTATACGCAAGCAGGGCTTCTTTTATGTCTTCTTCTTCGGCGGCGTCAATAAGCGTGTGAAAAACACCCGCGTTGTTATCGAGGTTTTTAAAGTAGAGGTTATCGCTAAGGGCTTTCATAAATTTTATTTTACGGTTTTTAAACTTACTCCATTCTTTAAAAATAAAGCTGCCAAAAACCCCCATGCCAATAGCAAAGGTAATAAAATGTTGTTGGGTCATTTCTACAGCTTCACTTCTAAAACCACCCCAAAAAGCAAACAGAGCAAGCAATAATACGATTGATGCGCCAAGTTTAGTTATAAGTACCACTGCACCGCCAACTAAAGCCGATGAGCCAATAATTGCTTTATCAATAGGGCGCATGCGTACTTCGCTATTAGGAAATAGCATTTCGAGATCAGCCTTTGGCACATTTTGAAACAACTTTACTATGGTTGAACTTGGCTCAAACCCCATTGGCGTTTTATTTTTAGCTGCAAAATAAGCGCTGTCTTTAAAGCGAATAAACACCGCAACTCGGTCGTAATTAGTAAAGTGCAGCGGTTTTTTACGAAGGCCCCAAAAGCTGATGATGGTTTCAGTGAGTTGCGACTCGCCACGGCGATAAAATACCACTTCTTCAAAGTCGTCAAACTCAACCTCAAGGCGCACTTTAAATAGTGATTCTTCGTTTAATGCCTCTTGTAAGTCTTCATTGGTGATCACTTCAAAATTAGCAGCATTGAGTACTTTGGCAAAATCTTTAGCAAACTCATGTTGGCACTGCGCTTTTTGATCCGCCGATACTGGCGCTAACGATCGCGTGTCACTGTTGGGATCAAACGGGGCGTAGTTATTTTTAAGTGATTCAAGTGTTGCGTGGTAATCGTAATGAATAAGGCTTGCTAGTAAATCACAAAATTGTTTAAACGATGTTTTTTGTGTACTGCTTCTAAGCTCTTCGCTACACATATCAACAATATCTTGCTTTCTAAAGGGAATAAAACGCGCACTTTGCATAAATTTAATAACTACTTACAATTAAAATACTCACTACTTTTAATTGTAAGTTAATTTGTCTGCTATTTCTAACGTGCTTTTTGTTTAAGCACTATTTATCTTGGCTAGAAGGAAAAAAGCCGAGTTATAGTCATAACTCGGCCTAAATATTAATTATTTTGTGTACCTTAAAATTTATAACTTACATTTACACCTAAATTACGGCCTGCTTCGCTGTAGCGTTTAATGCCGTTATCAGTCACTCCGATCCCAGGTCTCATATCACCTTGGTCAACAAAGCGAACACTATCCCAACGGTAATATTCTTTATCTGTTACGTTGTATACGCCTGCAACCAAGCGTAAAGACTCAGTAATATTGTAATACCCAGTTAGGTCAATAATTGTTGCTGCATTACTAGAATAAAGAGGGTATGTTTTTTCGCCATTTTCATCGATTGTAAAGGAGTCTTTATCTTCTTTACCTGCAGTGTAAGAAGCATATGTGTGAACGCCCCAATTACCTTCAGGCTGGTCGTAGCTTATTCCCCACGTTAAATTAAACGGCTGAATAGAGTAGATAGGCGTATCTTCGCTATTTTCACCACTTGTATAAGCCGCTTGTACACGCGTTTTTAAACCGGGTGTTAAATCAAATGTGCGGCTTAGGTTAAGGTCGGCCGAGAACTCAATACCTTTAATTTCAACGGTATCTGAATTAAAGTTGACAAAAAATCCATCTGGGTCTGTTTCACCCGTATTAGTATTTATGCCTTGGCGTTTTTCGCTATCAATAAAGTCTTTATACTTACTGAAAAAAGTACCTAAACGAAAACTACCTTTAGAAAACTCACCAACTAATGCAACGTCATAGTTAGTGCTGTATTCCGCTTTTAGATCGGCATTGGGAACTTCATTCCAATCATCGAGAGTGCCACTTGTTGTGTACATATCTTCAATGGTAGGTGCTCTGAAGCCAGTTGATACACCCATTTCAATACTAAATGAATCATTGAGTGCTTGTTCAATGCCAGCTGTCCATGTTGCCATAGAGAACGAAATTTCTCCTAATGTTCCTGATTCATCTGAATAGTTTTCATCTGCTTTAGCATTATATGTATAGTGGTCATATCGTGCGCCAAGACGCGCCTGAGTTGTTTTTCCAAGATTAAACGTATCTAAGGCGTATAAAGTATAAATGTCGGCTTCTGATTTTGGGATCAAAGCTTGGCTGCTTGATTCTACCCAACCCTTGTCGTTTAAAATGCTGTTAGACTTTCGTACTTGTGAGTTTTCATAGTCTTTATTTAATATTTCAGCACCATAAACTAATTTATGTTTTTGTTGCGCAAACTTAAATGACTTCTCTAGATCAACTGTTACTTGGAATAGGTCTTGATTAAAAGCACGTGTATCAACACGGTCTTCATCGGTAGTTATTCCACCACCAAAACCAAATCTAGCGTGTTGGCTCGTATTAGCCGCAAAGTCGATACTTTGTTTATTTAATGCAGTGGTTATTTTATCAAAAAGAGCTGTTTCACCTTCGTATTTATGAAAAACACCAACTCGGGTTGTTTTACTTATATCGTTGCCTACTCGGTTTGAATACCAACCCCCATTAAATGATTGCGTATCAGTAATTACTTTTGTTTTATAATAAGTACCAACAAATCCAATTTCATTGTCAGGACTAATTTCATAAATAAGCTTAGCTAGTACACTATTTAACTTAGTATCTTGAGGGTCAGGAATTTCTCTGGCAGAGCCTTCTATATCAGCGCCATTCATATCATAGTTTTCAAATTCATTACCATCGCGATAGGTATAAATAATGAGTGATTCTAGAGCACCAGTTCTATTAGCCGCAGTGAGTGAGGTCATTGTTTCGCTATTTTCACCACTGTAGCCTGCTTTTATGGCAAAACCTGAGTCATCGCCTTGATAAGAAAGAAAATCGTCAGGATCTTTCGTTGTCATATTAACGGCACCAGCAAGCGAACCGTTACCCGATAAAATAGCATCAGCACCTTTAACAATTTCAACTGATTTTAGTGCTTCAATATCGACACCATTACGTGAACCTTTAAAATATCCGTAAGCTTGTCCGCTTTCGTACTTTAGTGTTTCGCCCTGTGGCACACCATCAACATTAATAGCAACTCGGTCTTCATCTAATCCTCTAATATTAAAGCCACTTGCACCCCAGCGATCATCACCTTTTGATACAGATACACCAGGTACTAATTTTACTAAATCTTCAAAGTTATCAACTTGGCGAAGTGCTAATTCTTCACTACTAAGTACTTCTACTACCGCATCACGCTCAATGCTTTGAGATTTAACAACCGTTTTTTCTAGTGTTTGTATGGTCTGTCCGAAAGCTTGCCCACTAAGTGCAATGGTTATTGCACTGGTTAAAATGGATTTTTTATATTTCATGATGATCCCTAATTTAATGTTAATTTAAATGCAAAGGCAAACGATTGCGATTTACACATTTATTTTTTAATAATACCTTTAAATGAGTAAGCGTTAGAGGCGATTATTATTTGTTGTTTTATAAGTTATGCTTACAATTCCCAGTTCACCTTTAGCAGGAATGACTAATTTTTTAGGTAGTGAGGCTGATTCAGTATGAGGGCTAAACTCAAATTCAATCCGTTTATAGTTGTGGCCTCCACCTTCTCTTGCCGCTTCTATATTTAGATAGTATTTAGCTTTTCTATCAAATTCACCATTGTTATTTAGGCCACTCCAAAGAACTTTATATTCTCCTGGTCGGCGAGTTGGACGAGCTATACCATCTAATAAATCTGGATTTTTACGACCGACACGTCGCCACCAACGACTGTTTTCTTTAGCCCATCGATTACTTTCACCCAGTAATAGTAAATTATAAACACTACGGTTTTGGCGATCGCTTATCCAAATAGCAACATAAGGTTTTTCATATTTAGCTACTTGTAAATTAGGTATTTGATATTCTATTTGCAGTGAGTTAGCAGAAAGCTCATCAATGGCTTCAGTTTCAGAGCCTACAAAAGTATGCCATCCAGCTGATGCCACTTTTAAACCTTGAGGCGATACTATTAATGCTTCAACATTTTCTAGTTGATTAACCCAATCTATTCCTTGTGATATTGATTGAGTGCTTAATGCCGTTGCGATGGCATCTGCAGTGACGGCGTCTTTAGCTATAACCGTTGCAGATGGCGCATAGTCCATTGGCCAGCCATCTTGTGGATCTAAAATATGACTAAATTTTCTTCTTTGAATCTGTCTAAAGCGATTATGGTGACTACTTGATGCAATGGCCATATTTGATAAATTCACATAATATGGCGCTGCTGATTGAGCATCGTTTAGATTTGTCGGATCGGCTATTGCAACATGCCATTTAGCATTATTATTTGGTTTTCCCCAATAATATGCATCACCGCCAATATCTAATTTTAATCCCGTTGCATCAGGCAATAACGAATGCAAATGCGCATAAGCTAAGTCAATAATAAACCCTTTTGCTAACCCCGCAGGATCAAGTGCTATTTTTTCATCTAATATTACACTGCTTTTTACAGCATCAATGTTAATGGTTGAGCGTTGGATGTCGCGAGCTTTATAACGTACGGCAATCCTATCTGGTACGCTATCAGTGCGTTCAGCGGCTAACCAAAGCTCTTTTAATTTTCCCATTTTGCAACTGAATTTTTTATGCGAAGCGGCATGCCATTTTTCACATAATTCAACAATTTCAATTAATTCACTAGGAAGGTTTTGTTTACTTCCTAATTTGTTTAGCAAGCTAATCTGACTCTCTTTTTGCCACGTTGAAAGAATCCCTTCTAAGCGTGTTATTTCATTTAATGTACTACCTATCGCTTTTTCGGCTTGCAGTTGAGGTACACCTGCAATGCTTATATCCATTGATGTACCTAATACATTATCGTAATGGGCATTTACCATTGCAAGAACTGGCTGTGTGTTAAAAATAAGCAATAAAGCAGCACCGAATATTTTTTTTAACATGATTTATCAACATTCCTTAATTCAATATTGTTCTCCCTGCCTGTAAATTTATTGGCAGGGAGGCGTTTAATATTCAGTAATTAGTGTTTGATGATTTTGCCGTTTTATTGTTGCTCACATATTCATTTTTTTTAGGCGCTGGATCTAGGTTGTTGACGATACCGTCTTTGTCAGTATCCCAACGTGTAAAACTACGATGCCCTGACAGCTGGTATTCAGCAAAGGTCATTGCACCATCTTCATCTTTATCTAAAACATTAAAACGAATGTGTGTTTGTTTTAATGCAGCTTTGCGTGTACTGGCTATCTTTTTATCTAAACGGTTTTCATATTCAAAAATATACTCTTGCTCTGTTAGCCAATTATTAGCATCTTCGTCGGCACGATTAAAGTCTTGTCGACGGCGTTGGTTAAATTCTTTTTGGGTAATAATGTTATCTTGATTTAGGTCGTATTTAATAAAAAAACCTTTTCGATCGTGCGTTGTTGGCATACGAAGTAGGCGTTTTGCTCTGTTTAATTTGTTTTGTTTTTCTTGTGCTAATTGCTGCTCAGTTTTTTCAACCGTTTTCTTTTCTGTTTTTCTTTTTGGCTCAGGATCTAGGTCGTTAATTGTGCCGTCTTTATTTACATCATATTTTGTAAAACTACGTACACCAGATGCTTGGTATTCTTGCCATTCCATTTTAGCATTTTCATTTTTATCGAGTGCTTTGAAGCGTACTGTGGTTTGTTTAACTTGCACTAATCTATCAAGGGTAAGTTGTTTATCCATACGGTCTTGGTATTCAAAAACATATTCGTTTTCGCTTACTGCGCCATCCTTATTTTCGTCAGTGCTGTTAAAGTTATTCTGTCGGGCATTGTCAAATTCAGCTAAGTGCACATTGCCGTCATTGTTGGTATCGTATTGGTTTATGTAAATCGACTTGCTATGCGATGCTGCATTTGTGACTGTACTTAGTAGTGCTAAAACAGTAGTAAAAGTAATCGTTATTATTTTGTTCATTTTATTTCTCGTTTATTCTGTCGCTTCAACAACAAGGGTGTAGGTATTACTGATTTGAGGAGCCGGAGAGCCTTTAGGTGCATCACTTTTATAACGTGCACGTAAAAGGTATACGCCTTGTTTTTGTGGCATAAAGCTAAACTCGCCTTTATCGTTACTTTTTAATGAGATGGAAGGTTTATCATTGCTAAATTGATCGTTCGCCTGAAAAACATCAACAGTTAAGTCAGCCAGTGGTTTTCCATTAAACACGCTAACCATTGATAAACGTTCACCAACAAAAAGTTCATTAGGGTGGCTTTTAGCAACAAACTCTAAGCCTTGACCGTAAGGTTTTAGGGCTGTTTCACTTGGGGCACCTTTGGTTACATAACTTTCAGCTAAGGTGAGTGATTGGAAAAAGGCGAGTAACTTTCCTCCCTCAGGGATTGCATCCATTGGGTTTTCTAGCGATTTTCTTTCACCGTTTATTTCATACATTTTAAACACACGGCCTAAGCGTTTACCTGTGCTAAAGCGATAAGTACCTTCTTCTTTTAGCTGATGTTCTACAACCATACGTAAATGCAATTTCACAACATTATCAGGATTTATGGTTTCACCATTAGGAGTAATTACAGTAAAAATACTGTTATTAAACGCAAGCTCAGGAACAAAAAATTTCTCTGCAAAAGCAGCGTCTAAAGTAACGTTATCTTGACTTGATTCATCAAAAGAGTAGGGCGCTAAATAAGGAGTGTGGGCATAACTTGTTGCACAGACTGTGAGTAGCATCACACCTGTTAATAGTTTTTTTAAACGCATAATAAATTCCTAATTAAGTAAACAAATAATACAGTTGAGCGGGAATAATTTCGCCATATTATATATAAATACGAATAATTCGCAATATCATTTTCATTTAATTGGTGTGTTTTTTACATGAATATGTTTTCAGTAAAAACCTTGGACTTAGCTTGTAACGTTTATTGCTTATAAGGCGAAAGATATGTAATAAATAGCGACTTGCTCATAAATATGTATTTTCATCCTGTATTAAGCTGAATATGCGATGATACTTCGCAAGTTAGTTATATTGTTACTTGGATTGTAGGGAGGTTAATTTAACCTGAACTGTGGATAATAAATCTATCTCAAGCAGCTATTTTCAGCGCTCACTGTGTTGAATTTACTTGCAACAGGCCAGCTATTGACGCGTAAGCTCGTCTTGCTTTCACTGAAAATTTCTGGCTAGAGAATATAAATTTACATATCACTATAATTCAATACGTTGGTAAATATCTTAACCAGAACTCAGGTTAATTTAACTTTATTAGCATTCGATTTTGGTGGGTTTATCTCTGTAGGTTAAATTTACGGTAGTGTTTTTTTAGGTGAAATAGACTTTATATTTGCTTTAAGTGTCTGATAAATAAAAATAAAGCCCTCTGCTTTATATTGTCGAGAGTTTAAATTATAGAAGGGAATTATAATGGCTATTCAAAAAAAGCTTAAACAAAAAACACGTCAATTTATAGATTCTAAGCATATGTTAAGTGGTATTACCGTTGCGTCTTTTTTAGAGTCGACTATAGTCCCTATTCCACTTGAGGCTGTTTTAGTGCCATTAATGCAAGCTCGACGTGAAAAACTTTGGCTTATTGCATTTATGGCTACTTTGGGATGTGTTGTGGGAGCTCTGTTTGGCTATGCTTTGGGTTATTACCTATTTGACGCCGTTGGTGATTGGATCATTAATACGTTTTCAACACCTGAGCAATTTAAAAATGTTCAGCAACAAATGCAAGAACAAGGTTTTTGGTTTGTTATAACGCTTGGTATTGTACCAATCCCTTTTCAAATAGCGATGCTTGCTGCTGGTGCAACTAAATATTCAATTTGGTTATTTTTGTTAGCCAGTGCTATTGCACGTTCTATTCGTTATTTTAGTTTGGCTATTATTGTGTATTACGCGGGTAATCAAGCTGAACGGATAATTAGTAAACATAAAACTAAGGCTATGATTGGTTTAAGTGTTTTAATACTAGGGACATGGGGGGTAAGTACACTCATTTAACGCAGTGGTTTTGTATCTGAATTTTGAACGTGTGTTATAATTTTACGTGTTGCTCATATAGCCTAACGTAAAATTGGACGATAATGAATCCCGAAATAGTAAGTATAAAGTTAAGTCGCTTTGTCCATCTCACTAAGCTGAATAAGCTTTTAATGTTTATACTTCTTTCCTATATTTTGGTGTTTTCTGCTTATTCTTTAATGAATTTCCCTTTTTTAGATTTTAAAAATAATATTTATGGTTTTACGACGGATGTTATTAATTTAATAGTCATTGTTGCTATTTTTTGGGTTGTACAGTGCTCAAAGTTAGCTAAAAAAGCATATTTTTACGTAAGCACTGGATTGTTATTATGGATTGTCGGTATTACGGCTGATGTGCTTGATGAGGTAGTTATACCGCCTTACTGGGTAAGTTTGTATGTTGAAGATTTATGCCGAACTATAGGCATGACAATAACCGCTTTTGGCTTGTTTAAAACTATGTTATTTATGCAAAAAATGCATAATCGGCTAGCTAAAGAGCTCATTATGGATGATTTGACTAATGTGCATAACCGGCGTTGTTTTTATCGATATGTGAAAAATGTGACGACACCCGCATACACTCTTTTAATAATTGATATAGACCATTTTAAATCTATAAATGATGACTTCGGTCACGATATGGGAGACAAAATACTTAAAGAGTTTGCCTATAAAGTGAATGCTTTATTTGATGACACGAGTATTTTTGCTCGAATTGGTGGTGAAGAGTTTGCCGGTTATTTCCCCCCAAGTAATATTAATGATGTGACTGATTTTTCCCAAACTATTTTAGAGCTCGCTCATACAATTAATGTGAAAAACGACCGCTTTATAACTGTAAGCATAGGTATTGCACAACGCATTGAACGAGAGTTGTTTGATGAGGTAATGAAGCGAGCTGATCTTGCTTTGTATAAAGCAAAAGAAACTGGCCGTAATAGGTATGTAGTGAGCTGATCTTTTCAACCTCTAAACGCAGACGTTAAAACGCTAAGCATTTGCTGTGGTTGTCCCTCAAACTTTCCCTTTTGTAATCTATTATCAATATTAAAGACACTTTCATACACTTTTTAACGTTTACGTCAGGAAGTGTCAGTGCGAGTAATGCTTTGTAAATTATGAAATTAAAATAGGGTATTCGAGTCATAAAAGGGATTTTAATAATAAGGAATAACTCTAATGACCAACTCCCTGTTTAAAGCTGCTTTACCACTTAGTTTAATCTCTATCTTAGCCGGTTGTGGCTCCGATGATAGCTCAAGTGATACCGGTTATATTCAATTATATAATGGCTCTTATAACAGCCCATACACTCGACTATTTATTGATGAAACAGAGCGTTCAGGTACTGACTTTGCTGATGTAACTACTCGTCACAACTACAGTACTGACACTTATGATGTAAGTTTTGAGTACCTTGATGCCAACGACAGTTACATAACCATTAGTGAACAAGAAGTGTCGATTAAAGGTGATAAAACGCAATTAATTGTGATGAGTGGCGATTTTGCTGAGCCTATATTCACAGAGCTTAGCGTGCCTATCTCTAGTGACACTGATGAATTTAACTTAGGTTTTTTTAATACCACGAATGAAAATAATAACTATGATATTTATATAGCTACGGATGATGGTGTATTTGAAAGCGCAACATTATTTGCCTCTGCGCAGTATTTGACTGAGCCCGATCTGCAAACACTTGAAGAAGGGTATTATACAATTTATGTGACAGCGGCAGGTAGTTCGGATGTTATTTTTGAATCACCTTCAGTTTATTACTACGACGAAGCAAGCTACGTTGCTATGATCCGTCCAAGCTATGCAACCGAAAAAAACGGTATTACGCTTGATATAGTGACTGATAATAACTATGTCACGGAGCTAAATCATCAAGATGCACAAGGCCAATTACGATTCATTAATACAATGGATAGCTATTCACCGGTTAGCTTCTCAATTACTCGTGGTACTACAGAGTTAACAACCGATACAGTAGCCAACGATACTTATACTAACTATGTTGAATTATCGCCTAACAGCTACAGTGTTGCTATGTATGACGAAGAAGGCACTAAGCTTGCTGATAACTTTTTAATGACGTTAGAGCGTGAACAAAGTGCAGTGGGGATTTTTTATAACGACGAAGAAAATGGTCCTCGTATGATGAGCGTAGAAGAAAACCTTACACCTAGCAGTTATAGTCATACGGTATCAGTTGTAAATTTAATTGAAAATTATGCAGGTCAATCAGTCTCTGAAGTTGACGTGTACTTTACACTTAACGGTGAAACAGTAGAAGACACAAGTAATGTTGTTGATGGGCTTGATAAATACGATCAAGAAGAGCAAGTCGTAGACAACGAGATTTACACTGTTTATGCAGTATTTGAGGATAACGGGCAGCAAATTGTGCTTATCCAACAAAGCGATATGGACTTTACGCAAGAAGGAAACTACATACTTATCTTAGAGCACGATACAACAACGAGCTCAGGTTATAAAATGACCTTAGAACGTACGATCACCGATAGTGTTGAATAGTTAGTTTTAAAAATAGTACATGCCCTGAGTATTTTTTACTTGGGGCTTTTTTTTGATTAAAAATAACAGGTTTGTTTGTTGATGGAGACAGGTTGTATTTTGGTCGTAAACAGATGTCTTAGTTAAGTTAGAGTCTGAACAGCTCAACATATTTAATCGTTTATTATTTTAGCTCTATTTTGTTTGTAGTTTTTATTATCAAACCGTAATTATAGGTAAATTAAGGGGAGTCAAATTAGCTCACGTTGTCGTTTTTTTGTAAAAAAAACAACATAAACACATGGTTTAAATAGGGGATAAAAAACACTGACATATTTAATTCATCTTCTGTAATTAGGATGTCCGTGCCGAGCCAGTATGGCCTATTAATCATAAGCAGCAATTAAGAGAAACATTATGAACCCTTTTAAATCATCACCTTTTATTAAGTCGAGTCTCGCATTAGCATGTTGTGGCATTTTATATACAACCCCAGTTTTAGCTGATGGCGCCGTTAAAGGACGCATTACCGATTCAAGTCAAAGTGTTTACTTTGGTGGTGCAAAAATTACTGTAAAAGAACTAAACCTAAAAACAGTCAGCGGGCGTGATGGTACTTTCTCATTTAATAATCTACCAGCAGGGGATTACACCTTAATGGTTGATTATATTGGTGCATCCTCGGTAGAGAAAAAAATAAAAATTGTTGATGAAAACGTGTTCACGCAACAAATAATAATAGGTGAGCAAGAGGATGCGATTGATAATATTATTGTTTATGGTCAAAGTGCAGGGCAAGCTGGCGCGATTAACAGACAAAAAAATGCCAGTAACCTAAAGTCAGTGGTAAGTGCTGATTCAATTGGTCAGCTCCCAGATCAAAATGCAGCGGAAGCTTTACAGCGCCTGCCGGGGGTTTTTATAGCGCGAGACCAAGGTGAAGGACGTTTTGTTGGTATTCGTGGTATCGATCCTAATTTAAATAATGTGACCGTGAATGGCCTTAATGTACCTTCTCCCGAGGCAGGGGTTCGCAGTGTGGCAATGGATGTTATTCCAAGTGAATTAATTCAAAGTTTAGAAGTAAGTAAAACGGTCACACCCGACATGGATGCAAGTGCGATTGGTGGCTCAATTGAAGTTAAAAGTTTAAGTGCTTTTGATAAATCTGGGCAGAGTTATAGCTTCACCGCACAAGGTTCATATAATGAACTTGAGTCGGACACTAGCCCTAAATTTTCGGCAAGTTTTACAGATGTTTATGAACTCAGTAACGGTTTGGATTTAGGGGTAGCGACTGCTATTTCATGGTTTAAACGTGACTTTGGTTCTCGTAATGTTGAAACTGATGGTGGCTGGAGCGAATTTAAAGTTGAAGATGACGCTACGGGTGAAGATATAAAAATTTTTGGAGCAGAAGAGATTGAGCAACGCCAATATCAAATTACACGTGAGCGTTTAGGTGCTGCGCTTAACTTTGATTTACACAGTGGTGTAGCAAATCGATACTATTTACGCACACTTTACAGTGATTTCTCGGATGATGAATACCGCCAGCGTAAAGAGTTTAAGTTTAGCGATGGCCAAGTTAATACACATGATAATAACAGCGCTTCTTTTTCTGACGCTGAAATGGACCGAGATACGAAAGATCGTTATGAAGAACAAAGCATTTTGTCATTGGTCGCAGGTGGCGAGCATCAATTAAACAATTGGTTTGTTGAATACAGCGTCGGTTACTCAAAGTCAGACGAAAAAGAGCCAGATCGCTTAAATGTAAGCTTTGCGGGTGAAGGGCTTGATTTGGGTTATATTGCACAAAGTGAAATACCAAGCTTATCTCAATCATCTAATGCTAACGAGATGAGCAATTTTGTTTTAGATAAAGTCGAGGCTAACGACAATCTTAGTGAAGATGAAGCAATGACCTTTAAGGTTGATTTCAGTCGTGATTTTGTTTGGAATAATAACAATGGTGAATTCAAGTTTGGCGCTAAATATCAAAGCCGTGAAAAACGTAACGATGTAAATGTTTGGATTTATAAGGATGACTTACAAGGAGCCCTCGCGAGTGACTTCGCTGCGCCTGTCCCCGACTATGATTTAGGAGAATTTGGTCCTGGTCTAAATCGTTCAGCTATCCGTCAATTTGTGAATAATAATCGTGATGCATTTGAACTGAACGAAAACGACTCACAAGTTGAGTCCGATGGTGCAAGTTATACCAGTAATGAAGATATTGTTGCAGCTTATGCAATGGTAACGTTAGATATTGATAAGTTACAAATTGTCGCAGGCCTTCGTTATGAAGGAACTCAATTTGATACTGAAGGTAATCAGGTCGCGCTATTAACTGACGATGTAAACGATACGGAAGTAGTTACAAGCACACCTTGGAAAGCCACAAAAGATTATGATCATTTTTTACCTAGTTTAAATATGCGCTATGAGCACAGTGATAAATTAGTGTCTCGTTTTGCCTATACAAATACAATTGCACGCCCTTCATTTAAAGATTCTGCGGCGTTTCAGTTAATTGAATCTGAAAGCAGTGAAGATGACGGCGTAATTTCCGTTGAGCGTAAAGCTGAAGTGGGGAACCCCGATTTAGACCCTTATGAATCAATGAATCTCGATGCCTCTATTGAATACTACCCAGGCAGTATTGGGGTACTTTCAGCGGGGCTGTTCTACAAAGATATCGACAACTATATTGTTCAGCAAGAAGTACAAGATAACGGCCAATGGAATGGTTACCAAGAAGTTGTGCAAATGGTTAATGGTGGCTCTGCATCACTAACAGGGCTTGAACTTAACTGGAGTAAAACGTTTGATTCTGGTTTTTTAATTAGTGCAAATGGCACATTTATTAATGCTGACGATGACTTACCAAATCAAGCAGATAAAATAGGTAACTTTATTGTTGGTTATGAAAACAATGTAATTAGCACTCGTTTGAGCGCATCTTATAAGAGTGAAAGCTTCCAATTTGAAGATGCTGACATGAATGTATATGAAGATAGTCACACGCAATTAGATTTCAGCGGTAAGTACTTTATAAATGATTCTGTTAATGTTTACTTTAATGCGAAAAACTTAACCGATGAGCCTTTGTATCTTTATCATGGTGAGCGTAAATACAACTACCAATATGAATCATACGGTCGTACTTATGAGCTAGGGTTTACTATTAACTCTCTTTAATTTACACAACTAAAAAGGCCTACTTGATATAAGTAGGCCTTTTTGTGGAATATAAAATGATGAACAAATTACTTCTTTCACCACTTGCATTTGCTTGTTGTATGTTACTTAGTGCGTGCAGTGCGCAGGCTGAAAAAACACCTAGTAAAAATATAAATTTTATCGCTTTTGGGGATGGCGGCTATCACGTTGACTACCCCAAAAAGAAACAGATTAAAAACCCCAAAAACAAAACTGAATTTATAGCCAAAGAATTACAAGATTGGCTTGAAGATTATCGACCACGTAAAGAGTTTGATCATGCTCCTATTTATGTGTATCCGGGGACAGATATAGCAACCGAACAAGGTGGTGCACAAGCGGTTGGCCTAGCTATGGCTAAATTATGTGAAAGCAAAGAGTGTCAGTTTGCTATTCAATTAGGCGATAATGTTTACCCCGATGGCGCAGATGCTAATGATGGTAAAGATGATCAAAAACGTTTACATGATTTAATTTATGCCCCTTTGAAACCATTGTTCGATGCTGATCCATCTTTGATTGTATATTCTGCTTTAGGTAACCATGACTGGCGCAGCTCTCGAAAAGGGGTGGCATTACAAACTGAGTGGATGGCGCAACAACCTAATTTTTTTATGGGTGAACAAGGGTACTACAGTTATAAAAAAGGGATGCCAGGTAACGACGTAGAATTTTTCGTTTTAGATACAAATATGCTGTTGGCGGGGCAAACATACTATAAAGTGCCGCTTAACCCTGATGGCAGTGAAGGTAATGAACAACAAGCAATTAAAAGTGGTGCAGCCAAGCTTGAAGTTCATGATAAGCACGAAGGACCGAAAAATGACGAAGATATTAAGCAACTAGGATGGTTAAAAAAAGAAATTGCTAACTCAACGGCTAAGTGGAAGTTAGTGTATGGACATCATATTTTATGGTCAATTGGTGGTACAAAATACACAGAAGGACATGTGTTACGGCGTTTACTAATGCCAACACTATGTAAATATGCTGATGGCTATATTGCGGGTCATGAACACGATTTAGAACTGTTAACTGATGATTGCTCTGAGTTTGATAGCGGCAGTAGTCATGGCAAATTACCGCTTATAATATCTGGTGCAGCTTCAAAAATGCGTGGCAAACATTCCCCATTTGCACAGTTTCAAGCCCAAAAATATCCGGAGTATGATTTAGTGTGGTCAAAGAGCTTTGTTTGGGGCTTTAGTCACATAAATATTGATAATCAACAAGATCAACTTAAAGTTAGTTTTTATACAACGCCGCGAAACTTAAGTGGTGGGTTGATAGATGAGGGGCAATTTAGGTTTAAAAAACGCACACAATAATATAAAAGCTTAACACAACAAAAGCCAAGCTGTGCTTGGCTTTTGTATTATTTATTGATGCTAATTAAGCTGAACTCTGGATAATAAATCTATCTTGAGCAGCTATTTTTAGCGCTAACTGTGTTGAATTTACTTGCAATAGGTCAGCTATTGACGCGTAAATTCGCCTTGTTCTCACTGAAAATCTCTGGCTAGAGAAAATAAATTTAAATATCACCATGATTCAATACGTTAGTAAACCTCTTAACCCGAGTTCAGGCTAAGTAATAGCGTAAAAAACATTATTAATGTAGATAATATAAAAAATAGGTACTATAGCCGCTGTAAATGAATAACTACAGAGTGTGCCATGGATGATTTAATAGGTTTAGCAGTAATACTTATATTGGTAGTTGTGGGGGGCGCTATTTGTGGATTAATTGCGCTTATACAATTAAAGAGTTTGAAGCAAGATATTACTTTTTTAAAAGCAAAAGTGAATGAGTTACAATCAAATGTCGTAGTGCAAAAACAAACTCAATGTGTTGATGCAAATATTGCACATAACCAGCCTGTGATTGCTTCAGCCAAAGTATATAAACCAGAACCCGTATACACAAATCTAGCCACTGAATCCCAAATAGCGGTTAAATCCAGTATTAACAGCACAGCTAAAACAAAACGCAAAACACCATCTCCTATCGAATTATTACTTAATAAACTACGTACAGGGTTTGAAGATAATTGGATGACCTGGATTGGCGCAATAGCACTTGCTTTTGGTGGCATATTTTTAGCTAAATACAGCCTAGAAGCGGGATTACTATCGCCTGTAATGAGGCTGAGTTTGGGTGGATTATTTGGACTTAGCTTAATTGCAGCCGCAGCTTACTTACACCATAAACGCATTGTATTTGAAGGCTTTAATAATTACATACCCGCAGCGCTTGCCAGCGGCGGGTTTATTACCTGTTTTGCTTTAACGCTTTTAGCTTACAGTAGCTACGCTATGCTTAGCCCTACCGTGGCATTTTTTGCACTGGCTGTTATTGCGATTAGTGCAAGTGCAATGGCGCTTAGGCTAGGCCCATTATTGGCTGTATTAGGTATTATTGGCGCTTATAGTGTACCAATATGGGTTAGTACAGGCAGTGGTAACTTGTTTGCATTATTTATGTATGTTGGTTTTGTAAGTTTGTCGGCTGCGTTAGTTGCACATAAAGTACAGCGAGCTTGGTTGTGGTATTTATTATGGGCAGGGCACATTGGCTGGTATTTAGTTGGTTTTACATTACTTAAAATTAATACCGTTTGGTTAATGGGGACGTTTGCTTTACTTAGTATTATAGGGCTAATTGCTATACCGCGCTTAGGTCTAAAACTGAATGTTATTGAACATCGCCCGCACAGTTTAAAGCGCTTAATTAAAGTGCTCCCAGATCACCTCTTATTACTCGCTTTTATAGCGCCCTTAATATTTACCATGTTGATCAGTCACTTTGATATGCAGTGGCAAACAGTCGGCGTGTTAAGTATTGGTTTGGTGCTATTTTTAGTCCTTAAAAATAGCCGCTGGGATATTTGGCAGGGCGTAGCGTTAGTTATTTCAACGCTATTAGTTATAAGTGCTCAGCGCACGCATTTGTCGCCAAACCTATTTGATGACACACTCTTTATATTCAAAAATGAGTATGGTTTGGGTTTATTACTCGGGTTGTTACTTACAGTTTACGGGCTTTATTACGGTAAAAAGCAATCTAAGCGTTTAGCGTTTCATATAACTGGGGCATTTAGTGTATTTGTAATGATAGCGGCTTTGTATGCGCTTATTCCTAATTCTGCGTTAAGTACTGCATATCCACTTTGGGCCGTTGTATTGTTTGTAGTGGCGGCTATTTTAATAAAGCTCGCGCAGCATAATACAACGCTATTTCAGCGTTTTACTTATTGGGTAGGCGCTAATGCCAATATTACGTTAGCAATTACCATGCTACTCAGTGACAGCGGCTTAACCATTGCACTTGCTGTACAAGTATTACTTATAAGCGTGCTTATTAAGCGCTATAGCGTGCCTATGCCGCATTGGCCTATAAAAGCCTTGGTTGCTGCGTTGTTACTACGCCTTACGCTTTCACCTTGGACGCCAAGCTACGATGCGTTAACGGTATTTGGTTTGCATTGGAGTATTGTGGTTTATCCGTTATGTATTGCGTTATTTTTTGCCGCAGCTAGGTGCTTTAACACATCTCAATTAAAAGTATGGTTAGAGGGTGCGGCGCTTCATTGTTTAGCGCTTTTTATTACCACCGAAACAAGTTATCAGTTAGTAGGGCATTATCCGCAATTTGATTCACTTAACTTTTACGAACAAATACTCCTTACCTGTAACTGGCTGGCATTAGGGTGCGTGTACTTACACAGAGCAAAACTTGCCGGTACTTTAGCTAAGTTATATAAAGTGGCGGGTTTTGCACTTGCAGGGTTAGCGGGGTTTTTTGCTATTAAAACACTGCTTGACGACAACCCATTATTTGAATCACTTTACATAGGTGAGCTGCCAATATTTAACTGGTTATTACTATTGTGGTTAGTACCTGCAGGATTAACGCTTTGGCTGGCCAAGCTTGTAAAACCAATAAATGCTAAAGCTACGTCATTTATATTGGCCGTTGCGGGTGGTTTTATATTATTGGCTATAAACAGCTTTATTCGCCAATATTGGCAAGGCCCTTACATTTACTTATCAAAAGGCGCAAGCAATGCAGAGCTTTATAGCTACTCTGTTATTTGGTTATTATTGGGTGCGGGTACTGTTATTTTTGGTCATTTAAAAAATCAATTATTAATACAAAAAGTAGGCTTAGGCTTACTAGCTGCCGTTATTGTTAAGGTGTTTTTAATTGATATGGCTAACTTGGAGGGCTTACTTAAAGCGCTTTCGTTTATTGGATTGGGGCTTTCGTTAGTGGGACTAAGTTGGTTGTTCCAAAAGCTCAGAAGCCGAGTAAATTAGTTTAACTTTATGAACACTTTATAAAGCAAAGCCCAGTAAAGATACTGGGCTTTTTGTTTTACGGTATTACTAGATAGCTTTTAACTAGAACACTTTTAACTAGAACACTTTTTACTAGCCTATTATGTACTGTGATTAAGCAGTGCTTTTAGTTTGCCCGGTTTAATTGGCTTGCTTAAATAATGAATATTAGCGGCTTTGGTTTCTTGTTTAAGCTCTGTGTCGCGTACTGCGGTAATTAAAATAGCAGGTACTTGGCTTTGCCAAATTTCGCGCAGGGTTTTAATTAGTGTTATCCCATCGCAGTCGCTGCCTAGTTGATAATCCATTAAAATAACATCGGGTGCGCCATTTTGTTTAGCATAAGTGAGTACACTATCTACGTTATCAAATAGTGTGTAATTAGCTTGCCATTTTTTAAGTAAACTCGCCATGGCGGCTAAATTTTCGGGGTCGTCGTCTACGGCTATTATATTAATTGCTGCGCGGTTTTCTATTAGGCTACTTGCAGTGTTTTTTTGCTGTACGAACAGCTTATCGCCATAAGGTACTTCAACACTAAACCGACTGCCTTTATTGGGCTCTGAGCGTACATGCAATGGCAAGCTAAGTAAGTCAGCCATTCGTTTCACTACGCCAAGGCCTAAGCCAACGCCTTTGTTATCACCCGATTCAACACGGTAAAAGTCGTTAAATATTTTGGCTTGTTCAACTTCGCTAATACCTGGGCCTGTGTCCCATACTTCTATCAGTAGGTTGTGTTTACGGTTTCTACAGGCAATTAATACACGGCCTTTGTCAGTGTACTTAACGGCATTAGATACTAAGTTTTGAATAATTCGGCGTAAATAGGTTATGTCGCTGTGTACGATTTGTTGATTTGAACGCACCGTTAGTTTAAGCCCTTTATCACTAGATAATATTGCGTATTCGCTTTGTAATGGCGCTAAAATTTCATCAATGCAAAAATGGCGAGGCGTTGGGGTCATCGCGCCTTGTTCTAGTTTGGCTATTTCGAGCAAAGCTGACATTAAATGCACGGTTGAGTCGAGGCTGTCGCCCAATTTATCAAAGTTATTTTGGTTGGTGCTATCGAGCTGCTTTTCGTCAATAGCAGCAAGGTATAAACGCGCTGCATTAAGCGGCTGTAAAATATCGTGGCTTGCCAACGCTAAAAATCGTGTTTTACTGTCGTTAGCTTGCTCTGCTTCACGCTTGGCTAAAGTAAGAGCTTGCTCTGTTTGTACGCGACTGTCTATTTGTGCTTGTAAGTCTTTATTAATTGTTTGTACTTCTTGGGTACGTGCTTCTATGCGATTTTCAAGATCCATGTTTACTTCTTCAAGCGCATTTTGTGTGCTTATATGATTTGTAATATCCGAAAAGCTAGTAACAAAACCGCCATCAGGTAATGGGTTACCAATCATCTCAAATACTTGGCCGTTACGGCGGTGGCGAATAAAATGATGGGAACTGCCATTTTTTAAATGTTGTACGCGTTTTTCTACTTGGCGTTCTATTTCGCCTGGGCCACATTCACCACGGTTGGCGTTGTACCTAATAATATCTTCAATATGTTGGCCTACTTCTAAAAAGCCCTCTGGGTAGCCAAACATTTCACCATAGCGTTTGTTCCATGCAACAAGTTTTAAGTCTTTATCGACTACTGAAATACCATGACTTAAATTTTCGAGCGAGGTAAACAATAAATTTTGATTAAACTGCAGTGCTTGTGTCGTTTCGTCAAAAAAGTTTACAACCTCTTCAAACGCCATACGCTTACCCGACGATACCGTATGTATTAATGCTTGTGCCGATGAGGCGCCTAACACACCCGTAAGAGCACGCTCACAATAAGCAATAAATTCAGGTTCAGGGTGAGCGTTGTTGTCACTTAAATGATGTGCCAATGCGTAATGCGCGAGGACTTGTTGGCTACGCTGAATACCTAAAAAAGTTTGCAGTAGTATTTTAAAATCGTAAACCGTGGCTTTTACGTCTTTATTTAAACGCCTTGCTAAAATAGCCTGATCTTTGGGGTTAACAAATGCAGCTGCTTGAATTTTATCGATTAGACGCTCTTCTGCGCCTAATGAAAAGCTAATATAACAACCAATATTGGCAAATAAGGCAATGAGCGTCCCGCGTGTTATGAGTGTTTGTTGTAATTCACTATTTAAGGTGTTGCCTGCATCTAAAATAGGTAGCATTAAAAATAGCACCCAACAAATAATGCCAGCTATTAAACCAGCATAAACACCGTAAGCATGACCTTTTCGCCAGTATAAACCGCCAACAATAGCGGGCAATAATTGCGTAACGAGTGAAAATGCCACTAGCCCCATACTCGCCAATGCACTGCTGTGGCCAAACCATTGTTGATAAAAATAAGCCAAGATTAGAATACCGGCAATGGTAAAACGTCTTACCAATAAAATTTGCGATTTGTAGCTGGTGGTAATTAAGTTACGTTTAAATTTACGGCGTAATATTAATGGCAATACAACATCATTTGAGATCATAGTACTTAATGTAAGTGTTGCGACCACTATCATTGCGGTGGCGGCAGACAACCCGCCTATAAATACAAAAGTGGTTAAAAATGCATTGTCGTTAATTAACGGTAGGGCAAGTACAAAGCTGTCGGGGGAATAACCACTGCCAATTTCAGGATGGATAGCGGCAGTTGCAATGGGTAAAATCATCGCAGCAGTCAATAACAAATACAGAGGAAAAGCCCAGCGAGCAGTAAATAAATGACGTTTATTTTGGTTGTCTACAACGGTGACATGAAATTGGCGTGGTAAGCATATAATGGCAGCTGCAGCCATTAACGACTGACCAATAAAGTTAAAACTGAAAAAGTTAAAATCGCTCCAGTGATCCCAAATTGATTCGGTGATTTTACTTGAGGTTGATTCGGGCAAATTAAATAGTGTGAATATGGCAAGTCCTGCCACAGCCATAAGTGCAATAAGTTTAATCATTGATTCAAAGGCAACAGCAAGCATTAAGCCTGAGCGATATTCGGTTACATCGACTTTGCGCGTACCAAAAAATATAGCAAATAAAGCCATAATTAATGTGGCAGAAAGCGCGAGCATATCGCCGGATATTTTATTACTGTTTTGCAAAAGTAAAAAGCTGGTACTGAGTGCTTTTAGTTGTAGTGCGATATAAGGAATAGTCGCCAGTAACGCGATAACTGTTACCATAATTGCAGTAGTTTGGCGCTTACCGTAACGAGCAGAGATGAAATCGGCAATAGTGGTTATGTTTTGTTTTTTACTCACCAATACTAATTTACGTAAAAAGCCTTGTCCGAAAAAAAACAACAATGCAGGACCAAGCAAAATAGGTAAGTAGCTCCAGCTACTAGTCGCCGCAGTTCCTACTGACCCATAGTAGGTCCATGAAGTACAATAAATACCTAATGAAAATGAGTAAACAAAAGGGTGGTGGCTAATGCGTTTTGCTAAAGGCGTCGTTTTATCACCCCAGTTAGCCAGCCAAAACAGCACACCTATATATCCTAAAGCAACAATAATGAGTACGGCAGTCATGTTGTTATTAAACCTTATTATTTAAAATAGCCCCCCAACCCTATGAGGGATTAACACAATACCAGAACTCAGGTTAAGTGTGAGGGTTGAATTTAAATCATAATTTTAGTTTTGTTTTTATCTTTTTGAATATTAAAGATAAAAATAAAATAACTTATAGCATTAGACTAATGTCGCATTAATTTAGTACTTAGCTTCTTTATAACCCTAAAACTCAACTTAAAAACCTTAACAGGCTGAAAAATAACAAAAAGAGCTATTTAGGTTTAGTTGTTTTTATACAGTTTACGTAAACGTTAATAAGCTGTTACGACTATGGTCGCAATTCAATCTTGAGACAGCATTGCTAAATTGGTAAGTGAAGATAAAAAACCACTCATCGCGATATTGCGGTGCTTAAAGGGGAAAATAAAAATGGCTTTTAAAGATGAAGAACAAGCAAAAGCTTATTGGGCAGAAAATATTTCACTGTTATTTAAACTATTAGCAGTGTGGTTTATTGTGTCTTTTGGCTTTGGCATATTATTGGTAGATGTACTTAATGAAGTACGTTTTTTTGGGTTTAAACTTGGCTTCTGGTTCGCCCAGCAAGGCGCGATTTATACCTTTGTTGCTTTGATTTTTGTGTACGTTTTCAAAATGAATACGTTAGATAAAAAATATGGCGTAGACGAATAGGAGCTAAGCAATGGATGTTCAAACACTCACGTTTTTAATTGTTGGTTTAAGCTTTGCGCTTTATATCGGCATAGCAATTTGGGCCCGAGCGGGTTCAACTAAAGAATTTTATGTCGCGGGCGGCGGCGTACCTCCTCTTGCTAATGGTATGGCAACAGCAGCTGATTGGATGAGCGCCGCGTCGTTTATTTCAATGGCGGGTATTATTTCGTTTGCAGGTTACGATGGCAGCGTTTACTTAATGGGGTGGACAGGTGGTTATGTACTATTAGCTATGTGTTTAGCGCCTTACTTACGTAAATTCGGCAAGTTTACTGTACCTGACTTTATTGGCGACCGTTACTATTCACGCACCGCACGTTTAGTGGCAATTGTATGTGCCATATTCATTTGTTTTACTTATATTGCAGGGCAAATGCGCGGCGTAGGCGTCGTATTTTCACGCTTTTTAGAAGTAGAAATTGAAACTGGTGTTTACATCGGTATGGTGATTGTATTCTTTTATGCGGTACTTGGCGGCATGAAAGGCATTACCTATACACAGGTAGCGCAATATTGTGTACTTGTATTTGCCTACCTTGTACCAGCCATTTTCATCTCAATGATGATGACGGGTCACTTTTTCCCACAAACCGGTTTTGGTGCCACATTAATTGGCAGCGACGGCGTGTACGTACTTGATAAACTAGACGGCTTAAGCGCTGAACTTGGTTTTGCGCAATATACCGAAGGCTCTAAGAGCATGATTGACGTGTTCGCTATTACTGGTGCGTTAATGGTAGGTACTGCTGGTTTACCACATGTAATTGTACGCTTTTTCACTGTACCTCGCGTAAAAGACACGCGTATTTCTGCCGCATGGACTCTTGTGTTCATCGCGATTGTTTATACTACAGCACCTGCGGTTGCAGCTTTTGCTCGCGTAAACATGGTTGATACCATTAATGGTAAAGACGGTAGCGGTACAGCTTACGCAGAAGCACCTGCATGGATTAAAAATTGGGAACGTACGGGATTAATCACGTTTGATGATAAAAATGGCGATGGCAAAATGTTCTACACGGCGGGTAAAATTACCGATCCGAACAGTGCTAACGAAGTTAATGTAGATCGCGACATTATGGTATTAGCAAATCCAGAAATTGCTAACTTACCAGCATGGGTTATTGCACTTGTAGCAGCAGGTGGTATTGCCGCCGCATTATCTACAACAGCAGGTTTACTACTGGTTATTTCGACCTCCGTTTCGCACGATTTACTCAAGCGAACCCTCAAGCCCGATATTACCGACAAGCAAGAGCTACTTGCAGCGAGGTTGGCAGCCATGGTTGCTATTGTTATCTCCGCGTACTTTGGTATTAACCCGCCTGGATTTGTGGCATCGGTTGTGGCATTTGCCTTTGGCTTGGCGGCTGCAAGTTTCTTCCCTGCAATTATTATGGGTATATTCTCTAAAACAATGAACCGCGAAGGTGCTGTTGCCGGTATGGTAACGGGTATAGGCTTTACCGCTGCGTATATCATCTTCTTCAAATTTGTTAGTCCAGAGCTAAACAGCCCTGAAAATTGGTTCTTAGGTATTTCGCCTGAAGGTATTGGCTTAATTGGTATGATTATTAACTTTGCAGTTGCTGCAATTGTTCTTAAATTTACTCAACCAACACCTGTTGAAATTCAAGAAATGGTAGAAGGTATTCGTAATCCTAAAGGATCGGCAGAAGCGCACGATCACTAAGGTTACTTAAAATAAAGCGTAAAAAGCCCGACTTAAGTCGGGCTTTTTATTTGTATAAAAAATGAGTACATTGGTGTTGTGTATACTTTTTAATGAGCACAACTATGAGCGTAGAACAACAAGAAATAGCCCAATATGTTTGCATGCAAGCACCATTTAGCCTACTTGATAGCAGTGCATACGAGTATTTTGTAAATCACCTCGACATTATTTACCTCACCCGCGAAAATCAAACTCAGTGGTTGCAAAGTGAAAACCCTAAACTATTTTTAATTCGCTCTGGTTTGTATGATTTAGTTGATGCTAAAGGCGACGTTGTTACGCGTTTAGCACAAGGTGATTACTTTGGCTTCCCGTCGTTACTAACGGGGGAAGCGATTCAAAACCGTTTAGCGGTACAAAAAGAGGGCATAGTGTATATGCTCTCTCAAACGCATTTTGATTTTTTGCGCAGAGAATATAAATCGTTTGAGCAATACTTTGTACGCGCTCATGCTAACCGGTTGTTGTCATCGCATTATAAAAGTAAAAACGATAGCTGGTCTGAGCGTAAAATATCAGAGCTGATGGCACGCACAGCGATTACGCTTGCGCCTGATGCAAGCATTAGGCAAAGCGCTAAAAAGATGAAACAGCATGGTGTGTCGTCAATAATGATAACGCAGCATGCACATTTAGTTGGCGTGGTTACCGATCGTGATTTACGTAACCGCGTACTCGCCGACGAGGTAAACCCTCAAGATGCTGTAAGCAGCATTATGACCGCTAAGCCCAAGTTTATATTTGAAAATAATCGAGTGTTTTCAGCGCTGCACTTAATGCTTAAGCATAATATTCATCACTTACCGGTTCTTGATGAAAACCATAAACCGATAGGAATGATAACCAGCACCGACTTATTACGCCAACAAAAAAGTGACCCCGTGCAGCTTATTGGGCGCATTTATAAAGCGCACACTATTACTGACTTAAAACGCTATGCAAAAGAAATCCCCGAGTTATTGCGTGGTTTTTCGTACAACATTGACGACATATCGCTAATTGGTAAATTACTAAGTGGATTAACCGATGCGCTTACATCGCGACTAATTCACTTATTTCAAGAAGAGCATGGCGCAGCGCCAACCAGCTTTAGTTTTATTTGCTTTGGCTCGCAAGCACGCGAAGAGCAAACTCTGCACTCAGATCAAGATAACGGCTTATTACTTCCTAACGACTTAAGCACTGATCAGCAAGCTTACTTTAAAAGCATGGGGAAATTTGTATGTGAGAACTTAGTTGAATGCGGCATTAGGCGTTGCCCTGGTAATATTATGGCAAGCAGCGATGAGTGCCGAATGAGCGTAAACGACTGGAGCGAGCGCTTTTTTAAATGGATAAAAAGCCCCACACCAGATGCGATGCTTAATTGTAAAATATTTTTTGACCTGCGCTTTATTGAAGGTTCAAACGCTTTATACACCGCTTTTTGCGAGCAGCTAATTCGTATATCGCGTAACGACTTATTCTATGCTGCAATGGCAACCGACATAAGTAGTAACAGCGTGCCAATTGGTTTATTTAATAAATTTAAAACCGAAAAAACCGATGAAAATAATAAATACATAGATTTAAAAAAACGCGGTGTCGTAATTATAAATGACATAGTGCGGTTATACGCTTTAAAAGCGGGTATTAAGCGAGCTAATACCCAAGAGCGACTAGAGGCACTGCTCAAACATAAATTGCTTAGCAAAGAAGATATATACAACCTAAAAGATTGCTGGCGGTTTTTAACGCAACTTCGACTTAGTACGCAGATAAACGAAGAAGGTTTACCAAGTAATTGTATTAATCCTAATAAATTAAACTCACTAGAGCGCCATCAACTAAAAGAAGCGTTTTACCTTGTTAAACAAGCGCAGCAAGCTGCTGCGTTTAAGTTTGCTCGCGGCAGTTTATAATGATGGATTACTAACATGGTAAAAAAGCTGCTCACTCGGTACTTAAAGCGCCGTAAATTACTAGGCAAAAATGCCTTGCAACAGCGTTACTTAGTGATTGATTTAGAGCTCACTGGCCTTGATGCAAAACAGCACGAAATTGTATCGGTAGCGTGGGTGGTAATAGATAATCAATGTATAAAAATGAGTGAGTCGCAGCACATTATCAATAAAGACGTTATAAGCCTCGAACAAAGCCCTGTTTATCACGGTATAAATGATGATGCGGTAGCAAAAGGGCAAAGTTTACACAGTATACTAACGCAACTAAGTAGCCACTTTAGTGATTGTATTTTAGTGTTTCATAATGCCATGCTCGATTGGGGCTTTTTAAAAATAGCCCTAAAAAATGCCAATATAACAACGCGGCCTAAACTGATACTCGACACCCTCCACATCGAGAAAAAGCGTTTACTCAACCATTCATCTGAAATAAAGCAAGATGATTTAACCCTTAATGCCTGTCGTATACGTTATGAGTTACCAAGCTATCATTGTCATCATGCACTGACCGATGCACAAGCCACTGCCGAGTTACTGCTAGCCCAGTGCCATCAAATAAGCCGTGGTAAAGAGCTAAAAGTAGGCGAGTTGACGTAGGTTGGCTGTAGGCGGGGCTTTATGCCGTGCGAAATAAACTCCCGCCTACAATAAAGAGCAGTTTACTTTTATTGTTATCCGTATGACTATAGGTACAGTTGCGTAATCATTATCTAACTAATTACTTCAAGGAACGAATATGAAACTCATTATCACTATTTTTCTAACATTATTCCCACTCATCACTTTTGCTAATTCAAGCTTAGCTACAAATCGTCATATTACGGTTCAAGGGACTGCTGAGATATTAGTTGAGCCTGACATGGCTCAAGTTTCTTTTGAAGTAACGAGCATTAAAGATACGTTGCTTGAGGCTAAACGAGATCTTGATACCCAGATTAACTTGTTACTTGAAGGAGTCGATAAATACGGTTTTGAGCAAGACGATATTTTTGTATCTGGTTTAAAAAGCAATGTATACAATATTATTGGTACAGAAACGGGGACTGTTTCAGGCGATAAATACTTAGCGCTAAAAACGGTTAAAGTAACAATAAACGATATTAAAAAAATAGATGGTTTTATTGAATTTGCACAAAGTCTAAAAATAAATAATGTTATAGCAATCGAGAGTTTATCTTCAAAAGCAAAGTTGTTAGAGGCGCAGGCAACACAAGCTGCAGTAGATGACGCAATAGCTAAAGGAAGCATGCTTGCTAAAGCATTTGGCGTTGAACTTGGAAAAGTTTATAGTATTAATTCAACTGCTAATCATCAAAGATACCCTACTAATAATGTTAATAGTTTAATTTTTCCAGGTTCTGGTGCTAACTCAAATCCATTCGAACAGGTGCGGTATGTGGATGAAACAATAATTTTTACATCATCAATAAACGTGGTGTTTGATTTAGACGTAAAATAATAACAGTAAGTACGGGGAACTCTTTAACGAATTTGTTTTTGTTTGATTTTTAGCTTTTTTATAAAAACAATTTGGATTTAAATTCATCTATATCGATAGGTTTTGATAATAAATATCCTTGAAAAAAATGGCATCCTAATGACTTTAAATAATCTAACTGAAATTCAGTTTCAACACCTTCAGCCACTACATTTAAATCATATAAATTAGCTAAAGACAAAATCACTTCAACCATAGAGTTCTTATTTTTATTACTTATCGTAGTTTCATTAATGTTATTAATGAAACTACGATCTATTTTTAAAGTGTTAACCGGATAGTTTTGCAACTGATTAAAGGCTGTATATCCAGTGCCAAAGTCATCCAAGGATAACTTAAAGCCTTCATTTTTTAATTGTTCTAGAGTTCGAGTTGCATTTTCTTCTCTAGTTATTAAGCTTGTTTCTGTTATTTCAAACTCGATTATTTCGGGGGGAATATTATACTTTGTTATTAATTTAAGTATTTTCCCAATGAAAGACTCTGAATTTAGCTCCAAAGCTGAAATGTTTATAGCAAAAAAGAATTTTTTATTTTTAATTATTGGTAATATTTTTTTTATTTCATTAAATGCTTTTTCAATTACTATAAAGTCAATTCTTGATATTAGGCCTGCTTCCTCCGCTATAGGAATATATTTATCTGGCCCATGTTTTTTTAAAATTTCGTCGTCATTTCTAATTAGTATTTCTACACCAATCATTTCATTAGAATTATAAATAGGCATGAAATTTAGAAAAAAGGACTTTATTTCTATCGCGCGGTCCAGTGCTATAATAATTTCGTTTTTGACGACTAGTTCATTTGATAATTTTTCATTAAAAAACTCTATTCTATTTTTCCCCGTTTTTTTAGCTTTGAACATAGCTTGATCAGCATCGCTAATTGCCTGTAAAGGTGTTAATTTGAGATCGTTAGTTGTTGATACTCCAATACAAGCATCTAATTTGAACTTTACACGCTCTATATACATTGATAAATTAATTTTTTTTAATAACTCATTGGCTGTTTCGGTAATATGAAAATTATTATTCGAGACTTTCAATACAACTATAAACTCATCACCTGCGACTCTTGATACCGTACCATCGAGGACATTTTTATTTGTTTTTACTTCATCTATAAATGTAATAAGTTTTTGGCTAATTTCTTTAAGCAATAAGTCACCGACAGTATGGCCATAAGTATCGTTTACCCGTTTAAAATTATCGATATCTATGTAGTAGAAAACAAGCTGTGTAGTGGGCTCTAAATTTTTAAACTGATGCTTAATCCAAAAAGTAATACTTCTCCTATTATTAATACCTGTTAGATAGTCTTTGTTAGCTTCTTTAATTAATTTCAATTCATTTCTTTTCAAGTTTTTCGAATATAAATATGAGATAATTATAGTTATCGAAATGCTAATAGATAAACCAATGACTACTCGGATAACTTGTTGGAAACTAACTGCGTATAACGAAGCTATAGCGAAAATCAAGCTAATTAAGAGAGCTTTGTTTGTCGTATTCGTATAGTACATCACGATAATAAAAGGATAGAGGTAAACAATTCCCCGCACATCAAAATAATAAGATGTATATATAATACCAAGCCCTAAAATATAAGTTAAAAGCTTCTTATGATAACTTTTCAAACCATAACGAACAGCTGTTATTGCACAGTATAAAAGAAATATTAGATTAATAAGACAAAACCAAGCCATCTCTGATGCACCATACATAGAGTGATAGTATGTATAAGATGCCCAAGGGACCATGCCTAAAAACATGAGTATAATGTATACTCTATTTGAATTTTTATTTGTAGCCATTAATAACCCTGAAAATAAACAATGTTGTTATTTGTGCCTAATATTAACACGAACAAGAGTAGGAGATACAGCCGGGGAACACAGAGAGGGTGATACATTTTGTAAAATAATGTGATTTAATAGAACTCATTATCTATAGCATATTATTTGAGCCTCATAGATTTCCTTTTGCTAAGATAAATGGATTAGATTTTCTCGAAAAACAGCTCTGGTCATTTAGTTTTGTTAGTAGGCTTGTTTACAGCAATTGGTTTGGCAACTTTAATCGTATACACGATAAACCAATATCAGCGGTCAAATACTATGGTGGTAGTAGGATGGCAGGTTGTTTTAAATAGGTATCTAAGTCATAGCTGCTAGATGATTACGTAACTTAAATGTTTTGAAATATATTTGTACTTTACTCTTAATTTAAAGTTTCTAATGCTTCCCTCTTATAATCAGATGCAAGGTCGATTACAATACAGCCATCTAAAAGGCATATTGCCTTTATCTGCACGCTAAAAGAGTGGATTTTATATTTCATGGCAATCAAACTTGCAATTAATGGTTTTGGTCGTATTGGTCGAAATATTGTCCGCGCGTTATACGAGTCTGGTTTGAGCGACGATATAAAAATTGTTGCGATTAACGAACTTGCTGATCCTGAAGCTATTGCTCATTTATTAAAATACGACACATCCCACGGTCGCTTTTCTTTTCCTGTAAAACTTGGTGAAGACACCATTAGTGTTGCAGGCGATACCATTGCACTTTTTTGTGAAGAAAACCCAATTGAATTACCTTGGCAAACGCTCGATGTAGACGTTGTACTTGAATGTACAGGTGTTTATCACTCGCGCGAACATGCGCAGTTACATATTACAGCAGGCGCTAAAAAGGTGTTGTTTTCGCATCCGGCCGATAACGATGTTGATGCCACTATTGTGTATGGTATTAACGACGATGAGCTTAAAAGCGAGCATACAATTGTGTCTAACGGCTCGTGTACAACTAACTGTGTTGTGCCGGTTATTAAAGTATTAGATGATGCATTTGGTATTGAGTCGGGCGCTATTACAACGATTCATGCGTCGATGAACGATCAACAAGTGATTGATGGTTATCATCATGATTTACGCCGTACTCGCGCTGCAAGCCAATCAATAATTCCAGTTGATACAAAGCTCGCCCGTGGTATAGACCGTATTTTACCTAAGTTTAAAGGTCGTTTTGAGGCCATTGCCGTACGAGTTCCGACTATAAATGTAACGGCAATGGATTTAAGTGTAACGGTTAATACCGATGTAGATTTAAACGCAGTAAATAATGCACTTAAAGCACAAGCAAAAGATCGCTTAGAAGGTATTTTAAGTTATACCGAAGAGCCGCTTGTATCGGTTGATTTTAATCACGACCCACATTCTTGTATTATTGATGGCACACAAACACGTGTTAGTCACAAACGACTGATAAAGTTATTAGTATGGTGTGATAATGAATGGGGTTTTGCTAATCGTATGCTCGACACCGCGCGTGCTATGATGGCAGTGAATAAGTAATTTATTAATATAATAATTTTAAACGTATTTTTCAGGTTCAGTATCGTTAACTAAGGAGATGTTCATGTCGGTCATAAAAATGGTAGATTTAGATTTAAACGGCAAACGCGTATTAATTCGTGAAGATTTAAATGTACCAGTTAAAGCAGGTAAAGTGACGTCAGATGCGCGTATTCGTGCAGCACTACCTACTATTAAACTAGCCCTTGAGAAAGGCGCTAAAGTAATGGTTATGTCACACCTTGGCCGTCCTACGGAAGGGGAATACGATGAAGCGTTTTCGCTTGCACCTGTAGCTGATTACTTAAACGATGCCCTAGAGCAAACTGTACGTTTAGAAAAAGATTACCTAAATGGTGTTGATATTGCTGATAACGAAGTGGTTGTTTTTGAAAACGTGCGCTTTAACAAAGGCGAGAAGAAAAACGACGAAGCGCTATCTAAGCAATTAGCAGCACTGTGTGATGTATATGTAATGGATGCATTTGGTACGGCTCACCGTGCACAAGCATCTACCCATGGCGTTGGCTTATTTGCTGATGTGGCATGTGCAGGTCCGCTGTTATCGGCTGAACTTGAAGCATTAGGCAAGGCACTTGATAACCCCGCTCGTCCATTAGTGGCGATTGTAGGTGGTTCTAAAGTTTCAACTAAATTAACCGTTTTAGATTCACTTTCTAAAATTGTCGATCAGTTGGTTACCGGTGGTGGTATTGCAAATACCTTCATTGCTGCATCAGGTAGCCCAGTTGGTAAATCGCTTTACGAACCTGATTTAATGGATGAAGCGAACCGTTTATGTGCAGCAGCGATTGCTAATAATGGTGAAATTCCGGTACCGACTGACGTAGTTGTTGGTAATGAGTTTTCTGAATCTGCTGTAGCTACGCTTAAAGATGTAAGCGAAGTAACAAGCGACGATATGATTTTTGATATTGGCCCTGATACAGCGAGCAAGCTTGCAAAAATTATTGCAAATGCAGGCACTGTTGTATGGAATGGTCCAGTAGGCGTGTTTGAGTTTGACCAGTTTGGTAATGGCACTCGTGCTATTGCACAAGCAATTGCTAACTCAAATGCGTTTTCAATTGCGGGTGGCGGTGATACCTTAGCCGCCATTGATAAATACGGCATTGCCGATAAAGTATCTTATATTTCTACTGGTGGTGGTGCGTTCTTAGAGTTTTTAGAAGGCAAAAAACTGCCAGCAGTTGAAATGCTAGAATCGCGCGCTAAGTAATTTTAGTCGCGTAAGGTGAGGGGTAATAGCCCTCACCGACAATTAATTATTAAATACCTCTCACCCTAATTTAATAGTTAATTTAGACGGAATTTTACTGCAAAGCAGTGGTTTTTCGTGGCGTTGTTATAACGCCAAACTAACACATCCGTTCAAACTAGATGGTAGGGAACTACTGTCGATAAATTGGAGAATACCCAATGGCTTTAATCAGTATGCGACAACTTTTAGATCATGCAGCAGAGCATGGTTACGGCGTACCTGCTTTTAACGTTAATAACCAAGAGCAAATGCGCGCAATAATGGAAGCGGCTGACAAAACAAACAGCCCAGTAATCGTGCAAGGATCAGCGGGCGCACGTGCTTATGCTGGTGCTCCATTTATTCGTCATATGATTTTAGCAGCCGTTGAAGAATGGCCACATATCCCCGTTGTTATGCACCAAGATCACGGCACATCGCCAGGTGTATGTCAGCGTTCAATTCAGCTTGGTTTTTCATCAGTAATGATGGATGGCTCGCTAATGAGCGACGGTAAAACCCCTTCAAGCTACGAATACAATGTAGAAGTAACGCGCGAAACTGTTGCTATGGCGCATGCCTGTGGCGTATCGGTTGAAGGCGAGCTAGGTGTACTTGGTTCACTTGAAACAGGTGAAGCTGGCGAAGAAGATGGCGTTGGCGCAGAAGGCATATTAACCACTGAGCAAATGCTAACAGATCCTGAAGAAGCGGCTGACTTTGTAAATAAAACACACGTTGACGCACTTGCAATTGCATGTGGTACTTCGCACGGTGCCTATAAATTTACGCGCCCACCAACAGATGACATTTTAGCGATTGACCGTATTAAAGCGATTCATGCACGTATTCCTAACACGCACTTAGTGATGCATGGTTCATCTTCGGTTCCACAAGAGTGGTTAGAAATTATTAATCAGTATGGTGGCGAAATTCCAGAAACTTATGGTGTGCCTGTTGAGCAAATTGTCGAAGGTATTAAGTTTGGTGTTCGTAAGGTAAATATTGATACTGATTTACGTTTAGCTTCTACCGGTGCAATTCGCCGTCACATGGCGTTAAACCCATCTAACTTTGATCCTCGTAAATACTTAGCTGAAGCAACTAAAGCAATGACAGAGATTTGTGTTGCACGCTATAACTCGTTTGGTACCTCTGGTCAGGCGAGTAAAATTAAGCCAATTTCACTTGATGAAATGCATCTTAAATATTTAAGCGGTGAGCTAGACCCTAAAATTAGATAATCGATACTAGGCCAGTAACTTTGTTACTGGCTTTTTTAATGTTAGCCCTTTTTATATTGCAGATTACGGTTTATTGATCAGATCACTGTATTACCAACACCGTACTTTGGGATCACGCATTTACTAACATAGCTATTTTTGGATCATTATTTTACTAAGAAAAGTACACTTTGACGCTATTTTAGGCTTTGAAATAATCTGATCGTTATTTATTTGTACAAACAATCAACAACTTATAGCTTTGACTAAGTACAACTCTGATCTGAGGGGGGATCGGCTTGGTAAAAATCTGATCCTTTATTTAAGGCTTAGTAAAATTTAGATCTATTTTTAAACGTATTGATGGTTGCACAGGCGGGTTTGTTGATTTTGAAATGGCTTTAAGGTTACTTTTAAGTCGCTGATCTGAAAAAAACATTGGTTAGTAAAATAATGATTCCAGTTAGTTAGGTGTTATTTAAATAATCACAAAAAAGCAGGTAGTGTCAAAGTTAAATATTTTATAAATTTATCGTAAACCTCTTTTTATTGCGTTAAATATTAAAAAGGTTTTAAAAATATGACGTTAATGAGGTTATTTATCACTAATTTGTGTTTTTTTTACCACCATTTTAATTTACACGTTACACTTTCATAAAAATGTCATACTTAGTCATAATAATGAAAACTAATTCGATAGCGTAAGAGATAAATTGGAATGTCACGTAAAGTACTAGTCGTAGATGACGAAGCTCCTATCAGGGAGATGCTGGTTTTTGTTTTAGAGCAAAATGGATTTCAGGCGATTGAAGCAGAAGATTATGACTCTGCAATTGCAGCTATGGTTGAACCTTATCCAGACATGGTTTTACTTGATTGGATGTTGCCAGGTGGCAGCGGTATTCAAATTGCGAAAAAGTTTAAGCAAAATGAACATACCCGCCAAATCCCAATTATTATGCTTACAGCCCGTGGCGAAGAAGAAGACAAAGTACGCGGTCTTGAAGTAGGGGCTGACGATTACGTCACTAAGCCGTTTTCCCCTAAAGAGCTTATGGCGCGTATTAAAGCAGTTATTCGCCGTGTATCGCCAACCTCATTAGAGGAAGCTATTGAAGTACATGGCCTGCGCTTAGATCCTATTTCTCACCGTGTTACCTCTGAAGGTAACGAGCTTGATATGGGGCCAACCGAATTTAGATTGCTACACTTTTTTATGACCCACCCAGAGCGTGTTTATAGCCGTGAACAACTGCTTGATCATGTATGGGGAACTAACGTTTACGTCGAAGATCGTACGGTTGATGTGCATATTCGTCGCCTGCGTAAAGCAATTGGCCCACTTGGACATGACCGTTTGGTGCAAACTGTACGTGGTGCTGGGTATCGTTTTTCAAGTAAGCTGTAATACCAAATTGCATAAATATTTGAATAATTTAACGAGTTAAATAACTCTATAACGTTGTTAAAAATTTTATTTAGAACACAACTAGAAATAAAATTTTTGCTTAGTTATAGCGCAATTTCCTTATCGTTAAATAGACCCCATTTATAAGCCAGTTGGTATAACGTGCGTGTGTATTACTACTCTAAGGTAAAGTGAGTGTATGTATCGAGTTGTTAATAAGCAGGCGTTAGTAAAACGTCTGTTTATCTATTTTTTACCTTTACTATTAATTGGTGTGCTGGTTGGCGCGCCATTTTTGCTTTTATTTTTAGGATCTTTTTCCCTCCTTATTTGGCACTATCATCAGCTTTATCGCTTGAGCGATTGGCTACTTAATCAACGCAGTTTTAATCCACCCGAGGGCGAAGGTGCGTGGGAACAAGTATTCGAAGGCATTTATCATCTACAGCACCGCAATCGTAAAAAGCGTAATGAGCTTGCTGATTTAATTCGGCGCTTTCGCGATGGGGCAGAAGCTGTACCTGATGCTGTTGTGGTACTGCAAAATGATTTAAGTATTGTGTGGTGTAATCAACTAGCACTTAAGGTGCTTGGCCTGCAGTGGCCAACAGATCACGGTCAGCGCCTTGATAACTTGGTTCGCGAACCTAAGTTTGCTAAATACATGCACAAAGGTGAATTTGATGATGCCCTTGAGCTTGATAATGGACATGCGGTTGAGCAAGTACTTGAATTTAGGGTTATGCCATATGCAAGTACACAGCTAATGGTCGTTGTGCGTGATGTAACACGTTTAAAGCAGCTTGAACAAATGCGTAAAGACTTTGTAGCCAATGTATCACATGAACTACGTACGCCGCTTACAGTGGTATCTGGCTATCTTGAAATGATGGATGGCGATATGATGCCGCCGCCAGCAATGTGGGGCAAGGCACAAAAAACGATGCTTGAGCAATGTAAGCGCATGGATAGCTTGGTTAGCCAGTTATTATCACTTTCGCGAATAGAAGGTGCTAGGCGTCAAGATAACGATAAAGCAATTAATGTTCCGAAGTTGCTTGGTTACATTCAAACCGAAGCACAATCAATTAATCAGGATAAAGGTCATGAACTTGTTTTTGATATTGATGCGACTTTAGATATTAAAGGCTCTGAGGATGAACTACGTAGCGCGTTTTCTAATCTCGTTTTTAACGCTATTCATTACACCAAAGCTGGCGGCAAAGTACAGGTATGCTGGCAGCATAAAGGTGATCGTGCTTGTTTTAGTGTTACCGATAACGGTGATGGTATTGCGCCAGAGCATATTAATCGTTTAACGGAGCGCTTCTATCGGGTAGATAAAGCACGAAGCAGAACAACAGGGGGATCGGGTTTAGGCCTTGCGATCACAAAACATGTACTAACGCGCCACGATAGCAAATTAAATATTCGCAGTGAAATAGGCAAAGGTTCATGTTTTTCTTTTGATTTTTCGATCGATAAGATAGTTCCGTTGGCTAAGTAATTATACAAATACCAATTCGCAATAATACTTAATCAATTTGAGGGATTAAACCTGGTGCTAGCTGCGTTAAAAATTTCTTATATATAACAACTAAATAACGAAATTTTTGCCTTGTTATCAACACAACTTTCTTATCTCAAAGTAGAACAACGAATTAAGCGAATTGGTATAAAAAGCAAAGTCATAAAAGTGTCACTTAATAGCAATCTAACTGTCATCTACTCACTTTAGAGTGGGCAACAGTTAGTAAATGAGACGAACAAACCGGGGAACCCGACATGAAATTTAAAAATTTAGTTGCCGCAATGGGTGTGGCTGTTACAACTTTCGTATCTGCGCAAGCAGTTGCACTAGATAAAAACATTCCTGAATATCAAAAAATTAGTGGTGTTTCAGGCAACTTTTCATCGGTAGGTTCTGATACTTTAGCCAACATGATGACGTTTTGGGCTGAAGAGTACAAACGTATTTACCCAAATGTAAATATCCAAATTCAGGCCGCAGGTTCTTCTACTGCACCACCTGCATTGACTGAAGGTACAGCTAACTTAGGCCCAATGAGCCGAAAAATGAAATCAAAAGAAATCGAAGCGTTCGAAAAACGTTACGGTTATAAACCAACAGAAGTGCGCGTTGCTATTGATGCGCTAGCGGTTTATGTTCATAAAGATAACCCAATTGAAGGTCTTCGCATTGACCAAGTAGATGCTATTTTTTCATCGACTCGTAAATGTGGTGCACCAGAGCAAGTTAACCGCTGGAGTGAAGTTGGCCTAACTGGTAGCTGGGCAGCAAGAGATATTCAACTTTACGGACGTAACTCGGTATCAGGTACTTACGGTTACTTTAAAAAGAAAGCATTGTGTAAAGGTGACTTTCGTAACAACGTAAATGAACAACCAGGCTCTGCATCGGTAGTACAATCAATTTCATCATCATTGAATGCAATTGGTTACTCAGGCATTGGTTACAAAACGTCGGGTGTACGTACTGTTCCATTGGCTAAAAAAGGCAGTAATTTTGTTGATGCGACTCTTGATAACGTTGCTCAAGGTAAATACCCGCTATCTCGTTTCTTATACGTTTACGTGAATAAACACCCAAATAAACCATTAGCGCCTATCGAAGCACAATTTTTAAAAATGGTGCTTTCGCAAGATGGTCAACAAATTGTAGAAAAAGATGGTTATGTACCACTTTCGGCAAAGCTCGTAGAAGTAGAGCTTAAAAAGCTAGGTTTAAATTAATAAACTATAAGCAATAAAAAAACCGCTCATTGAGCGGTTTTTTTGTGCCTAAAATTAAGGGCCTGAAAGATAAACAGCTCCAAGTATTTTAAACGCTTATATACCACCTAATTTTTCGGCTTGTACTTTACACTGATTGTAGCTTTCAACACATTTGCCAGAGCATACTTGTTGCTTTAAGCCTTCGCCACTTGACTGCTGTTCACAGGTAGTTTCACATTGATAGTTTTGTTGAGCACACTGGTTAAGTTCAGGGCTTTGTATTTGGTTTTGACAACCAGCTAAAAATGCAAAAGTAAGGGCAACTACGCTTGTTTTTATTAAATTGTGCATGTTTAATCCTTAAAAATGGAGTCGCAATAATATTAAATTTCGACCTGAATATTGTCGATTAATCTAACATTACCAAAATAGGCAGCAGCTAAAATAACAAACTTGGTGTCTTTGAGTGTAGCAGTTTTTAATGTATCTCGTTGAGCTATCTCAAAATAGTCTGGCTTTAGACCAGCTTGCTCTAAGCTCTGTTTAGCTAAGCTTTCAAGTTTTACGAAGTCTTTCTCGCCACTTTTTAGCTGTTCTGCGCATGTATTAAGCGTTTTAAATAATACGGTTGCAGTCGTTTTTTGCGCTTCAGATAAATAACCATTACGTGAACTCATAGCAAGGCCAGAAACTTCTCGCATTGTAGGGACACCAATCACTTCAACCGGAATTGATAAGTCGCGTGCCATGGTTTTAATGACTTGCAGCTGTTGAAAATCTTTTTCACCAAAGCAGGCATAATCAGGTTGTACTAGATTAAATAACTTAGTAACGATTGTTGCAACGCCTCTAAAATGCCCTGGGCGTGAACCACCGCAATAGCCTAATGAAATGTCAGGCACATCGACAAAGCTTTGTGCACCAAGTCCGTTAGGATAGATTGTTTCTACGCTTGGAGTAAATACAATATCGGTTTCAAGCTCAGCAAGACCTTGTTTGTCTTCGTTAAGTGTACGAGGGTAGTTATCTAAATCTTCGTTAGCACCAAACTGCATAGGGTTTACGAAAATGCTCACAACCACTTTGTCGGCCAGTGTTTTTGCTTTTTCGACTAGCGAAAAATGCCCTCGGTGTAAGTTTCCCATAGTTGGTACTAATGCCACGCTAAGACCTGCTTGTCGCCATGCTTTAATTTGGCTGCGTAATGATTTTATTTCAGTGATTGACTGCATTATTTAAACTCGTGTTCAGCGCAAGGAAATGCACCGCTTTTAACGTCTGTACAATATTTTTGAACGGCTGCAGGCATATTGCCTGTTTCGAGCAAAAAGTTTTTAGAAAATTTAGGAATATACCCAGCTGAAATACCGACTAGATCGTGCATTACCAGTATTTGGCCGTCAGTTAGGCTACCAGCACCAATACCAATAGTTGGGATGCTTAGAGCGTCTGTAATGCGTTTTGCCAATGCACTAGGAATACATTCAAGTACTAATAATTGTGCGCCAGCAGCTTCTAGTGCTTTTGCGTCATCAATCATTTTTTGTGCTTTGTCTTCTTCGCGACCTTGTATTTTAAAACCACCAAATACATGCACTGACTGCGGTGTAAGGCCTAAATGCCCGCAAACTGGAATACCTTGTTGAGTAAGTGTTTTAATACTCTCGTAAAGCCATTCTCCGCCTTCAAGCTTAATCATGTTTGCGCCAGCGCGCATAAGCTCAGCTGCATTTTTACAGGTATCACTTACGCTTGAATAGGTCATGAAAGGCAGGTCGGCAATTACAAATAATTCACGACTACCAGCGCGCGCACAACGTGTATGGTATGCGATATCTTGATTGGTTACGCCAAGCGTGTCATCGCCACCTTGAAGTACCATGCCCAAAGAGTCGCCCACTAAAATAACTTCAACGCCGTTATCATGAAATAACTTTGCAAAACTGGCGTCGTATGCCGTTAACGCAGTAATTTTGTTATTCTCTGCTTTCATTTTATTTAAAGTAGAAACAGTTATTTTAGACATAATATTCCTCGCAGGCTGAGCCTAGGTTAATTACAGAGGTAATTGTTGTAAGTCGTTGAGCGGTAAATTTTTTGCAATGGTTTTTAATGCAACGCCGCTAGGTAAAATAAGTTCAGGTGTAAGCTCTAATAGTGGATACACTACAAACTCGCGATTATTCAAACCATAATGAGGCACGGTTAAGCGCTGTGTATTTATGATTTGATCATCAAATAATAGGGTGTCTATATCAAGAGTGCGTGGCCCCCAACGCTCTGCTTTTCTAACTCGACCGTGCTCAAGCTCTATACTTTGTGTTAAATCAAGTAATTGCTCTGGCTCAAGGCTTGTTTTAATACATGCAACGGCATTTATGTAGTCGGGTTGATCTTGTGGACCCATAGGTTTACTGGCGTAATAATGCGATACGCTCATAAATTCACAGTGAGGCAACTTTTTAAGCGCAATAACGGCGTTATCAAGCTGCTCTTTTGGTGAGTTTAGATTTGCACCTAAACCCAAATAAACACAATGCATGGTATTACTCAGCAGGCTTTTTAGGTGCACGACGGCGTGTGCGCTTTCGTGGTTTAGGACCGCCAGGGTGACCTAGGTTCTTAACCATCTCTTTTTGGCCGTTAATGTCTTGGCCTAGATACTGTGTCCACCATTGTGCTAATTCGGTGTGCTGTGTTTCACCTGCATCAACACGTAATAACAAAAAGTCATAAGCGGCTTTAAAGCGAGGCTGTTGCGTTAGTCTGTAAGCGCGTTGCCCTGCTCGTTTATCTAAACGGTGCTGAATATGCCAAATGTCGCGAGCACCTAGTGTAAAGCGTTTTGGAACTGCAATGTGCTGAGCGCTATCGCTCAATACTTTATTCATTGCTTGAGCAAAAGCATCGTATTCAACGAGTTGCTCTTGTTCTTGAATTTCTTTAGTTCGTGCTAATAATGGAAACCAAAGTAGCGCTGCAAAAATAAATGCAGGTGTTACTTTTTTATCGGCATTTATACGTTCATCGGTGTTTTGAAACATTTGCTGAACAAGTGTGTGCTCTAGCCCACCAGGCTTTTTATTTAAAATGCTATCAAGGTCTGGAAATAGCGATTTAAATAAACCGTATTTACGCAGCATTAAAAAGTTAGCTTCAGCTTTACCGTTTAAAAACAGTTTAAGTACTTCTTCAAACAAGCGAGCTGGCGGAATGTTATCAAGCAAACTTGCTAGTTCTGTAATTGGTTTTTCGCTTTTCGGTGCGATGCTCATATCAAGTTTAGTGGCAAAACGCACTGCACGTAACATACGAACAGGGTCTTCACGGTAGCGAGTTTCAGGGTCACCAATGAGCTCAATTTGTTTGGCTTTAATTGCAGCTAAGCCGTTTGCGTAATCATGAATACTAAAATCATTGATTGAGTAATAAAGTGCATTGATTGAAAAGTCGCGGCGCTCTGCATCTTCTTCAATACTGCCAAATACGTTATCACGTAGTAATTGACCTTGATCGCTCGATTGGCTTATTTGGTTTTTATCTTCTGGCGCTTCGTGATGTCCGCGCATCGTTGCGACTTCTATAATTTCACGACCAAATACGATATGTGCTAAGCGAAAGCGACGACCAATTAAGCGACAGTTTCTAAAAAGTTTCTTTACTTGATCTGGCGTTGCATTGGTTACTACATCAAAATCTTTTGGTTGTTGGCCCAACAATATATCGCGAATGCAACCACCAACTAGGTAGGCGTCGTAACCACCATCTTTTAAACGGTACAGTACTTTGATTGCATTTGGGCTAAATTGTTTGCGCGAAATACCATGCTCACCACGAGTGACAACAATAGGTTCACTGCTTACCGAAGCGCTTTTTGCACTGGTATTCGGGCCGATTATTTGTCGGCAAAATTGAAAAAGCTTGGAAATAATAGTCTGTCTCCTAGAAGGTGTTGATTGACTTGTCATCGCAATCAAAAATTACAGCAAATAGGGAAGTTATAACCCAGTACAAGCTGTTTAACGTAAATAGCATATATTTAGGCGGCTATCATATACCAGCAGGGTTTAAAAATTAAGTTGATGTGTTGAAATTAAGCCGTTTTTAGCGATTTTTATTTACTTAGTTGAGTAAATTGGATGGCTTGACTCGTCGGATGCTGAGAAATCTGTATTTCGGGAACGTGTGGCACCTGTTTTAAGCTAAAGTTTTTAACTCCCCAAGCGACTAATTGTTCAATATTTAAATCGATTAGATCAGCAATTACAGGTAGTCCTAAAAACTCAAATGCACTGATTAATGCAGGTTTTGGATTGTTTTTACTAATTGCGGGTGCATAATTTTGTTTAGACAGTTTAAAGCCAGGTTTGGCAACCGCTAAAGGTAAATGAGCAAATTCAGGTACAGGGCTGTTGAGTTGTTTAAACAAACTAATTTGCCGAGCAGTAGGTTCAATTAAATCTGCACCTCTTACAATTCGATTAATCCCTTGATCAATATCATCAACAACCACTACAAGCTGATAAGCAAATAAACCATCGCTACGTTTAATTAAGTAATCTTCATGGGCAAGGGGACTATTTACCGTTATATCACCTTGGATTAAGTCACTAAATTGAGTCGTTGGATGTTGTTGAACTAAGCGAAGTGCACCGGATTCAGTGCTGTGATCAAGTACTTTGCAATGCCCCTGATAAATACCACCAATGGTTTTTATTTGTTTGCGAGTACAGGTGCAACCATAAATAAGCTTTTGTTTTAAAAGTGAGTGGGTAATATCTTGATATAAAGGCAAGCGCTGTATTTGATAAACAACCGGTTCGTCCCAGTAAAGGGCGTAAGCGTGTAAGGTATTTAGAATATCGGAGTCGGCATTTTTTACAACGCGCGTAGTGTCTATATCTTCGATACGGACTAACCATTTACCTTTGTTTGCTTTTGCATCAAGGTAACTACCCACAGCCGCCACAAGTGAGCCAAAATGTAATGGCCCAGAAGGAGACGGTGCAAAACGACCGCGATATTTACGCACTGGCGCAGTAACGGCTGTAGGAGACATAACTAATTAATAGAGGTTAATTAGCCGCGTCCAGATTGTTTTTCTTTGATTTCTGCAAGTGTTTTACAGTCTACGCATAAATCGGCAGTAGGACGCGCTTCTAAGCGGCGTATGCCAATTTCGATGCCACAAGACTCACAAAAGCCAAAATCATCTTCTTTAATCAGGTTAATTGTTTTTTCAATTTTTTTGATTAATTTACGTTCGCGGTCACGAGTACGAAGTTCTAAAGAGAACTCTTCTTCTTGTGCAGCGCGGTCAACTGGGTCAGGAAAGTTAGCAGCTTCGTCTTGCATGTGCGATTTAGTACGGTCGACTTCATTGCGTAAATCATTACGCCAAGCTTCTAAAATCGCTCTAAAATGTGCACGTTGTGCATCATTCATGTACTCTTCACCTGGTTTTTCTTGGTATGGTTCTAAACCGGCTTGAGCCAATAAACCATGTTTCTTTTGGTCTGGCATAACTCTCTCCTAAATCCTTAATTTAATGCCTCAGCATTAGCCGGCGGTATAAATAACAGAATCTTATACCCTAGGCAAATTTATTTTTAATTAATCGAATTAGCTTCAACCATGTTCACTGATCAAAAAGTGTATTAATAGTCTATTTACACTTTTATTAATTCATGTATTCGCTCTTTAAAACTTGCCTAGTTATGTGGGCAAAAGTTTTAAAAACAAGCTGATTTGTACAATTTAACAAGGACTATTTTCGAGTCTTTGTCATTTCAACAGTAAGACTAGTTTAATTGTTTGTATTTATACATTATTTTACAAATGCTATTTTTTTATGAAGCAAAACCTCATTTGCTGAAATCTTTGCTTTGTATGCTAATACTTCAACCCCCGCCACAATTGCTTGGCTTAATAGCATGGCGTACTTTTCATCAATATGCGCAGCTGCACTTACTGTATTTATTCCTTCATGCAAAACAGCAAACAGTAATACTGCTCGGTGACCTTGTTCGATCATTTCTATTAGTTCGCGAATATGTTTTTGTCCGCGCAGTGTTTGCGCATCTGGGAAGTAGCCTTGCCCACTTTGTGGTGCATCTTGGCTTAGTAATGTGACTGATTTAACTTCTACGTAGCAATCAGGTTTATTTTCGTCTGTGAGTAAAAAGTCTATGCGGCTATTTTCACTGCCGTACTTTACTTCGCTTTGCAATTGACTGTAGTCGAGTAGCTCGCTTATCACATTATTGTTTATTGCTTCTTCTACTACTTTATTGGCCACCGCTGTATTTACACAAATAAGCTGCGATAAATTATTTTGCGTCAGCTCTAATGAATGTGGGTATTTTCGTTTTGCGTTATCGCTCGTTGAATAAAAAGCAGTAAAACCCGGCTCTGCGCATCCGGTCATTTTACCTGTATTAGCACAATGGGCGGTAAATTCGCTGCCATCACTTAATTGTAGGTCGGCTAAAAAACGTTTGTAGCGCTTTAATAAGGTGGCAGGTTGCAGAGTTGGCGTGTACTTCATGATAAATTCCAAAGCGTAAATACTGCACAGCAGTGTGGTTTATGTTATTTATCTCAAGCTGTTGGGAACTTAAGCGCTCTATAGTAAACTCGGTGGCACATTTAAGTGCAAGGGTATTCTAACATGAGTGAAAAATTTGTTGTTCAACTAAGCGAACAAGCAGCAGCGAGTCATTGGGGCGATAATGCGTCATTGTCTTTTAACGAGCGCGGTGCAACTGTTCATTTATCTGAGCAAGACACATTAAAAAATGTTCAAAAAGCAGGCCGTACTATTGCAAGCCAAGGCGTTAAAAACGTTGAACTAGCAGGCGATACCTGGTGTACAGAAAGTCAGTGGGCTTTTTATCAAGGTTTTGTAACACCAAAATCGTTAAACGGTGTTGAGTTTGTTGATAACGCACAATCAGATATTAAAGAACTTGCTCACTTAAAAACGTCAGCAATTTGGGCTCGTGAAATGGTTAACGGCACTGCCGATGACATTTATCCTGAAAGCCTTGCAGAAAAAGCGGCTGAGTTTATTCAATCATTAGCGCCTGAGCATGTAAGTTACCAAATTATTAAAGGTGATGCCTTACTAGAGCAACAATGGATTGGTATCCATGCTGTTGGTCGTGGCAGTGAACGCCCACCAGTATTGCTTGAGCTTGATTACAACCCAACAGGCGATGAAAATGCACCAGTAAGTGCTGCGCTTGTAGGTAAAGGTATTACGTTTGACTCAGGTGGTTACTCAATTAAATCAAGCGAAGGTATGCTTGGTATGAAGTGCGACATGGGCGGCGCTGCAACTGTAACCGCAGGTTTAGCATTGGCTATTAACCGTGGTATTGAAAAGCGCATTAAACTGTTTTTATGTTGTGCTGAGAACTTAATTTCGGGCCATGCATACAAATTAGGTGACATTCTTACTTATAAAAATGGCACGACAGTTGAAATTGTAAACACTGATGCTGAAGGTCGCTTAGTACTTGCTGATGGCTTAATGGCAGCAGGAGAGACTGGCGCTCCACTTATCATTGATGCAGCAACACTAACTGGAGCAGCGCTTGTTGCTGTTGGCCAAGAGTACAATGCTTTATTTGCACTTGATAAAGAACTTGCACGCGAAGTTGAAAGTTTTGCATCTCAAGAAATGGAAGCTGCTTGGCCACTGCCTCTTGAAAAATGGCATCAACAAAACTGCCCGTCTCCTTATGCTGATACGGCAAATAGCCGTGCACAAAAGGGTGGCGGTTACGGCGGTGCATCAAATGCGGCTGGCTTCTTATCACGCTTTGTGCCAAACGACGGCAAAGGTTGGGTACACATAGATTTAGCCGCTGCGTTTAACATGGGCAGCACAAGCCAGTGGGCAGCGGGTGCAACTACTCAAGGTATGCGTACAGTTGCGCGAACTTTACTAGAAAAAGCATAGTATTTACTAAATTTATGCTTTTTATACTTTGAATGAATAGGCACCACTTGGTGTCTATTTTTTTGTACGTGAAGCAAGCAATTTTATTTCATTTGCGGTAAAATCCGTCGCCAATACCTGTTTGAGTTTAATTTCTGCTTAACTCTAAGCTGCGCTCAAGCGTTATATCCACCACTGGGGTTTCTAATTATGTCAGATAAGTGCTACATCACAGCTCAACAACTGCTTGAAGATTCGTTCCGCGTAGCGGCACAAGTATACCAAGATGGCTTTCGTCCTGATTTTATTATTGGTATTTGGCGAGGTGGTGCACCGATCGGTATTGCTGTTCAAGAATATTACGATTACAAAGGCATTGAGACTGACCACATTGCAGTACGTACTTCGTCTTATTACGGTATTGGTAAACAATCGAAAGAAATTAAAGTACATGGTTTACATTACATAGTTGAAAACGCGAATGCAGGCGATTCATTATTAATTGTTGATGATGTATTTGATTCTGGTCGTAGTATTGTTGCATTAAAAGAAAAACTTTCAGAGCTTATGCGTTTAAACTTGCCACGTGATATTCGTATCGCATGCCCATATTACAAACCAAAAAACTCAAAAGTAGATACAGTGCCAGATTACTATATTCATGAGTCTGAAGAGTGGTTGGTGTTTCCGCATGAACTATCGGGTTTAACACCAGATGAAATTATTGCAGGTAAATCTGACCTTGCAAAAATACATGATATTTTGCTAGAAAAGTAAGATTCATAAGTAATACCAACCTGCATAAATCTTTGATCAATTTAACGAATTAAATT
>NZ_JJNZ01000013.1 GCF_000690055.1 Pseudoalteromonas fuliginea
AACAACGAAAATTCTACAGATAGCCTCCATTAAAAATGGGGGGATTACCAAAGAATCTAATTCTACTTTTTCCGTATTTTAGTATGGTATTAAGTGTTGATTAATTAACTAAATAAATACAAAATACGCGGCTTATTTACTATTTGCTTACTTTGCGTTCTGGGTTGGCGTCATTTACGAAAAGAAAACTGATAAATTATGCACAAATACTTCGATAAAACAGAAAGAGAATTAATAGTAAGGTTTTTCTCATCAATAGGCTTTATATCCACATTTTTGATGTCGTGTATTGCATTTACTAATAGCGAATATTTTCTTTTTGTGACACTTGTCGGTTCGACACTTATCTATATTTGGGCATTTAATATTTACAAAGAGGTAGAAAAGTCTGCAAATGCGATTTTATATAATCTTTATGGATTGATGCTTTACTTAGTTGTTACTGGCGGCGCTGAAGGTACAGGGCCAATTTGGATATTTATTGTATCACCAGTAACATATTCTATTCGAGGATTAAAGCGAGGGACATTTGATATATTCATATTTTTGCTAGCGATAATGTTAGGCTTTTATTGCGCAGATATGTTTAATATTTATGAATATAAACCAGCACAATTTCCTTATAGAATTGTATTTTCGTTTATTATTGTCGCTTTACTCACAGGCTTTTATGAACAATCAAGAGAGAAGTACAGCAATAAAATAATAGCTTTAAGTCAAAGAAATGAACGATTAGCAACAATCGATCCATTAACTGAGCTTCCTAACCGTCGTCATGCAATGAATAAGTTAAGTGAATTCAAAAAGGAACATGCTTACAAAGGCATACCTTTTGTATTGCTACTAGCTGATGTTGATAACTTCAAAAAAATTAATGATAAATATGGACATAACTTTGGCGATGAGGCACTTATTCATTTAGCTAAGATTTTTAAGAAAAATATTCCACAAAATGCTGTTGCTTCTCGTTGGGGGGGAGAGGAGTTCTTAATAGCAATACCTAATGTAAGTGTTGCAGAAGGGGTAAATGTAGCAGATAAAATCCATGATTCACTTAAAAAAGCAGCGGTAAGTTTACGTACTAATACTGTAAACTTAACAATTAGTATTGGTGTTGTTCAAAGTGAAGAAAACAGATCAATTGATCTTGATATTAAACATGCTGATCAGCAACTCTACAAAGCCAAAGAGCAAGGTAAAAATAGAACTTGCTCAGCTTAGTAACCATCTATATTTGCTAATCCATAGAGAAGGAGTCAAGAGAAGGTTTCGTTTTGGCCTTTCTTCGTTTTACACTCATGTAGCAAAAGAAATTACAGGTAATTTGGAGCGCAATAAGTATCGTGTAACTCCCTTTTAAGTATTGTGAATCTCTGTCAAACTCAACAGCTAAATATAAACCGGCGAATAACAATTGAAACACTAAAACTATATTTACAAAGCGTAATAAACGTTGTTTAAATTGAGTATGTTTAAATCGACTTAAAAGCATTAAGAGCACACATACTATTATTAAAAGCCAACTAAAACCTATACACATATAAATGACACTATTTTGCATTATATTTATCTCTTAGCAATTTGATACATGTTGATTTGTTATAAATCGGTAGCTAAATAGCACTAGGCATGTGCCATTATCAGTTCTTTTGCGTTAGCTTTAGCCGTCTTACTTACGTTGTCTCCAGCTAATAGGCGAGCTATTTCATTAACTCGTCCATCTTTATTTAAAGGCAGCATATGAGTAAATGTTTCACCTTGAGCAATTTCTTTAGCTACAAAGAATTGTTGATGCGCACTGCTAGCTACTTGCGGTAAATGCGTTACACAAATTACTTGAGTTGATTTACCTAACTGACGTAATAGTTTTCCAACTGCCGATGCGGTAGGGCCTGATATACCTACGTCAACTTCATCAAAAATAAGTGTTGGGGTTGTTACTTTTTGTGCAATAATCACTTGAATTGCTAAGCTAATACGCGAAAGCTCTCCCCCAGATGCTACTTTAGCAAGCGGTTGTAGTGGCTGTCCTGGGTTAGTTGAAACTAAAAATGATACATTGTCGTACCCTAAACTGTTGGGTGCACGCTCAACTTCTTGAGTTAATGCTATTTCAAATACACCATTTTCCATTGACAGGTTAGCCATACTCTCACTGATCAAAGTGTTTAGTGTATTTGCGTACTCTTTACGACTTTTGCTTAACTGATCGCTTGCCTGTTGGTATGTCACTCGCGCATTTTCTATTTCGGATTCTAGTTGTTCTAATCGAGCACTATTAGTACTAATTGACTCCAGTTCCTGTGAAATAGATTGATGAAACTCAACTAGGGCTTGTGGTTTTATATGGTGTTTGCGAGCTAAGTCCATTGCACCACTTAGTCTATTTTCTACTTCAACTAAGCGAGCCGGGTCTAAATCTGCTTGCTCAGTGTAACCACGCACTTCGCGACTCGCTTCTTCAACTTGTACAGCGGCTTCGCTAAGCATAGCAGCTACGCTTACTAAACTTTCGTCATATTGAGCCAGTTCGGTAAATTGCTGAGCACTATGCTGTAACAACGAGCACGCATTTTGTTCATCGCTTTCGTAAAGGTGCTGTAGCTCTCGTTGGCAGGCTTCTAAAATGGTTTGGCTATTACTGAGTTTATAATGCTCAGCCTCTATTTGTTCAAATTCATTTTCTTGCAAAGCAAATTCATCTAGTTCTGCAACTTGATATTCTAAAAGTTGTTTTTGAGCCGCTTGCTGTAATTGTTGCTGCTCTAGGTGCTTAAATTCTTTTTGTAAGTTAGCGAACAGCTTATAGTTTTGGCTCACGCCGTTCACTAAATCATTGTGACCGGCATAGGCATCAAGTAATTGCAATTGATGCTCAGCTTTCAAAAGATGCTGATGGGCATGTTGCCCATGAATAGAAATTAAATATTGACCAAGTTCTTTTAGCTGTGCGGCGGTTACCGCACTACCATTAATATAACTTTTACTGCGGCCATTTTTACATACCACCCTACGTAATAAGCACTCGTTATCGGCATTTGCTAACATGTGTCGTTCTAAAAAAGCGTTAGCTAGTGGAAGTGCACTTAAATCAAATTGTGCACATACTTCTGCCTTGTCAGTGTTAGGGCGGACCGCTGAGGCTTCTGCTCGCTCACCTAAACACAGTGAAAGCGCATCAATGGCTATAGACTTACCTGCACCTGTTTCACCGGTGATGGCGGTCATACCGTTTTGCCATTCGGTACTTAAATTACTTACTATTGCAAAATTTTTAACTTCTAAACCAATTAACATACTGTTTATCCATCCAGTCAATTAACTGTGAATTTATACAGTGTTTTGGTTTTTTGCAAATTAATTTTTTAGTATTTAAGCAACACTTGCCTCTTCGTTAATAGGAGAGTCATTAGTTTTTTGTTGCAAAAATTCAACTTCTTCTTTTTTATCAATGTGTTGATGGATGTCTTCTGTTTGGATAGTAAATATTAACGAAGGTAGTTCAGTGTCATAAAAAGCTTTGTTATATAAAATACCTTGATGAGGTAGCTCAGCTATAAAGTGCTGTAAGTTATCAATTAAACTTTTAGCCGAATTAGTTTGATAAGTTTTATTTAATTCGTTAGTTAAAGTGCTGACGAGTAAATCAGTTACATCTTCTAATTTTTGTAAATTGTCATCATTATGTGCTTGTACTACAAAAAAATTACTAACAATTGCCTGGACTCTAGGAACGTGTTTCGGGCGTATTACCTTAACATCCAACAATTCATTTAGTTTGCTTTTCAAACGTGTACTAATTTTTGAAACTCGATCATTAAAAATTCTCTTCTTGGTTTCGCTTGCTATACGACGATTATTTTCAACTATTAAATAGCTACCTAGTAGCGTAATTAATAACAAAAGTGAAAAAAATACAACATACGTCATTTGCTATAGTTCCTAATAATATTATTTTTTATTTTGCGATATTTTGCTCTAAAGTCTTACACTTGGCAATAAAATTAGTATAAACGACTACCCCAATTTAATTTAGTACGTAAAACGTTGTAGTAAGAATAATTTTTTGGATGAATTAAACGCAGTTTTTTATCTGCTTTCTTAATGACAACCTCATCGCCAGGTAAAACAGCAAGCACAACATGGCTGTCGCAACTTACCTGTAGGCTATCTGTATTTTCTAGGCTTAGCTTTAAGCGTACTTCGTTATCAGCATCAACGACTAATGGTCTGCTCGATAATGTATGTGGGAACATAGGTACTAACGAAATAGCATTAAGCTCTGGTGTCAAAATAGGTCCGCCACCTGAAAGTGAATACGCCGTTGAGCCTGTTGGTGTTGATACAATTAAGCCATCCGAGCGCTGTGAAAATACAAAATCTTTATTAATAAAGGCTTCAAACTCAATCATATGTGCAACTTTATCGGCATGAAGCACTGCTTCATTGACCGCAGAATTAGCGCTTTTTAATTCGTTGTGGCGGTATACCTCTACTTCAAGTAAAAAGCGATTTTCTTCAATAAAATCACCACTTAAAACTTGTTCTAAACTTGGTTCAAAACCTTCAGGGTTTAAATCAGTTAAGAACCCAAGGTTCCCCCTGTTAACACCGATTACTGCTACGTTGAAACGGGCTAAAACACGTGCTGCGCCTAACATGTTACCGTCACCTCCAACGACAATAGCCAAATCAGCTAGTTCCCCTAAGTCGACTAACTTAACTAGTTTATCTGTGGGTACATCAACTAACTGGCCACCAGTGCGTTTTTCTACGATAACCTCAAAACCAAGTGCCAGTAAAAATGTATGCAGACGTTGTAGTGTTGCGGCTGCACCAGGGTGGTTTGGTTTACCAATAAGGCCAATGGTTTTAAAAGGAGAATCCATAATGTGTACACTGTAAGTTTGAATGTTTGTAGAGTAACCCAAAAGAGAAGTGTTTGAAAATACAGATCTTAGCTTAAATTGGTATGATTAACTTACCTAGGTAATTAATTTAGTTTTATTAGCTACCAGCATACTATGTGACTTGAAATAACTGTAAATGCCCCGATATATCAGACATGCAACAAGATGTAGATAACATGAAATTAAATCCACGAGATCAGCAAATTTTTTCAGCTGTTATGAACATGTACTGTAATGGTGAGGGGTTACCCGTCCCATCAACAAAAATTGCTAAGCTTAAAGGCATGGCTGTGTGTTCGGCTACGGTACGTAATGCGATGGCTCGCTTAGAAAAAGTGGGCTTATTGTATTCACCTCATACATCTGCAGGCCGTGTGCCTACAAATGAGGGGTTTGATTATTGGTTTGACGAGTTCTTTCCACTCGCTGATATTGCTAATTATTGGCAACCAGAGCAATCACAACTCGTTGAGCTAGCGCATGGTTTGAGCCAAAAATATCAGGTTTGTTGTTGTGTGGGTTTGCCACAAGCCAGCTCGCAGCAAGTATTTAGAGTAGAGGTACTTGATTTTGATTCTACCGACTGGCTTATTTTATTAATAGACAGAGCAGGGCAGAGCCATAATATTTGTATTGATAAGCCTCATGATTCGTCAGACTCTGTTCGTTATCAGTTTGCAACGTGGCTAAACACCGTCTTTAGTCAACAAACCTTGATGGAAGGTTTATACCGTATGCAAGCTATGGCTAATACCGCGCCTCGAAATTGTCACGATTCGCTTAATCAATGGACGCGACAACTAAGCCAAAAATTAGGCTCAGATAACAGTATTGTTGTTGGCGAAAATTACCTTTACAAACAAATTGATTGTGAACAAAGCTTAAATATTGGCGTCTCATTTTTAAATTATGTAGAAGATAAGCTCGCTTTTAAAAATGGGTTATCGGTACTTAATAGCGAAAAATTACCTTTTACTGAGTGCGATGAATTGATTGTAATAAGTGTCCCGTACTTTCAAAATCAAGAATACCAAAGCCGCTTTTGTATAATTTGCCCTAAATCAGCGCAAATTGAAGAAATAATCCAAGAATTTAAATTAATTGAGACATCTAACTCTTGAATCTTTTTATTCAATCCCCATAATTACCGCAGTTGAAAAGAATTGGAGCACGTATTTTATGTCTGAGCAGACACAAAACCCTGAGCAAGAAGTAGAATTAAACGAAGAAATTTCTAAAATGCAGGCTGATGTAGAAGCAGCAGTAGAAGCCGCTGATCAACATGCAGAACAAGAGCAAAGCCCTGAAGCAGAAATTGCGATGTTATATGCAGAGCTTGAGGCCGCTAAGCAAACTATTGCTGATCAAAAAGATGGTGTTGTTCGCGCAGCAGCAGACGTAGATAATATTCGTCGTCGTGCAGCACAAGATGTAGAAAAAGCGCATAAATTTGCACTAGAAAAATTTGCTAACGAATTACTACCTGTAATTGATAACCTTGAACGTGCTATTGAGTTTTCTGATAAAGAAAATGAGACTTTAAAGCCGTTGCTTGAAGGTATCGATATGACGGTTAAGAGCTTCAATGACGCTGTTTCTAAATTTGGTGTTGAAATTGTAAACCCACAAGGTGAGATGTTTAATCCAGATTTTCATCAAGCAATGTCAATTCAACCAAGTAACGATGTAACACCTAATACAGTACTTGCTGTTATGCAAAAAGGTTACACATTGAATGGTCGTTTATTACGCCCTGCAATGGTTATGGTTTCTAAAGCTGCTGATGCTTAATTGAATTATTAGTTTTAAAAAATGCCTCATATTGAGGCATTTTTTTTGTCTTTTTTATAGTGAATTAACTGTACGAGCATAGTGAGTAACACGGCACTAAACATTAAGCTTGAAAATGGCACTGCGCTTTTTGCATGCATAATAGCGAGTAACGGGCCAACTAATGCGCCACTGCCAAAACGAAGTGTGCCAATTACGGCCGTTGCCGTGCCTGTGTTTTTTTCAAACTTCATTAATATTAGCGAGTCAGCATTACTTGCCGTGACGCCTAAGCTCATCATTAATGGCGCAATAGCAGCCACAATATAATAAAGTGATAAATGCAATAAGCTAAATGTTAATAGCGCAAGCCCCGATACAAACCCACATACAAGCCCAATATAGAGCATCTTTCGAGAGCCTAGCCTTGGTACAATTCGCGTATTTAAAAAGTTACCAAACATCAGCGCCATTACATTAAAGGCAAATAATACACCAAATAATTGTTCTGACACTTCATATAAATCTAAATATATAAAAGGTACTGAGGTTAAAAAGCAAAAAAATCCAAATGATACAAACATAGAACTGAGTATGTCGGCACGTGCATCTTTATTACTGAGCACTGTTTTATAGCTATCAAAAAATAAAGCGAGACCCTTTTTTTCATTTTTGTGAATAGGAATATCGATTAGATATACTTGTACAAACGCTAATATTAAAAAGCTATATCCAGCAAGCACCAAGAATATGGTTGACCAAACAGAAAACCCTAAAATAAACGAGCCAACTGAGGGGGCAACTAACGGTGCTACCATCATGATCATCGATACATACGACATTCCTTTAGCTGTGTTTTGCTGATAAATATGGCGAATAATACCCGGTACTACTACCGTTGCTGCAGCTCCCGTAAATGCTTGTACTGCTCGAAGAGTCCAAAAGGCATGGATTTCGGTGGTAAATGCAAGTGCAAGTGAGCTTGCGCCAAATAGGGTTAAGCCAATACGGGCGAGCTTACGGCGGCCAATTTGATCGGCAATCGGGCCAAAAAATAACATCCCCAATGAATAACCTGCTAAGTAAATACTCAACGATATTTGTACATTTGGCATATTAGTGTGTAAATCGTTTGCAATTACCAGCATGGCGGGCAAATACATATCAATAGCCAATGGCGTAATCGCCACAATACTGGCTAATAAAGGCAATAAAATACGGGTATTAAAAGACGAGGCTGAGGCGTCCATGTGTAAACTCAACAATCACTAAAAACAAGGACTGTAGTGTAACAGGGCATTGTATTTGGATAAACTTAGTTCGCCTGCTAAGTTTATCGTCTTATCGCATCTTGTTAATATAGCGCTATATAAAGCAAATATTTTAAATTGGTACTGTGTTTGCTATTCTACAAGCAATAAAAAATTAATTGCTTAAGAGAATTACCATGAAAAAACTAGTACTTGCAGTATTAGCGACAGCCGTTTTGGCTGGTTGTAAAACGTCGCCAACAGGACGCACACAAATAGCGCTTTATTCAGACCAACAAATGAGTGAAATGGGCACTGCTAGTTTTGCTGATATGAAAAAAAACCAACCAATTAATAAAGATGCAAAAACAAATGCATATGTAAATTGCATTGCTGAAAAAGTAGTGGCTGTATTACCAAAAGAATACGCTTCGCAAAATTGGGAAGTGGTTGTATTTGAAGATGAATCTGCTAATGCTTTTGCACTACCAGGTGGTTACATTGGTGTTCATACTGGCTTATTAAAAATTGCTACTAATCAAGACCAATTAGCAACAGTACTAGGGCACGAAGTAGGGCACGTAATTGCTGAGCATTCAAATGAGCGTGTTTCACAAAGCTCTATTTTAGATACCGGTATGCAACTTGGTAGTGCGGCACTTGAAATGGGTAACATTCAATATCGTAATGAAATTATGCAAGGCTTAGGTTTGGGCGCACAGTATGGTGTTGTTTTGCCATTTAGCCGCTCGCACGAATCAGAAGCCGATACTATTGGTTTAGATTTAATGGCTGAGGCTGGCTTTAACCCACAAGAGTCAGTAACCCTTTGGCAAAATATGAGTGCGGCAGGTAGTGGTACAACACCTGAGTTTTTATCAACTCACCCAGCGCCAAGTAACCGTATTAAAAACTTACAAGCGCAAATGAGCAAAGCACTTAGTGAGCAAAGTACTGCTAAAGCACAGGGTAAAAACCCACAGTGCACACTGTAGTTAAGCGCTTTACTATTTGAAGTAGTGTACGTTTAGTATTAATGCGTAATTAAAATAAAACCCCTGTAAGTATTTTACCTACAGGGGTTTTATTTTAGTTCTTAAGCGTGGTTATTCAGCAGAAAGTGCTTGTTTAAATACATTTTTAAAGCGTTCGAAATCTTCAATGTGCGGCAGATGCCCTAAGTTATCAAGCTCGAATAATTGTGCGTCAGGGATAAGTGTTGCAGCGTGTTTGCCTAATTTATCATATCGACCAAGCTCGTAATTAACACCCTCTTTTTTCCAGTTACGGCCAGGGCCGGTTCTATCCCGCGTACCTATAATTAATTTAACCGGCATAGTTAAATCTTTAAATTCGGTTATTACAGGTTGAGTGAAAATCATATCGTATGTTTTTGCATTCACCCATGCCATTTGTTCTTTATCTGATCCTTGTATTTGCCCTGTTATGAAGTCAGTTAAGGCTGAATATGTGGCATTCCACTTACCATCGTAGTAATTTTTTTGTTGATATTTTCTTACGCCTTCCGGCGTTTTTGAAAACTCATTTTTATAGAAAAAATTTGTATCTTTGTAATCAACATACTGCAAGTAGTTTTCAAGCCCAATAGGGTTTAATAAAATTAGCTTTTTAGTTGTATTTGGATACATTAATGCAAAACGACTCGCTAGCATTCCACCCATTGAGTGCCCTAATACAATCGACTCTTTTATATCAAGTGAGTCCATTAACGCATGAGTATGATGAGCAAGAGCCGCAAATGAATACTGGTAATTAGTTGGCTTAGACGACTTACCAAAACCAATTTGATCTGGAATTAATACCCCATAACCTAAAGATTGCAGATATTGCGCAGTGGTAGTCCAGTAATCTGCATTAAAGTTTTTGCCATGCATAAGTGTAACTGTTGGCATGTCGGATTTGGTTGGCTTTAAGTAAATATAGGCCATTTTTAATGATTGTTTTTGCGACTCAAGTGCAAAGTAATTTACTTTAAAATCGTATTCGTAATTAGTTAAAAGTGCATCATAAGAAAGGGCAGATGTATCTTGAGAAGTGCCAGCTAAGGCATTGTTTGTTAGTACTAATAAAGTAGAGAAACAAATAACTTTAATCGACGACATTCAGTTACTCCTATTAAAGGCGAGCGCTTGGCTTAAAAGAAGTACAACAATAACTAAGTATTTACACCTGTTCAATTAAATGTTTTACGTGGACGAAAAGAAGCGAAGCTAAAATAAAGCTTCGCTTATTAATTACTGAGTAAAGAGCTGATTGTTAAAGCTTAAAACGTCCACTCAATATGGATTTGTGGTACCGATTCAGTGACTTCAGTACCTAGTTTATTGTGCCAGTATTGTAATTCCATACCCAACAGGAGTGTGTTTTCTTTCATTTGAAGAGCGTGGCCCATATCCCACACTAAAATAGGCTGTGCGAGTATCCAAGCTTGTACATCGTTACCAAATTCATCTTCACGTTCAGCAATGTATTCAGCGTGGCCTTTAAAGCTAAACTTTTGTGAGCCAATAGAGAAAGGGTACTCAAAAGCTACATCAAGCATCCAGCTATTAGTTTCAATAGGTGCACCGCCTTTTGCTACACCTTCACTATCGTCAATGTAAGCTGTGAACAACGTTTGAAAAAAGTTAAAACCAGGTACATCCCAGCTTAATTTAACACCTGGTAGGTATTTCATTACTTTTGCATCACCAGCAACGTTAATACCGCCCGTAAGGCCAACATCTAATAATGCACCAGAGCCAATTTTTTCGCCGCTAATGGCCGATAAGCTTACCGTTGAGTACCATTCACCATAAAAATCAGCATCTTGGTAACCATCATCTATATCGTCTTTACTGTAATCGATAAAGAAGAAGTTATCGCCGTAGTCATAGCCCGATGCATGTTGAACCGAGTAAACGGTAGTATCGGACTCTTGTTTAGAAAATGGATTTTTTTGACTTCCATTATTAATGTGTAGTGCTGTACTGCTCCAATTAGCAGCAAAAGCCGACGATGATAAAGCAAGAGAAGTAAAAGTAATAAAAGGGAGTAATTTTTTAAATTTCATAACTGTTTAATAACTATAATTTTAGTGACACGCGGAAGCAGAGATTATAGCAGAAGAGATTGATTTGTTGATCGCTAATTTAACACATGTTGCAGCTTACTTTATAAGCTGCAACATGTGGAGACGCAATTTATTACGCTTTATTTCGGCGCAAGCAAATGATAGTTATTGCCGTAAATGCTAGGATAAAACAATAATAGGAAGAGGTTGATACTTCCCAAGGGCTTATTTTAAACGTAGCGCCAAGTAACAATGCTTGTGCGCCGTATGGTAAAGAACCCTGCGTTACACAAGCAAAAATATCTAGCAAACTTGCAGAGCGTTTACCGCTTATTTCACCATCATCAGCAAGCTTTTTAGCAATAGGGCCGGCCACAATAATAGATACGGTGTTATTGGCAATACAGACATTACTTGTTAAAACTAACGCAGCGATACCTAATTGATCTGCCACTTTACGGTGCCATTTGGCAATTATTTTAGTAATTGCTTGAATTTTTTGAGCAATGTAATCAAGGCCACCATTAATACGAATAAATTCAGATAAGCCACCAATAAACATTGATAGTAAAAATATTTCCTGCATATCGGTAAAGCCTTTGTAAATGTCTTTTACAAAGCTTGCGCCTTCATAACTTCCTGTAAAGCCCATTAATGCGGCAAAAATAATACCGCTAAACAACACTACAAAGACGTTCAAGCCAGCAACTGCTAGCACTAAAATAAAGGCATACGGAAGCACTAACCAAATATCGTAATCCTTGGTTTCAACAACTTGAGCAGCAGGTGTTAAATAAAACAATAAGCCAATAGTCAGTATTGCAGCAGGGACAGCAATTTTAAGATTCTCTTTAAACTTGTCTTTCATTTCACAGCCCTGCGTGCGCGTAGCTGCAATAGTGGTGTCTGAAATAATAGATAAGTTATCGCCAAACATAGCGCCAGATACAATCGTACCGGCCATTAATGCTGGATCTATACCTGTTTTAATTGATACCGCATAAGCGATAGGGCCAATGGCGCCAATCGTACCCATTGACGTACCCATTGCTGTTGATACAACCGCTGCAATTAAAAATAAACCAGGGAGTAACAACGAAGGTGGAATAAGCGATAGGCCTGCATTTACTACCGCATCTACACCACCGGTTGCACTGGCAACGGCAGAAAAAGCACCCGCAAGTAAGTATATTAAACACATGGTAATAATATTGTTATGTCCGGCACCTTTAATAAAGGTTTCTACACATTGGTTTACCGTGCCTTTATTTAAAATAAACGCAAGCATGATGGCGGGCAATATAGCAACAGGTGCGGGTAGTTGGTAAAAAGCATAATCAACCCCTTGCGATTGCAAATACAAACCTGAGCCTAAAAATAGCGCTACAAAGGTAAGTAGGGGAAGTAAAGAAAGTATTGCTTTGTTTTTATTAAATGATGGCTGCATCATAATCCTCATAACCAGTAAAATTTATCACAGCCAAAACTCCTCTTTTAGCTGAATTTAGCAGTACAACTTTTTAAAAAAAGTTGTTAGCCGCAGCGTCCGCAAGCCAAAGACCAAATCGACGCGAAAGAGAAGTTTAAATGTATAGATGGCTAAAGTAAACTGGTATTGTTATTATTATTAAATTAAAAGGTCACCTGACTATTGCATGACTTTTAGATAATATCTATAAAACAACGCGATTTTCAGCGATTAATATTTATCCAACTGCATAAAAATACCTACCTACGTATTTTGTAATGCCCGGATATATGGCTAATAAACGGATTCAAATTAAATTAGGTAAAAACCATGACTACAAATCGAATAGGTGTTTTTGGTGCTAACGGTAGAATGGGCTTAGCTCTATTAGAAGCCGCGACAATTAAAGAACAAACACAACTTACAGGTGCATATGTTCGAAGCAGTTCATCGCTATTAGGCATTAATGTAAATCAAGTAAACAGCGCAGCCGATAACAGTGTTAGCTTTAGCGACGAAACTACAATAGATAATGTAGATGTTTTAATCGACTTTACGCTGCCAGCGGGTATGAAAAACCATTTAAAAACCGCTGTAGTGCAGAAAATTCCTATGGTAATTGGCACAACAGGTTTAACAAATGATGATATGGCGCTATTACACGATGCCGCTAAACATATCCCTATTGTATTTGCGCGAAATTACAGCGTAGGTGTCAATGTATTACTCAACCTTGTGCAAACTGCAGCGACTAAGTTTGGTGACGATTTAGATATCGAAATATTTGAAGCGCACCACCGTCATAAAATAGATGCACCATCGGGTACCGCACTGGCAATAGGTGAGTCAATCGCGCAAGCGAAAGGCTGGGATCACGACGAGGTTGCGGTATATGACCGAAGCCAAGTAGAAACAGCTAAATCTCAAAATGAGATTGGTTATTCTGTCCTAAGAGGGGGCGATATAGTAGGTGAACATACCGCATACTTCGCTACAATGGGCGAAAGGCTTGAATTAACACATAAAGCAAGTTCGAGAATGACGTTCGCTTTAGGTGCTATAAGGGCTGCAAGCTGGTTGAAAAACAAACCTGCTGGACTTTATGATATGCAAGATGTGCTAGATCTTAAGTAGTTTAGTTACTATTTTAACTGTTTGGGTCTAATTTCACCTACAGTGACTTATTTGTAACAATTAACCAAATAATGTTAGACCTAAATAGCAACTTCATGTAATATGCAGCCAATTTGCCAAAAATTACTAAATGCGTGTTTCCAATTATACCCAAGTGGCTAGTAAATCCGGGGTTTCAGTGGGAATGAAAATAGTTTTAGGCAAGAAAAATGATTGAAGGTTGAATGCTTTACATCTGCATCATTTAAGACTGCGTAAAACAATTTAAGCTCACAAAAATCTGGTTTTGACGATCCCTCTGGGTATTGGCGGGGTGTTAAGCAATTGCTTACTCCCGTTTTTTACTGTTAGGAGGTTTAACTTGACTAAATCCGCTCTGTTAGTCCTAGAAGACGGCACAGTGTTTCGCGGTACTGCAATCGGCGCTGACGGCATGTCAGTCGGTGAAGTGGTATTCAATACGTCTATGACTGGTTATCAAGAAATTTTGACTGATCCATCATACGCGGAACAAATCGTAACTTTGACGTACCCACATATCGGTAATACGGGTACCAACAGCGAAGACGAAGAAGCGAATCAAATTTGGGCTAAAGGCCTAGTGATCCGTGATTTGCCACTGCTAGCAAGTAACTTTCGTAACGAGCAATCGTTAGATGATTACTTAAAAGAACGTAATATTTTAGGTATTGCGGACATCGACACCAGAAAGCTAACTCGAATTTTGCGTGATAAAGGCGCACAAAACGGGTGTATTGTTGCCGGTGACGAGCTAGACGAAAACAAAGCGTTACAAGCCGCGCAAGCCTTCCCAGGTTTAAAAGGTATGGATTTAGCAAAAGTTGTCTCAACCAAGGAAAATTTTGAGTGGCGCGAATCAAGCTGGACATTAGGTGAAGGATTTAAAACCCTTGACGCTGCTGATGAAAAGTTTCATGTTGTTGCCTACGACTTCGGTGTAAAACGTAATATTTTACGTATGCTTGTAGACCGTGGTTGTAAACTTACAGTAGTACCAGCGCAAACTTCAGCCGCTGACGTACTTGCTTTAAACCCTGATGGTATCTTCCTATCTAATGGCCCTGGTGATCCTGAGCCATGTACTTACGCTATTGAAGCCATTCAAGCCTTTTTAGAAACCGACACACCTATTTTTGGTATCTGTTTAGGTCATCAGTTATTAGCCCTTGCCTCAGGTGCTAAAACAGAAAAAATGAAATTTGGCCACCACGGCGCTAACCACCCAGTTAAAGACCTAGACCGCGATGTAGTTATGATCACAGCTCAAAACCATGGTTTTGCAGCTCAAGAATCAAGCCTACCAAGTACGCTTCGTGCCACGCATAAATCATTATTTGATGGAACGCTTCAAGGTATTCATCGTACAGATAAACCTGCGTTTAGCTTCCAGGGTCACCCTGAAGCAAGCCCTGGTCCACACGATGCAGCACCATTATTTGACCACTTCATCGATTTGATGCAAGCGCGTAAACACTAATTTAACTGGAGTAATAATGCCAAAACGTACCGACATAAAAAGCATTCTTATCTTAGGCGCAGGCCCAATTGTAATTGGTCAAGCTTGTGAATTTGACTACTCTGGTGCTCAAGCGTGTAAAGCACTTAGAGAAGAAGGCTATAGAGTTATATTAGTTAACTCAAACCCTGCAACTATCATGACCGACCCTGAAATGGCTGATGCTACCTACATCGAACCAATTCACTGGGAAGTGGTAGAAAAAATTATTGAAAAAGAAAAGCCTGATGCAGTACTGCCTACAATGGGTGGTCAAACAGCATTAAACTGTGCACTTGATTTAGACAAGCACGGTGTATTGGCTAAGCATGGCGTTGAGCTAATTGGCGCAACGGCTGATGCAATCGACAAAGCAGAAAACCGTGAACGCTTTGACGTAGCAATGAAAAACATTGGTCTTGAATGTCCACGTGCTGAGATTGCTCACACAATGGAAGAAGCAAAAGATACAATGACCCGCATTGGCTTGCCATGTATCATTCGTCCTTCTTTCACCATGGGTGGCACCGGTGGCGGTGTTGCTTACAACATGGAAGAGTTTGAAGAAATTTGTGAGCGCGGTTTAGACTTATCGCCAACAAACGAATTATTGATTGATGAATCACTCATTGGTTGGAAAGAGTACGAAACAGAAGTTGTACGTGATAAAAACGATAACTGTATTATTGTTTGTACCATTGAAAACTTTGACCCTATGGGTGTTCACACTGGCGATTCAATCACCGTTGCACCAGCGCAAACGCTAACCGACAAAGAATACCAAATTATGCGTAACGCCTCTATGGCGGTATTACGTGAAATTGGTGTAGAAACTGGCGGTTCTAACGTGCAGTTTGGTATTAATCCTGAAGATGGCCGTATGGTTATCATTGAGATGAACCCACGTGTATCACGTTCATCTGCACTTGCATCAAAAGCAACGGGTTTCCCAATTGCTAAAATTGCTGCAAAGCTAGCAGTAGGTTACACGCTTGACGAGCTTCAAAACGATATTACTGGCGGTAAAACTCCAGCATCTTTTGAGCCTTCAATCGATTACGTTGTAACAAAAATTCCTCGCTTTAACTTTGAAAAATTTGCCGGTGCGAACGACCGTTTAACTACGCAAATGAAATCGGTTGGCGAAGTAATGGCGATTGGTCGTAACCAACAAGAATCATTACACAAAGCATTACGTGGTCTTGAAGTGGGCGCAACAGGTTTTAACCCAATAGTTGCACTTGATGACCCTAAAGCGAAAGAAAAAATCATTCGCGAATTACGCGAGCCAGGTGCTGAGCGTATCTGGTACATTGCCGATGCAATGCGCCATGGTATGAGCGTTGATGATGTTTATGAGCTGACTAAAGTTAATCGCTGGTTCTTAGTACAAATAGAAGATATTTTAAAAGACGAAGCAAAAATTGGTGAAGTAGGTATGGCTGGTTTAAATGCCGACTTCCTACGTAAACTTAAACGCAAAGGTTTCGCAGATCCACGTATAGCTGAAATTGCTGGTGTATCTGAAGCTGAAATTCGTAAAAAACGCCACCTATTGAACATCGTGCCAGTATACAAGCGTGTTGATACGTGCGCCGCAGAATTTAGCTCAGACACAGCTTACATGTACTCATCTTACGATGAAGAGTGTGAAGCAAACCCAACAGATAAAGACAAAATCATGGTTATTGGTGGCGGGCCTAACCGTATCGGCCAAGGTATTGAATTTGATTACTGTTGTGTACATGCCTCGCTTGCGCTTCGCGAAGACGGCTATGAAACCATTATGGTTAACTGTAACCCTGAAACAGTATCTACCGATTACGATACATCGGACAGATTATACTTCGAACCAATTACACTTGAAGACGTACTTGAAATTGTACGTGTTGAAAAGCCTAAAGGCGTTATCGTGCAGTACGGTGGTCAAACACCACTTAAATTAGCACGTGAGCTTGAAGCGAATGGCGTGCCAGTAATAGGTACTTCACCAGATGCGATTGACCGTGCAGAGGACCGCGAACGCTTCCAACAACTTGTTGAGCGTTTAAATTTACTTCAGCCAGAAAACGCAACAGTAACTTCAACTGAAGAAGCACTACTTAAATCAGTTGAGATTGGCTTCCCATTAGTTGTACGCCCGTCGTATGTACTAGGCGGTCGTGCAATGGAAATTGTATACGACGAAGATGATTTACGTCGCTACATGACCGAAGCGGTACAAGCATCAAACGAAGCACCTGTATTACTGGACCGTTTCTTAGATAATGCGATTGAAGTTGACGTTGACGCAATTTGCGACGGCGAGCAAGTAATCATCGGCGGTATCATGGAGCACATTGAGCAAGCGGGTGTTCACTCGGGTGACTCAGCCTGTTCATTACCAGCACATTCTTTATCACAAGAAGTGCAAGATGTAATGCGCAAGCAAGTAACCGACATGGCGCTTGAGCTTGGTGTTGTTGGCTTAATGAATACACAGTTTGCCGTAAAAGATGGCAAAGTGTACTTAATTGAAGTCAACCCGCGTGCCGCACGTACTGTACCGTTTGTATCAAAAGCAACCGGTGTAGCGCTTGCAAAAGTGGCGGCTCGTTGTATGGCGGGTCAGTCTTTGGCAAGCCAAGGTATCACTAAAGAAGTGATCCCTCCTTATTACAGCGTTAAAGAAGTTGTTTTACCATTTGCTAAGTTTCAGGGTGTGGATCCAATTCGTGGCCCTGAGATGCGCTCAACGGGTGAAGTGATGGGTGTTGGTGATACTTTCGCCGAAGCATTCGCAAAAGCACAATTAGGTGCAAGCAACACTTTACCACGCGGTGGTCGCGCGTTATTATCTGTTCGTAATAGCGATAAGCCACGCATTGTTGAATTAGCCAAGATTATGACCGACTTAGGTTTTGAACTTGACGCAACGGGTGGCACGGCACAAGCTCTTGAAGAAGCTGGCATTGAAGTACGACGTGTAAACAAAGTATATGAAGGCCGCCCGCATATTCTTGATTATATCAAGAATAAAGAGTACAGCTATATCGTTAATACCACCGAAGGTCGCCAAGCGATCGAAGATTCGAAGGTGTTACGTCGTGGTGCATTGCAAAATAAAACCAACTATACGACAACCTTGAACGCGGCTTTTGCTAACTGTACTGCTAACAAAGCAGATGACCGTAGTAAAGTAACGTCAGTTCAAGAGCTACACCTGCGATTGAACTAAGGAAATGTGCCAAGGCCAACTAGGGCCTTGGTGTTAAGTGAGAAAAGTATGCAATCAATTCCGATGACAGTTCGTGGCGCAGATTTACTGCGCAAAGAGCTTAACGAATTAAAAACAGTTACCCGTCCAAAAATTATCGCCGACATTGCTGTTGCGCGTGAACACGGTGACTTAAAAGAAAACGCTGAGTACCACGCTGCACGTGAGCAACAGGGTTTTTGTGAAGGTCGTATTCAAGAAATTGAAGCGAAGCTTTCAAATGTTCAGATAATCGACGTAACTAAAATGCCAAATACGGGCAAAGTTATTTTTGGCACCACAGTAACTATAGTAAATGTAGATACTGATGCTGAAGTAAAATACCGTATTGTAGGCGATGATGAAGCAGATATTAAAAACAACTTAATTTCTGTTAACTCACCGATTGCACGTGGCTTAATTGGTAAACAAATGGACGACGCAGTGTCTATTGAAACGCCAAAAGGTATCGTTGAGTACGAAATCATTGAAGTTGAGTATCTTTAACGCATAACTCACTTTAACGTTTTAAATAAAAACCGATGTAATTACATCGGTTTTTTTATGCCTTAAATAAATCACTATACTGATAAGAGTGTTCATATTGCATAAAGAGTAAGCATGATGATATAGGTACATAATCACTTCATTAAAAGGAACACTCAATGGCTAATATACTTTACCCAGCGCCTTTGAAAGTAGGATCACAAATAGCAATTTGCTCGCTTTCATCAGGTCTTAAAGAAAAATACCATGCTCGATTAGACATTGTTATAAATGGACTAAAACAACGAGGGTATGATGTTGTTGAAGGGGAGTTTTTACGTCAAAACAAACCACGTGAACAGCTTAACGCAAAAGCGCATGCTCAGCAGCTAATGGTTTTTTTACTTGATGATGAAATAGATGCGATTATGCCGCCGATGGGTGGTGAGCTGGCAATGGAGATACTGCCACTACTTGATTTTAACGCCATTAAAGAAGCAAAGCCTAAGTGGTTAGTTGGTTTTTCTGATGTGAGTACTATTGCATGTGCATTAACAGCTAAGTGCCAATGGGCAACCCTTCACAGCGCTAATCTTATGCAGTTACACCCAGATGAAAAAAATCCGTATAGCTTACAAATATTTGAAACTCTGACCTACGAAGCCGGTAGTAAATTTGAGCAAGGTCCTTCTTCTTTATATCAAAAAAATAAGCCTGATTACGCGCAAAACCCGAACGAATTACTCAGCCCGAGTGAGCCCACAAATTGGCAATGTTTAAACTACACAGATAAACGTACCATAGAAATGTCTGGTCGGTTATTTGGTGGGTGTTTAGATACCGTAGGTTTATTGCTTGACTCGCCATTTTTAGCGCTGCATGAGTTTAAGAAGCACAGCGCACCTGAAGGACTTATTCTATACCTTGAAAACTCAGAGCTTACACCGACAACCGTTGCACGATTTTTACTGTCATTAAAATTAGCGGGCATATTTGACGACATCAATGGTTTGATTTTAGGGCGAAGTGAAATTACACAAAGTCATTACGATGCCTTTGATTATCGCCATGCGTTAGATGTAGCGCTAGGTGGGTGTTTATTTCCTGTAATTATTGATGCGGATATAGGGCACGTTCAACCTAACTTAAATTTGGTCAATGGTGCTACCTGTACGCTAGTTGCTGATATAAACGAAGGTATAGTAGATCGCGCATCGTTAAATATCCAACTTTCGTAGTTTTTATTGTATTTAGTTTTGAAAAACAAATAAATACAAGCGTATAATATGCCTACAGTAAGTGCTAATGCTTACTGTAAATTCTCAGGGCGGGGTGAAATTCCCCACCGGCGGTATGTTTAATGTTTTTTATGACTTAAACGAGCCCGCGAGCGCTTTATTTAACCTATTTTAGGTTAAGTAAAGGTCAAGCAGATCTGGTGAGATGCCAGAGCCGACGGTTACAGTCCGGATGAAAGAGAATATGGCTTATTATACTAAAACCAATTTTATTAAAGGCATGATCGTTGTATCGCGTTAAGTGAGCTATTTTCTTTGCGCTATAATTTAGTCACTAATTTAATGTTATTGGTATAACAGTGTGCGCTGCATTTTGCTGCGTGCTTTTTGTTATTTTATTTAAGCTATTTTGGTAGTGATTGCTTTAAATTTAAGTGATGTATTACTGATCCTTTCACAGTCCTGAATCTATTATTTTTATTTGGAATATAATGATGATTCAGTCTCTACTTACTCAATTCGGCGAAAGCCATACCCGCGTACAAAGCGCCATCACTGCACTACAGCAAGGCCAAGGCGTACTTGTTGTTGATGATGAAAACCGTGAAAATGAAGGCGACTTTGTTTTTTCAGCTGAGCACCTAACGACTTCTCAAATGGCCGAAATGATTCGCGAAGGCAGCGGCATTGTTTGCTTATGCATGGGGGAGGAGCGCATTAAACAGCTCGACTTACCGCAAATGGTAACCCACAACACAAGTCAAAATAACACCGCTTATACAGTCACTATTGAAGCTAAGCATGGCGTTACAACAGGCGTGTCTGCTGCTGATAGAGTAACTACTATAAAAGCAGCGACAGACGATAACGCCAAACCAAGTGATTTATCGCGCCCAGGGCATGTGTTTGGTTTAAAAGCACAAACGGGTGGCGTATTAGTGCGTCGCGGCCATACCGAAGCATCCGTTGATTTAATGCGACTTGCCGGCTTAAAACCATTTGGCGTAATTTGCGAACTGACAAATCCAGATGGTTCAATGGCGCGCTTACCTGAGGTGAGTGATTATGCTAATAAACATAATATGACCGTGGTTTCTATTGAAGATTTAGTGCAATACATTCAGGCTGCACAGCGCAAAGTAAGTTAAACTGCTTTAAAGCAAAAAAACCACTTATTTACATAAGTGGTTTTTTAATATTGTTATCATTTAAGTTTATAACGTATTACTTATAAAACCTGAATAACTTGCTCTTTTGCTAAGCGAGATTTAGGCAGTTTGGCATTATAATCTTTAGAGTCATCATGGTAGCCAAGCACTAAAGCTACATCACAAATATAGCCATCCAGCTCTTTTTCAAAGATTTCACCAATAAGTTCAGCGTCTACGCCTTCCATTGGGGTTGAATCAATACCTAAACGTGCTGCTGCATGCATGGTGTTACCTAGCGCAATGTAAGTTTGTGCTTTAGTCCATGTTGCATTGTTACCTTGCTCATCGGTATTCATATCAACAAATGCATAAGCACCAAAAGCTTGTTCGCGATTTTCTGCTTTAGTACGGCCATTTTTAATATCTGCATCAATAACTTGTGCGTAGTCATCGCGGGTATATTTAGGATTGTGAGCGAATAATATTATATGCGAAGCTGTTTTAATATGTGGCTGGTTAAACGCAAATTTATTAGCAAATGTACTATGCATACGCTCTTTAGCCTCATCTGATTCAATTACGATGAATTTCCAAGGCTGCGAGTTAATAGATGATGGAGATAGGCGCATAGCTTCGTAAATAACGGCTAAATCGTCTTGAGATACACGTTTCGTTGCATCGTAACGTTTTGCTGTGTAACGCTTTTCTAAGTCATTAATAATAGGGTGAGTCATTAGTTTCTCCATTGAGTAGGTGTTTTACCAGTATTTACTATGTTGAGTCAGTTTTAGTAAAAACAAACCCTTTTAAAAATTTATTACAAAAATAATATCGTGTTTTTAAATCACTCTACTTATTTAGTTCAATTGATATCTACGTAAAGTAAGGCCTATCAATATAGCTAGGTACGGATAGTAGTGGGTTATTACAATATGATAAACAGGTATATGGTTGAATCATTATCAAATATTATTAGGTAATAGTTTCTTTAATAAATATAAATACAGCCATAGCCACCCAAAATATTGGCTGAAGACACCAATTACATTGGTGCCTTCAATTAATTCAGGCTGCGCGTGTTTAGTATTTATGGAATTAAAAACCTTCCAACACTATTTTGCCAATAGAGCGACCTTCTTCAAGTTCTGCGTGTGCAATACGCAGGTTAGCCGCATTTATAATGCCTAAATTTTTACCAATCGTTGTTTGAATATGGCCCTGATCAATTAACTCAGCAACATGATTTAGTAACTTGCTTTGCTCAATTAAATCTTTGGCATTAAACATTGAGCGGGCAAACATAAATTCCCAATGTAGCGATAAGCTCTTCATTTTTAATTTACTCACATCTAATGACTCAGGATCGTCAATCATTGCAATTTTACCAAATGGTGCAAGTACCTCCGTATACGCTTCAAAGTAAGTATCAGTACTGTGCAGACTTGCTACATGTGTTACCGATCCAATGTTTAATGCGTCAATTTGAGCCGGTAATGGTTTTGTATGATCAACAACATAATCTGCGCCTAGTTTTTTAACCCATGCTTGTGAGCTTTCACGCGATGCAGTGGCAATCACTGTTGCACCAGTAATCGCTTTAGCAAGCTGGATAAAAATAGAACCAACGCCGCCTGCGGCACCTGTTACTAAAATAACTTCGTCTGAATTTGTTTTTGCATCAGCTGCTTGTTTTACAATGTTTAAATGCTCAAATAATAATTCGTACGCTGTTATTGCAGTAAGTGGTAATGCAGCAGCTTCAGCATCGTTTAAGCTCTGCGGTTTAAATCCTACAATGCGCTCATCCACTAATTGGAATTCTGCATTACTACCTGGGCGAGTAATATCACCTGCGTAATAAACCGCATCACCCGGTTTAAATGCCGTTACAGCTTCACCTGTTGCAACCACTTCACCAACGGCATCCCAACCAATAACTTTTACTTCACCGTTTGTTGGTGGCATATATAGGCGCACTTTATAATCGGCTGGGTTAACTGCAATAGCTTTAACTTTAATTAATAAATCGCGACCTGTTGCAACTGGCTGTGGTAATTCAACATCAATTAACGATTCAGGATTAGAAACAGGAAGAGATTTTTTATAACCAATGGCTTTCATAATAAGTGTCCTAATTTGTTTACATATAAGGTGCAAGCCATGCTTTGGCTAGCTGATGGATATATAGTAGACCTTGCTTTAATATAGATAAACCGCATAATTGTTGAATCATTATCAAATAAAAATAGATAATATGAACATAGAAGATTTAAAACTTATTTTAAAAGTAGCTGAGTTTAGAAGTATTACGCTCGCAGCTGCTAAGTTAGATATGCGTACAGCCACAGCAAGCGCTGCTATTAAACGTGTTGAGGCAGCCCTTGGTAGTGAGCTATTTGTTCGTACAACACGTCATTTAAGGTTATCGGCTGCTGGGGAGCGCTACATACCACAATGTGAGCAGGCTTTAGCTGTACTTGAGCTTGCAAAGCAAAATCTAAAAGGTGAGCATGACGAAATTGAAGGGGAGTTGCGCGTTGCCCTTTCATCTGACTTAGGCCGTAACTTAGTGATCCCATGGATTGATGAACTCATGGACACTTATCCAAAGCTAAGTTTAAGAACGCATATAAGTGATAGTAATATCGACTTTTACCGTGACTCAGTTGATATAGCGCTTCGTTATGGCTCGCCTAATGATGCTAGCGTTTATGGATTCAAAATTTGTAACGTACCGCGCTTGTTATGTGCAACTGACGAATATCTCTTACAAAACGGAACTCCCGTGCATCCTGATGATTTAGCATCGCATCAAGGTTTGTTTTATCAGTTGCAGGATATTATAAATAATACGTGGGAATTCACCGATGGTGAGTCAAAATATAAAGTTAAAATGAATGGCAGACGCGCCTCAAACGATGGCGATTTAGTAAGGCGCTGGTGCGTTGCGGGTAAAGGCTTGGCTGTTAAGTCAGCTCTTGATATGGCCGACGATTTACTCAATGACAGGGTGGTTACTGTAATGCAAGATTATCAACATGTTAATGGTGAACTTTGGCTTATTTGCCCAAGTAGGCGGTCAATAACTCCTGCGGTGCGTTTACTACGTGATGTATGCAGGGCAAAATCCCAAGCTATTTTGCAGCAGTTGGTCAATAAAGGCATTATTGATAAAAGCGTATTAAAGGATTAATACGCAATCAGATCAACTTAGCTTTTTATTAAAAAACTCAACGGTACGTTGCCATGCAAGCTCGGCATTGTCTTTATCATATCGACCTGTCGAGTCGTTATGAAATCCATGATTTGCCCCTTTATACATATGCATAGTGTATTCAACATTATTAGCTTTTAAATCTTGTTCGTAGTGTGGCCACGACGCGTTTACACGTTTATCCAGCTCGCCTAATTGAATCATTAACGGCGCTTTAATATTTTTACGCAAACTTTCACTGGCAGGAGTGCCGTAAAAAGGCACCCCGGCGCTGATTAAATTACTATCTACTGCCGCTAAATAATTAACAATGTAGCCACCAAAACAAAAACCGACAGCGCCTAACTTACCGTTGCTGTTAGCATGCGATTTTAAAAAGTGTGCTGCGGCTACAAAATCGTTTTGAATTTTAGCGCGATCCATGGTTTTTTGCATAGCGCGTCCTTCATCATCATTGCCAGGGTAGCCACCCAGTGGAAATAGCGCATCGGGTGCAAATGCAATAAAGCCTACCTTCGCTAAGCGTCTTGCTACATCCTTTACGTATGGGTTTAATCCACGGTTTTCGTGTACCACGAGTACAACAGGGAGCTTACCTTCTATGTTTTTAGGGGTTGCTAAGTAACCTTTGCCTTTACCGTGCCCGTCTGGCGAATCGAATTCTTCGTACGTTGCTTTAATATCATCGTCATTAAACGACACTTGTTCAGCCAATGCGTAATTAGGTAATAATGCTGATGTAAGTACAGCCATCGAAAAGCCAAGAGCAGCAAGGCCACCGAGTTTTTTCATAAAAGTACGTCGGTCCATTAAACCGTGGGCGTACTCGTCATACCAATCAAAGGCTTCTTGAGGAATGTGATCAGAGGGGGATGTATTCATGGCTGCTCCTTAACTTTATTATGTCTATTTATTATTTAAATACCATAACGTATTAGGGATAAAAAACGAGCAGTATCTCTCTCAATTATTAGGATTGTTAATAAATCCTGCTTGTTAAACAATGGGTAGTAGAGACAGTATTAGCAAATAGGTGAATATCATTTTTAAGCTAAAAATAAAAAGCTCGGCATAATATGCCGAGCTTTTTTGGTTGGGATATTACTTAATTTAGCTATTTGTAGGTGCTGGTTGGGCATCTACTAGTGGCGGCTTGCCACGCATTTTACGAACTAATCGTTTAGCATCTTCTAGTGCAACATACTGGCACGGTATAAGTATCAGTGTAATTACTGTGGCAAATAACACACCAAAAGCAAGTGATACAGCCATCGGGATAACAATTTTAGCTTGTAAACTCGTTTCAAAAATAATTGGCATTACACCAATAAAGGTAGTGATTGAGGTGAGTAGTATTGCTCTAAAGCGACGAGCACCGGCTTGTACTACAGCATCTTTAATTGCAACACCTTCGGCGCGGGCTTTGTTTACAAAATCAACCATAACGAGGGAATCATTTACGACCACACCCGCTACAGCAATTATGCCAAACATAGATAAGCTGCTCATAGTCATGCCTAAAATCATATGCCCAAACATCGCGCCAACTACACCAAACGGAATAACCGACATTATAATAAGTGGCTGTGAGTAAGAGCGAAGCGGAATGGCTAACAAGGCAAATATAATCATCATTGATATACCAAAATCACGAAGCTGCTCTGAAGCGCTATCCATTTCTTCTTGAATGCGCCCAGCTACATCACTTGTAACGCCAGGGTAGCTTTTAAGTAATGTTGGTAAGTATTCATCACGAATTTCTTCTGCAATTGCAAATGGTTCGGCTTGGTCGGTATTTACCGCAGCCCATACGTTTACAGTACGTTTAGAGTTTTCGCGGCGAATACGGTTTACACCGTCAACCAGTTTAACTTCGGCTATTTCGCTAAGTGGTACTTCAGCGCCTGTAGGCGTAATAATACGCACACTTGCGATGTCACTTATTGAATTACGTTCGTCTTCAGGGTAGCGAATCATGACTTTAATTTCTTCGCCTTCACGCAATATTCGCTGCGCTTCTAAGCCGTAGTAACTAAAGCTAACTTGCGATGCGACATCAGCAAGCGTTAAACCCATGCTGTAAGCGAGTGGTTTTAAATCAAGTTGCACTTCGTCGGTAGCGCTTTGCATTGAATCGTTTACGTCGCCAACGCCTTCCATTGTTTGTAATTTGGCTTTTAATTTACCAGCCACTTCTTTTAGCTCGTCAGCATTTTTGCCTTCAAGTTTAAAGCTAACGTCACCATCATCTCGACCGCCATTCATTATACTGTCTTGAATGGTCATGGTTTTAATGCCTGGTAGGGCGGGCATTTGCTCACGCCATAATGCACTTAGGGCAAAGGTATCGATAGGGCGTAAGTCAGGCTCTACCAAAATGGCCATAATATTTGCTTGCGTTCGGCCACGTAGACTTACTGATAAATCGCGGATCATCGGTTTACCGTATTGCTCTTGTAGTTGCTGATCGACCTTTAATAACACGCTTTCTATTTTACGCGCTGTTTCAAGCGTTGCTTGCTCAGATGAAGCAAGGTTCATTTCGATATCAATACGCGGAAAGTCGTGCGGTATTTTAGGGTTTGGTACAAACTTAACTAAACCACCTGCGAACATACCTGCGCTTACAATAAGCAAACACATAAAGCCGACAATCACTGTATAGCGATAATGAATACAGCGGCTAACAAAAGGAAGGTAGTAGTTATTCACAAAGCCTTTTAAGCTGCTATCAATCACCATACGTAAGCGATGTAATAGATTTTTAGGGTTTGGTTTACGTGGATTCATTGCTGCAATATGCGCAGGTAAAATTAGTTTTGATTCAATGAGTGAAAAAATCAAACATAAAATAATAACGCCCCCAATGGCTTTAGAAAAAGCAGCACCAGGGCCGGTTGCGAGTGTTTGTGGTAAAAATGCCGCAATAGTCGTTAGTACACCAAAGGTCGCTGGCATCGCAACACGTTTAACACCGCGTACTACGTTATCAAGTGTGTGGCCGTATTTTTCTATTTCGGCACTGGCTGACTCGCCCACAACTATGGCGTCATCAACAACAATCCCGAGTACAAGTATAAAGGCAAAAAGAGAGGCTAGGTTAATTGTTACATCTAAAAAGCCAATAGGCATAAACAAAAAGGCGCCCAGAAAAGACACCGGTAAGCCCATCATTACCCAAAATGCTAAGCGTAGCGGTAAAAATAGTGCCAGCACTATCATTACTAACAAGCCACCCCAAATCATGTTATCGACCATCATATCGAGTCGACCTTCAAGGTAGTAAGTTAAATCAACAATAGGAGAGAGCTTAACGCCTGCAGGTAAAAGTGGCTCTTTAGTTGCCATGTAGCTTTTAAGGACTTTTGCTACATCGGTAATGTCTTGATCTTTTGATGCGTTTACTTCAAACGAGAGTGAATTTTTACCATTGTATTTTGAATATTGTAGACCTTCTTCAAAGCCATCATTAATAGTTGCTACATCGCCTAAATAAATTTGTGCGCCATCAGCAAGGGTAATAAGTGGCAGTTTTTCAAACTCAAAACCACGGTAGGCTTGTTTTTCAACACGCATCGAAATATAACCATTTTCAGAGCGTATTTGCCCCGCCGACATATTTGCCGAAAAGTTTTGCACCGCGCCTGCAATATCTCTAAATGTTAAGCCATATTCGCGCAGTTTATCGGGGCTGACTTCTATACCAATTTCGTATTCTAAGCCGCCGTTAAAATTAACAAGATTCACGTGAGGCAGTGCTTGTAGCTCGTCTTTTATATCGTTGCCAAGCTCTTTTAACTGGTAATTACTCATGTCGCCGTAAAGCGCGAGTATCATTACTTCTTGTTCAAACTTATCGCGGCGCACAACAGGGCGCTCCATCCCCGCAGGAAAGGTGTTTATTGAATCAACTTGTACTTTAATTTCATCAAGTACTTCTTGTGGATTGTATTGTTCTTCTATTTCAATCCAGGCTTGTGAAAAACCACGGTTAGAGTAAGTAATTAGGCGTTTAATGCCTTCAATACCTTCGAGGTTTTCTTCAACCTTTATGGTTATGCCTTCTTCAACCTCTTGCGGGGCAGCCCCTGGGTAAACTGCTTGTACGCTTATCCAGTTACTTTCAAACTGTGGGAACATCTGTTTGCGAATGGTCATCGCCATTAAAATACCGCCCACTAATATAAATATCATTAGTAGGTTGGCTGCAACGGGATTTCGGGCAAACCATGCTATTAACCCTGTTTCACGAGTGTTCATGATTATTCCTCTTTCAGCGCAAGTTGAGTTACATCAGTTTTATCAGGCGCAATATCTTCAACTTTTACTGCCATACCTTCAGTTGGGTATTCAAGCGCTGAGGTAACAATTTGCTCGCCATTTTTTAACCCTTGGCTGGCTATAATCATGCCGTTTTGTTCGCGTATAATATTGAGAGTTTTAAACGACAATGTTAAATCGTCATTTAAAATTACAATTTTATTATCTTTAACTAAGTGGTGCGCAACAATAATTGCGTTATCAAGTGGGCGACCTTCAATGGTAGCGTTAATGTACGAACCAAAACGAAGAGGGCGTGTTTTATCGCCATAAGGTGTTGCAAGTTGTGCAACCAAGTAGCTCATACGGCTTGTTTGATCAACCACACCTTCGGTGCGAATTACTTTGGCCTGCCACATTGTTTGCTTACCCGCGTATTCTGCGTTAAATGTAACATTTGAGCCTACGCCGCCATTTTTTAAATATTGCAGTTCTTGATCGGCAACCGGTAAACGTACCTCTGCAACTGAGGTTGCACTCAATGCACCAAAACTATTACCTGGGTTTACTACTGACCCCAAGCTAATTGTGCGCTCATTAATAATGGCATCATAAGGGGCTTTAATATAAGTACGTTCAAGATTGCGGCTAGCACGCTTAACACTTGCTTGAGCAGAGCGGTAACGCGCTAATTTTTCTGCCAGCTGTGGTTTTCGTAAATAAAGTTCTGATGCAATAGCGTCGCTTGAGTCTGACTTAATACGCTCCCACTCAGCTTTTGCTACATGTGCTTGTGCGCGTTCTATTTCAAGTGCAGAGCTTGCTTGTGCTAAACCTGCTTGCGCTTCAATAAAGTCTGCCTCGTAATCATTTGCATCAATTCGTGCTAAAATATCGCCTTGCTTTACAAACGCGCCTTCAACAAATTGATCTGATACCGAAATAACTTGCCCGCTAACTTGTGCTATCAGCTCGGTACGGTCCTTTGGTTTAACAATGCCGTACGATTTAACATCGAGCGTTATAGAATCTAAAAGTACGCTTTGTGTTGCTACTAAAGGACGTAAATCTTGCTCTGGCTTTTCTTCAGGTGGCTGTTTCATCATCTTAAAGGCTATAGCTAGCGCAATGCCGCCTGCTAAAACAGCGATTGGGAGTATTATTTGTTTTGTAGTAGCCACAAGGCATTCCTTCATAATTGGTGGTGACAGAGCAATAATACGCAATAAAGTGTTTACAAGCTGTTTTAAGATGTAACAAAGCATTACATATGTGTGTTACAACTCGCTATGCGACTAATTAAGTTCCTAAAAAGAAATTAAAGTAAGTGTTTTTTATTCAGAGGAAATTATGAAAACCGAATCGATGAATTGCAGGCTAGGCTGCGGCGCATGTTGTATTGCGCCAAGTATTAGTTCGCCTATTCCAGGTATGCCAAATGGTAAAAAAGCCGGAGAGCGCTGTATTCAGCTGGACGAACGTAATTTATGTAAGTTATTTGGTGATGAAAGTCGGCCTAAAGTGTGTAGCGATTTTAGCGCCACGTTTGATGTGTGCGGGTCAACAAATGCACAAGCTCTAGCGCTTATTACAGAGCTCGAAGAGCTCACTTAGTGAGCTATTAAAATACACATATATTTACACTTATTTATTACTGTGTATTTATTTTAAGTAATTAAAAGCTGCGCTTTTCACGCGAGCAAGCTCTGCGTCTACCGCCAAAGTGTAGGTTTGTGTCTGTTTTTGCAGACGTAAAGCTTGCTTACGTAACGGGCATTGCCCGTCAATAAGGTTCACAAAGACGGTAAAAGTCGCTGGACTCTAAATAATTAAAAGCTGCGCTTTTCACGCGAGCAAGCTCTGCGTCTACTGCCAAAGTGGAGGTTTGTGTCTGTTTTTGTAGACGTAAAGCTTGCTTACGTAACGGGCATTGCCTGTCAATAAGGTTCATAAAGACGGTAAAAGTCGCTGGACTCTAAATAATTAAAAGCTGCGCTTTTCACGCGAGCAAGCTCTGCGTCTACCGCCAAAGTGTAGGTTTGTGTCTGTTTTGTAGACGTGAAGCTTGCTTACGTTACGGGCATTGCCTGTTAATAAGGTTCACAAAGACGGTAAAAGTCGCTGGACTCTAAATAATTAAAAGCTGCGCTTTTCACGCGAGCAAGCTCTGCGTCTACTGCCAAAGTGGAGGTTTGTGTCTGTTTTTGCAGACGTAAAGCTTGCTTACGTAACGGGCATTGCCTGTCAATAAGGTTCACAAAGACGGTAAAAGTCGCTGGACTCTAAATAATTAAAAGCTGCACTTTTCACGCGAGCAAGCTCTACGTCTACCGCCAAGGTGTAGGTTTGTGTCTGTTTTGTAGACGTGAAGCTTGCTTACGTTACGGGCATTGCCCGTCAATAAGGTTCACAAAGACGGTAAAAGTCGCTGGACTCTAAATAATTAAAAGCTGCGCTTTTCACGCGAGCAAGCTCTACGTCTACCGCCAAGGTGTAGGTTTGTGGTTGTTTTGTAGACGTGAAGCTTGCTTACGTTAATGGTTACCAACTATACGTTGCGCTTAACGTATATTGCTCACCGCGCCCAGGTGTACCTGGTATTTCTTCAAACGACTCATCCCATAAGTTATCTGCTGCTAAGGTGATAAATAAATTACTCAACTGTGGCGGCGTTATTTTAAGCGTTAGCTGGGTAAATAACGCGTTGTCATTGCCGTTTCTAAGTGTATTTTTGTGTTGTGTACGCCATTCGTTATCTATTCTAAATTCTAAAATATCAGTTGGGTTGTAAACAGCGCCAAGTGTTAAACGGTGATCAGGAAAGTTTAACGCGTAAAAACTGGCATCAATATCGGCTGCGCCGTAGTTTTCTGATTTATGTAAATAGGTGTAGCTTGCTATAAGTTTTGCTGTATCAAAGTGCTTAGTCGCTAAAAATTCAACCCCTGCAGTATCAATATCAACTGGGTTTGCAAAGCGCGCTGAAGTTGAATCAAAATTAAAGGTCCAATCGGTTAAGTTATTATCTTTTCGATAAAAAATAGCCGAGTTTAACTGCCAGCTTTGTTCTTCAAGTAATAAACCTAGCTCCAAGTTTGATGTGGTTTCGCGCTCAAGGTTGTAGTTACTTCTAAATAACCCGCCTGAATCACTGCCGCCAATGGCTGTGTAGCCTGCAACTTGACTCGCCTGCGCGTATGATAAGTAAAGAGTTTGCGCTGTGCCGTCACTATTTTGGGTGTTTAAGGTTATGTCACCAATAGCTGATACTTCAGCATCATCACGATTTGTATCGTCATAGGCTGCGCCTAAACGAAAGGTAAGTTGTTTATTATCCTCAAGCGCCATTTTGTATTCAGGCAATACGCTTAATTTATAATACTTACGAGAGGTAAAGTTGTTTTCAAGTGTGGTTGATTCAATCGAGTCATCAATAAATTGTGCAGAGTAATTTATTGCCAGTGCATCACTTTGTGCATGACGACCCGAAAGTCCAAGCGATTTAACTTCACTTTTATGAAAAGCTTCAAATGCACTAGGATTTTCGCGCGAGTAAATATAGTGATCGTCATGGGTACGATAATAAGAAGATACTTCAAAGTTGCTGTTACCAGCGTAGTTTTGCTTGTGATTAAGTATCCAAAGACGGGTTTCTAAATCTTCAGTTTCGTTAACGCCAAAAGGGGTGTACAAGTTAGGCCAGCCAAAAAACTTATCTTGTGAGCCAAAAAATAAATCTGTTTGGCTGTGCTCGCTAGCTAATTGAACGCGACCCGCTGCACGCGAAAAGTCATGATCGCCATTATCAATGGTGCCATCACTTTGCGAATGAGAATACTCACCTTCAAAGCCCAGAGTATAGTTAGCTAAACTATCAAGTTGTGTGTTTTTAGCAGCGTGAATACTTTGCAGATTAAAGTCGTTTGTACCAGTACCAAGGGATACACTACCGCCAGTAATAATCGGTTTCCAACCAAATGAAACCGTACCTACAGAGCTATTCATACCGTAAAGTGCGTTATCGGCACCGGTTAAAACATCTGGGCCGCTTAGCATTTGCGGTGCAATGGGGATTTCAGCAAAATAATGACCAGATTGCGGGTCAAGCAGGGTAGCGCTTCCTACTCTAAAACCGGTGTTTTCGAAAATACCGCCGCGTATAGTTACATCAGCCTGCGCCTCAGCCATATTACGCGATTGAAGGTCAACACGAGGGTCATATTCTAAATTAGAAATAGGCGAGTCGAATGTACCTACTGGCAACTTATTTGCAGTGGGTGAGGCCTCAACCGTTATTTTCTCGATTGCCGACTCATCAGATAGCGTATTAGCATTAGCAAATGCAGTAACGCTGCATAATATTGCAGGTATTATAAGGTGTGGTGTGCGATTCATGTGTTTCTCATCATTTTTTATTTGTAGCTGCGGTTACAATTAATTTCAAAGCTTATATTTGAGCATGATAAAATAACTAAATGTAACAGCAGTCATTTTGTGCGCGATTGTACATTAATTTGTTAATAACTGCATTTGATAACCATTTACGTAATACCGACTTTATTAAAAACATGGTCATTCTATCGTATTAAATAGCGCACTCACTGCGTTAAAAATTATTTATATAGAACAACTATATGTCATAATTTTCGCCTTGTTATTGCGCTATTTTCTTGGCGCTATAATAGAACACTATTTTAATGCAATCGGTATAATTACTTATTAGGTAACATTTATAATGGATACTAAAGAATATAATACTATTTACTTTGCTGGTGGCTGCCTGTGGGGCGTACAAGAATTTTTAAAGCACTTACCAGGCGTAATAAGTACTGAAGCAGGGCGCGCTAATGGTACAAGCAGAACCACTGACGGCGAATACGATGGTTATGCCGAATGCGTAAAGGTCATTTTTGATCCAAAAGCGGTTAGCTTAAACGAGCTATTTGGCTTCTTTTTTGAAATTATTGACCCGTATAGCATTAATAAACAAGGGGATGACGTAGGCCCTAAATATCGCACTGCCATTTATAGCAAAAGCCAAGACCATTTAAAGGTTGCTAGCAATTATATAAGCCAGCGAAGTGATGCTGATAAAATTGTGGTAGGGGTAGAGTTGCTAACTAACTACGTTCTAAGCGATCCTGAGCATCAAGACCGCTTAACTAATCATCCTGATGATTACTGTCATATACCGCTTGAGTTATTGCATAAGTATAAATCGTAAATTTAACGCGGTGTTTTTGTAGACGTGCAGCTTGCTGACGTGACGAGCGCAGCTCGTAATTTAAGGTTGAATATAGCGTTAGGTAAAGGTAAGTGATTAGAAGCTATCGCTTCTCGCGCAAGCAAGCTTAGCGCCTACAGATAAGATAAAGCTTATCGTTTACAGGTAAAGATTAATCGGTGTTTTTGTAGACGTGCAGCTTGCTGACGTGACGAGCGTAGCTCGTAATTACTTTATTTTAAAAGTCACAAAAATACACACCTACAAAAAAGCTCACGTACTGTGAGCTTTTTCAAAACTAACTTATAGCTAATTTTAACTTACTGCTGCTTTTGCGGCGGGAAGTTACTTAAAATTTCGCTCACTGTTTTATTAATTGATGCTTCACGTTGCTCTGGCGATTGATTTTTCTTTAATCGACCTTCTTTTGCGCCGCGCCATACTAGCTGGTTAGATTCACGGTCTACAATATCAATAATCAGTGTGCCCACTTCGTATTCACGCGCGGTTGTATCACGTTGAAAACCAGTACCCCAATAACCCCAATGCGGGCGGTAGTTTACATTAAATGTATCTACTTCAAGCTCTTTATCAACCGATGCATGATAATTAACAAGTACATCAGCATTTGCTGCATCAACTAATCTCATACCTAGTGTTTGGCTCAGCTCAGCGTTAACGGCAGTGCGAACACGTTTTTCCATTAGGCCATTAATTTGATAGTTATTTGTGTCTTTAGTTAGGCTGGCGTTTTCTACCCAAGCAAATGTTTTAAAATTACTAAAGTTAGCTGATTTATCGTAATCCCAATCTGGGGTTTGTGTACAGGCTGTAAGAAGTGCTAGCGCTGCAACAATAAGTATATTTTTCATTACGTTTGCTCCAATAAAATGCATTAATTTAAAATAACACATATTGTTTGAATGTGTATTATTTAAACGTCCTAAATATTAGTCTAAACAAGAGGGCTGAACGACTAATTAACCTATGTTAATTAGTCGTTGTTTATTAGCTAATGTTCAACTTCAATCCAATCTTTTTCATCCACCCAGTTTTGTGCACCGTCTTTTACCGAGCGAATCGGCACAATGTAGTCACAACTTATTTGTGGCTTAACTGAGGCAAATATAGGCACAAAACCAAAGCTTAGTGCGGTTTCTATAATCGCTTTTTGATTTTGTGGGTCAATGTCGGCCGCTTCATCTATATAAATTGGTATACGGTATAGGTTTTGTTCCTGATCGCTTAATAAGTAACGAATAAACAACATGCCACATAATAACTTAATCGTAATACGTGTGCCGTTTGAACCCGCCGAATCTATTTTTTCAAAGTGTTCGGTTTCACCTGCGCGGTTAACCACTTCAAATCGAATATCAAATAAATCGGTAAGTGTTAAACCCGCTTTATCTGATGCGAGTTTAATTAAGTGATCTTTCGCTTCGTTTACCGCACTTTCGCTGTAAGGTTCTTGGCTAAGTAAATCAAGCGTGTCACCTTGCTCAAACTGATGCGACGTACTGATAATGGTATCTATACTATCAACCAGCATTTTGCGCGGTATTACGTTAATTTTAAACGCTTGCAGGTTTGAAATACGGTGCTGGCTTATGCCTTTATTAAAGCTATTCATTTCGCGACGAAGGCGGTCTAAATCTTCTCGCAAGCCTTTAATAGTTGCGGCCACTTCGGTAAGTGCAACACGCGCTTGGCGTTCAACAGCATCGCGTTCGTTATCAATATTATGAAAGGCGCTTATTAGCTTTTGGTATTTAGTATATTCGTCGTTTTCGTTGTCGAATTTAGTAATACCCGCGTTATATACATGCAAATAGGTGTTACGCACGTTTATGTCAAAATTACGCAGCTCTTGGCAGTCTTTATTAAAGTGATGAACAAGGTCGCTTAAATTATCAAAGTCGACCGTAATATCAATCATGTACGGGGTTACTTTACCGCTGTATAAATCAAGCGTGTGGTCAATTCGCTCGCTTTTAACTTGGCGTAAGCGCTCAGTTTGGCGATTAATTTGCTCTTGTTTCGATTTAATTAACGAGCGACGATCGGCAATTGAGCCACTATTTTTTTGAATATCTTGCAGGTAGTCGTCAACTTGTTCGCGCTCAGCTAATAACTGCTCTTTTAGCATGGCTTGCGCTTCAACCGACTGCTGCATTATATCAAACTGCTCTAAGCGTTTTAGCGCGTTCTCTGCGCTCATAAGCTCATCGTATAACGCGTCTTTCTCTTTTTGCTTGTCGGCAACGTTTGCTGCAACATCGCGCTGTTGCTTAAACTCTTTAAGTGAATGCTCAAGAGCATTTAACTGAGCGGTTAATTGCTCTTTGTTTTCGCCGCTTTGCATTTGCACAGGCGAGAGCTTTTTAAGCTTAATGCTCGCACCTGGTAGCGTTAATACGCCGCCTTTAACGTTTTCACTTAATAGCGATAAAAACTCACCAAAGGCGACTTCGTCATCAATGGTTATATCGCCATTAGTGGTGGTCGCAAACGAGAGAATATCAGGATTTAAAATCCGCGATATTTCTTCTACTTCTTTTAACGAGAGGTCTTCGCGCATGCGGGTAAACAAATTAAACTCAAGATTTTTAAGTTGCAGCTTTAAGCTTTTAATTTGTTTTTGTGTTTCGCTAATGCGGTAGTCAAGCGTGTGTAGGCTTTGCCCTTGTGCGCTGGTTATAGAGTGCGAAAGCGACTCGTAATCTTGCTTTAACTGAGTCAGGCTGGTTTTAAGCGTGGCTTTATTTACTAGTTCAAACTCGCTTTTAAGCGCATCGTAATCTAAAAACCATTGCTCAATTTGAGTTTGTCTGCGCTCTATATCACGCGATTGCTGTACGTATAGGCTTTGTTTTTGCTCAAACTCGTGTTTTTCGTGCTCTATATCTTCAAGGGCTATGGCAAGCTCAGAGAGTTGCGATTCTTGATAGGTATCAAAATCAATCAGTGCTTGGTCAATTTTAGGTGCGTATGCGGCTAATTTACCTTTAAGCACGGTTTGGTTTTCAAGCATTGATTCAAGCGCGGCTATTGGCTCTTGCATTGACTCAAGGGCTTTTAATTCGCGTTTTGAGCGATTTACTTTATCAAACGAGCGACGCCATACTTCATAAAAGTCGACTTTAGAGTTCGACATATGGCGTTCAAACACGCGTAGCATAAAGCGTTTTACGTCGCTTGCGCCTAATTTGTGTAAGTTAAGAATACGTCTAAATATTTCTTTATAAATAGAGGAGTCTTGCACATTATTAAGCGGGATCATTTTTAAGTTAATGTCGCCGTCAAATGGGGTTGCGCCGCCAGTCAATAGCGCGTTTAACTCTTGTGCTTTTAACTCAATAGGGTTGTAGTTAAGCGATTTTAAATGGTTGAACAGCTTGGTAAATTTAATAATAGTTTTACCTTGCGTATACTGCTCTAAATCAAGCTTTCCTTGATAACAAAAGTACTGATGCGCGTAACCGGCAATTTTACCAAGTCCCGCAACGCCTATTACTACCGAGCCATGAGGCAAGTTAGCTTCTAGTAAAATGTACGACTGATCGGATGAAAAATAAAACTTACGGGTTTCATCTAAATCGTGTCCGTCCCATTCTGTTAAGCGTAAATCGTTAATAAGCGGGAACTGCAGGGCGTTAATAACCGAGCTTTTACCTGTGTTATTGGGCGCGCAAATAGAGCTGCTTTTATCAAGCGGGATCACACATTTTGCATAGCCTGCGGTGTTAAGTAGGGCGAGTTTACTTAGTCCGTATAGATTTTTCATTCCTCGTCCTCTGTTAAATAGGTTTCTTCGTTTACTTCCATGAGTGCATCTATGTAGCGGTGAATTGGCGCTTGTAGCATAAAGCCGCCTTCTACTTCACGGGCTAAACCTAAGCGCACCATGCGCAGGTAAACGTCTTTACGCAAATCAGATCCCGAAAATATCTCAAGCTGATCAAACAAATGTTTGTTAATTTGCACCAGCGTTTGCATAAGCTCTAAATCGTTTACGTCGTCAAACAATGCGCGCATTGGGTCTTTACCCGTATTGGCGTAGTGCTCAATTAAAATGTAAATGGTGAGCGCGATAGCGCGAGATATTTTGCCCATATTGGGTGTGCTTTCATCGCTACCAAAATAATAAAAGCCACGGCTATCGTGTTTTAAATCGTTACCTAGGGCGGTAAATAGGGCGGTGTAGTCTTCTATGTGTTGGTCAAGCTCTTGCCACATTACGTTGTCTTGCTCGCAAATGTGATAACCCGCTACTAATTTTTTATTAATGGCTTGTAGATGAGTTAGCTCGTCTAAGTTTATGTGTGTCATGGTTTATTTACCTGCCTTTGGATCTGGCTGAGGCTCTGAATTAAATGGATATAAAGAAAAGTGCTGACCGGCAATTTTTACGCGGGCTTTTTCATCGCTTTGAATTATTTTAATATCGCTGTCGCTGACCAATTTTTGATACAAAAATAGCATTTCGTCGGCATCGAGATCTGGATAGCTTTCGTCTAAAAATTGCAGCAAGGGCTGCGGCTTTTTGCGTTTTTTATTAAAGCGCTTAGCAAAGCTGGTTTTAACATCGTTGTAGTCAGGAATATTAGGTGTAACAAATGCAGGCACGTCTTGCTGGTCAGGCAATTGGTATTCTTCGTGTTCAAATTCAACCAAGCTTGCCATGTAAGCCACAATATGGCGTTGCTGACCAAGCGAATATCGCTGCGCGTCGCTTACAAAATGTGGTTGCACAGCACTTAGCATATTGTCTACGCCATTTTTACGTACAAGCCCAAGTACTTTGGCTGCTTGGCGAGTAATTAAGTTATTACGACGTAGCTCCTCGCGCAGTGGCATAAGCATATCGGCACTTTTACGCAAGCTTTCTCGGCCTATTAAATGCATTTCGAGTATACGGGTACGTAATTGCTCCAGCATACGTTTGTCGTTATATGCTTTACCTGAGCGCTCAATGTGCAGTATTTGCTTACTTATTTGCTCTTCAATGAGGGTAAAACATGCATGAAACTCACCACGAATATCAACCATTTCAAGCATTGGCTCTATGTATTCATCAAAGGCTTCTATTACCGCTTTATAACGCTTTTGCAGCGATTGCACTGCATTATTTGATTTAGCTTGTTCAACTATATTTAAAATAGCGTTTTCGTTGTGCGTATAGAGCTTCATTATTTTACGCACCCGATCATCCATAATACGGCTGTAGCGGCGTAAATCGTCAAAGTCTTCTATTTCGCCAGCGTTATCTAGGCGATTACCTAAACGAGCTAGGTCGTCGACTAATACGCTAATTTCTTGCGCTAAGCCTAAATGCTCTTCTTGCAGTAAAAACGTAGCAAAATCAGCAATGGCACGATTTATTTCAAGCTGAGAAGATTTAGCCAGTGGAATTAAAATATCTTGGTTTAACAAACGATTTGTTTCTTTATAAATGCGTTCGTTTGACCACGTAGGCTGCTTTTGCTTAATCGCGTTTTGTACGTCTTTTAGGCTAAAGTCAGCCATTTTAAAACGTTTAAATAATAGCGCTAATACACCCCAATGTTCGGTTATGGTGTTTAGCAGCTTTTTAGCTGGGATCATAAGAGGTTACAACATCCTAGTATTTTATTATTGAGTTCTTTTAGAAGACTCATTATTACGTATTTTTAATTAACCTTGTCTGTATATAGTATTCGTTTTTAAGACCATTTAATAATAGTTTTTGCATAGAGGCAGTGCTAAAATTCGCGCCGAAAATAGGCACATGAAATGGAATGTTATTTGTGTGTTCTTTAAAACTATATCAAAGGTTGTTTAACTACCATGGTTTCCTCGATTATTCTAACCCTGATAGCGATTGCATTTTTACTGATCGTTATAGAAGATATAATCCATGTAAATAAAGCTAAAACCACGCTGTTTTTTGGTACGCTTTGCTGGATTCTTCTTTTTATATACCCCCTACACGGGCAAAGCCCCGATACAATTCAACATCTTTTAAATGAAAATATTTTAGAAATTGCCTCATTATGGCTATTTTTAATGGCTGCAATGACCTTTGTAGCGTATTTAAATTCAAAGGGGTTTATAGAAAATATTGTGCACCGTGTTATGCCAAAAAGTATTAGCGAAAAAAAGCTCATGTTTTTAGTGGGTGGTTTTGCATTTTTGTTTTCGTCGATTTCAGACAACGTAACAGCGACGCTTATATCGCTTGCGGTTGTTATGTCGTTAAAACTTGAACCTAAAAAACTCATTAAATACGCCACGCTTATTGTGTTTGGCGTTAACTCAGGTGGGGTATCGCTAATAACCGGTGACGTAACCACACTAATGATATTTTTAGATGGCAAAGTAACCATTGCTCATTTGTTACTACTTATAGCGCCAGCACTTGCAAGCGTTATGCTGCTTGCCGCGTTACTTTCTATAGGTATGAAAGGGCGTGTTGAGTTTGCTAGTGCAGGTAAAACCCGCATTGAAAAAACCGACATAACCATTGCTGTTATATTTTTATCTACTGTAGTGAGCACACTTACGCTGAGTGTAATTTACAGCGTACCACCTCTATTAACCTTTTTGTTTGGCTTATCAGTGATGTTTTTAGTGGCGCAATTTTTAATGCGCAAAAAAGACATAAACAAAGACATAATCGATTTTGTTCGCGATATAGAATACGACACATTATTGTTTTTTGTAGGTGTACTTTTACTTGTAGGCGCACTTAAAGAAATTGGTATGTTGAGTAAATTTACCGATCTATACACGGTAATGGCACCAGAATACGCAAACTACTTAATGGGCATATTATCAGCAGGGGTCGATAACGTACCGCTTACCGCTGCCTTATTAAAAGCCGATATAGTAATGAGCCAACAACACTGGTTGTCGTTTACGTATGCAACGGGTGTGGGCGGTTCAATGCTTATTATTGGTTCGGCTGCGGGCATTATTGCCATGAGCAAAGTTAAAGCGCTTACCTTTATGAGCTACTTGCGTTTATCGCTGCATTTATTAATTTGTTACACGGTTGGATATGCGGGCTCGTATTACATGGGCAGTTTTATTTAACTCATAAATTATTAAATGCTTGACAGCTAGACGTCTAAACGATAACTTTCAAAGCCCCGCTACTTAGTGGGGTTTTGTTTTATTAGCCACTGGTTAATAAAGCATTCAGAAGAGGTGCGATACTTAGGTACTTAATGTTAGGCGACGAAAGCCGATGATCATTAAGGAGGGAAGTACTCGCCGAGGAAAATAATGGTACGTCGTCATTGTTTTTCGGTTTATGGGGCTGAATCCTCAAAACTGTCACCAATATAGGTGGAGAGCTTCTGGCAGTGGACTTATCTTCAAGCATTCCTTTGCCAAGTTCTTCTTGTTTTATTGCGGTTTGGATACCGCGAAAGGAGACTAAATGACTACCCAATCAGTGCCACAAACAGTATCAGGCGCAAAATCAGATTACATCGTTGCCAAATTTGGCGGAACCAGTGTTGCAAATTTTGAAGCGATGAGTCGCTGTAGCGAAATTATTGTTGCAGATAAAAGCGTACGTATTGTTGCCGTGAGCGCCAGTGCCGGCGTAACTAATCACTTAGTTGCACTGTGTAAATCAAGTATTACCTCAAGTGAGCGCCAAGAACACATAAACGGCATGCTTGCTATTCAACAAACTATTTTAGATGAATTATCGCTAGATGCCGATTTAGCGGTTGGCTTTAACGAAACCCTAAAAGCATTTCAAACATTGGCTCAAGAGCCACTAACAACCGATCAGCAACACGACGAGCTACTTAGCTTTGGTGAGCGTTTGTCGTCGTATTTGTTTGCACAAGTGCTGCGTTTACAAGGCTTAAATGCCGATCGCTTTGATGTGCGCAAGGTGCTTAAAACCGACAGCCAATTTGGTAAAGCAACGCCTAATGTTGCTGCCACAGCGCAAGCTGCTAAAGAGCATTTAATTCCGCTGTTAGACACTCAAGTAATTGTGACTCAGGGATTTATTGGCAGTGACGAATACGGTCAAACCACAACGCTAGGACGTGGAGGTTCAGACTACAGCGCTGCATTACTAGCTGAAGCAATTAACGCTAAAAGCGTGCATATTTGGACCGATGTAGTGGGCATTTTTAGCACCGACCCGCGTTTGTGCGCAAAAGCGACGCCTATTGCACGCTTAAGTTTTGACGAAGCCGCTGAAATGGCAACCTTTGGCGCAAAAGTATTGCACCCCGCGACTATTTTACCAGCAAGCCGTAGCCACATTAACGTGTTTGTAGGTTCTAGCCGAGAGCCAGAGCGTGGCGGTACATGGATTGAGCGCGAAAAATCGCAGCAACCAGGTATACGCGCAGTAACGCAACGTAAAAACCAAATATTGCTTACGCTTAAAAGCCCAGAAATGCTCCTAGCAAGCGGCTTTTTAGCACGCGTATTTACACTATTAAGTGAATACAATATATCGGTAGATTTGGTAACTACGTCAGAAATCAGCGTAGCCATAACCCTTGATAACGCGCAAAACGCCTCGCGCCCAGAGCTTGATCAAGAATGCCTAGATAAGCTTGCAGAATTTTGCCATGTTTCGGTAGAAAACAACCTAACATTGGTGGCACTTATTGGCTCTGAGATTCAATTACGCCAACACGAAATGAACTTAATGAGTGTACTAAAAGACTTTAACATTCGATTAATTTGTCACGGTGCTAGTAAGCACAACCTGTGCTTTTTAGTAGAGCAAACTGAGTCAGATAACGTAGTACAGTCTATTCATAGCCGTTTATTAGAAAACGATTTTGCTGCGTAAATAACCGTTATTCAGGAAAGCGATTTATTAAAGTTAACTAGTAAAATCACTTGATAAAGTTACTTAACAAAATCACTTAACAAAATCATTTAATAAAAAGCATCGCCAGTCGGTGCTTTTTTTATGCACCACACTCACATCAAAACAAACATTGCTGTCACTGCTATCAGCTACGGTAACGCGATTACTGCAAGCACTCAGCTTTGCACTATGTAATTCGTCAAACACATTAGGGCTAAGTAACTTTGCAATAGGGCGGCTGGTGGCTTTAGCAAGTGACTCTTTTAATGTCCAAATTCTAAAAAACGTATCTGCTTGGGCTTGGGTATTAGTGGGCTTGGTGATAAGTGAAATTTCATCATTATGATAAAAATGCTTAGCAAGCTTTTCAAACGGGCGCTTTAAGCTTACTTTTTCAATATCAAAACCAAACTCACTTTTATCAAAATTTAGCGCGACCCCAACCAAACCATGCGAGTGCGAAATACAGGTATTAATAACATCACCATTTACGTGTATTTGCAGCTTTGAGCTTGCCTCGTCAAATTCGGTACTTATTTTATTAAGGGCTACACGCGCATGTTGCGGCTGCGCTACTTTAATAAGGTGTTTTAACAATAACCGCGTCGCTAAATACTCTTGCTTAGCTTGTGGGCTTTTACGGCGGTTTATAATGTTTAACTCAAACGGGCTTAAGCAATCGGGCAAATTAAAGTCACTAAGCTCAAGTGTTTTAGCATTAAATAATAAAATGCTGTTACTCGCTAAAGACAAATTTGCCAATTGAGTTGAAGTAATACTCAAGGCGTTTTTTAAATAGTGTTCAGTCATAAAAGCCCTAAAGCAAAAGAAGTCGCTGATATTGTGAGCGGTTAGTGCCACTAATAAAGGCTGGGTACAATTTTATTACTCAGCTGGCATGAAATATGGTTTAATTCACAATAATCAAAATAATAACAGATTTGTAGATGTATGGCACAAGTGCGTGATGGGTTTCAAAGCCGACTTGGTTTTGTTTTAGCCGCTGCTGGCGCAGCAGTGGGTTTGGGTAATATTTGGGGTTTTCCTACGCAAGCGGCCAACCATGGCGGCGGTGCTTTTTTACTGGTTTATTTTATTGTTATATTTTTACTTGCGCTTCCTGCGCTGTATACCGAACTTTATTTAGGTCACAAAGCACAAGCTAACCCGGTAAAAGCATTGGGCGATGCATGGCAAAACACTAGCCGTAAAGTAGGTGCAGCAGCCGGTTACATAGGTCTTGCGGGCGCAGTTGTTATGCTAAGTTTTTATTCAATAGTGGCAGGGTGGATGCTTTCGTACGCTATTGAACCCATAACCACCTTTTTAGGTTTCACAGGCGCAAGCGAATTTTTACATAGTGACTCAGTGCTGCGTAATTTTGTATTTACGCCGCTTATGCTTATTTTAACTGCCAGTATTATTTTGAAAGGGGTTAAATCGGGAATCGAAACCTGGTCGCGCCGTTTAATGCCACTGTTGCTTGTGCTGCTTGTTGGTTTAATTGCCTACATTGCAACACTAGATGGCGCAAGCGAAGGCTTTGCCGCGTATTTAATTCCTGATTTTAGCCAAATACTCGACCCTAATTTAATTATTGCCGCAATGGGGCAAGCGTTCTTTTCGCTCTCGTTAGGTGTAGGCTGTATGATGATTTACGGCTCGTATTTACAGCCAGATGCTAATTTACCAAAGCTCACAGCCGGTGTTGCCTTACTTGATACTGGCGTTGCTTTTTTAGCTGGGTTACTCATTATTCCTGCTATTTATGTGGCGCAGCACAACGGTGTAGAAGTATTTAGTGGCGGTAAACTGATTGGCGAAGGGCAACTTATTTTTGCTATTTTGCCTGAGCTATTTAGCACCATGGGCGAAATTGGTTTATTAGTCGGTTTATTGTTTTTTGTATTAATGTCTATTGCATCGGTTACGTCAACTATATCGACGACTGAAATTCCGGTAGCGTTTTTAGTCGAAAACCATAACGTTAGTCGCACCAAAGCAACATGGGCAGTGAGCGCCGTTGTACTTGTGTGTGCAAGCGCCATTATATTAAATTTTGATTGGTTATTTGGTTTGGTTATTATGCTATTCACCCAATACCAATTACCGCTTATGGGTTTATTTTACTTTATTACAGTAGGGTGGATGTGGCAGCGTGGTAACAAATTACATCAAGCAACAACCGGCGTACATTACTGGTTTGCTCAGTATATTCGTTTTGTTTGCCCAATATTAATGACCTTAGTATTTGCAAACGTCGCCTTTGGCTAAGCGCTATTTAAAGTGAATTTTTAAACAAAAAAGCGAATAGGGCTCACCTTATTCGCTTTTTTTGTACCGGTTATTTAGGTAAAGCCTAGGTCTTTATAAAACCTCATTAGTTAAAGGTTTACCTTCACTTACTTCAAGCGCGTTTAGTAGGGTTGTGTTTGCTATCTCGGTAAGTGCTTCTTGGGTAAAAAAGCCCTGATGCCCCGTTACTAATACATTTTTAAAGCTCACTAAGCGCGAAAATATATCGTCTTGGTTTATTTCGTCGCTGTGGTTTTTAAAAAATAGCTCCGACTCTTGCTCGTAAACGTCGAGCCCTAAATACCCTAATTTTTTAGTTTTAAGTGCATTAATGCACGCTTTGCTGTTAAGCAGTGCCCCGCGAGAGGTGTTAATAAGCATAACGCCGGTTTTCATTTTACTAAATGCCTCATCATCTATTAAATGATGAGTTTGTTCCGTTAATGGGCAATGCAAAGAAATCACATCGCTTTGGCTAAGTAAGGTGTCTATATCGGTAATTGTATAATTGCCAGGTTGCGCGTATGGGTCGCACACTAATACTTTAGCACCAAAGCCATTTAAAATGTTACACAGCGCAAGGCCAATTTTACCGCAACCTACAATACCCACCGTTTTATTGTGCAAGTTAAAGCCTAGTAATCCGTTTAAATCAAAATTGTCTTCGCGTACGCGGTTATACGCTTTATGGGTTTTACGGCTAAGCGTTAGCATAAGTGCAATACAATGCTCGGCTACGGCCTCAGGGCTGTAAGCTGGGACGCGTAATACTTTAATTTTATGTGCTTTTGCTGCAGGTAAATCAACGTTATTAAATCCTGCACAACGTAGCAAAATAGTATTTATGCCTTGGCTTGCCAGTTGTTCAATAACCGTGGCGTTTACGGTGTCGTTTACAAATACACATATGGCATCAAACCCGTTTGCTAAAATAGCCGTTTGTTCGCTTAGAGCTTGCTCAAAATACGTTATTTTTATATCACGATTATCGCGTGTACTTTGTTCAAAAAAAGGCAGTTCGTACTTTTGAGTACTAAAAAAAGCAATGTTCATGGTAATAGCTCCGACGCTTAAGGAAAAATAATAGTAACATTAAACTACTTTACAAAAACGTGCCTAATTAGTTCTCCTGCTACTAATTTAAGCTTTAAGCGAAGTAAATATAGGTGTTTTAGGCGATATTCTTTTATCACTTTTTGCTGTGTTTACCTTTGCTGCTTGCAGTAGGTTGCTTTCTATTACTTGTTTAAGTGTTTCGGGCTTAGTGCGCGGTGCATAGCGAGCAACCTGCTGACCTTGCGAGTTAATTAAAAACTTAGTGAAGTTCCACTTAATTGCACGGTTTTGTGAAATACCCCGAGTATGTGATTTCAAATAATTAAACAACGGGTGAGTTTCTGGCCCATTTACCATTACTTTATCAAATATCTCAAACGAGATATTAAATTGCTCTTGGTAAAAGTCTCTAATGGCTAAATTATCAAGTGGCTCATTTTGACCAAACTGATTACACGGAAATGCCAATATTGTAAATCCGCTACTTTTATATTCTTGATATAGCTTTTCAAGCGCACTTAATTGCACCGAAAAATTACATTTACTCGCTGTATTAACAATCAGTATGGTTTTTCCCTGTAGCTTACTAAGAGGAAAGCTTTCGCTGTTGTAAAGTGGTGCATTAAATTGATAAATACTATCCATAGGTTACCTACTTACATTTCCGATTAAGGAAATTTTATAAAGATTTTCATTCGCTTTTTTACCAGTCGATTGACATAATCGAAGCCTAGTTTCTAAGTTATCAGTTAAATAGGTCATTTTTATGTCAATGAAAGTCGCATTTATAGGTTTAGGCGTAATGGGTTACCCAATGGCGGGGCATTTAGCAAAAGCAGGGCACAGCGTATGCGTTTATAACCGCACTCAAGCTAAAGCACAAGCGTGGACTGCAGAACATTCAGGAAGCTTTGCACCAACTCCGCGCGAAGCTGCCAGCAATGCTGACATCGTATTTATGTGTGTTGGTAACGATGACGATTTACGCTCAGTAGTGTATGGCGAAGACGGCGTGTTAGCGGGCATGTTGCCACACACTGTTTTGGTTGATCACACCACAACCTCAGCGGAAGTAGCACGCGAAGTGGCTGCTAAAGCGGCTCTGCAAAATATCGACTTTATAGATGCGCCTGTATCGGGCGGACAAGCTGGCGCCGAAAACGGCGTATTAACGGTTATGGCAGGTGGCAGTGAAGCCGTATTTGCTAAAGTGCAGCCAGTTATGGCGGCGTTCAGCCGTTTTAGCCAATTACTAGGCGGCGTTGGCTCGGGTCAACTTTGTAAAATGGTTAATCAAATTTGTATTGCGGGCGCAGTACAAGGGTTAGCCGAAGGCTTACATTTTGCCAAACAAGCAGGACTCGATGGTGAAAAAGTTATAGAAACCATTTCTAAAGGTGCAGCCGGTTCGTGGCAAATGGAAAACCGCTACAAAACAATGTGGGCGGGTGAATACGAGTTTGGTTTTGCCGTCGATTGGATGCGCAAAGATTTAGGCATTGCACTTGATGAAGCTAAAAACAACGGCGCTACTTTACCAATGACCGCAACGGTCGATCAATATTACGCCGACGTACAAGCACTTGGCGGCGGTAGATACGACACCTCAAGCTTACTAGCACGCATTGAAGCGCTGCATAAAAAGTAACGCTGTAGACGCAAAGCTTGCTTGCGTATAAAAACACAGTTTTAAAATGGTAAAGATATTAAAAGCTGCACTTTTCACGTGAGCAAGCTCGACTCTTACTGCCAAAGTGCAGCGGTGAGTTTTACTTGTAGACGCGAAGCTTGCTTGCGTATAAAAACATAGTTTTTAAAATGATAAAGATATTAAAAGCTACGCTTTTCACGTGAGCAAGCTCTACGTCTACTGCCAAAGTGTAGCTGCGATTTTTACTTGTAGACGCGAAGCTTGCTTGCGTATAAAAACATAGTTTTTAAAAAGGTAAAGATATTAAAAGCTACGCTTTTCACGTGAGCAAGCTCGACTCTTACTGCCAAAGTGCAGCGGTGAGTTTTACTTGTAGATACCAAACTTGCTTGCGTATAAAAACACAGTTTGTAAAATGATAAAGACATTAAAAGCTGCGCTTTTCACGTGAGCAAGCTCTACGTCTACCTCAAAAAGATATGAGTTTACTTGTAGACGCAAAGCTTGCTTGCGTATAAAAACATAGTTTTTAAAATGATAAAGGTATTAAAAGCTGCGCTTTTCACGTGAGCAAGCTCGACTCTTACCGCCAAAGTGTAGCTGCGATTTTTACTTGTAGACGCGAAGCTTGCTTGCGTATAAAAACAGAGTTTTTAAAATGGTAAAGATATTAAAAGCTACGCTTTTCACGTGAGCAAGCTCGACGTCTACCGCCAAAGTGTAGCTGTGATTTTTACTTGTAGACGCCAAGCTTGCTTGCGTATAAAAACGTAGTTTTTAAAATGATAAAGATATTAAAAGCTGCGCTTTTCACGTGAGCAAGCTCTACGTCTACACCGAATTACATACTTTGTGCGTAGTTATACAGTGCCTTTAAAATTGTAAGATTTTTTTCGCTGTCGTCATGTTCATGGGCTAGGTTTTCAAGGGTTATCATAAAATCTTGCGCATTAATCGATGGTTGATCTTCCCCATGCATTAACTTGTTTTGGCAATACTGACGCCATTGGTCAAGCTCTTGCTGGTTTAGCGTTTCAGGCCAGTTACGGGCGCGGTATCTAAACAACAATGTATTAAACTTTTTATCTTCAAAGTCTAAATTCAAACCGGCTAACTCATCTGGTTTAGCATCACGAATAATTGCAAACTTAGCCTTGTCGGCATGGCTTGTAAAGCCATCGTAAAGTAAGTAGTCAACGTTAGTGGTTGCGCTGTAATCACCTTTTTCGTTAAACACCTCCGTTACTTTATCGCGAAGGTTGGTATTGGCTCTTAAAATAGCTAAATTAGCGAGGCACTGCTCGCGATCAATCCCAAGGCGGGCGGCATTTTCAGGTAATAATGTTTTAGCTGGGGCTAAAATAGGGCACTTGTTTAAATGCACCAGCTTTAAACCAACAGGTAAATCGCCCTCGGCTAAATCAACACGTTTGGTGTATAAACGTTTGCGTAATTCTTCTACGTTTAAATCAATGAGTACTTGCGGGGTTTGGGTTAAATCAAAACAAATAACCGCGTTCTTATTAACCGGATGAAAGCTCATTGGTGCAACCCAGCTTGTACAGCCTTGTGTTGCAGGTATGCGCGACGTGGTATGCACCAGCGGCGTCATGTTAAATACATCAACTAATTCAGCAAGGGCTTTTTTATTACGCAGCCCAAAAAAGAAGTTATATAGCTTTGGCTGTTTTTCTTTTATTAGTTTAGCCAGTGCAATAGTGGCGGTTACATCGCTTAGTGCGTCGTGCGCAGCGGCGTGTTCAATACCATTGGCTACCGTTAAGTGCTCTAGCTTAAAGCTTGGGCTGCCGTCTTCTTTTAACGGCCATTCAATGCCTTCAGGACGCAGTGCGTAACAAGCACGCACTAAATCAATAATATCCCATCGGCTATTGTTATTTTTGTATTCGCGCTCGTATGGGTCGTAAAAGTTACGGTAAAAACTATAACGACTTACTTCGTCATCAAACCGAATACTGTTATAACCGGCAACACAGGTGTTTGGCACGCTAAATTCGGCATGAATTTTTGCTATAAACTCAGCCTCAACCAAGCCCTTTTTCATCGCTACTTGTGGCGTAATACCCGTAATTAAACACGCATCAGGGTGAGGCAAGTAATCCGCTTGCGGCTTACAATATTCAATAAGCGGCTCGCCAATAATATTTAAATCAAGATCGGTACGAACACCCGCAAATTGGCTCGGCTTATCCTTTTGAGGGCTTGCCCCCCAAGTCTCGTAGTCGTGCCAATAGATTGTTGCTTGATTTTGCTCTTGATATGCCATGCTGAAAACCCTGAGTAGTTAACTTTAAAGCGCCTAAATACGCGCCAAGTTACTAAAATAATGAATTATTTAGATTATGGCATATGGGCGAAGGAGTTTATAGGTTTAGGGCCGGGTTTAATTTTTGCTTGTAGGATTTCAAACGACATGATGCTGATTTTTAGTAATAATATATACAATAGATATTTTTACTTACTCAACTTTGCCGAAAAAGAGGAGTTTAGAGTGTTAATATAATGATTACATTGACCATTTATAGGTTTGGATTTATTCTGTGAACATTCAGATATGCTGCGATTGTCAGCCAAATACTTAATTAAGCCTGAACAATAGTGTGTAGTATTTAAAAGCTGATTTCAGCAGTGTAAAGATAAAAATTTAAAGAGATAAACATTTTACAAATTTCAATATTCACGGTGCAAAAATATTGCTTACTTTAATGAATAATTCTTTTGTATAAAATAAACAAACCGCTTTAAGAAGTAGCAAATATAAATGACCCAAAAACTAACATTACAAAAATTATCAAGCACCTTATTTGAAGCCTGCGACATACTGCGTGGCAAAATGGATGCGTCGGAATACAAAGAATTTATTTTCGGTATATTGTTCTTAAAACGTATGTCTGATCAGTATGAAAAAGACTACAGCGACAAAGCCAAAGCCTATCGTGAACAAGGCGTATCCGATGAAAAAATTACTAAGCTACTACAACCCTCTGCTTTTGATTACTTCGTACCAGAAAACGCCCGCTGGCAACAAATTGAGCATTTAAAAGAACGAGTGGGTGACGGATTAAACAAAGCACTTTCAGCATTAGAAGACGAAAATAAAGGCTTAGAAGGCGTTCTTAAACACATCGACTTTAAAAAGAAAGTCGGTAAAAACACCATCAACGACAAAACACTCATTCGTTTTATTCAGCATTTCAACGGCCTTACGCTAACAAATGACTGCTTTGAATTTCCTGATTTATTAGGCGCGGCTTACGAGTATTTAATTAAGTACTTTGCCGACAGTGCCGGTAAAAAAGGCGGCGAATTCTATACCCCTTCTGAAGTCGTACGCTTATTGGTTGAAATACTCGAACCGCAAGAAAAAATGGAAATATACGACCCAACCTGTGGCTCGGGCGGTATGTTGATCCAAAGTTTACGCTATGTGCAAGAATCCGGTGGCGACGCAAATGAAATAGACTTGTTCGGCCAAGAAGACAACGGTGGTACTTGGTCTATTTGTAAAATGAACATGATTTTACATGGTATATCAGGTCGAGGGATCGAAAACGAAGACACCCTCCTGCGCCCACAGCATCATAACGACAACGGTACATTAAAATCGTTTGATCGTGTTATTGCTAACCCGCCGTTCTCACAAGACTATGCTGAAAGCGAAATAGAAACAGACAAGCAACGTTTTAACACCTTTATGCCAGAAAAAGGCAAAGCCGATTTTATGTTTTTACAGCATATGATCGCTTCGCTAAAAGGGGATGGTAAAGCCTCGGTTATTTTGCCCCATGGCGTGTTATTTCGTGCAGGCGATGAAGGCAGTTACCGCAAGCGCCTTATTACTAATGGGTTATTAGAAGCGGTGATAGGTTTGCCTGCTGGTTTATTTTACGGCACAGGCATTCCGGCTTGTGTTTTGATCATTAACAAAAAAGGGGCAGAGACTCGTAAGCAAGTATTGTTTATTAATGCCGACCGAGAATACAAAGAAGGTAAAAACCAAAACAGTTTACGTCCTGAAGACATCGAAAAAATCACCAGTGTTTATAAATCGTTACTTCTTAAAACAAATAGTGATAACAATAATGACAACAAGGTTGAAAAATACGCAGAATTAATTCATCAAGACACACTCAAAAAAGAAAACTACAACCTTAATATTCGCCGTTATGTTGATAACAGCCCAGCGCCAGAACCACAAAATGTGCAAGCCCATTTAAACGGTGGCATCCCGACGGAAGAAATTAACGCCCTATCAAAATATTGGCAAGACTACCCGCATTTAGAAAACGAACTGTTTACAGAACAAGCGCCCAATGCCATCAACCCATCGCCAGAATTTCAACAGTTTAGCTCGCTAATCAAAGACAGCAGTGACATTAAAAAAGTGATAGAACAATCAACCAATGTCATGGCCAAGCATGAAGCATTTACTCAGCTACTTGAAACATGGTGGCAAAGCGAGCAACGTTTATTTGCCAAATTGGGGGACGAAAAACAAGGTAATAAAGGCGTGTTTTACATTCGTAAACAAGGGTTGAATAGCATAGAGCAGCAATTAACGCCGTTAGCCTTGTTAAACAAATACCAAGTAAGGGGCGCGTTAGCAAACTGGTTTAAACAGCGTGAAGCCGATTTTAAATCCATCGCCGCCAGTGGTTGGAATGCCGCGTTAATTCCTGACGAGGTGTTATTTAATAGCCAATGCCCTGAGATTGTTGACCAATTACAACAAAATCAGCAACGTATAGAGCAACTCATCACGCTGTTTAGCCAAGCAGAAAGCAGCGACGAAGATCAAGACTCAGAGTTAGCAATAACCGGCGAGCTTGACGCTTCACCGACAGCCCTACCTAAAGAGAAGGTCGCTAAATTAAAACAACAACAAAAACACTTAAAAGCAGACATTACCGATGTAATTAAACGCCTAAAAAGCCAAATCAACGATGCCCTCGTCGAATTTTTAAGTCATACCCCTTTACCTAAAGGCACTAAAAAAGGTGACTTCAGCCAAGGCTTAAACGCTAAAGACATGCACTTTTCCGTGAGCGAAAAAATCCTATTATTGGCTCAGCAGCAAAAGATTCAACTTATCAATCAAAACCGTATTGTTGAATTACAGCAACAAGGCGAAAACCAATCTGCGCAATTACGCACAATAGAGAAACAACTTGAACAACACCTACAACTAGAAACTGAGTTAAAAACCTTAAAACAACAAAATAGCGCAATAGAAAAGCAAATGGACGACTTAATTATTGCTGCCCGTAAATCCATCAGCCCAGCAGAGGCCAAAGCATTAATTTTAGACGATATGAAGCAGGCTTTATTTAGCGAATACCAAGGTTATATTCGCGCTAATACACTCCACTTAATTGCCGCGATAGAAACGCTATTTGCCAAATATTCCGTTACTTTAAAACAGATAGTACAAGCACGCGACGAACAAGCACAGCTGTTGTCTGAATTTATGTCGGGGTTGGGTTATGAATAAGGAATTAATACCTAATGAGTGGGAGGTTAAAACACTTGGAGAACTCGCACACTATATAAATGGATATGCTTTCAAACCAGAAGACTGGAGCAAAGAAGGTATAAAAATAATTCGCATTGAACAGTTAAATAAACCAACTGGTTCATATGATTATTTCAATGGAATTATTCCCCAAAAAAATGCTATTACGAATGGTGATTTGATTTTTTCTTGGAGTGCCACACTAAAGGTAATTATCTGGCAATATGGCAACGCAGTATTAAATCAACATTTATTTAAAGTTATCCCATTCAAAGATTGCGATAAATTATTTTTATTTTACCTACTAGATTTTTATATGGATGAGCTATCAGGATCATCCCACGGCTCAACAATGAAGCATATAAAAAGAGGTGATATAGATTTATTCAAAGTTATTATTCCAATACAAAAGCACCAACAACAAAAAATCGCGAAAGTACTATCAACCATAGACAACCAAATAGAGCAAACTCAAGCCTTAATTGAAAAGTACACGGCGATTAAACAAGGGTTAATGTCGGACTTATTTAGCCGTGGTATTGATATTAACACCGGCAAACTACGCCCAAGTTACCAACAAGCCCCAGAGCTTTATTGGGAGAGTGAGTTGGGGTGGATACCGAATGGTTGGAATGCTCCATTACTTGATAAGTTTGCGAAAAGAAACAGCGGTCATACGCCTGCTAAGACAATTTCAGAATATTGGAATGGTGGAGTTAAATGGGTTTCATTAGCAGACTCTAACAAGCTAGATAAATTGTATATTACAGCTACTAGGTTTGAAGTCAGTCAATTAGGAATTCAAAACTCTTCAGCGATTGAACTTCCTAAAGGGACTGTGATTTTATCGCGTGATGCAGGTATAGGAAAAAGTGCAATTTTGGCAAAAAGAATGGCTGTAAGTCAGCATTTTATGGCATGGACATGTAATAAATCATCTAGCAACCTTTTTCTATATTATTGGTTGCAAAATATGAAGCCAGTTTTTGAACAAGTTGCTATGGGAAGTACAATTCCAACTATAGGTTTAGATTTCTTTAAAAGATTACAAATTGCTTGTCCTGATAATATTGAGGAGCAGAAAAATATAGGATTAAAGCTGAAAGAATTAGATTTATTAATTTTTAAATTTAAAAACGAAAAACAGAAATCACAATCCCAAAAACAAGGCCTCATGCAAGATTTGTTAACCGGTAAAAAGCTGGTGGATAACTTGCCTGATAGCATCTTAACGTCAACGTCATCCTCTCAAGAAGTAGCACAATTATAAGGAAAGCCTGTGTCTGAATATCAGTTTGTCGAAAAACCATTATTAGCCCAATTAAAGTCATTGGGCTGGAAGGTATTAGATTTAGGGGAAGGTATTCCACAAGATCCTGCCACTAGCTTGCGTGATGATTTTCGGGAAACGGTGATAAAAGCCTTGTTTGTGCAAGCGGTTTATCGGCTAAACCTGATAGCAGAAGGTGAACATAAAGGTAAACCTTGGTTAACGGATGAACAGTTAAACACCATATACGATGACTTTACCCGTTTGGGCAGCGACAAACTGCTGGCCGCTAATCAACAGTTTTTAACTTGGCTGTCGGATTATAAAGTAGATAAAAACCATGTCACGGGAGAGAACAACCCGCGCGTTACCATTATTAATTTTGACCACTGGCAAGCCAATAGCTTGTACGCCATAAACCAATTTAGAATAGACACACCGGGCAGCAGTAAAAAACAGATCCGCCCTGATATTGTGTTATTTGTGAATGGCTTACCTTTGGTGGTGATTGAATGCAAACTCCCCGATGCCACCAGCGCCAACCCGATTTATGAAGGCATAGAGCAGTTACGCCGTTATGCGGATTTGCGTGAACCCGCTCATAGCGTTAACAGAGAAGGCGAACCTAAGCTTTTTTATACCAACCAGTTAATGATCAGCACCTGCGGTGAACACGCAAAATACGGCACTATTACCTCGAAACAAGAACATTATTTTGATTGGAAATTAGAAGAAGCAGAACAGCGTAAATTAACGGCTCAGCAAGCCTTAGTCGAAGGCATGTTACACCCTGTTCAGTTGCTTGATATTACTAAAAATTTCACCTTGTTTATGGGCACTGCGGGCAAACAAGTTAAAGTGATTTGCCGTTACCAGCAATATCGAGCGGTGAATAAAATTATTGCGCGCATGCACCAAGGCGAAACCGGTTTAGAGCGCTCTGGCGTGGTATGGCACACCCAAGGCAGTGGTAAAAGCTTAACCATGGTGTTTTTAGTGCGTAAATTACGTACCGATAAAGCCTTGCAGCAATATAAAGTATTAATGGTTAATGACAGACGGGACTTAGAAGACCAACTGGGTAATACCGCCATATTAACCGGTGAATACATCACTAAAATCACCACACTGGCTCAAGCAAAAACGGAACTAGCCAAAAGCAGCTCTAATTTAAATTTAGTGATGATGCACAAGTTTAGAGAAGACGCCGCGAAACACTTGCCACCAGCCGTTAGAAAACAACTGGCGCGACTAGAAGACAAAGGCGAATACGATGCTGAATTAGACATTCAGTTGTTTAAGCCTTTTGACGTGATTAATAACGACCAGCGCATTCTCATTTTAGTGGATGAAGCCCACCGGACTCAGCGTGGTGGTAAAGACAAACCGAGTTTGTCTGATAATTTAATGGATGCGTTTCCACAAGCAACGCGTATTGCTTTTACGGGTACACCGTTAATTGCAGAACACCATAAAGAACCCACATGGAAACGCTTTGGCATTGACCAAGAGTCGGCTTACATCGACAAATATAAACTCAAAGATGCCGTCAGTGACGGGGCTACTTTACCGATTATTTATGAAGGTAAAACCGCAGATAGCGCCCTTGAAAATAAATCGGAATTTGATCGCAAATTTGAAGATTTATTTAAAGAACGCAGCGATGAAGAGTTACTTGAAATTCGCAAAAAATACGGTGCAGAAGGCGATATTTTAGAAGCTGAAAAGCGGATAAAAGCCATTACTCAAGATATTGTGGAGCATTATACGAGTCGCATATTGCCAGCCGGCCTTAAAGCACAAATTGTCTGTTCAACCAGACAGGCGGCGATTTATTACCAAGACTATTTTAAGTTGGCATTGGATACGCTAATTGTACAAAAGCAGCAAGCGGCAACCAGTGATACCGAGATTGAGCAACTTAATTTATTAAAGTTTGTTAAAACCGCTGTCATTATTTCATCAGGGGATAATAATGAAAGTGCCGCCCAGCTAGCGGTAAGGCAATATAGCTCAGAGCATAATGCGATTGAGAATTTTAAGCGCCCCATTGATTTTACTGAACCGGATACCGGCATTTGTATTTTGATTGTGTGTGACATGCTGCTAACTGGCTTTGATGCACCCATTGAACAGGTTATGTATATAGACAAGAAAGTAAAAGAGCATAACTTATTGCAGACCATTGCGCGGGTAAACCGAACTTACCCAAACAAAACCCATGGCTTTATTGTAGATTATATTGGTTTAACCAATGCGTTAGACGATGCCTTAAAACTCTATAACTCGGATGATCAAGCCGATATTCGCTCAGAACTAGGTAGCATTGAAGATGAAGAGCCTGTTTTAGCCCAGCGTTACCAACGTGTTTTACAGTTATTCATTGAGAACAAAGTCAAAGATATTGAATTGCTGGTTACACAGCAACTCGACAGCGAACGCCATTATAAAATACAAACCGATGCCATTGACTGCTTAGACGACATTAGATTACGTGAGCAATTTACGGTTTTTTATAAGAAGTTTCTACAAAGCATGGATGTAATTGTGCCGCATCCACAAGCTGACAAGTACAAAATCCCTATGTACCAGTTTGCTCGCCTTCAGCAGTTAGCCAAATTACGATACCGAGATGACAGCCTTAACTTTTTTGGTGTCGGCGCTAAAATTCGTCAGTTAACCAATGAACATTTAATTAGTTTAGGTATTAATCCGACCATAGCACCGGTTGATTTATTAAGTGATCAGTTTGAAAGTAATATAAAGACTCGTGTTGTAGCAGAAGATAAAAAATCGACAGCCAGTGAAATGGAACACGCTATTCGTAAACACTTAAAAGTGGAAATGGATAGTGATCCCGTTTTTTATAAAAAAATGAGCGACAAGTTAGAAGAGGTTATTCGTAAACATGCCGGTAACTGGGAGCAAATGGCACTGTTATTAGGAGATTTACGTGTTGAAGTGATAAAAGGACGCGGCCCAAGTGCAGGCCAAGATGAACCCTTTTTTGATTTAATTACTGATCTTGCCTTTAAAGAGGGCGGTTTAGCCGAGCACATTGAAGAAGTGCAGGCGATTAGTAAAAATGTTGTTGAAGATATTATTGATAACATTAATGGGATGAATTTTTGGGATAGAGAAGACGAGCTTGTTAAGCCGTTGCGTCAAAAATTACGCGAGCATTTTATTTTAAGTGATGTACCACAGCTTGAAGAACATGCTGAACTACTCGCCACTGAAATTTTAAGTTTAGCTAAAAAGCGCGATCAAAAAATAAAAGAGTTTATTGATTTGCCTAGCATGAACAGCGATTCTCACATTGATTGGGAAAGTTTAAAAACCCATGTAAACGGCACCGATTTATACTTTGTTGAGGAATTGGCGAAACAAGTTCCTTATATCTCTATTGGCGAATTAAGAGTTAAAACCGATATTGAATATGATGCGCCATACGAGTCTAATTATTTAGTCCCTGAAGGTTTTGCTCGTTATGGTATTCATAACGACAAGGTATTAAAAGGCTGTACGGATTTAATACAGCTTTGTAATGAGCATTTGATCGTTGGTGAGAGCGTTGGTGTAGAGCATATTAAAGAGCTGGATGGTGAGCCAGTTAAACTTTTTTGGGCTATACGCAAAGCCGAGAAAGGCTCTACAGATATTACCTTAGAGTTAATTGCTGTTGTTTTTGCTGGCATTGGCATGTATCAAAGTGTTGAACTAATCGGCGTCAGATTGTGGGGGCTTTTACAATGGTCAGTTAAGACCATTGGCGGATACTTACCTGCGCTGAAAGAAAACAAAAATATTAGAGATCGTATAGAGCCTTATATTGGTGATTCCTTTAATATTTTGGAAACGAGTGATTCCATTGATAATAATCAACCTCCCGAAGAATCTATAAAAGTAGCTGTTAAAGAAGGTAAAGCACGAGCTAGGCTTCTAAGTGACGGAACTTATATATACACACCTGCTATTTGTTCTACAAAAGGAATAACAAAGTCAGTTAAAAAGATAGAAGGCAAAAATGATTGAAGCGCTTAAGTATAAAGATATAAATTACTCGTTAAAAAAGAGTGATCGCAAAACTATCAGCATTTTTATCGAGCGTGATGGTTCGGTGAACATTTTAGCACCTGCACCTTACCAGTTAGAAAAAATAGAAGAAGTTATAGAAGCAAAACGCAGTTGGATTTACCGAAACCTTGCTGAATGGGAAGACTTAAACCGTACTCAATTACAGCGTGAGTTTGTTAATGGTGAAGGCTTTATATATTTAGGTCGTAGTTATCGTTTAAGTCTTGAAGAAAACCAAGAAACAGATTTACTGTTGAAACGCGGTCGGTTTTTATTAAGAAGAGATAAAATTCATAGAGGCACTGAGATTTTTAAAGCTTTTTATAAACAAAAAGGGCTTAAAAAAATTAAAGAACGCATAGCGTTATATGCTCCTAAAATTGGAGTGAAAGTTAATAATATAAAAGTACAAGAATTACAAAATCGCTGGGGTTCTTGTAGTGCTGAAGGTAATCTAAATTTTCATTGGAAATGCTTAATGGCACCCGTTTCAGTACTCGATTACATTGTTGTTCATGAACTTACGCATTTACAGCATAGAAACCATGACAGCCACTTTTGGAATACTGTTGATAAAGTCATGCCGGATTATCACAAGCATATGAAATGGCTTAAACATAATGGTGCGGACATGAGTTTATAAACAAGTTTCTGTACTTAGTAGGTTTTAATTATAGGGCGGCTAGTTTGTTAAAAAATCTCGGAAAATCTATTTTTTGCTCACTTTTCATATCTACTAGTACTTTAGCTGGACTGGCTAAAGTTCAAGTAAATGGCTTTGACGTTGAATACGAGCTAGCAGGTAAAGGTAAACATACTATTTTACTTGAAGCGGGCGGTTCTGCTGGTTTAAGTGACTGGGTTCCGGTTTTTGAATCACTTACCAAGCACGCTAAAGTTATACGGTATTCTCGTATTGGTAATGGCGGTTCTGCACAAATAAAGAAAAACTATAGCTCAGAAGAATATGCAGCTGAGGCTTTGTTATTACTCAAAACACTGAAAATAGAAGAGCCAGTTGTGTATGTTGCGCACTCTTATGGTGCTTATATTGCGCGTGTATTTGCTGCAACATACCCTAATAATATTAAAGCATTAATGTTAATTGAGCCTGCATCAGAGCACGATGTAGATATTATGCGCGCGATTGACTTGCCTCGTGCTGAAAAAGAAATTGCTGCAATAAAGCTCGACGATATGAAAAATGGAATGTCAAATCAGTATTTAGATTTTTGGGCAAAACGCCCACTATCTGATTATCCACAAATTGCTGACATACCCGTGACAGTAATTGCCTCAGTTAAAAAATATAAAAAGCCATCGGTATTATTTTTTACCGACAAAGCGCGTGAAATGTGGGGCGATTTACACTCAAAGTGGGCTAATGCATTTCCTCAAGGTGAAATAGTAATAACAGATAAAAGCTATCACTACCCGCAAAATGATGAGCCAGAAATGGTTGTAGCCCAAGTAGTTAAGTTACTTGAGCGCACTAAATAAGGTGTGGGTTTGGTTGCGAATTATATAAATATCAATTGACGTAAATTAGTGGTTCGGCATTAGACTAAAGTCTATAGATTAATTTTCTTCACTTATTAGGTTTGTTTTAATCGTTTGTCGTTTTTGTGTTAATTCTCTAAAGTTCAGTTGTCGGCAACAAGCACGGCTTAACCAACAGGACTACGACCATGAAACTTACTCTTATCAAAACTATCGCTCTTAGCTCACTACTTACATGTTCAGCTGCTGCAGTAGCTGATGCAAGTGATTACAAATTAATGGTTATTGAAGCTGCCACAGCGCCACAGCCACTTGAGCAATCATTTAACAGCTGTGCATTGAATGTTAAGTCAAAAAATTATGCAGAAGCTGAAACAATTTGTACACAAGCAATCGCGCTTTTAAAAGACGCAGATGGCCCTAAATTTAAAGTACGTCAACTTACATCGTTTGCATTAAGTAATCGTGGTGTTGCACGTTTAAAAGCGAACAACGACACTGCTGGCCTTGCTGATTTATACGAAGCAAACCAAATGTCTACAAGTACAATGGTATCGCACAACTTAACTCGCGCTAAAGAAGATCTTTCTTTATAAGATTTATTAATAAAGTGCTTACTAAAGCATGATATAAAATAGCGACAGTACAAAAAAGCCATGTTAGGTTTACTCCTAACATGGCTTTTTTGCGTTTTTCGGGTATTACCATACGAGATTGAATGATGCCTAAGTTAGATCAACACGCTCTAAATTAAACCAATAAACATTGGCTATATTAGATATTTTACATGTAATAGACCACAGTTTTAGCATAGATAAAAACCGAGTTTAACGCATTTACACTGTTTTTTAATTTGGCGTAAATACAAAACCACAGATAACGTATGTATTACGAAAACAATTGAAGGGCAATGGGTTAGAGATACTCGCCGAGAAGATGGAACAATGCGAATAGTTTCTCCTTAAAGTATGAATGTTAATTATTTATGCTAATTAACCTGAACTCTGGATAATAAATCTATCTCAAGCGGCTATTTTCAGCGCTTTGAATAAAACGACAAAATGTTCAACATTAAAAACCACGTTAGGTTAATACCTACCGTGGTTTTTTTATTTTAACTAAAGGTGCTTATAAATCATGTGGTTATGTTATTTTAATCTCAGCTGTAACGCATGTAATATTGGTGTAATAGTAAGATTTTATCCCGTACGCTAAAGTATTTTAGAAGGAACATATTTAGAAATACTTAAATGATCCGTGTTTAAGTTTTTAGGGTGTTCGGGGTATTAATATCTAGGAGAAAACTACAATGCAGCAAGAAGCAATAACTAAACTTAAAAACCGTAACATTAGTCACCTCAAAGCCGATTTAGCGTGCGTAAAAGCAATAGCTCAAGCTGCTATAAATGTTGAGCTTTTCACTATTCCGCTTTATATGGTATCGCTTTATTCTATTAAGGGAATGCATCAAATTAACAGTGCCGGAAGTAAACTTTACACTGGGCGCTGGTGGCCAGGCTCTGGTGCAACGGCCGCAACTAAGGAAAAACCACGAACAACCAATGAAAATGTATTTAATAAGGTATACAGCGTTTTTATTGAAGAGATGTTGCATCTACAGTTAGCTTCTAATATGGCTAGCACGATAGGTGTCACGCCTATTTTTACAAGTAAAGCATTACAAAGCGACGATTATGGTTGGCATTGTTATAAAGCAAATTCAACATTAATACCGCATATTTTAGATTTTACAGACTGGAAGGGCAAAGATCCTGATTTAAGTAAGTTAACGGTAGAGCTGAGGGCAATGAATGAGGCGCAGGTCGATCTTTTTTTATCGATTGAAGAAAAAGCTGAGCGTGGACATGAGATGTTATTTAACCCCCCAGTAAAGCGAAAAAACGGTGATGTGGGAACGAAGTATTTTGAAGCAGCGCCATTTAATTGGTTTACACCGAGTATGGGAGAAACTGATTTACCATTATTTGGCTCTATTGGTCATATGTACTTGTGTTATTGGGATTACTTAGAAATTACTTATTCTGATGGTAGCCATTTACTATCGCACTTAATTTCACCTGCAAAAGACAATGGTTTACAGCGAGATCAATTTAATAATACCCCGCCGAGAGAAGCTAAGCAGTATCCAGGTATTAAAACTGAAATAGAATGCACAACTCAAGATTTGAATAACGTAAAACTACAGCTCATTAATAATATTAATGCTATTACTGACCAAGGTGAAGGTGATGATGTGGTTAAAACGATTATAGAGCGTTGGGTAACTGAGCCTTGGGCGGTTTCGTTTGAGAAAGCTCAAACAAAAAAAGCGGGTATGCTCAGTAGCGTGCAATCTAAGTTTCAGCCGAGTAAAGAGGGCTTAATTAAAGATTACCCAGGGTATGATGATCAAGGAAATCCTACAGCGGCTGCATCAGGTTCAGCTCAAGCGCGCTTTGACAATGGGGGGAAAGATCATTTTGAACTATTCGACGAAGTTAAAAGCTTAATAGCTAAAGATGATTATATTACCTGGGATGTATGGCATGAAAATAACCCAGATACACCTTGGAATGCTGCAATGCTAGGTATTGATGGTGCACCTCACCTACCTAAAACATCCGATATTGCAGCGGCTTTAAATCGATTAGGTTCACCAGCAGAAATAGATAATACGTTTACTATTTTTAGCTCTTCTGCTGTTGGTACCATTAAAGGGATTACAACATCACTGAACAAATATTGGGCTGATCCTAAGTCACAATTTCCTTCGCCTGCGATGGGTGGCTCTGGAGATCGTGTTTCTATTTGTTGGGCTGTTACGGGCCGTTGTCCTGATCTAGTTACAGGCATTGAAAATCAAACAAAACAACAGTTGTATCATGCGTGTCAAGGTATGGCGATAGATGAAAGTAGTGGTGATGATAAGAATGTGTGTGCTGATAAATTGGCGTATCACAGCTGTAAAGGGTCGAACGAGTGTAAGACACAAGGTGGTTGTGGCTTTGTGCAAAGCGCAACGGGTGGCGGTAATTGCGGTAGTTCTGCGGCAGCAGGATTAAAAAGCGCGCCAGCAGATAATTTATGTGGCAGTTTGGGAGGTTGCGCTGTGCCTATTTCAGCATCACAACTTTACCCTGCACAAAGTGATGCTAATTATGAAATGCAGTTATATAAATTTGGTGAAGCCCCACACTTTCATGCACAAGAAATACAATGGCCAGAATTAGTTGCAAGAGATATGTTACCTCCTACTGTTGTTGAAAAAAACTCTATGCCTTATCACCAAGGTGAAGCTGTTTACGATGTTGCATGGCGCAGCTACTGTGCTGCAAAAGGTTTGGTGAAAGTGCAAGGTAGTGGCCATAATAAATCCATTCATATTCCTTCATCGCCGGCACCATCTGATATTCGTTTGGTATTACCGCCTTCAACTTAAGCGATTTTTTCAATAGCAAAATTAGTGTAATCAATTCAGTGCACCATTACACAGCTATAAACCGTAAGGCTCCTTTATGGGGGCTTTACTCATTTATAAGGACCAACATTTTGACGAAAAATATGCTTAATTTAGAGCCATTGGGATTTGGGGTTGGATTAAGAACACAGCATTTCCCTTATCTCATGAATGAAAAAGACTGGGGGATTGATTGGTTTGAAATAATTAGTGAAAATTTTATTGATAATTATGGCTATGCTCGTCACGTATTAGAAGAAGTCCGTGCAAAAAAACCGATTGTAATGCACGGTGTGTCAATGAACATTGGCAGTACAGATCCCTTAAATCAGGTATACCTTGAAAAGCTAAAAAAACTTGCTCATGAAATCGAACCTGAATGGATTTCAGATCACCTTTGTTGGACAGGTACAATGGGTGTTAATAGTCACGATCTTTTACCTATGCCACTAACTAAGGAAAGTTTTCAGCATGTGGTTTCAAGAATTCATTATGTGCAAGATTTTTTACAACGCCCATTAATACTTGAAAACCCTTCTAGTTATTTAGAATTTCAACAAAATACTTTTACTGAATGGGACTTTTTATCAGAACTAGTTAATCAAACTGGCTGCGGACTGTTGCTAGATGTAAATAATGTTTATGTGTCATCTTATAATCATGGTTATGACCCTGAAACATTTATTAAAAATCTCCCTCATGATCACATTGTGCAGATACACCTAGCAGGACCTACATTAATGGGAGACTGCCTTATTGATACGCATGACAGACCCGTGCCTGAAAAAGTGTGGTATTTATATCGACTGGCTCAGTCACTTGCTGGCGGTAATATTGCTACTTTACTAGAATGGGATGCCAATATACCTGACTTTCCTACGTTAGTGACTGAATTGAATAAAGCGCGTTCAGTTCTTAGAGGTGCCATGCCAAGCACAGATAATATTTTTAGTACAATAAATGACACAATAGCACTCTCTACTCCAATAGTCCGTTAAATAACATATGGTTAGATCAAAGTATGAATGAAGTCACGCTGAAGAAAACACAAGAATGGATGATGACGATGTTAGTTGTACGTGGCGATCTTAGAGAAAAAGTGATGCAAGCTTCTGCACATACTGATTTATCTTGGGAGTTATTAACCGAAGGTAAAGAAAGATCAACATTTTTTCGTCGCTTAAACATATATGCTGCAGGGTATGTTATGCGCTTAGTTGAGTGCTTAAAATCTGAATATCCAACTCTTGAGAGCTTTATGGGGGAAATAGTTTTTGCAGATTTTGCAAAAGCATACATTGTTACTCTTCCCTCGGAAAAGCCAAGCTTGTATGACTTAGGTGCTGGATTTTCACTGTTTCTTCAAAGTACTCGCCCAGAAGGTAATTATAGCTCTGAGGAGGAAGCCTTTTTTTCTTTGCCGGCTGAAATTTCTCGTGTTGAGCGAGCACAGGCGGAGGTATCATTAGCTAAAGGATTTGAAGGAGAGCAAGATGAACTCGCTGTATTAGATTTTTTTTCGATACTACAACAAAAGCTTACTGTAAAAACACCTCCTTGTTTACGTTTAGTTGAATTAGCTTACCCAATTATACCATTGATGGAAAAGCTCCAATTACATGATGGATATGATATGCCTGTAGCAAAATTAAATTTTGTCGCTTTGTCTCGTATTAATTATAGATTAAGTACATTAGCGCTTGAATCTTGGCAGTTTGAATTTTTAAAAGTGTGTGAGCAAGAGCCTCTTTTATCAAATTGTATTGAAATTACGTCAAAAATCACTGGTTTAGATAAAGGTGATTTATTAGCGCGTTTATTGTTCTGGCTGCCCAACGCTACTGTGCATGGATTACTTAAAGTAACTTATTAATATAATCAAAAATATCACTTTATTCCGGCTTTTAAATTACAGCTTAAACTCTATTTTATTTATTAAACACTTTTTAATCTGTTTTTTACCTAGCATTACTGTAAAATTATCGGCTTAACATTTGTATAGCAATATTTACAATTGTTATTGCTCGTTAAGTATTTAAACTAATTTAAGTAGAGCTTATGATTTTTTACATTATAGGGTTAAGTTTACTTGTTATTATTTTATGCGTTGCGCTTTATGTAATTTACAGCAATATAAATAAAAGTCGAGTAAGAAAATCCAAGGAATACAACGTACTGTTTGATAAAGACACGATAGTGGATGATTTAATCACTCAACTAACAGAAAAAAATCAAACACAAGAAAACCAAGATAAAACAGCTAAAGGTAAAGAAGAAATCCTTGCAACATTTGTTGAGTTACATCGCTCTGGTAGCTTTTGCGCACATTTGAGTGAACAGGAAATTATTTACTTTGTGAAAAAGAAATTAAACATGGAGAGTAATAAAAATGGATAGCGAAAAAGCAGTCCCAGCAGTAAAAAGTGACTCATTTATGAGTCGGTTTGGTCGTCGTAATGTAATTATAGTGTCATCAATTGTTGTTGTATTGGCGGTAATTGCAACGCTTACATCGCAAGTTGTTTCGTGGAATGAAGCCGATGAGCGTTTAGTACATCAATCGGCTTTTACAGGTAACTTAACCGTAATAAATCAAGCCGGCCCTTATTTAAAAGCGTTTGGTAGTACATCTGCTTATAAAAAAGTAATTTCGATTAATTTTACGGGCGATGCCGGTGCAACAGCAAGCGCAATCGTGCCGTTAATACCAATTCGATTTTTAGATACCACAACGGGCGGCGCACGAGGTGTTTCTCGTTTTAGGTTACCAGGCAATGTACCAGCAGCTGAGTCGGGTGCTCTACGTGGTTTACTTAAAATACACGAAGAGTTTGGTTCACAAGAAACATTAATATCTAATTTATTAATGCGTGCAACCACTGAAAATGTAAAAGCGTCGGCGCGTATGATGTCGGTAGAGCAACATTACTCTGGTGGTAATGGTCAATTAAGCCAAGATTTTGCTGATCAATTAACCAACGGTATTTTTGTTACTGAACAAATTATTAGTACCGGTGAGCGCGATAAATCTGACGATTTAGGTAATTTAAGTAAACAGCAACGTGTCACTATTAATATTAAAGTGGACGATGAAGGTAATACATTGCGTAACGCACCTATTTTAGGCGCTTACGGTATTACAGTAGTTGATGCCAGCATTATTGATATTGACTACGAAAGCAAAGTAAATGCTCGCCTTGAAGCCCAAAAGCAAGCAGCTGCTGATGAAGCACTAGCGCGTCAAAATCTTAAAAAAGCTGAGCAACAAGCACGTACTGAAGTGGCTTTAGGTGAACAAGCAATTGCTAAGCAACGTGCTGAATCTGAAAAGCTAAAAATTAAAGAGCAAATTGATGCTGAACGAATTAAGGCAAATGCCATTATTTCTGCGCAGCAACGAGTGGCTGTAAAAGCGGAGCTTGCAAAAGAGCAAGAAGAGATTTTAAAGCAACAACGTTTAGAAGCATTAGGTATGGATGTTTTAGCTGAGGCTCGTTTAAGAGCTAAGTCTGCTGCACTTGATCCAAAGTATGTATTTGATGAAACGCTAAAAGCAGAGGTTAAAATTCAAACTGCTTTATTTACAAGCTTAGGTAATAGCCGTTTAGTGCCTGAAATTGTAATAGGCGCAGGCCAAGGTGAGCAAAGCAATGGATCTGAGTTTATGCGCTTATTAGCCGCCGATGCAGCATTGAGTCTTAAAAAGCGTTTAGAAAAAGAGAAAAAATAAACGATTAGTTAAGTATTGCACAAACAATAAAAACGTTGGCTGATTCGCATTGGCCAGCGTTTTTTATTGCGTAAATTTTGTTATTGTATGGTGCGGCTTAGCTTGTGAAAACAAGCTTTTTAAATTATGAAATAAAAGAGTGAGCAGTACTTATGGATTCCAGTAATCAATTTATTTTAGATTTAGGGCTAGAGCATATTACCATTCAGCGACGATATGAAGCGCTGGGAGCGTTTAACGATTTTTTGATTGCTGTGTGGTTTTTAATTGGCAGTTTTTTCTTTTTAAATGACTCACTAATAGAAAGTGGCACATGGCTGTTTATAGCGGGCAGTGCTCAATTACTTATCAAACCTGTTTTGAAGTTGATCAGCTTAGTACATGTTAGTCGGGTATTTCATTCAAATAAAACACCATAAATATGACTCATGATGAGTTCAGTTAATATAACTAATAATTTACCTGTATAAGTTATTTAAATATCAAGGATAGAAAAGTGAAAGTACTTAAGTGGATTGCAATTGGAATAGCTACTTTATTAATTATAGGCTTGCTAATTCCCGAAAAAATAATGATTCCGGTACAAGGTGCCACAAGTAAAGATTGGAACCATAACACGTTTTGGTACGAGCCTTGGGGTAGGTCGGGTGTGCACAAAGGAATTGATATTTTTGGCACAAAAAATACCCCCGTAGTTGCCTCAACAAGCGGTGTTGTTATATTTGCAGGTGAGCTAACCCGAGGTGGTAAAGCGGTTGCAGCACTTGGGCCTAAATGGCGTATACATTATTTTGCGCATTTAAATGACTACTCGGTAAGTACAGGTGATGTGGTAAGCATAAACAGTCAAATTGGTTTACTGGGCGATACTGGAAATGCTGCAGGAAAACAGCCTCATGTGCATTATTCTATTTTATCGTTAGTGCCCATGCCGTGGCTTTTTACAACGCAAAATCAAGGGTGGAAAAAGATGTTTTTTTTGAGCCCACATAAAAAATTAACGATTAAGTGACCATTGTATTTACTATAAAATGACCTTTTAAATTTAGCTGTTAATCCCGTATAAAATGGGCTTAACAGCTTCAAAGTAATAAATTTTAATTGTTAATACTGATTTTTCGTTTACTGCATTGCTACTGCGAGCTGGTGGTATAAACCAATACCAACAATCACATTAAACGGGAAAGTTACACCGAGTGAACTCAGCATAGCAAGACCAATATCGGCTTTAGGGATTGCCGCCTTTATTGCAGCGGGTGCGGCTATGTATGAGGCGCTGGCTACTAAGCTGCCTAAAATAACTACCGAGCCTAATTCTAAATTTAAAAGTGTGCCGACTGCTGTGCCAATTATGCCTAAAAATAGCGGGGTGACAATAGCAAATACCGCTAGTTTCCAATGTTTCCAAGGGATAGGACGAAGAGTTTGCGCGGCTACTAAACCCATTTCTAGTAAAAATAATGCCAACACAACCTTAAAGCTACTTGTTAAAAGACTCGTTACTTGGCTGCCTTGCGCCGTGCCGTACATCATACCGATAACCACGCCGCCAACGAGCAAAATTACGCTTTTGTTCGTGAGAGTTTCGTGCCAAAGGGCTTTTAACGACAACTCATTATTTTGGCCGTTTTCTTTATCAAGCTTTCGGTAAAGCAATAAACCAACAATGATTGCAGGGAGTTCTAGCATCACTAAATAAAGGGTTACTTCTACACCTACTACTAATTTAGCCGACTCGGCATAGGCGAGCGCAACAGCAAATGTACCAGCACTCACTGAGCCGTAATGAGCGGCAATGCTGGCGCTATTAGCAACAGAGAGTTTAATCACGTATTTTAAAATTGGGTAAAGCATAAGGGGTATAAGTGCACCAAGGAGCATAACCGATCCCATTTCGGGCAGTAGTTGCCAGCTTAAGTTACCGTGCAGCACCATACCGCCTTTTAAGCCGATAGTTAACATAAGCAATAAGCTTAATGTGTCGTAGGTGGCTTTTGGAATGGCCAAATCAGAGCGTAAAATACCCGCTACTAATCCTAAAATAAAAAACATAACAACAATATCTGGCACTGGCTTTCCTTACTAGGTGGTAAATTAAGTAGCGCTATTGTAGATAAAACTTTGTATAGTAAATAATAAAATAAATGCGAGTTAGTTATAGGTTTTTATCTATGAGTTGCTTATTAGATAACTATTATTAGGTACATTATGAGGTAGGTATGGATTTACGACATATATCGTTTAGGTTGCTTGAAGTATTTATGAGCGTGGTTAAAACGGGTTCAATAAGCGAAACCGCAAGGCGTTTACACCTAACACAGCCAACGGTATCGCTACAAATAAAGCGACTGCAAGAAGCGGTAGGCGAGCCATTACTCCTTATACAACAGCAAAAGTTACACGTGACCGATGCAGGGCTTGAACTGTTTAAAACATGCCAACAGGTGTTTGGACATTTTGAAGACTATCAAGATTTTTTAACCGAGCTTAATGGTGGATCGCGCGGCCGTTGTAAAATTGCAATGGTTAATACGGCGCAATATATTTTACCAAAACTACTTGGACCTTATAGTAATTTACATCCCCATGTTGAGCTCCCGCTTGAAATAGGTAACAGGGCTGAGGTGCTTGATAGGTTTGAGCGAGGGGAAGACGATATTTATGTATTTAGCCACCCGCCGTCGCTTGAACACGCACAAGCTGCGCGTTTTTTGCATAATCCACTGGAATTTATAGTGCCGCTAAACCATCCGTTAGCTCATGTAAAAGCCGTTAAATTAACTGATTTAATGCAGTATCGTTTTTTACTACGAGAAAATGGCTCAGCAACACGTATGTTATTTGAAAGCGAGTTACAAAGCCGAGGGTTAGTGCTGAGCGATAGCGTGCAAATGGCGAGTAATGAAGCAATACGCGTCGCGGTTGCATCGGGTATGGGTATTGCGGTTTTATCACGCCATGTTCTTGCAACAGACGATACTAGTTTTAAAGTGTTAAACGTAACCGATACCCATTTAGCGAGTCATTGGTATTTTGTAATGCGAACAGATAGGTACATATCGCATGCTGCACGTAACTTTTTAAAGTTTGCGCAGCAGCACGTAGAGCAATATTTAGATACGCAGTGGGTGCGCAATGAGTTACATAATTTAGATTTAAACTAGATTTAAATTAGGTTTAAAGTTAATTAATATCCGGTGTTGAGTCTCTTAAAATAAGCTTTGGCTGAAACACGTGCTTTACTGTTATGCCGCTTTTTTTATAAATGTCTTTAAGTACTAAGTTAGCCGCAGCTCGGCCCATTTCGGGAACTGGGTTATCTATTGTAGTCAGTGTTGGGTAGAGGTAATTGGTAAAAATTACGTTATCGAACCCAATAATGGCTAAATCTTTTGGCAGGTTAAAACCGTGTTCGCGGGCGTATTTCATGGCACCCGATGCCATTTCGTCATTGGCACATACAAGGGCAGTTATTTGCGCTTTATTTTGAATAAAATGCCTTAAGCCGTCGCTGCCGCCGGTTTCTTTAAAGTCGCCTATGTAAAATAGGTTTTCGTCAAAGGTTAGGTTGTACTCTGCTAGGGCTTGTTTGTGACCTTTTAAACGATTTGACGCGTCTTCTTTAAACTGCGGGCCTGCTATGTACGCAATGTTTTTATGGCCTTTGTTGATCATGGCTTTAGTGGCTAAGTAGCCGCCCATTACGTTGTCGAGGCTAATGCAGTTTTCTTCAATTTCTTTAACGTAGCGGCTCATTAAGTAAATAGGGGTTTTGCCTTTACTTAACTCAATTAGGTACTCGTTTGATACCGCTTCTACGTGGGCAATAATAGCGTCGCAATTACGGCCTATTAAAAACTCAAAGCCGCTTTTTTCTTTTTTCTCATCACTGTGCCCAGGGGTAATAATAACGTGTTTACCTGCAATACGAAGGTGCTCTTCAATGGCTGACATCATTTGACCAAAAAACGGACCATCCAACTCAGAAACTAAAATACCGACGCTGTTTGTAGTGCTAGACGCCAAAGAGCGAGCAATAGAACTTGGCTGATAGCCTAGCTCTTTCATTGCTTCTAATACCTTTTTTTTAGTTTTTTTGCTTACGTAGTCGTTGTCGTTAAGTACCCTTGAAACAGTTGATAAAGACACACCTGCCATTTCTGATACTTGATAAATTGTCGCCATTGATGTCCTAGCTTATATGTGTTTTTAATCGCGCTTTATAAAATATAAAGCGCGAAGGGTCATTAAAAGTTAATTTACACATTACTGCGTCTAATTGCTAAGTCTTCTGTTATTTTTTGCGTCATCGCTGAGGTTAGTGGATAAATAAGCATCAATGCGGCGCCTAAAAAAGCAAATGCGGCAGGTATCCAGCTCATAAGTAGCTGCATACCAGGTAGGGCTTGCGTAATTGTTAGCTCATCCATGCCGTTATAGCCGTAGCCTGCAAGTACCACTAATACTAAAGCACCTGCAAAACCACCACCGGTTTTTTGCACAAATGTACCCGCAGAATAAATAAGGCCAGTAGCGCGGCGTTTGTTTTTCCACTCTGAATAATCGGCCGAATCACCAAGCATACTAAAAAATAATGTTGGCATCATCGCGGCAAAAAATTCAGCAGCGCAACCAAAGGTAAATACAGCAACCAGGTTATCGCTAGGTACCCAGTAAAATGCAGTAGTGAGTATGCCGCTTAGCATTAATGATGCTATAAATAGGTTTCGTTTACCCATAATTTCGGCCAGTTTACCTGTGGCAAGTGCGCCTAATATAGATACAACCAACAAGGCAATAAAGTATTGCCCAGCCATGAGTTCATTAGCTACGTGGTACTTAAAGTAGTACGCAATTACACCGTATTTTATGCCATTAAACATCATGGTTAAAAAACCAATGCCGAGTAACACCAACCAAGGTTTGTTGGTCAGAAGATCAACCATATCGCGCTGTGAGCCCGTTAAGCTTTGCTTATCTTTACTGAGCAATTTTTTAATAACGAATGTCATTGCAGCCATAACAAGGGCAAAAAATACGCCGCTGTATAAATCGCGGTAATAAAAAAACAGGGTGGTAGCAAGCAAAGGTAGGATTATAAATGGCAGGCTTTTGGTTAAATCAAATAACTCTGATTTTAAATTCCCTTCATTTGAGGCGTGCGGTGTTACACGCTCTTTGGTGGTCGCAAACGTTATAATCATTAAAATAATAAGTAAGCTGGCAAATAAGTACATAGTAAGCTGATAGCCTTTGGCGTTGTCGCCGCCACCAAAAAATGCCACTAGCTCAGGTAAAAAACCCATAACCAATAAGCCACCCGTAAACGCACCGGCAAACCTAAAACCAGAGAGCTTTGTGCGCTCTGTATCGTCTGGTGTCATTACGCCCATAAGTGCCGAGTAGGGCACATTACTTACGGTGTAAGCAAGCGTTAAACCAATGTAGGTTACGTAGGCATAAATAAGTTTGTTGGTGGTGCTAAAGTCGGGTGTAGTAAAACACAACACCATAAACAAGCCCAAAAACGGTGCCGAGTAGAGTATCCACGGGCGAAATTTACCAAAGCGCGACTGCGTTCTGTCGGCAATCATACCCATAATAATATCGGTTACGCCATCAGATAGCCTTACCACCAAAAACAACATGGCAGCGGCGGCTGCCGATATGCCAAATGTATCGGTGTAAAACACCGCTAAATAAGCAAGCGCACCGCGCCATACTAAGTTAGCGCCGGCATCGCCCATGGCGTAACCTACTTTTTCGTATAAAGGGAGTTTGTTCACAGTGTGTGTTCTTATTGTTATAAGCCGATAAATTATCGGCTAGTTATTAGGTTACTGTACGCTTTACCGCTGGCTTTAACAGTTCGTTTTTGTGTGTTGTAGTCTACGTGTACTATTCCAAAGCGCTTTAAATATCCTTCTGCCCATTCAAAGTTATCCATTAGGCTCCACGCAAAGTAACCATCTACTTTTACGCCTTGCTCGGTTGCGTTATGCAGGGCATTTAAATGCTCGTGGTAATATTCAATACGGTCGATATCTTTTACTTCACCGTCTTTAAATTCGTCAGCCATGGCTGCGCCGTTTTCGGTAATATAAATAGGCGGTAGGGTGTATTTTTCGTTTAACGATACAAGTAATTCTGTAAGCGCTTTAGGGTAAATTTCCCAGCCTATATCGGTCATTGGCGCTTTATGTGGCAGCTCATGGTAAAAGTCGGTTTCGCTTGCTTGATAATGCATGCGGGTATAAAAGTTAACCCCTAGGTAATCTAGCGGTTGAGCAATTATTTCCATGTCGCCATCTAAAATATCTGGGCGGTGAGCTTTTGGTAATTGCTTAATAATATCAGGGTATTTACCTTGCATTACAGGCTGCATGTACCATTGGTTTATGTAGTCATCAGCAAATGCAGTGGCTTTTAAATCGTCTTCACTTTGGGTAACTGAGTAACAAGGCGTAAAGTTAAGTACAATACCGTTTAGCGTATTTGGGCTATTTTTAGCAAGTACTTGCATAGCTAAACCGTGACCCAGTAATAAGTGGTGCGCGGCTTTACGACCAAATTCACGACCTACAATGCCAGGCGCATGTACGCCAATTTCGTAACCTAAGTAAGAGCTACAAAACGGTTCGTTTAAGGTGGCGTAAGAGTGCACACGTTCCCCAAATGCTTTGGTAATTAAATCTGCGTAATGGGCAAATTCGTAAGCGGTGTTACGGTTTAGCCAGCCACCTTCGTCTTCAATGTGTTGTGGTAAATCCCAGTGGTACAGCGTTACAAAAGCTTTAATGTTACGACGTTTTAATTCATCTAAAATGTCGGTATAAAACTTAACGCCTGTCGGGTTTAAGTGACCGCTTTTAGTCATTACGCGTGGCCACGAAATTGAGAGTCTGTAAGCGTCTACACCTAATGACTCAATTAGGTTTATATCGTCTTTCCAGCGAGTGTAGTGCTCGCAGGCTACATCGCCATTTGAATTATCGACTATTTTGCCTTCTTTACTGCAAAAGGTATCCCAAATACATGGCAAGCGATCAGCTGCGCCGCCTTCAATTTGAAATGAGGCCGTAGCTACACCATAAGTAAAATTTTTGGCTAAAAGTGGTGAGCCACTAGGTAAAGATAATTGTTTCATTAAGAGAAAACCTCTGCTTCTTTTTTGGTAAAGTTTGCTTTGTATAGAGCGTATATTAAATTCATTATTGGAAGCGCTTCCATATTTAATTTGATTAATCACTAAGTATGGTATTTAATAACTTTAAGGAAGCGCTTCCATATTTAGGTTAGTGGCTATTGTTAAACAGGTCAATAGTTAAATTTAAATAACAAATGGGCGCTCACAAAATCACACTGACACAACACAGGGCTATAAAAATGAAAAAAAGCTTAAACACTAACAGGTTACACATGCTCCCCATTTTAATTGGAGGATTGTGCGTTTTAAGTGGGTGTAATAAACAAGAGATTAACGCAAATAATAGCCAAAGCGCCGTAGTCAAAAAGACTGAGCATGAGCAAGGTGATTTATCACTTTGGCCAACCCTTAAAAGTAAGGTAGTTAAAACCCCTGAAATTGAAAATACAATTGCACAGTATTTAAAAACAATGACGCTTGAGCAAAAAGTAGCGCAGATGATCCAACCTGAAATTCGCGATATTAGTGTTGAAGATATGCGCAAATACGGTTTTGGTTCGTATTTAAATGGCGGTGGCTCGTTCCCGAATGCTAATAAGCATGCAACGCCTGCAGATTGGATAACACTTGCTGAGAGCATGTACCAAGCCTCGGTTGATGACTCAATTGATGGCAGTAAAATTCCGACCATGTGGGGCACCGATGCCGTACATGGCCATAATAATGTGATTGGGGCGACGTTATTTCCGCACAATATTGGTTTAGGTGCAGCAAATAATCCTGCATTAATTGAGCAAATTGCAGCAGCTACGGCAATAGAAGTAATGGCAACAGGCATAGATTGGGTGTTTGCACCAACTGTTGCGGTTGTGCGCGACGACCGATGGGGCAGAACGTACGAAGGCTACTCAGAAGACCCTGCAATTGTACGTGAGTATTCAGCCGCAATTGTAAACGGATTGCAAGGCAGAGCCGATGAAGACTTTTTAAGTGATAAACGCGTAATTAGTACCGTTAAGCACTTTTTAGGCGATGGCGGCACAGTAGATGGTGACGATCAAGGCGATAACATTGATAGCGAAGAGGTGTTATATAACATTCATGCGCAAGGTTATATAGGTGGCTTAACCGCAGGTAGTCAGTCGGTTATGGCATCGTTTAATAGCTGGAATGGTAAAAAAAATCACGGCAACAAATACTTACTTACCGATGTATTAAAAACAAAAATGGGTTTTGATGGCTTTGTTGTAGGAGATTGGAACGGACACGGACAAGTTGCAGGCTGTACAAATGAAAGTTGCCCACAGGCTGTTAATGCGGGGCTTGATATTTTTATGGTGCCAACGGGGGCTTGGAAGCCACTTTATGAAAATACAATTAAACAAGTAAAAGCGGGCACAATAACAATGGCGCGAATAGATGACGCCGTAGCACGTATTTTACGCGTTAAATTACGTGCGGGTTTATTTGATAAACCGAGCCCCGCAAATCGAAAATATTCAGGTAAATTAAAACTAATAGGTGCGCCAGCACATCGCGATATTGCCCGCCAAGCGGTACAAGAGTCGCTAGTACTGCTTAAAAACAACAACCATTTATTACCGCTTAACCCATCAAGCAACATACTTATAGCGGGCGATGCGGCCGATAACATAGGCAAGCAATCGGGTGGTTGGAGTATTACGTGGCAGGGAACTAATAATCAAAATGCAGATTTTCCTGGGGCAACGTCTATTTATGCGGGGCTAAAAACGCAAATTGAGGCTGCTGGCGGTAACGCTATTTTAAGCCCAACGGGTGAATTTAATACCAAACCCGATGTAGCCATTGTTGTATTTGGTGAAGAACCATACGCAGAGGGGCATGGTGATAAAGACAACCTTGAGTTTGAACGTAACAATAAACGTTCTCTTAAAATATTAAAAGCATTAAAGCAGCAAGGTATTGCGGTGGTATCGGTGTTTATATCAGGCAGACCAATGTGGGTTAACAGCGAGCTAAACGCGTCAGATGCATTTGTAGCAGCATGGCTTCCTGGCACTGAAGGGCAGGGTATTGCTGATGTTTTATTAGCGGATAAAAATGAGCAGGTACAGTATGACTTTAAAGGTAAATTGTCGTTCTCGTGGCCTAAATCGCCACTACAAACCGCAGTAAATAAGGGCGATGCTGATTACTCGCCATTATTACCCTATGGCTTTGGCTTAACGTATAAAGATGAAAGTACGCTTAGCAATAATCTAAATGAAGACTCAGGTGTTGATATTAGTAACCTTGCGCCGCTATCTATATTTAATGGCAGCTTTAAAACACCGTGGCGTTTGTTTTTAAATTCAAACAGCGAGCAGCACCAAGTAGCAAGTAATAGTGTAAAGCTTGGCGGTATTACTTATCGCACTGAAGACAAAGCGATTCAAGAAGATGCGATGCAATTTAATTTTGATGGCACTGCAGCCAGCTACATCGAAATTAATAGTAACTTTACCGAAGACAAAGTGGCCTACATTGAAGCAAATTCAGCCCTAAGCTTTAGCTATAAAGTAAACCAAATACCTAGCTCACAAACATACCTTGCAATGAAGTGCGAACAAGGCTGTGGCGGCGAGCTTGATATTACCCGTGATCTTGAAAATGCTGATTTAAATAAATGGCAAACCATGAGTATAGATTTAACGTGTTTTGCTAAAAAGGGCGTTGATTTTGCCAGAGTAACCAGCCCTTTTATTATTAAAACGGCAGGCGAGCTTAACGTTTCAGTTGCAGATATTAGCTTTGAACCACAAGGCGCTGAAACAGCAAAAATAAAGTGTGAGTAGTAGAGTGCTTATAAGTTAAGTTTATTGTGTGTTGTCTCAAAGCCCTTAGTAATAAGGGCTTTTTTTAAAGAGGATATTTATGCTGGGCAATACTGCTTTAAAAACTCATGATGAGGCGGTAATTGGCTGACGCGTTGCTCTATTTGTTGCTTAATACCGTGTAAAAAACGGGTGAGTTCTTCGTCGCTCATCATGCTGGCTATTAAGTGATGTTGATTAGGCTCAATACCTTGACCAAGCATAACTTGCACCCACGAATCGACTCTAAAAATGTCGCCATCGTCTAGAAATACACGGCCTGTTTGCTTAAACAAATCAATTTTATGTTGAAGTGTTTTTGGCACTTCCATGGCATTACAATGCTGCCAAAACTCGCTGTCATCGCGATTAGTTACTTTGTAGTGCAGCACGATAAAGTCGCGAATATTTTTAATTTCGCTTTTAAGCTGTTTGTTGTATTCATCAATGGCGTGATTGGTAATGCCATTAAACGGAAATAAACGCATAAAGCGAATAATACCCGACATAATTAAGTGAATGCTGGTGGACTCAAGTGGCTCTACAAAACCGCTAGCAAGGCCAAGCGCTAGGCAGTTTTTGTTCCAGCCTTTTAAGCGACGCCCTGTTTTAAATTTAATAATACGCGGCTCTGTAAGCGGCTCGCCCTCAATGTTATTTAATAATAGCGCTTTGGCTTGTTCGTCATCCATATATTGGCTGCAATAAACTAATCCGTTGCCGACACGGTTTTGCAGCGGTATACGCCATTGCCAGCCGCTTTTGTGGGCAATAGAGCGGGTAAGTGGCAATACGGTCTCGCTGGTTGATTTTGTTTGCACGGCAATGGCGCTGTTACACGGTAGTAAATGAGACCAGTCTTCGTAGCCAGTATGCAATGCTTGCTCTATTAATAAGCCTCTAAAGCCGGTGCAATCAATAAAAAAGTCGCCGTTAATGTGCTCACCACTATTTAAAATCAATGATTCTATATGGCCCGTTTTAGTGTTTTTTATTACTTTTTGTATTTTACCTTCAATGCGTTTTACACCTAATGGCTCTGAAAATTCACGTAAAAACTGCGCGTAACGCGTGGCATCCATATGGTAAGCATAGTTAATGGGGTTTTGCTGATTAAACGCAAATTTACCGGCTTTAGCCGCTTGCAGCTCGTAGCAGTAATCGCCAAATGGGTTGTTTATTCCAAGTACTTGACCTTGCAGCCAAAAGTGATGAAATTCACCCGCCCAGCATTCTTTGCCCGTTGCGCCAAATGAGTGAATATAATGCGTGTTTTCATCGCCCCAGTTTTCAAAGCTAATACCTAATTTAAAGCTTGCTTGAGTGGCTTTCATAAATGCTTGCTCGTTTATACCCAGCAATTTATGGAATGTACGAATAGGCGGAATTGTAGCTTCGCCAACACCTACAGTGCCAATATCGTCAGATTCAATAAGGGTTATGTTTATATTGTTACCAATTAGTTTAGCAAGTGCCGCTGCGGCCATCCAACCAGCGGTGCCGCCTCCAGCAATTACTACGTTTTTAACAGCGTTTGTTTTAGTCATTATGTGGCTGCCCATTATTTGATAAAAGGTGATTTAAAAGCGCGCGATTACTTGGCAGCCCATTTAAGCACTGCGCTATTTTTTCGCGATTTTGCTGGTAATAATAATCCCCAGCACGTGGGTCGTTAAATGTATTTTGTGCAGAGACTGTTTGTGTATTAAAGCCCATGCCATATAAAACGTATTGGTAACTGCTTGATGAAAACACTTCTTCGTTTTCAATAAAATCAAAGCGGCTAGGGGGCTGAAATTGCCAAAGTTTAAGTAAGTTTTGCAGGCGCTCGGGCGCGGTATTTAAATTACTAATATCTTGCCAATAAGGAGTATCGTCGCGCTTGCTTAGCACATAATGAAGTTTTAAAAACTCAATAACGCGTTGCCAACGAGTGCTAAAACGGTCATTAAAACGCGTTTTAAGCTGGCTCATGTGGGTGCGGTTTTGCGGGAGTTGCTCGCTTATCATGCTAATTGAAAGCTCAACCATAGCAAGAGCTGACGCTTCAAGTGGCTCTAAAAAGCCAGCTGACATACCTACGGCAACACAGTTTTTAATCCAAAACTTTTGTCTGTAACCAGGGCTGAATTTTAATACGCGGTAGGTAAGTTGCTCAGCTTGTTGCTCACTGGTGCTTTTGGTTATGTAGCTTTTTAGAGTATTTGCTGCGCTTTCATCACTTTGATATTTACTACTAAATACATAACCTGTGCCACGGCGTGTTGGCAGGGCTATGTCCCAAATCCAACCGTTACTTTGCGCTGTAGATAGCGTAGCAGAGGCAATTGGTTGATTGATGTGTGCATTAGGTATTTGCGCCGCAACAGCGCTGTTATTAAATAAAATATGATCTTGCGCTATAAACTCACTATTAAAATGATCACCAATTAAACGAGCGCAAGAGCCTGAGCAATCTATAAATAAATCACCCGTTATATCGCCATTATTATTTGTTTTTAATGCGGCAATATAGCCATGCTCGTCGTTAATAACCTCGGTTACATCGTCAGTAATATGAGTAACATTTAGGTTTTTAACGCAGTAATTTTTTAAAAACTCAGCAAATTTACCCGCATCTAAATGATAGCCATAGTTGGTAACTGCTGCATATTCGGGAGTTTGTAATTGTTTTGGTGCAAGTGCTGCTTGGCATACAAAGCTTTGCATATTAACAACGTCGGCAAATTTTTGGTTAGGTGCAATACGTTGCCAACTGGCGTGTAAATTAGTGTGCTCGTAGCCTTGTGGATTCATAAAAGGGTGGTAGTAGTTTTCTCCCTCGCTGAGGTTTCGCCAATTTATAAATTTAGAACTTTGCTTAAATGATGCGTCGCACTGGGTTATAAAATCACTTTCTTTAATGCCAATGCGCTTTAGCGTATTACGCATTGACGGCCATGTACCTTCGCCCACACCCAATATAGGCACATTTGCCGACTCCACTAACGTTACATTAAGGTGCGGGTGTTCGGCGGCTAATAAGCCTGCGCTTAGCCAGCCGGCAGTACCACCACCTAAAACGACTATTTTTGTTATTGGTTTGGTCATGAGTTAACCCCCTAAAGTTGATAACAATTAAACTAGCATTAATACTGTTTTAAATACAAAAAAGCCGCTAGTAAAAACTAACGGCTTTACTTTGTATTACCTTTAGAAGTTGTAACGCATACCAATATTGTAACGTGCACCTAGCTGTTGTAGGTTCCACAATTGAACTGACGTACGGCCATGTTCGCGGCTGTTTTGTTCAGTAATATTAAGGCCTTCAACAAAAAACGATAGTTGTTCGCTGTAGTTGTACGCAACATTAAAGTCGATTTGATAATATTCTTCAGTAAAGCCTGGCTCGTTTACGTATCGAGCTGCGCTATTTAAAAACTTATCACGCCAGTTGTAAGCAATACGTGCCTGAAAATCATCGTTTTCGTACATTGCTATAAAGTTAGCTGTATCGCTTAAACCCACTAATGCAAATTGTGTTGTAGTAGGGTCAGCGTTTACATCAAAGTCTATGTCGCCATTAACTGTGGTGTAGTTTGCTTGCACACCAAAGCCGCTTTCACCAAAAAAGTGCTGAAAGGCAATTTCGAAACCATCAATAGTGGCATTTTTATTGTTGGTAGGTACTTGCGCTGTAAATTCTAGTAATGGGTCATCGCTGTTAGCAATTACATCGTAAGCGGCTTCAAACTCTTCGTAAGTCATAGAGTCAAAATCAACGCCATTTTCTGTTGCGGCAACCATTTGAAATAAGTTTGAATCGGTTAGAGCAAGTCCGCGAGATTCTAGCTCAGCAATGGCAGCTTGAGCGCGAGGACCCGCTGTTGCATCGCGTAATCCGTAGTAGTTTTGCGTCATTGGTGTTAAACCAATAAAGTTTTCGATGTCTTTAGTGTAATAACCTACCGACACATAACTTGTTTCTGCAAAGTACCACTCAGCCGATACATCAATATTATCTGATTCAAGCGGCACTAAACCAGGGTTACCCGTTGACGCAGTAGCCGGTGAAGAACCCGCTAAAAGAGTAGGGGCGCCCGGTACACCAACAGTCGCTGCTGAACTTAAGTTGTCGTAAGTTGGGCGAGCAATTGTTGTGCTATAAGAAAAACGCGCTTTTATGTTTTCGATTACTTCTATGTCAAAGTCAAAGCTTGGTAAAAAGTGATCGTAGCTAGATTTAAGCGTGAAATCTTCTTTAGCTGAGCCAAAACGAACATTAAAGTCGTTATTACCTTCCCACGCTACTGCGTTAGGTAAGTCGATATTAGCCGTTGAGGTAATGTCGGTAGACTCTTGGCGCGCGCCAATTACAATGTTGTATGGCATATCGCCAATGTATCCGTTGTAAGTAAATTGCACAAACGCTGCGGTTATATCTTCTTCAATGGTGCGGTTAGTTGCAAATGCGCCATCGGCTGCAAAGTTAAACCCGTATTCTTCACCTGCCCAGTAACCAATTTGCGATGCGCTGCCAGTATAACCTTGGTTGTACGAGCCCGATGTATCGTAGTCGTCAAACTCAGCTAAAAAGTTTGTTGGGTTTAGGTAGCCATCAGGCAGTTCGCCTGGGTTTTCGATACCCCAGTTACCCATTGTATTACGTGTAAGTGATTGCAGTGAATGGCTTTCCATAGAGCGAGACTCTATACCAAAGTCAATTGCACCGTTTTCAATTTCGTATTTACCATGGATTCTAAATTCTGTTATTTCAGACTCTTGGCGAGCAAAGTTAGAATCTAAAATAGACGTACCCACATCAGAGGCATCTAACGTGTTATTACAATTTAGGTTATCTCGGCGGCAATCATCAAAATCGATACTCATTGATGGAAGTTCGCGGCTAAAATCAACTTCTTGTGCGTTAACTACGTTTGCACCCAAGCCTGCGTTTACCCAGCTGCCGTAAGGTGCATCTGGTTTGCTAGTGGCTTTTGAATTGTGCGCATCAAACATAAAGCTCAATTCTGAATTGAAATAGTACTCAACGTTTAAACCAATAGAGTCGTTTTGGTTAACTTGGTTTAACTCTTGAAACGCTAAACCTAAATCGCGTGTTTGCTGATCGCGACGTTCTTCTCGGTAATAAATAGGAGTTTTTACCGTGTTATCGTCAAACGTTAGCGCGCTTTTGTAGTTATCCATCCATATTGATTGCTCAGCACGGGCTTCGAATAAATCTTGCTTAGAATATGTGTAATCAAGCGTGGCTGTTAAATCGTCAATAGGGCTGTACTGCAGCGTTAATTGCGCGTTTGTACGAGTACGTTCTCTGTCGGCAATGGTGTAGCGCAAATCTGATGGCATTGAATAAAGCTGGCCAACGGCGGGTGCATTAGTTAAAACAATATCGTCTGCAGCTTGTGGGATTGTGCCGTCAAAAGCTGATGTATTCCATTGATTTACAAATGCACCTGTTGATGAGCTATCGCGCTGTTGCATACTTGCAGTTAACGAGGCACCAAATTTAGCTTCACTGTCGGTCCAGCTAATTAACCCCGAAAGCTCTGGTGTTATGTCATCACCAACGCGGTTTGTTGAGTCGTGTAATGCTTTTACGCCAATGCTTGAAACAAAGCCTGGGTTATCAAGTGGGCGAGCGGTATTAATATTAATTGTTGCGCCAATACCACCTGATGCAATGCTTGCTTTACCAGTTTTATATACTTCAACCGATTTAACGCTATCAGACGCTAAGTTTGCAAAGTCAAAAGCACGAGAGCTGGGTGTACCACCGCCTGCAGGCAAAGATGCCGCCGGCATTGTACGCCCGTTTAGGGTTACCATATTGTAGTCGGGGCCAAAACCACGAACCGTTACTTTAGAGCCTTCACCATTTGAGCGATCAATCGACACACCCGTAATACGCTGTAGCGACTCGGCTAAGTTGGTATCGGGGAATTTACCAATATCTTCAGCTGATATAGCATCTACAACACCAGCGGCGTCGCGTTTTAAACGAGTCGACTCTTTAATACTGCTTTTAAAACCAGTAACTTGAATTACTTCAACATCTGTATTTGCTTCTTGTGCATATACAGGTAAAGAGATTGATGCGCCTAAAATCAGAGATAGGCTAGTGGCTATCTTTGTTTTTCTTACAATATGGTTGGACATTCGGTTTCCCTCGCGCTTTTATCATTATTATTAACAGCTTGTATGGGGCTGTTATTGTGTAGTTATAAACATTGTCAAATGTATGGAAGCGCTTCCAGAAAGGTCTGTTTAACTAGGCTTTGTGGAAGCGCTTCCAGAAATGCTAGTTTAAATTTTGTATAGGGTCAACTATTGTTTTAATAAAATGAGACTAAATTGTTTTTAAAATGTATGTTTATTGGATTTGATTTTATTTAAATTATAAATTACAGGTGGTTATAAAAAACCATTTGAAATGGTGGTGTAACAATATTTTATTATAAGGAAGCTGGTTATTGATTCATTTAGTTATTTACACACTGTTATGAGGTGTTTAAATCAGCTTTTAGTAAGGGCTAAAGTTAATAAATCGGCCGTGGTCACTCAACAAAAAATAGGTACATTTGCTAACTTAGCGAAAATGCCGATGTAGTGATTATGTAAAACGCAATTGATGAAAACGCATCAAGCGGCGGTACTATCTCACTTTATGAATAGGTTATTAAAAAACCAATAATTGTTTAAAAAATCGTTAAATAAATCACTAAAAAGTAAGGTAGTTTTTGCAGAATATGGTTTAACCATAAACTTATAAAGTATTACGCATAAGGGAGTTGCGAGTCGCTAGTTTTATCGCTATTTTAAAGGTTCTCTCATAGATGGATTTTTTATGCGCAATAAATTTTTAGCGAGCTTTTATTCTTTTTTCTTATTAGTACTATTTGGGTGTGATGATCAAGTTTCGTCTTCGCAGAAAAAAGCCCATTTAGAGGATTTAGTAAAACCATCTTCAGATTCAAAACAACAAGAACAATTTACTAACGTTGAGGATCCAGTGTTAGTACTAGGGTTAGTTGCAACACATTGTAAAATGAATGAAACCGCTTATATAAACGCTAAGATGCAAAAAGTGCTGCGTAATCCAAGTGAAGATATTGCTTATAAACTTGAGCCTACTGATAACGTACTTTCTATTTGTGTTGCTAAAGACGACTCATCATTGAGCTATCGATTTGGTCGAATTAATGACATAGGGCTTGAAAAAGAAGCTACACCAAGTGCACCATTTGGTAGTTACTACAGGCAAGTAGGGCGTATTGGCGAGAGTATTTTATTTTTTAGTAATGGCGAGTATCATTATTATATTATTAACTCAGGCGGCATGGGCAGTGGTGTAACCGTTAATGTTTATAAAAATAAAACGCTAATAACTGAGCTTTTTTCAGGTAACGATCCTTATGATGACTTTGTTATAGCAACTGATTTAAATTTACCAAAAAAGCTGGTCAGTGAAAGGCAGCCTTTTAATAAGAAAATGCAGTAAATAATGACTCCACAACAGCAAAAGGTGATTGAACAAGGACACTGGTTTAAAAACCGCAGCCCTTATTTAAAAAGCTTTTTATTAACGCAAGGCAAAACGCTCACGCTAAAAGCCCAGCAATCATTATTTTTGCGAGGTGATAAGCACGATGGAATTTATGCCGTACTTAGCGGCGTGGTACGTATTAGTGGCGTAAGCAACGAAGGCAAAGAAGCCGTATTGAGTTTTGTAGATACGTCGCTGTGGTTTGGCGAAGTTACCTTGTTTGATGGTGGCCGGCGCACTCATGATGTATATGCACAAACTGATGTTGTGCTTTTTTACGTACCCCAACGCGCGCTTGAACAGCTTTTAAATGAACAGCCACAATATTGGCAAGAGTTTGGTTTATTGCTGGCACAAAAGTTACGGCTAATGTTTACCTCAATGGAAGATCACGCATTATTAAGCGCTGAACAAAAAGTATGTAATCGGCTTTTAATGTTGAGTGAACACACAGAGCATTTAACACCGCTTGTTTTATCTCAGCAGCAACTTGCTGATATGACCTACCTAACGCGCCAAACTATTAATCAAATACTGCAACAACTTGTTAGCCTACAAGCTATTAGCTTGGGGTATCAACGTATTACTATTATAGATAAACAAAAGTTACAGGCCTGTGCTGCACAAGCTTAAATAGGCTGGGTATTTTTAGTTGGAACCAAAATTGCTAAAGATAATGTAATGCAACAATGGATTTGAGCTAATGACAACAATAACCTTTAAAAATCAATATAGTAACTATAACTCATCGATTATAACTAAAGCGGCAAGCCCGAGCGAAGTTACGGCAACTAATGTCCTCCCTAATGAAAAAACAAGTGAAGTTAAAGGCATAAGCTCAGGCCCTCAAGAGCAAACATTTTTAGAAAGCGCGCAAGAAGCGCTGGTTTATCAGCGCTTAGGTGTAAATAAAGACAAGATAGACGAGCTCAAAGCGGCAATAGAAGAACTCACTAAAGAGCTACAAGGTGAGGGCGCAGACCCTGACGCAATTGCTGATAAAATTGAGGAACTTCAAAAAATGATCGATCAAGAGTATCAACAAGGGCGCGAGCGAATTGATATGCAAGGTGAGCATGAGCCGGGTAAAATAATTTCTGCATTTGCTTAATTTACACAATGTCGGATACCTGACATTGTTGTTGTGTCTACTTTTGCTAAAGTAAGTTTTACACATAAATTAAAGGCAATAAAATGAAAACACTTCAACAGCAACTTGGTAAATATGGTTTGTATCATCGTTCTAAGCGTAATGTACTAACGCACTTTTTTGGTATTCCGCTCATTGTATTTGCAGCGTTGTGTTTACTAGCGCGCATTCAAATACCCCTTGGTAGCTTTGTAATTGATGGCGCACAACTTTTTGTATTAGCGTCGGTTGTTTATTATTTTATGCTGAGCTTTTCGCTTGGCTTTATTATGGCCGTGATATTCACTTTACTCCTTGTTGGTGCTCAGCCTATTGCGGCAATGGCGTTTTGGCCGTGGTTGAGTATTGGCGTAGGTGTGTTTGTATTTGGCTGGGTACTGCAGTTTATTGGGCACTATTACGAAGGTAAAAAACCAGCGTTTGTAGATGACCTAATTGGTTTAATTATTGGCCCTTTGTACGTAACTGTTGAACTACTATTTTTAATGGGTTTTTACAAAACATTAGAAGATGAAGTAAACGCAATAGCGGGTCCTACAAGGGCGTAAAATACTTTACTAAGTACCTTTATAAAACCTAATAAATAACAATAAAAGGGCAGATAACGCATGCAATATAATAATAAAACCGTGTGGATCACCGGCGCATCATCAGGTATTGGTAAAGAGCTTGCTATACAATTTGCCGAGCTTGGAGCGCGCGTTATTTTATCGGCGCGCAATGTAGATAAACTAAACGATTTAAAAGCAACGCTTAAAGGCGAAGGGCACTTAGTTGTGCCGCTGGACTTAGCTCAGCCAGAGCATGTACAGTAACAGCAAAAATGAACGAGCTTCCTGCAATTGATATTTTAATTAATAACGGCGGCGTATCGCAGCGTAGCTTATTTTTAGAAAACGACTTTAACGTGTATCGCCAATTAATGGAGGTTAATTACTTTGGCTTAATTGCACTTACTAAAGCTATATTGCCTGCTATGGTGGCAAGGCGCAGTGGCTCAATTGTGTCTATTAGTAGTGTGGCGGGTGAAGTTGGTTCAAAATTTAGAACGGGATATTCGGGTTCTAAATATGCGGTTGTTGGTTTTATGGATTGCCTACGTGCAGAAGTTGCTGAACATAATATTCATTGTTTAACAATTTGCCCAGGTTCTATTAAAACAGCAATTGCGCATAACTCACTAAACGAGCAAGGCATAGCGCAAAATAAACCAGAAGAGTCGATAGAAAATGGCATGGATGTAAGCGTAGCAGCTTCAAAAATGATTCGTGCCATTAGTAATAAAAAAGACGAAGTGATTATTGGCAAAGGTTTAAGTGGTTGGGCGCCCACAATTAAACGCTTTTTTCCTACTTTGTTTAATCGCATTACTGCAAAAACAAACTATAGGTAGCGTCGTTTATTTCAAAGGCGTAAAATGCCGTAAATTTGATCAATTTAGAAAAGGATTCTAAATGAAGTATTTATGGCTGAGCCTGTTTTTTATTGTATTAATTTGGTCTGGTATTAACCCAAAAGATCAATTTACATGGCTGCTTGAAGTTATCCCCGCAATTATTGGCTTAGTGCTGCTAGCAAGTACCTATAGCCACTTTAAACTTACCCCTATTTTATACACTTTTATTTTAGCGCATTGTATTGTGCTGATGATTGGCGGGCATTACACCTACGCCGAAGTCCCTTTTTTCGACAACCTATTTGGTAGTGAGCGTAATAACTACGATAAAGTAGGGCACTTTTTTCAAGGGTTTGTACCTGCACTACTAGCTCGCGAAATTTTACTGCGCAAAAAAGTAGTAAATGGTCGAGGCTGGTTAATCACCTTTGTTATTTCGGTATGTTTAGCATTTAGCGCGTTTTACGAATTAATAGAGTGGTGGGTTGCAGTATTAAGCGGCGAAAACGCAGAAGCATTTTTAGGCACGCAAGGTTACGTGTGGGATACCCAATCAGATATGGGACTGGCGTTATTTGGGGCTATTTGCTCATTGTTAGTACTTTCAAGAGTACACGACAAACAGCTAAAAAACGTTAAAGATTATTTATAGGCTATAGGAACGTTCTATAGAAATGTTTATAAAAACATTGATAAAAAAGACTACTAACGTATGACAGTAAACACTAGTAACTACTCAATAAGTACAGACAAAAGCAAACTTAACTTTAACGTTATTTATAACTTTATTGCTAATAGCTATTGGGCCAAAGGCATTCCTAAAAGCGTGATGCAATCGGCTATTGATAACTCAATGTGTTTTGGTGTTTACAGCGCTCATAACGAACAAGTTGGCTTTGCCCGAGTAGTGACCGATAAAGCAACCTTTGCTTATTTAGCAGATGTATTTATTGCCCCGCACTTGCAAGGTAATGGGCTGAGTAAGTTACTTATTAAAACGATAGTAGAGCACCCTGAGCTACAAGGGCTCAGGCGCTTTTTATTAGCGACTTCTGATGCACATGGCCTTTACGCGCAATACGGGTTTAAACCGATAGACAACCCCGCACTACTAATGCAAATAAGTCCTGAGGATGTGTATGGTAAAAATTATCGTGATACCTATTAAATGGGGGAAGAGTAAATTCCGTCTAATGTTCTTGTTAGGTGTTTAAGCTTGATAGCATCATATATGTGACAAATGCAAAAAGACAAATAGGCACTAAAATATATGCGACTACATCTGACATACATCAAGTCCCTTCAAATAGCTGATCCCTTCTAAAAAGAGAAATAGTTGTGCCGTAAACAATTATAAGAACAACAGCTATTATTGGCATCCATGAAATTTCATCATTTGCCAAAAGCAATAATGGCAGCAATAAAGATATACACCACAGAGTAGCTACAAAACTTGCGCTTTTATAAAAGCTTGCCAAATACTTCATAACATCTAACGTCCGCATGCTGGTTGGCTAATATCCGAAGCGTAGGAGCCAACCAGTATTTATCATTGTTGAAGCGTTTGTTAGCTGTGCATTACACCCAAACATCATCTTCTGCTGTAAGTTCGCTACCTGAATCACCAGTATTAACAACACCTTTAGGTTCAACTATCATGATTTTACATTCTGAAGTTGCTATAGGTTTATGTTCAATGCCTTTAGGGATTACAAACATTTCACCTGATTCTAATGTAACGACTCCATCGCGAAATTCAATGTTAAGGCACCCTTCAATTACAATGAAAACTTCGTCAGTATCCGGGTGATCATGCCATACAAATTCACCTTCTACTTTGACCAATTTAAACTGATAGTCATTCATTTCTGCAATTACACGAGGAGACCAATGATCTGTAAACTTAGTAAACTTTTCTTTAAAATTGATTGCATTATGTTTCATGAAAACTTCTCTATAGCTAGTACAGCTAGCGCCCGCATAAAATGCGGATAATGCTTGGCTAAAATTAGCGAAGAATGAGCGTCAGCCAAGCGTTTGACGTCATTTTTGATGCGCTTAAGTTATCTATTTAGACGGTATAAGCCACATTCATTAGCCCATTTTTCAATTTTTTCTGCGTGTTTAGGATTACGTAAATAGAAAACATTAGTGTCGTCCCAGCTTTCAAAATATACAGCCTCCAACTCAGGCAGCATCACTTTATAAAAATGACTACTATCTACATTATGTGGAGCGCACATTAGGTAAGCTTCTTTAGCAGCGTCCGAGGTAAATTTGCGAAACTGTGGTTTAGCTGAACTCCAACGACCTTTAAATGTAAAGTTTAGAACCTCAGTGTTGTCGATTAATTTTTTCGCAAATTTAACGAATTTTGCATCTCTACTTTGTTGCTCCTCATCAGCAACATCAGATAAGTATTTAATTGAGTCTTCTGCTCCCAACCAACGATCGAAAACCGAAACCGCCATGTAAGTATATGCATCAGTATCTTCTACAGCATACAACTTATCAAGATCTGGATACTTTTCTCGCAAGTCTATTTGAGATTGTATATCCAATGCCAGAAATTTACGCATATCTTCCTTGGTAACTTAACGAGCCTGTAGATTAACTCGTTTTTTAATTTTTTTATTGATAAATAAACCATAGCTGAGTTCCTATTTTGGTTCAATTGATTACTGTATTTTTACGTAGAATATTGAAGTGTTTGATATTGTTTTAATTAGCGTTTTGGAAGGGGGGACGGGTGTTTGAGTGGCTTTTATTTAGGGTAAAATGGCTTATCCTTCTTAATGCATCGTGTTTTGCAGCTTTTCTATATTATGAACAAGGCAATACAGTTGCCGCAGCGTGAAGTAAGGCATTCACTTTCATTTGACCCCGTAAGGTCAATTTATTCATACCTTTGTTCACTGTAATGTTCCGCTTTTTATTTAAAGGAAAGTCGGTTCAAGGTAATTAGGATGGGTGTCATCCTAATTTCTGCCCATTGCGGACCCGCATGATGGGTGTTGTGGGGGCTGGAGGTTAGAGACCTCCGGCTACCCGATTAAGTTCTATTTTTTAAGATTTGCTTCTTTTCAATATAAGCTAAGAATTCTTGCCCTTGCTTAGTTAGAGAAAAACGACGATATTTTACAGATGCGACTTTTTCATTTATTACGAGATTATGTATTTGTAACTTAGGAAGTATATTTTGATAAACAAACATGGTTAAATCATCAGTACCATGCTGATTTGTAACACCTGTAATTAGATGATCTTTTAGCCACATCAGCGCAGCGAACAAATTCATTTTAGGCTGTTCCATAGCCTTCGGAAAATCAATTTCAATTGATTTCAAGATCAAAGCCAACTCTTCATTTGACGAATCTTCCTTAGATGATGGTGCATTTTTAAGCTTGTCTTGAAGAGAGCCCATCTCATTTGTCAGTTCTCTATTTTCTTTAGTTAATCGTGTTATTTCATCAACCAAGCTTTTCGTATCTGGTACTTCTGCGCCTGATATCCAACCGTCTAATTCTCTAGTTGCAGCAATCTCAGGTAAACTTTCCAGAACACATAATCGAATATCTTTTTCATCTTCGTAAAATGATGACATATTAGATAATACTTTTTGTTTAAATGCTTTCAATTCGACTGGATGATCTTTTTCGAAAACAGAAGCACCAACTTTTTTAATTTTTTCATCTAACGCATTATCGTTTATAACAACTGCGAATAATGGTTTCCCTATATCTAAAGCATAATTGTATTCTAACTCTGTATAACTTAAACCACTGTCTGGCTCAACACTTCCATATCTTCCACCTAAAATTAACATATAAACATCTGATTCATCGATCCAACGCTTAATAATACTCCATTGGCTTTGATCTCCGGCTGTAAATAATTCCATCCCAGCAGGTATATGTCCTGATTTCAAAATTGCGGACACAGCGGCTTGTCTTTCAGGAACTAAATCTAAATAGGTTGATGAGACGAATACTTGTAATCTTTTTTTCATTAATTTCTCTTTAAACACAGAAGGTAGATAGCAACACGGGCACTTAACACTTTAGTATTTATGCAACACGTAGTTTGTGTTGCATAATCGCTTGTTGGACTGAGGCGCTACCTGCTCGGTGTGTTCGCGTTGGTATTGTTTATGCTATGGACTTTACTTATAAAGAAAGGCTTTTTATGGCCTAACCGATATTTAGCCAATTTCATTGACGTGTATATCGTATCTAAGCTATCCCTGCGTTACTCAGCGTTTATTATGTCCCCATTAAACCTAATATTTAACTGTTAAGCAATGATATTTTCACCACGCACAGTCGCTACTAACCTGAGCAATTAAGCAGGTTAACTCATTGATTCTATTCAGCAGGCTCGCCCACTAACTCGTTCGCTCTGTTGTAAGAATTGCTGTTTCCGACGCTGATATACCAATAAATCGTAAGTAACTGCTTTAATTACACTTGCTTGTGTAAGCATATTATAAAGGGTGGTTTAGGGATGGTGGAAGCTGTAAAAAACGAGGTCATAAATTATTTACTAAACGCGTCTTCCTGCTTTTGAAACAGGGCTGACACGTTTAAGTATACTTATACCAGTCGACTTAAATATTTAGCCTTTCTAGCGTGCTAAATAAAGCGTTAACGGCGTTATAAATTTCTCATGTAGAACAACTACATGTCGAAATTTATGCCTTGTTATCACTCTATTTATCCGTCGCTATAAATGTCTAATAACTTAATACGATTGGTATTATTTGGCTTTTTTAGCCTCTAGAGTTTCTATTTCACTCCAGATTTTTTCGGCTTCTGCGCTTAACATTGCAAAGCTTTTAATGTCGCCTTTTCTTTGTGCCTGCATGCCTTGCTCTAGTATTACGTCGTATTCTTTACGCAGTTTTTTTACGGGATCAGGCTTTAAAAATGAAAACATTAGTATTCTCTTAATTTATTAAGTTATATGTAATTAGTGTACGCATTAATGGGCTTAATAGTTCTTTGTTTGGTGAAAATGTTTACTTTGCGCTTTAAAAGCGCAAAGTAAACACGGTGTAATTATTAACGTACTGTGTGCTAGTTCTGGTTCTAGTGCTAATGTTTACATTTCTGGCTCTAGGCGTTTAATACCTTGCCCATCAATACCTAAATAAATAAAACCATTACTGCTTTGGGCTAAGCTGCGTACTCTGCCAATTCCATCGAGTATTTTATATTGCTTAACAACCTTACCTTTTGAGAGCTCTAGTGCGCTAATGAATGCAAATTTCATTGATGCTAGTAATAGCTTACCTTTAAGCTTTGGGTATTTATCACTCGTTACATACAACATATCGGATGGCGCAATAGAAGGGGTCCAGTGTAATGCGGGCGATTGCATGCCGTCTTTTTCTTTAAGGTCGGTAAACTTGGTACCGCTGTAGTTAACGCCATAGCTTACTAAAGGCCATCCGTAGTTAGCGCCTTTTTTTATTATATTAAGTTCATCGCCGCCGCGTGGTCCGTGCTCGTGAGACCATAAAATATTGTTTTGATTATTAAACCACATGCCTTGTGGATTACGGTGCCCATAAGACCATGCCGCATGTTTTGCATCTTTTTGTTTAACAAACGGATTGTCGCTTGGGATATTACCGTTTTCGTGTAAGCGATAAATTTTACCGCCATCACGCGTGAGATCTTGCGGGTTTATGTCGCGCGAGCCGCGATCGCCAATTGAAAAATAAACATAACCTTCATTATCAAACACAATACGGCTGCCGTAGTGCTGGCCTTTGGTACTATTATGCTCGCCTTTGTATAGCAATTGCTGATCAGACAGCTGCGTATGATCGCTATTTAGCTTGGCGCGCATTAAGGCGGTGTTACTTCCGCTTCCTTTGCCCTCACTACTTGAGTAACTAAAGTACAGCCATTGGTTTTGCTTACTATCGGTGTGTAGTGATAAATCAAGCAATCCACCTTGGCCATTAGCATCAATGTCGGGAAGCCCTGAAACCTTAGTTAATTTAGTGGTATTTTTAGGTAATAAAAATAACGCTCCGCTGCGCTCAGATATTAGTAAATCACCATTAGCTAAAGGCTCAATAGCCCAAGGTATAACCACACCTTCTGCCGCTGTTATTGCGTTAACGCTAAGCGATAAAGTATCTAGCTGTTTATAATTTTTTACGTAATCGCTTTTTGCATGCGCGGGTGCGTTAGTAGCAAATATAGCAACGGCTAAGCCTGCATTTATTAGTTTAGGGTGAGTGTTATGTGACCTTAAATTTATCATTATGGCTTCCAAAATTAATCCAATCTTACATAACCTTATCATGGCATAAATAAATTTGTTAAGTGTTGAGTTGAATGAAAAATGCACACTTATATATTTTAAAATTACTTCTTCACAGGAAATTGTTTTAGCAAATTGCGCTAATAAAAATTGAATAATTACTCTATTGGGGTTGAAAACTAAAAATTTCAGCGTACACTTGTGCGCTGAAGTTTGGGCGTACACGTGTAAGTTCAAAGTAATTAAGATTTGATAGAGATTTAACCATGATGACTCAAGTATTAAACCAATTTTCAAAATGGTTTTTACACCATCAAAGTTTTGCAGGCTACATAGAGCCAATAATGCAGGTGTTTAAACCTGCGTGGCGTGCAGGGCAGTTTAGAGCGCAAGTAGTTAGTACCGCTGTGCTTGATGGCGGTTTTTTAAGTGTGCAACTTAAGCCAAGCAAACAATGGCAGGCACATACGTCAGGGCAGCATATAAGTTTAACGGTTGAAATTAATGGGCGATTATTAACACGCGTTTTTACCGTGGCCTCAAGCGCTCAGCAATTTAAAAATACAGGTTTGGTGCGCTTACTAATCAAAACAAATGCGCAAGGGCGCTTTACAGGCTTACTCAGCAGTGCATTAAAAGCGGGGTTGTGGTGCAATATTTCTGCGCCAAGCGGCGACTTTGTTTTTAAAAACACACACACGCCAGCCACTTTTATTGCAGGCGGCTCGGGTATAACACCTATGCTGGCTATGCTTGATGATTACTTAAGCCAAACTACGCAAAAAGTGTCGTTAGTGTATTACGCAAAAGCCACTGAGCATCAATGTGTTGATGAGCTAAGTGAGTTGGCAGCGCAATTTGAGCATTTTTCGTTTTTATTATTAACGCGTGAGCAATCAAGCGATATAACCAGCAATATTAAGCCGTGGGAAAACCCAGACATTTACTGCTGTGGCCCTGCAGCATTTATGCAAACGGTGAGCGATTTTGCTAAAACGCATAAGCTAAATTACTACCAAGAGGCCTTTGGTTTGGCGCTGCCTACCTTAAACGACGACAGCCAATTTAATGTAAAAATTAACGCTAGTGCCCATGTTGTATCGGGCAACGATGTTTTACTGACTCAGTTTGAAGAAAAAAAGCTCCCCGTTAAACGCGGTTGCGGTATTGGTATTTGCCATCAATGCCAATGTATTAAAAAGTCAGGCGTGGTACGTAATTTAAAAACAGGTGAATTGAGTGACAACGGCGAGCAATTAATACAACTTTGCGTAAGCCAACCTGTTAGTGATTTGGAGTTACAATTATGAAAAACATTAACTATGACATGCTCGCAAGCGAGCTAGATGCCATTAAAATGGACACCCTTGGCAAAGTAGGCCAACAAGATGCCGACTATATTCGCTCTGTTGTGCGCAAACAGCGAGTGTGTGAATGGAGCGGGCGAATTTTGCTAATGCTCGGTTTTATTCAACCATTATTGTGGGTTGCAGGTGTGTTGTTATTAGCGCTTGCTAAAATTTTAGACAATATGGAAATTGGCCACAATGTAATGCATGGTCAATACGATTGGATGAACGACAAGCAACTCAACTCACAACATTATGAGTGGGACATAGCGTGCGATGGACAAAGTTGGCATCGCGTTCATAACTTTGAACACCATACGTATACTAATATTATTGGTAAAGACAGAGACTTTGGTTATGGCTTGTTGCGTTTAAGCGATGATTTTAAGTGGCGTTTTAAAAATGTATGGCAGTTTTTTACGTATATTAATTTAAGTGTGTTATTTCAGTGGGGCGTGTCGTATCACGAGTTAGCAGCAGAGCGTGTTTTTATTGGTAAAAAGAAAGAAAACCGCGAAGGGCTTGTTTCACACTCTACATTAAAGCATCGCTTTTTTAGTAAAGGCGCTCGCCAATTAATTAAAGATTATGCGATATTTCCGTTACTTGCAGGGCCTTTATTTTTATGGGTATTGGCGGGGAATTTAGTAGCAAACTTAATCCGTAATTTATGGACGTCGACCATAATATTTTGTGGTCACTTTACTGAAGAAACGCAAACTTTTAAACAAGAAGACTGCGTAAACGAAACCCAAGGGCAGTGGTATTACCGCCAAGTATTGGGCTCGTCTAACATTAAAGGGTCGCATTGGTTTCATGTTTTAACAGGGCATTTGAGCTGCCAAATAGAGCATCACTTATTTCCAGATATGCCGTCTTCGCGCTATCAAGAAGTTGCACCTCAAGTACAAGCCGTTTTGAAAAAACACGGCATTGATTACCATACAGGTAGCTTTTTTAAACAGTATACCTCGGTGTTAAAACGTATTATTAGGTATTCGTTCAAGTAAATTATTTACCTTTAAGAATCGGCTAGTGCAACTGCATTAGTCGATTTTTTTGTTTATAGCACCCAATGCGGTTGATTAGTAAACAGTACTTGCAAAAATTTCTCATAGTTAATTAAAAAAGCCTTACTTTAGCTATGGTTAAATGGCGGGTGATTGTCATACAATGGGGGAAAATAGACCACACAAGAGAGATTAAAATGGCCGCATTTGGTACCGTGTTTATGCCGCAGATGATTCAAGCGCGTTTTTCTGATAATAAATGGAGCGAAAGCTCAATTGTCCCTTCCGATAAACTTGAACTTCATGCTGGTGCGCACGTTCTTCATTATTCAAGTACATGTTTTGAAGGCTTAAAAGCCTTTCGCCATGAAGATGGTTCTGTTTATCTTTTTAGAATGGATGCAAACATTGCACGCATGCAACAAAGCTCAGCGCTATTAAGCTTACCGAGTTTTGACAGCGATATGCTAAAAACGATGATTATCGATATTATGCGCGAATACGCAGATGAAACGCCATTACCGCCGGGCTCTATGTATATTCGCCCAACACACATTGGTACTGAGGCGGCAATTGGTAAAGCAGCAGCGCCATCAATGAGCTCGCTTTTGTACACGTTACTATCGCCAGTGGGTGATTACTTTGCAGGTGGTGCAACTGCACTACGCGTACTACTTGAAGAAGATGGTATGCGCTGCGCGCCGCACATGGGTATGGTAAAAAGTGGTGGTAACTACGCCAGTGCTCTAGCACCTATTAGTGCTGCACGAACTAAGTATCAAGCAGATCAAATTTTATTTTGCCCAGGTGGCGACGTACAAGAAACCGGTGCTGCTAACTTTATTTTAATTGATGGCAACGAAATTATTACTAAAGCGCTTGATAGCACGTTTTTACATGGAGTAACGCGTAATAGTATTTTAACCATAGCCAAAGATTTAGGTATGACGGTAAGCGAGCGTAACTTTAGCGTTACTGAGCTATTAGAGCGTGCTGCTAAACCAGGTACTGAAGCGGCGCTTTCGGGCACTGCAGCTGTACTAACTGCTGTGGGGACGTTTATTCATAACGATAAAGAATACAAAGTAGGTACTGGCGAGCCAGGCCCAACGACTGCGCGCCTTCGCCAAGCATTGAACGATATTCAATGGGGTAAAAGCGAAGACAAACACGGCTGGTTAACTAAAATCTAATTATATATTTAATAGCAACTCGCGTTAAAAAGCCACCTAATCGGTGGCTTTTGTGTGTTTGGTTACTTTAAGCTGTGCTTATTAAAACTTCATTTCTATTTTACCGTACACGTAGCGTCCGTTAAATCCATACGCTGAGAAGCTAGAGTAAGCAAATAAACGCGAGAAGGTTGTTAAATCGTCAACATTTTCACGGGTTGCGTCTGGGTAAACATCAAAAATGTTATTAGCCCCTAAGCTCAGCGATACGTTGCTAGTAAGCGAGTAGGCCACATCTAAGTCAGTTATCCATTTAGGTTTAAGCACTTCGTTACGTTCTGGGTTATCTGAAGGGTCTTGTGTTTCACCGTAACGCGTTGTTCTAAGCGTGGTGCGCCATTGATCCATATTCCATGTTGCACTTAAATTGTATTTATTACGCGGTGTACTTACTTCAAAACGACGTAGTTCGTTACCAGAGAATAAGTTGTCTTGATCAAACCCAGCACCTTGCAGAGCTGCTGGTGGGTCAATTATATCGGTAACTTCATTTTTACCGTAGTTATAACCTAAGTTAAAGGCAACATCGCCGTAACCATCGGTTGGTACATTATAAGAAGCTACAACATCAACACCGCGCGTTTTACTGTCAATTGCGTTTAAGAAAAAACGACCTTGGTTAGCGCCTGTACCTTCAAGAAGTTGCTCAATAGCAGCGCCCGATAAGTTGTTTGATAGCACAATGCGGTCATCAATTAATATTTGGTAGTAATCAACCGATAAGCTGAAATTAAAGTCGGTAGACCATGTAAAACCAACGCCGTAGTTTGTGGCTTCTTCAGCATCAAGACCCGGCGAGCCCAGTGCTTTTGCTACATCGCTGCTTGGTGCAAAGGTACCGGTTTCGGTTGGTTCACCATCAACAAATACAGTGGCCACTGAGGTAAAGTATTGTTGCTGCAAAGAAGGTGCTCTAAAACCAGTAGAAACAGAGGCGCGTAGTGCTAAGTCTTCAGTTAATGAGTAACGAGTTGCAACTTTACCATTAACGGTATCGCCAAAGTCTGAGTAATCCTCGTAACGAGCGGCAACTGTTAGGTTCCAATCATCGGTAAGGTAAGTTTCAAGGTCTATATATAAGCTCACGTTATGACGGCTATTATCACCTTCGGATTCCGGTGTAAATCCAGGAAAAACTTGTGATCCCGCTGCGCCAAATGGGCCATCAACAGGGTCGGTTACTGCACCGCCTGGGCCAAATGTGCCTTGTGCGTATGAGGCTTCTTCGCCTGCATCTATTTGGTAACCTTCGCGGCGATACTCAGCACCTACAGCTACGTTTACAGAGCTTTCTAAAAAGCTGACGTCTACTTCACGGCTAAAATCAACGTTTAAGGTAAGTTGATCGTAAGTAAGTGTTCCGGCATCAAAGCTTGTTTGGCTAGTAGGGCCGTATGAAGTATTTAAGCTGTTGGTAACACCAAATTCAAATGCATCTTGACCATATACGGCCGATACATCGTAATTCCATTCGCTTACAAAACCTTTAACACCCAGAGCTAATGAAAAGTCATTTATATCTGAGGTAATAACCGGTAAAAAACCATCAGGATAAATCTCTTCTACGTTACGACTATCGCTTGCGCGACGATAAAACCCGCCGCCTTCGCCTTCACGTTTGCTGTAAGAGCCAAATGAATATAAATCGGCGTTGTTTGTTAACTGGTAACCTGCGTTGTAAAAAATAGAGAAGTCTTCAACATCGCCATTACCAAAATTATGGTTATATCGATTTACGGTCAGTTCGCGTGGGTCGAGTGAGCCATCTTCTAATCGTGCATAGTTTTCACGTTGGTCGTAGTCTGAGCGGTTAGTTGAATGGCGATCGCGGTATTCTGTTGAGATGTTTAAAAAGCCATTATCGCCTAGTTCAAAACCCATATTACCTTGTAGGGTTAATGTTTGACCGTCGGTTAACGAGCGATCGCTACCCTCGGTAAAGGCTAAATCACCATCACTGCCTTCAGATACTGACTTTAGCTGTGGTACACCATCCATTTCAGTAACGTTAGCGCCATAGTTTGCTGAAAACGAGCCACCGCTGCTGGCACTTTTAAGCACAATATTAATAACACCGGCTATAGCATCAGAGCCATATTGCGCTGCTGCACCATCACGTAATACTTCAATGCGGGCAATAGCATTTGCTGGTATCGCATTTAAATCAACCGATGATGAACCACGACCCGTTGAGCCATTTAGGTTAAGCAGTGCATTACTGTGGCGGCGCTTGCCATTAACAAGCACTAGTGTGTGATCGGGTGCTAAGCCACGAAGTTGGGCAGGGCGCACATGGTCGCTACCATCTGTAAGGGATGCCTGCGGAAAGTTAAAGCTTGGTAATAAACTGCTAAGCAGGGCATTCGTTTCAGTAAAACCTGAATTATTGAGTGCATCAGCACCTATAATATCAATAGGCACTGAACTATCTTCTACTGTACGACCTAATCGGCGAGAGCCTATGACGCTTATTTGTTCAATATTTTCTTCTGCTTTGGTGTTTTGCTCTGCAGCATTTACTGAGAGCGAACCCAGTAGTGCAGCAGAGGCGCTCATGGCGAGTAATATTTGTGGTACCGATGTCTGTAATTGAAATAATGGCTTTTTATTCATGTTCTATTTCCCTCATTCGAAACCCATTGAATTATTCTATTTTTTTATACAAAAAAGTGGGTAAACCTCTTTGTTACTTTGAACATATACTTAATTAACAAAGTCAGTCAATTGAATAACATTCAATTAATCTAGGGATTTTTATAATTACATTTGGTTGTTTTTTATAATGACCATTGTTTTAGTTATATAGCTAAGGTGATTGCTAAGTAATTGATGAATAATGAATTATATTTAAAAGTTAAATTTAACGTTTAGTTAACTGGTAAGATGAGGTTGATGGCTTTAATTAATTGAGAGTAGGAAGCCGTTTTTATTGGGCTGGCAATAAACAGCTGTTGAGCTATAAATATTTTTAAAAAATGTAAAATACAAAACCACCCATTAAATGTTAACTAAATTAACATTTAATGAGTGGTTTATAAATTATGTACTACTTATTAGAACCTATACTCTAAAGCATGAAGTAATTTTGTTTTTATAAGTAATTGGTATAAAAAAGAGTGCTAAAAATAGTGTTAAAATTTAATTTTTCCTACAAGCATATCTTTAAACATTACCCAATCTCCCCACAAACTGTAAAAAGGGTGTTTAAAAGTAGCAGGGCGGTTTTTTTCAAAAAAGAAATGCCCGACCCACGCAAACCCATATCCAATAACAGGTAATAGCCATAATAAACTGTATTGTTGTTTTATTAATGCTATTGCGCTTACAGCAAGAACCAGTGTACTTCCTATAAAATGTAAGCGGCGGCAAATAACGTTGCGGTGCTCTTTTAAATAATAAGGGTAGAAGGCTTTAAAACTTTTAAATGTGGGGTTTGTACTTTGCATTGCGTGCTCTTTTATTGTTTTTTATTTTATGAAGATTGTGGGCTATTAAAGCGCACCTTTACATTTGTTTACAACGACAAATAGCATTGAACGCATCTTAATAGACAAAAGGATTAAAAGTTAATAACTTCTTATGCTATTAATAATAAATAAGAACCGAACTCACCATGTTTAAGCAAACTTTAACATGTGCTGTACTTATGGCACTTAGCGGTTGTTCAGAGCCAACTAATACAGTAACTCAAGAAGAAGTAAAAGTATCAATGAAACAAGTAAATACAATTGTGTACCCAGAGACTAAAAAAGGTGAAGTGGTAGACACTTACTTTGAAGAATCGGTGACGGATCCATATCGTTGGCTTGAAGATGATATGAGCAGAGAAACTGCCGATTGGGTTAAAACGCAAAACAATTTAACGTTTTCTTATTTAGAACAAATACCTTATCGCGATAAGTTAAAGCAGCGCCTTGAAAAACTAATGAATTACGAAAAAATAGGCGCTCCTTTTACTGAAGGCGATTACACCTATTTTTATAAAAACGATGGCCTGCAAAATCAATATGTTTTGTACCGCAGTAAAGAGGGCGGCAACGTTGAAGTATTTTTAGATCCAAACAAGTTTAGTGACGATGGTACGACGTCTATGTCGGGTTTATCGTTTTCCAAAGATGGCTCGTTGCTCGCATATCAAATATCTGAAGGTGGTAGCGACTGGCGTAAAATTATAGTTATTGATGCACATACTAAAGAACAAGTTGAAGAAGCACTTGTTGATGTTAAGTTTAGTGGCATAGAGTGGCTTGGCAACGAAGGTTTTTATTATTCAAGTTACGAGAAACCTAAAGGCAGTGAGCTTTCGGCTAAAACAAATCAGCATAAAGCGTATTACCATAAGCTAGGTACTGCTCAGTCTGCTGATAGTGTTGTATTTGGTGAAACTGATGAGCAGAAACATCGCTATGTAGGCGCTGATGTAACTCATGACGGCCGCTACTTACTTATTTCAGCTAGTACGTCAACCTCAGGTAATAAGCTGTTTATAAAAGACTTAACAAAGCAAAACAGTGAGTTTGTAACGGTTGTTGGAAATACTGATTCAGATACATCAGTGATTGATAACGAAGGCAGCAAGCTATTTTTAGTTACTAACCTTAATGCACCAAACAAAAAAGTAGTGACAGTTGATGCAAGCAACCCAAGCCCAGAAAATTGGGTTGATTTAATTCCTGAAACCAAAAACGTACTAAACCTTACAAAAGGCGGCGATACCTTTTTTGCAAACTACATGGTTGATGCGATTTCGCAGGTAAAACAGTACAACAAAAAAGGCGAGCTAATTCGCGAAATTACATTGCCAGGCGTGGGTACAGCACGTGGTTTTGGCGGTAAAAAAGATCAAACAACGCTTTATTATTCGTTCACTAACTACAAAACACCAGGTACTACTTATACGTTTGACGTAACTACGGGTGAATCGGGTGTTTATCGTAAGTCGGCTATTGATTTTAATAGTGATGATTACACGTCTGAGCAGGTGTTTTACACATCAAAAGACGGTACTAAAATACCGATGGTAATTACCTATAAAACAGGCATTAAGCTTGATGGTTCAAACCCTACAATTTTATACGGTTACGGTGGTTTTAATATTAGTTTAACGCCAAGCTTTAGCCCCGTTAATGCAGTATGGCTTGAGCAAGGTGGTGTATACGCCGTTGCTAATATTCGCGGTGGCGGTGAGTACGGTAAAGACTGGCATAATGCAGGCACTAAATTGCAAAAGCAAAATGTGTTTGACGACTTTATAGCCGCGGCTGAGTACTTAAAAGATAAAAAGTACACCTCTAAAAAACGCTTAGCACTTCGCGGTGGATCTAACGGTGGCTTATTGGTTGGCGCCGTAATGACGCAGCGCCCAGACTTATTTCAGGTGGCTCTTCCTGCTGTAGGCGTACTTGATATGCTGCGCTACCATACATTTACTGCGGGCGCTGGTTGGGCATACGACTACGGCACTAGTGAGCAAAGCAAAGAAATGTTTGAATACATTAAAGGTTATTCACCACTTCATAATGTAAAAGCAGGTGTTGAGTATCCAGCTACTATGATCACAACTGGCGATCATGATGACCGTGTTGTTCCTTCGCATTCGTTTAAGTTTGCAGCTGAGCTTCAAGCAAAGCAAACAGGTAATAACCCAACGCTTATTCGCATAGAAACCAATGCGGGGCATGGTGCAGGTACACCAACGAGTAAAACAATTGAGCAGTACGCTGATATATTTGGTTTTACGTTGTACAACATGGGCGTAAAATCTTTATAAAACGTTCCAACTAAATATAAAAACTAAAAAGGCCGAGTAAATTAAATTTACTCGGCCTTTTTAATGTTTGTTAGTAGTTAGCAGTTAGCAGTTAGCAGTTAGCTATTGCATAGGTGAAAACAATCGTTGATACGTTTTATAAGCGTACTCGTCGGTCATTCCGCTTAAGTAATCGCAAATTATACGCATACCTTGGTTTTGCTTTTGCGCTTCTATGTATTGTGCTTGTGTTGTTTCGGGCAATAAACGCAGCGGATCGCTAGCAAACGCGGTAAATAACTCTATAAGTAAGTTTTGACCTTTAAATTCTATTTGCTGCATTTCGGGGTCGCGTATTAAACGTTGAAACACAAAATGCTTAAGTATTTGCAATACACTGTCGTATTGGGCATCTAATTTAGCGGTATACTTTAAAATAGGGCATTCAAAGTCATCGTTTTGAATATCCAAATGTATATGAATAATAAAGGTATTAACCAGCTCACCTATGGCATCTTTTCGCTCATAATCATTTTTTGAAAACAAGCGCTGGGTCAGCGATTCAAGCATGTCGTTTAGCCAGTCAAAGTTTAGTGCTTTTAAATGGGGCAGAGCATGGGTTTGCCAATCGTCTAATGTGAGTACGTGGGTTGCAATGGCATCTTCTAAGTCGTGTACGGCGTATGCTATATCGTCGGCATGTTCCATTATGGCGCTGTCGAGCGATTTATACGTTGTTTTAGCGCGGTACTTATCAATAGCGCCATGGTTACCTAACAATGTTTTATCGTTTTGACTCAGTGGTTCTACTATCCAATTGAATATGGCTGCATCGTCGTTGTATAACCCTTTGGCAGGTCGCCAATCATCCGCTTTTATAAATGCACGACCGGTTGTGGCATCGGGAATGGTATGCCAAAGCGTATTAATAAACGCGGGGTATTTTATAAAACCTAATAAAGTACGACGAGTTAGGTTCATGCCGTGCCCATTACTGTAGGGCTCAAGTTTTGCAACTATGCGCAGTGTTTGTGCGTTACCTTCAAAACCACCGTGATCGCGCATCATGTAATTTAGCGCTATTTCGCCACCATGGCCAAAAGGTGGATGACCAATATCGTGCGCCAAACACAGTGTTTCGAGCAGTCCAGTTGATGGAAAGTGCGTAAAGTCGCTATGTTGCGCTTTTAAATGGCGCAATATGCCGGTACCAATTTGCGATACTTCTAAAGAGTGGGTAAGGCGAGTGCGGTAAAAGTCGTTTAGGCCAATGCCCATAATTTGAGTTTTAGCTTGCAAACGCCTAAATGCAGCGGCATGAATAATACGCGAACGATCGACCTGCCACGGCGAGCGGTTATCGTTAGGACGATGTTTATATTGCTCTATTATTCGGCTTTGCCATTGTTTATCCATACTGCTTACTCACACATAGTTAATATTATTAAACTTTGCTCAGTATACCCATGCACTTATAAATTGCGAATGAACAAATGCACTACATAGGCTCTGTTTTATCTAAAACCCAAATACACTGCTGAAAATTCAACCGTAAAAGGTCATCAAACCCCAGTTATTCGCGTTTATAAAGTGGCTTAGGTATAATGCGCCTTCGTATGCTTGTGTATAAACCATGCATAGTTGTTGTTTCAAAGAGAGAATACATGTTAAAAACGATTTTTAAGCTTTTACTAACCGTGTTTTTTGTATGGGCGCTTGCATATCCGTTTATACAAAGTGACGATGTTGAATCGGAAGAACAAACGTCAGAACAACCAAAAAAAGTGAAGAAAAAAGAAAAACCATTACATAATGTAAAACTGCCAAAGTTTTCAGAATTTAGTGATGTTAAAGAAAAAAAACATGCATTTTTTAGCTTTATTCGTCCGCACGTTGAAGCCGAAAATAAAAAAATACTACAGCAACGCGCTAAGCTTGAAATAGCACGCATGATGCTTGAGGATAACGAGCCACTGCAATCTAAACAAAGCAAAGATATTGTTAAAATTTTAAAGTCGTACGGCTTACCAACCACGATTGATACGCTAATACTTACACAAGCACTACGTCGTGTTGATATAATTCCTAAAGAATTAGCGCTTATGCAAGCAGCGAATGAATCTGCGTGGGGCACATCGCGTTTTGCACGTATTGGCCTTAACTTTTTTGGTCAGTGGTGTTATTCAAAAGGTTGTGGCATGGTGCCAAGACGCCGTAATACAGGTGCTGTGCATGAAGTGGCTGCGTTTAAGTCGGTAAGAGCGGCTATAAATTCTTACTTTAAAAATATCAACACGCATCCTGCTTATAAAGATTTACGCGCGATTCGCGAAAATTTACGCCTTGAACAAAAGCAGATCAAGGCGACAAAACTAACGCAGGGTTTAATGTCATATTCTGAACGTGGTGAAGCGTACATTGAAGAATTGAACACTATGATCAACCAAAATAGAGCTTACTTTGATGAATAAACGTATTCTAAATTGCGTGAGTGTTATCTCGTTGTTGTTGCTTAGTACGACGGTATTTAACGCCAATGCGAGAGAGTTTGTGATGTCGTACGACGGTTTTTACGATCGCTTAAAGGTAGTTAACAAAGGCGATTTTCAATATGCGCGAGTTAACTTTTATATAAGTGATATAGCAACTAACGAAGCGTGCGCAATAAAAAGCGGTACTATTTTAACCGAAAAAAACGAGTATCCGCTCAACTTTACCGATAAAGCACAGCTACTATTACCGTTCGATAAACAACTTGATAGCGATAAAGCGGTGATTGTTGTTCAGCCACAAAACCCTGAACATGATTGCCAATTAAAGTTACAAATAGAAGCAAATGAACTTGAAGGTTTAGCGCTTTCAAAGCAGTCGTTATATGCCATTAACGAAGAACTTGATGAGCTGTTAACTGATCTGTCGGGCTTTTTTATAAGTAAATTAATGTGGTTTTTATTACCAGAGCAAAAGGGCGTAGCAGTTACATTTAAAAGCCCAATGCAATTTGATGATAAGAGCATAACGTGCGAAAAGTCTGTGTGTTATTTTGCAGTTGAAGATAACTGGGAAGATGATACCGCAGCACTTGGCGATATATCGCAGGTTATTAAAGTAACGCCTTGGATTGTTAAGTAGCCCACATACAAAAGCGGCATTTAGCTTAATGCCAGTCAGTTAAGCTGACTGGCGTTTTTCTTTTTATGGGGATACTTAGACGGTTTTGGCTTAACCCATCGGGGATATCTTCTATCCTCTCGTCTAGCTGGAAGCTTAAATAAGACCAGTGTATTGAGTAAGTGCCGCCAGTGTATTGGAATATTCCCTGGACTCATTATAGATACTGACGAGAAATACTGAATGACAGCCATCGAACTGCTAGAGAAACTAAGCTGGTTAGGCCATATCCCTGTAACTGTCGCCGCCATCGTCATTATTCTTCGTATTAAATTATAGGCGAGTAACACGCCCCATAGCTCCTGACGCACCATGTCTGGACGTTTACTTCTCAAATGATATGCGCTATCAAGCATGGTTTGTTTGATTTCTCTAAACCCAAGTTCTATCTCCCAACGATGACAATATAATTCAACTATTTCATTACCTGGATAACGCAATCTATCCGTCATCGAGGTTAGTATACGGTAGCTTTTACCCTTTATTGTTTTACTGATTAATCTCGCTTTAATCGTTTCAGGAACATCGGGAAAGTTTTTTTGTGCATGCTTTGTTGTTTTCAATTCAATGACATGGTCATTTTTACCCGCGCTGGAAATGATTTCATACTGTAAGTCGGGCCTTGCTGGTATCAGCCAGTGCCTCATTTTTCCAGTTTGGTGCCAACGATTTAACAGGCCTAAAGAATAATATCCTTTATCAAACATAGTCAGTGAATTATCCGGTGTACGTTCAATTAAACGCTCAGCTAATTTCATCTCGTTGGTTTTATAGTTATCAAACTCGCTACTGAGCAGTTGATGGCTGGTCAATTTCATATGACAGACCATGCGTATT
>NZ_JJNZ01000014.1 GCF_000690055.1 Pseudoalteromonas fuliginea
AAAAACAATGATATTTGCCGTTTTAAGATAGGAAGTCACACGGTCTGTGTTCCTTAAGAACTAAGCTATGAATATCGACTAACAAACACTTCGCCTTAAAATTACTAGTATTAAGACGAAGTGCACACCCCTAATTAATCTAATGTAAAATTAGATTAGAGATAGATTTAATCATTGTGTTATTACGTTATAAGGGTAAATATTTTCGCGGTTTTGGAATGCCAAAATTGCCGTATTTTTAATTATTCCTTGCTCAATGTTTATTGCACGGCGAATGGTTTCATCTTTTTGCCACTGCAAAGCACCTTTGAGTATCGTTTGTAAATATACAATGAGCGCCGCAGAGATTGAACGCGTCGCGCTTTCCCATAAATAACTCGGTGTATGATCAACGCCATAATAATCCGTGTTGTTATATCGAAATAAAGGGTTTTTAAACGTTGTCGGCTTTGCAAAAAAGAATCCCATCCCCTCATCACAGCTAACATCAATAATTAAGCTGTTTGGTTTTAAGCACTCGGCTTCTGATTCAATGACAAAGTTAACCGGATGAGCTGTTTCTTGATAAGTCCCGTTCACTATAATATCGGCTTCGCTAATAAGATCGCTAAGTGGCCGATTAGTCCCATCATGCTCAACAACCATCATGCGAGACTCTCCTTCAATACCTTCTCGTACCTTAACATAGTGACAATCTAATATTTCTTCACGCACTTCGTGATCAGGACGCTGAATACAAATTGTAATATCTCTAAAGCCATGCGCTTTAAGAGCGTAAATAGCGCCTCTACTCACTGCACCAAAACTAAATATAATCGTTTTACGTTGATCGCCATAATGACCATCAATACCCTTAAGTTGCAAAGCATGTATTACTGCGCAATACCCTGCCATTTCATTGTTTTTATAAAAAGTATGGCGCCCTACATTTCCGTTTGGTGACCACACATACATATCTTCAAAAGCAATTAAGGTAAGTTTACGTTCAATTGCCGCTTGTGTTATTTCATGCTGTTGAACGCAGTGGGCATAACCCCAAATAGTGCCTCCTTCGCGCATTTCTTCTAAATCAGCAAGTACAGGCTTTGCAATAATGGCCGTTCCAATATGGGTAAGTATTTCGCTGCGCGATGCAATGCCACCCGTTAACGTTGCAATATATTCATCGCTAACATTAAAAGCGGTGCCATAGCCTTGTTCAAACACCATTTGTTTTCTAAGGTTTTCTGGAATTCGTAATAAGTGCTCTGGGTGAATAGGATACCGTCTTTCATCTGTCTTGCGGGATGTTCCGATAACGCCGATAGTTAATTCACTCATGCTAAGTCCTGTTTATAAAGTAAGTACGCTTGAGTTCACCAACGAATCATCATACTTCGCCAATAAACTTAGGCGGTGTTTTTATGTACGTTTTTGGCTCGGATGAACCAACTCTATTTTACAAAGGTGTAATTTTGGCAATAAATAATGAAGAGCAGTGAGTTAACTTGCATTAAGTTGCAAGCTGAAGACTATTACCTTTTGAGTAAAAGTGCTGACTGAGTATATCAGAAATAAATACTACTAACTTGAGTATCTCAAAATGAAATATAGAGAGTACTAGCCTGTAGAGCAGATTTAATCCACTTTAAATTGGGCTAGCTGAACGTTCAGCTTTTATATCAACTTCGGCTATGCCCATGAGCGAACGGTGGCACCAAAGTCACTTGTTATGTGATTTTTATCTTATATCATTGCTCTTCTTAAATTTTTTTACTTTAGCGCGCATATTTTTCATTGGTGATGAGGTATTAAGCTGGATCATTCTACCTAATGTATATTTTTTATACCAAGCAACACCGTAAAGATCATGCTCACTTAATGAACTAACTAGCGACAAAATATTATTTGTTGTTATTTTAAACTCAGAGATTAAGTCATTGTAGCTCCAATCACGATACTCAAAATAAAAACTTTGAGCTAGCCTTCCTAGTTCATTCCATTTATAACCAGTTGCAGGAAGCTCCACACATTGCTTAGCTGACGTAAGTTTATTCCACTGAATTACTAGCTTTCCCCAACCAATTAGATAAGCAAGCGTATCACTAACACTTATTTCTGTTCCTTTAACATTCCCTTCTACTCTAACAGTTCTAGATAGCTCTTCAGGAATGCTTGAGTAGTCCGCTAGAATTTTATCAAATATTAGTTGAATTGCTTGTTCCAATTCTTGTTTATTTTGGGGGACAGATGACAAGGGTGACTCCATTAACATAACGAGGCCGTAGAATAACTCCAACAGCCAAAATTAATTAAAAAACGAGCCCCAGCAATTAACTCTAAGCATTTTTAGAGCATTAGGTAATCCATTTGGATCCCATAAAACAGGCTGTTTTACTTCCATTTAAGTGCCTTGTTAACTGCTTTTTACTACGATTGCTAACGCAGCCACAATTAACGACGCAATAGCTGTAATCCAAGGGCCTAATTGCGCAATTTTATTGCGCCGTTCTTCGGCGGCCTTAAATATTACAAAGTCTAAAAGCTTAGTTAAATACTCCACTTCAAGCGGAGGTTTTTTAGAGTCTTCATTCTCATCGTCAGTTTCGTTTAGCCACTATTTAGCATGCCGAATTTGTAAGCTATAAAAATAGTCAGCAGTTTTTTTGCTTTTATTCTTCGATTTCCTAAATAGACCTTTAAAAGAACTAAGAACTACTTCAATTTCATCTTTATCTATTGATAGTGCTTTTGCTAAATTTGATGGAGTGCGTGCAGACCAACTGCTCATTGATAAATGTGTAACCAAAGCAATTAATGATTCTTGATGTTCTGAATATTTGGGATTCTGACTCATGGCTACCCTTGGCAGTTAACGAGCCTGTAGATTAACTCGTTTTTTATTTATTTTTATTGATAAATCAACCATAGCTGAGTTCCTATTTTGGTTCAATCGATTACTGTATTTTTCATAGAATATAAAAGCTGGTTTGGTATTGTTTTAACTGGCGTTTTGGAAGGGTTTACGGGTGTTTCAGTGGCTTTATTTTAAGTTAAAAGGGCTTACCCTTCTCAATGCATCGTGTTTTTCAGCTTTTCTATATTATGAACAAGGCAATACAGTTGCCGCAGCGTAAACTAAAGGCATTCACTTTCATTTTGTCTACATAGCTCAGCTTTTTACGTGATTCATTATTTATAACAATGCACTCTTCATACTGTTTTTGTTGGCTTTTTAGTAATAATTAGGATGAGTGTCATCCAAATTGAGCTTTAGCGCTTGCTGTCCACCTCAGGGCGTATTGTTATAAGTTTACTTTATATCCTGTCGGCTAATCTTAGGCACCAATGATTCAAACAATACGCTATCTGAATAAGCGATATATTCCGTGTGCCGTGAATAACTAAAACCTGGAATATTTGATTCTCTTGAAAAATAATGCATCATTGCACTTTCACATAGAACACCCAAGCATTTATTACTCATTCCTGCTTTAAGTTTTTCAAGTTTCTGCCTTATAAAGTTATTTGAAGCCCCTCGATGGATCGCTATTGTTGCTGACATTGAATCTGGGAAAAGCATATTCGTTTTTGGCAATAGATCTGTCACATTGATTGCAACCAAACCTTTTACTTTACTTGATTTGTGTAATTGAACTCTTTTAATAATTTGTTTGTTCGCTTTTTTTACATTTTTATCTATTCTGTTTTCAGATTTAATACGTTTACATTCAACAAACAATGTACCATCAATACCAAGATCTACGACTACATCACAAACCCCTGTTAATGAGACAGGAAAACCTGCTTTAATAAAGCGACACGCCACTGATAGTTCAAATAAAAAATCTCTAGCTTGATCATTATCACTGTTAGCTCGAAACTCTTGACCAGAAACAATTATTTTTATTTGTTCTATGAATTCTGAAGAGTTGATTGATTTTAAGTTATTGTAAATTCTTATTATTTCATTAACTTCAATGTATGCATTATCGAATTTTCTTTTAAATTTTATTAACTCATCTTTATCGTCTGGAACTGATGATGTTTTTGCCATTTCAATGAACTTATCAAAATGTCTTTTATACAAGCCATATCTATTTTTTGAATAAGAAAAACCCAATTCATTAAACCAGTCACATACTTCACCGTACATATCAATTACGTCTTCGAATTGATGTACAAAATTATCAGGGCGATTATCCACGAACCTTTCCTAAACTTATAACGAGCCTGTAGATTAACTCGTTTTTTTATTTATTTTTATTGATAAATAAACCATAGCTGAGTTCCTATTTTGATTCAATCGATTACTGTATTTTTCATAGAATATAAAAAGCTGGTTTAGTATTGTTTTAACTGATGTTTTGGAAGGAATTACGGGGATTTCAGTGGCTTTTATTTAGGATAAAAGGGCTTACCCTTCTCAATGCATCGTGTTTTTCAGCTTTTCTATATTATGAACAAGGCAATACAGTTGCCGCAGCGTAAACTAAAGGCATTCACTTTCATTTTGTCTACATAGCTCAGCTTTTTACGTGATTCATTATTTATAACAATGCACTCTTCATACTGTTTTTGTTGGCTTTTTAGTAATAATTAGGATGAGTGTCATCCTAATTGGTGATTTTGTTCAAAATTTAGGATAGGTGTCTTGTTAATTTTTATACATGTTGAATAAAAGCTTGATATCCTGACAGAGGGAGCCAAGCTTTTAAGATTACTTTGGTGAGTACAATTTATTTCTTGGCGTGATAGGCTTTTGAGATTGCGTAGCTATCCTCGAGCCAGTTCCAACTTTTAACCTTGCCATCCTCAACCTGAACGCGTACCGCCCAGCTGAATTTGCCAGTATCTACACCGGAATGGTTAAGAATTGCGCTCATGGTGCCCATAAATACGGCTTGGTTATCGTATGCAAAGCTGTAATCAGTCGTCCAGCTAGTGGTTTTAAGGGCTGCTCCAAATTCGGGAAAAAATTTATTTAGAACTGTGTCTTTTCCTTCCCAATTACCAATCCATGGCAATGACTTGTCGCCTTCGTTATGCCAAACAAAGTCATCGCTCATTAACGACTTAATTTTTTCCATATCACCAGAGCCCGCAGCCCATAAAAATGCTTGGGCCGTTTCAAGGGTTTTTGTTGAGTCAACAGTCTTTGCATCGCCTGCCTGTACAGCTGTTAGTTGGAACAAAGCAAAGAGGCTAGCGAGGCCAATGAGTAGTGTTTTTTTAGTCATTCTCTTTCTCCTGGTTGTCAGTATTCGAAGTCGAATGCATGAGAAGCAGGAACTTTTCGTCGCGTATGCTTAGGTTTCGCTCTCGCTCATTGCATTTGTCTAATAACTATACCTGTGCTAAATTTTAATAAAACTCGCTAATTAAACACATTAAGTATGCAAAAATGCACAACATAAGGTGGGGGGACCTTCAATACCTTCTCTCAGTTGCAAATGAGGGGTCGTTGTCTGCTGCTGCCCGGTCACTTGGGGTAAATCACAGCACCGTTTTGCGCCGGCTCGACACTTTTGAGCATCGCCACAAGTTAAGGGTATTTCATAAGCTTCCTACTGGATACAAATTAACGGTTGAGGGACAGAAACTCTTGGAGTCAGCAGTTGCGTTAGAGTCGACCGTGAAGGAGTTGGAGCGCAAGATTTTTGGACAAGAAATGAAGCTGGAAGGCTTGCTGCGCATAACCACAACAGACGCACTTTTCCGCTTAGTATTGGGTAATCATTTGGCTGCTTTTCACCAGCTTTACCCAAAAATTCAGTTAGATCTGAGTCTGACGTCACGTCGATTAGATATAGCCCATTTGGATGCAGATGTAGCGATACGCCCAGCTAGCGAGCTGCCAGATCCCTTAGCTGGTATGAAGTTGTGTGAGATTGCCTTTGGTGTATATGGAACTCCAAATTACATAAACAGCCTTCACGGTAAGCATCTGCTCGACTCAGCATCGTGGTTAGTCATGCACCAAAGTAAAGCATCGCTGCAGTTTTTTGAGCGCATATCGGAAGAAAAGATAGTGATGAAAACGGACTCTTTCGAGCCTCTGCTAATCGCGGCGGAGCAAGAGATGGGACTGGCGTTCCTGCCCCGATTTATTGGTGATAGTTCTGGCACTCTGCAAAAAGTTGATGTGGAAATAAAACAGCAAAGTATAGATCTTTGGATTATGACGCATCGCGATCTTAAGAAGTCTGCCAGAGTAGAAGCATTTTTTGATTTTATGAAAGAAGCAATTAAGCCAGATCATACTCGTTTGGCGGGTTTCGGCACTTAAACTCCGAGATTTCGGCACTCGATAATTTTTAACGTGTGCCTGCCCTACTTATTCAAGATTCGACGTCTCCCCGTCTTCAGTAGCAGATGGCTTTAGAGTCCTGGGTCAATGTAGCGGCTTTCGAGGCCAGTAGCTCTGTATAAGCCGATGGGATCATTTTAAAGCTCCTGTAAGTGTGCCACTCATCACTTGCGGCCTAACGAGGCTGTAGAATAACTCCAACAGCAAAATCCAATTAAAAATCGAGTTCCTGTAATTAACGCTAAGCGCTTTTAAAGCATTAGGTAATGCATCTGAAAACCATAAAATAAACAAGACAGCCACTTTAATTAAGCAACAAGATTGCACCATTAAATTTAATTTTTAGGTTAATAATTTATCTTTTATTACGGTAAAAATGGTCAAAAATAACATTAATACCTATTGACAGAGTTAAGGCTCATATATGATGTGAGTTTAGTTAGCAGTAGCCCCTAGTTTTGACATATCATTAATCCATTTAATTCTAGACTCTTTAGTAGAGCTTATAATAGGGCCAATCATTTTACTTTTCACAGAACCAAAACCAACGAATTTGAGTGTTGTTGTCTTTAATTGTTTGATAGCTGGGGCACCTTGAATCCAAAAGTAATACCATGGTGGGGTATCCATCGTCATCACAATTCGGGCTGTTTTCCCTTCCAGTAATTTTTTGGGAATAGATTTACCTTTCTCGTATTCAAATGCAAAACCAGGCAGAAATGTTCGATCAATAAGTCCTTTTAATTTTGCAGGTACTGCCCCCCACCAAATGGGTGTAAAAATAACTAAATGATCGCACCACTCAATATAGGCCTGAAATGACTTTAACGTATCTTCTAAGGAGGCTTTTTCATCATATCCGCTGGAAAGATCGATGTTGAACTCCATATCTGATATTTTTATCAGCTGGACCTCGTGTTTATTTTTAGCTGAATCTAAGTAAGCCTCAGCTAAAGAACTTACAAAACTATCTTTCTTAGGATTTCCCACCAGAACTAATACCCGCTTACTCATCTCATTATCCAATAATTAATTATGTGAGATGGAGTTTACCGTCTCCCCATTAGGGGAGAGTCAAATGTTTATTTAGGGATTTATCTGGTTATAGCATTTATCAATATTATTGACTTGCTTATTTATATCCTCAATTTTGCTAATTAATTCTTTTCTTATCTCGCTTAAAAATTGTTTAATTTTTTTCCAGTCAACTTTGTTATCATTGTAAACGATAACGCCTCTAAGTTTAGACAGCGTTATTCCTAAATCCTTTGCCTCTTTAATTAATATGAGAAGCTCTATATCTGTTTCATCATATACTCTATAGCGGCCTTTTCTTTCCGGCTGCCTTATCAATCCTTTTTCTTCATAGAATCGAATTGCCTTAATAGATAATCCTGTTTTTTTTGATGCTTCACCAATGTACATATAATACCGACTTATAACGAGGCAGTAGAATAACTTCAACAGCCAGATTCAATTAAAAAATGAGTCCTATAATCAACTTTGAGCATTTTTATTGACGTAATGCCGACTATCTATAAGACCTACTAGAAGCACTACTAGCCTCTATTTATTCTTTCACTTTACCTTTAGGAGGCCAAAAATGGAGGACACCTTCCCTATTTTAGCGCGAAAATATCCTTATTTTATAAGTTTTTATTAATACCAAAAAGTATAAGCTATTGCTATTAATAAATATTATGCTTGGGCTAGATTGTTTTATCATGTAAAGGTGAGTAAAGTTTCATTTAGCTAATGACAACTAATCCTCAATGACCGCTATTCGCTGAAGTACTGCTGGGTGCCATTAATGGCCATAAAAATCTTAGCCACTGGTTAGTTACCTTTGCTTTATTTAGAAATAGCTTTTTGAAGACCATAGGTTAATAACACTGCAAAAGCACTGCGGTGAGACAACCCTGCTAATACTTTGGATTGGATACTTAACCCTCGACAATTTCGTGACTTTAACTGAGTCTCAAATGCTAGCATTTCTTCAACCATGCTGCCCTCCTCACTACCAATGTATATAAACACTTGTGCTTTCATGGCCTTATTGCTTTTTGCATAGTTACTTTCCAGCCGAAACATCGCTTTATTGTCATACCAGAACGATGGACTACCTAAAATGTAATACTCAAACAATTCAGGATGAGTGATCAAAATGTTGGCGCCAAGCAACCCGCCATATGAGTAAACAACAAATATCTTTTTGTCCGGCTTAATTCGGTACATATGGTTAATAAGAGGTAAAACTTCATCTGAAATGAAACTTATGTACTGGTTGGCTTGACCAGAATGCTTTTGAGGTTGGAGCGAGTACCCCCTTCATTTGAGGCATATGTTGGTGTGTAGTCACTTGTACGACTAATCAAAGGGTCATGTCCTTTGGAGTATGAAATCCCGACTATAATGACATCCTTAAAATATCTGCCCCCATTAGATGTACAATGCCACTCGCCGCTGCAACGAAGTAGCCCGTGTCTTTCAATAATACCAGAGGGTACTTTTTATTGCTTTGTGAATAATTGTTGGGCAAGCGTATATAAAGCTCATATTCTAATCCACTTTTTTCAGATTTGATTCAAGGTATGCGTATTTCGAATTTTAACTTCTGTATTCTTCTTCGCACTTAACGCTATAGAGCAAAAAACAACAGCAAAGGCCAGCTTAAAAACATTCTTTCTTTTCCTTAAATGTGTAAGAACTAAATTTTTTGCTGCTTTTTATTCGAAAGATTTCTAATTTTATTTGCAATAGGCCTTTCGAAGAAAACATACGATACATACGCAAAAAACACACTTAAGCTCAGTGATAACAACAGCTTAAGTTCATTGTTTAAATTTAATTTATTAACTATTCCGATAATAGGCATATGCAATAAATAGAATGAGTAAGACACCTTCCCTAAAAAGTCACCAATTTTATTTGCTAAAACAATATTTTTATTTGGTACTAAAAAAACAACACAAAAGAATACTGTGCTCATAACAAATAAAACTTCATAACTAAGCCACATCTTTTTTTTGTCGCCCTCGTTAATAGGTGAAAACTCAGGATACAATAGAGGTATTAAACATAAAGCTAATATAAACCAGTTACTTTTCATATAACTTGTCACTTTAAGTGATTTGTAATGCAAACCAAATATAACGCCAATAAAAAAATACGGAAACGTTCTTAAAGTACTAAAAAAGTTGTAAGGAATACTTTCAATTTCACCAAATAACCTTGGGAAATCAGCTAAATACCAAAACATCATAAAGGCTACGATTAATAAATATATATACCCTTTCCTTTCGCCTGCTAAAGACCAGAAAGCTACAAATATAATATAAAATTGTATTTCTGGTGGAATTGACCAAAGCACACTTTCGCCATGTATAAACAAAAGGTGCCCTATTAACGAATTAAGATCAGTTATGTTGTATAAAATATCATAGTTATTTTGTGTTAATAAGTAAGAGCTAAATACAATTACAAGGTATAGGGGTAAAACTCGGCCAGCTCTGGCTAATAAGTATCGTTCAATATTTGCTCTGCTAAACTTAGTGTCTAAATAAAGAAGTGACATTAAAAACCCACTAAGAAGGAAAAATAACATTACACCATAGGCTCCAGAACCACCCCCTAGAGAGCCATTTAACCAATGAGTTATATCTGAAAAGTGGGTAACAAATACAATAAGGGCGGCTAAAGCTCTTAAAGAGTTTAATTTTCTAATTTCCATGAAGTTGATTTAATCCTTAGCTTATTACTTTTTAAGTTGTTCAAATTGAATTATCGGCTGTATGATCTTAGATCTTATACAATACTACTGAGGCTTTTTACGTTTTAACCAGGCTTTAACGGGTACTATCCATTCTTTTCTGGGGATAAAAAAAGCGCCATGTTCTTTACCCGTTGAAATCGAAACTTCTTTATAAGAACTAACAGTGCCAAGATTCCTAGCAACTACATTGTCACACGAACCAACAGAATCAGATGTTTCATATACTGATAATAAATGACCATAAATAGCGATTTCTGCTCTTTTAGCTAATCCGCTTGTACAAGCCGCTAAGATTACAAAGTTAATATCCATGTTTTTTAAATTACTCGATGCAATTGCCGTGATAAGCCCACCACGGGAAAAGCCAACTAAGGTTATGTTACTTGCAAGTACGCCATTTTTTAGTAATTTAGTTACTTGTTTAGATAGCTGTTCAGCATATTTAAAAGGATGGGTTTTCGCTGGTCGATGAGTAGCAATTAAATGATAGCTTGAGTCACCAAGTTCCTTTTTAATAGCTGGAAAATTATATTGCCCCCAGCGCTCATGGACAGGTTTAGGATCTATGCCCTCTACAATGAATCCGTGAGAATAAAAAACATATTTATCAGATGAATTTATTGTGTCTGGGAGGCTATCAAATATTTCACTGCCATAGCTAAATGAACTAAAAAGAATAGTAAAAATAATAAAACATTTTTCTTTAAACATATCATACCTTTATAAAGCTATAAGTGCCTGAAATAGAAGCTATTACCTTGTAGTTTTAGCGCCGAGCACTAAACTAGGATCAACTCTTTGATTGTCTTTAATTACTTCAAAATGAAGATGAACCCCTGTCGCTTTACCTGTATCACCAATAACGCCAATAACCTGCCCAGCTTTAACCCAAGAACCGACTTTGGCCTTACTCGATTCTAGATGTGCATATAACGTTTGGTAGCCATTCTTATGTTGAATTAATACAGTATTTCCATAGTTCGAATGCAAGGTTTTGTTATCTGAAATAACTATTATTCCATCAGCAGCAGACAGCACAGGGCTACCTCTTTCTCCAACATAGTCAACACCACGATGTGGCTTATAATCTCTAACCTTGCTGATGCTACGAAATGTTGAGCTTATCGTATGGTTATCTAGTGGGTGCTGCCAAGTTAGATTGCCTGTCATTGCGGAATCTTTTAAAAATATATGCAGACTAAAAATAACAAGTAACATTAAAAAGAACTTTAAAGTTAAAGTAAGTCGGCTTTTATTCGTTGGATAAGCAATGTGTGTAAGCCTCGCTTTGTAATCATCAGCGCAAAGCGCACCAGAATTAAATTGAGCGACTGGATTGTTGTTATCAAATTGAACGCTTTTTTTTAATGATTGCAACAGTGCCTTGGCATAATCATGTTTGTTAAAATTAAAGCGACATATTGTCAGCCTGTCACACTTGTGTTCCATAGCGCGAATAAACTGCCATTCCATCTTTTTAACAAATGGGTTTATCCATAAAAGGGTGCTTAAGACCCTCCATAAAAGAATTGTAATATGATCTTTGTTTGTAATATGCGTTAGCTCATGTTGGATCAAAATGTTTTGTTGATCCTTTTTTAGCGATGAAAAATAGTTAGGTAGCACGATATAGGGCGCCGCTATGCCAATGACAAAAGGGCTATGGTTTAGCGAGGAAATTACAACCTTCACTTTACTAGTCGACAGCTCATTTATTAACTCAGATGCTCTTGATAAGCTTTTGAGGTTTTGCCAAACAGCTAATAGTTTAATTAATTTTAAGCAGGTAAAACCAAAGTAACCAACAATTAGCGCTGTTGCGATTAAATCTACTTTCTGCAAACTTGCATGAGTAATACTGGCTTGTTTTACTATTTGTACACTTTCTAAGCTTGAGTTTATATAATCCAAATCAGCAATAGGTATATTAAGAGTGCCAAGAGACAAAGAGATAAAGGGTAAAAAGCTAGCTAAAAGCGCTGACCACCAAATACTTGGCGAGGTATTATCGTACTTGGTTATATAAGATGAGCAAGCATAAGCAAAGCCAGAAAATATAAGCCAAGGAAAAATACTATTTACTATGAATTGAATAATGAAAGAGTCCACTACTTTTGTTTTTCATCCTTTGAGAGTTGATTTAATAGTTCCTCTAATTCATCGATTTCTGCTTTATTTATTAAACGGCTATCAGCGAACATAGTGACAGGTAGAGGTTCATCTAACTCTAAGACATTGGTTGCGAACTCCTGCATGTAGGATGCAAGCGTCGGTATTTTCTCAATTAATGCCTTAAAGGTTTTTTTGTTGCCTGAGGAACCTACTTCTAAAATTCCCTTATTGCCCATTCTTTCCAAGGTTTTACGTGTAGATGAGTATGACCATCCATACTTTAATGCCAAGTGTTCATGGATTTCTTTGGCTGTGCGTGGCTGCTTTTTCCAAAGTAATTTCAGTATTTCTAACTCTGTTGAATTTGGCTTCATATAAAAACTTAAAAAGTGTGACTTGTGTCGCACTTTAACATTCGGTATGTTACAAAGCAACTTTGTGACACATGTCACACTTTGATTTTGGAAATTTATGAAAATTTATTTTAAAAATGTGATTTATAGCTTCCGTTTGAATTTTTGTAACCCTTCACTCGGAAGAATCAACTTCGAACAAGTTTTTGCAGACTGATTTAACTACTTTTTTAATCGCTAGATATACGGCTAAAAATTCCAATATTAAACTTATAAAGCAAAATTAAGGAAAAATATCAGATGAAACTGTTTTTTGTAAAATGCTTAACTTTTATTATTATGTTTAACGTAAGCTGCGACAATGCAGCAGTTGCTGAAGATCGTAGTTTTGAAATTGCTAGCAGCAAGGTTGTGACGATTGACTCTGAAGTACTGGGCAAGAAATATGATTTATTTATCAAAGTGCCCCGTAGTTACTTCTTGGAAGGAAATAAATCATTTAAGTATCCTGTACTTTACTTAAATGATGGTCCTTATACCTTCAAAGTTGCTGCTGGTGCAACTCATATGCGAAACATGGATAACGTCATTGTGGTTGGTATTTCATTTGCTCATGGAGAAAATGGCCAATTCAGTCGAGTTAGGGATTTAACCCCTGTAGTTAACAAGAGCTGGACACAATACACAACCGGTGGAGCAAACAAGTATTTAGAGTTTATTGAAAAAGAAGTCTTTCAATACATTGATCACAATTACCGAGTTAACGCTAAACAACGAATATTGTCTGGGCAATCATTGGGAGGTTTATTTGGTGCTTGGGTACTGTTAACTAGGCCGGAGCTGTTTTCTGCTTACATCTTAACTAGCCCTTCGCTTTGGTTTAAAAATGATTGGATATTTGAATTAGAAGATAAGTATGCCAAGAAGAATAAGTCCTTGAAGGCCAATGTGTTTATGGCAACTGGCGCATTAGAGACTTTAGATAATGGTATGAAAGAAGATATGGTCGCAGGTCATATGAAGTTTGCTAACCGTTTACGATCACGCAATTACCAAGGATTAAAACTAGAGGATGAAGTAGTAAAAGGAACAGATCACTACTCAACTTTTCCTGTTGGACTTTCAAAAGGGTTGGTACTATTTTACGAATCACAAAAATAACGCTAGTGCGATAGTCTGCTTTTCACTGCAGACTATTAGCTTTATGTGCTTTTTAGTTGCTTATTACACAAACTGCGCAACTACGTCTTTTTACAAAAACTACGTCACGTCTAATGTTATTCATTTTCACAACATGGCCGAAAGTTGATAACCCAGTTAACAACCAAAAACAATAAACAATAAACAAAGCAGTCACTCTAGTTACTAAAACCCTCACTTAACAAGCGAATTCAATTCTAAATTATGGTACGGAATGACAATTAAATCCCTACAAAAGTATTGATTCAGATCATGGTCGCATAAAAGAAAGGATAGTGACTTCATGCAACCAAATTGATTGGCTTATTGAATGGTAACGACTATATATCATAATTTATTCACTGCGATAAATTAAAAATCACTCTATTTTAGCTGTTTGTTAAACATCATGAAACGATTTAATGATAAGTATTAAGAAGGTGTTAGCAATTTGATTGCTAACACCTTTTATTTTTTCAGATTACAGACTAAGTAATAAACCTTTTTTTAATTACAAATTGTGCCCGTAACATTTATTGCTGGTGCTGCTGAACTACTCGTAGACTTAGAGTTCTGTGTACCAAACTCAATAGATTGTCCTGGTTGTATCGTGCTATCCCAGCTATTAGGTGTTGCTGTATATGGATTTGAACCTGTAACCCTTCCATTCCAGCTATTAGTAAGACCGTACCCTGAAGGATATGACCAGGTAACAGACCAATTGCCTGATACAGCAGTATCACCATTATTGGTTACTTTAATATTACCTGAAAAACCTGAATTCCAATCATCCCCTAATACAAATTCACAAGTCACACTGTTGCTTGGAGCTGGTGTAGGATCTGGATTAGGTGTAGTACCACCACCATTTTTAATGAACTTAAAGTAATTCACATTAAATAAGTAACCGCTACCCGTAAAATTAGTCCGAATAGTTTGATTACCCGCAGCTAAATCAACTGTTGTAGAAACCGTTTGATAGGTCTGCCATCCGCCAGTGTTTGATACGTTAATAGAACCAATACTGTTTGTTCCATTTAGTAAATACGTTAATGTACCACCATTAGAATCAGATGCTACACGCGCTTCAACGGTATAAGTACTCGCCTCTGCAACATTAACAGCAAAGTCTAAATAATCACCATTTTGAATATAGCCGACATTTAAACCACCACCTGAATCACCAGTATCTTCAGTTTTCGTACCACTTTCACGTACAAACGCTTCAGCTTGAACAGTTCCTGGAATAGAAAGGCGATCTGTTGGTGTAATGCCACCACCATCATCAGTAACACTAACCGTTACGGTTGCGTTGTTACTTGTTGTTGTACCATCGGTTATTGCATAGGTAAAGCTATCAGTACCGGTATATCCAGTATTTGGCGTATAAACTAAACTATTACCATTTTGGCTAACAGAGCCATTACCCGCTTGTGAGTAAGTAGTAATACTGATTGAATCACCATCTGCATCACTATCATTTGAAATCACATTTTTAGATACATTGGTATTTTTGGTTGTTGAAATTGAGTCGTTGTTGGCTACAGGTGCATTATTACCACCGTCTCCAGGTCCTGGATCAATTACGCTACCTTCACAGCCGTTATTTGGACAATAGATTCGGTAGTTACCACTCATCGCTAACATACCGAACATATATAGAGTTCCGTCATAATAACGATACTTTCCCTCCGGCACAGGTGTATTCCAAAATGCATCAACAAACTCCCAAGCATCTGACTTATTAGACGCTAAACTTGCTATCGCGTTCATAGCAACTAAACCGGGTGAATGGTCGGTATTATTTGGATCATATAATGAACCATTTAGGTTATATAAACCTGCGTAGGTATCAATCCCCTTGCCTTTAAAGAAAGATTGTAAACGTGTTGCCCACGTAACTTGCCACTCATCTTTTTTAAACCACGAATAATCCATTGCGGCATTGCTAATAGTACGCCATGCATCATATTGAAAAGTTTCTTTCCATTTTTGGAAACTGCCATGTGGACTACCATCAAAGTTGGCATAATCAGGTGATAAGCCGGTACTAGAATTTGCAGTTGTCTTAAAAAATTTACGACTTTCAACCGCCATTTCAGCCCATAAGTCATTATTATTATCAGCCCATCGAGCCCACAATTCATAAAAGGCAGGTAAATGATATGAAGGGTCGGTCCAGTTACGGTCAGTAGGGGTAGATGGCGAGAATACGATTTGTTTGTTCGCTTTATCAATTAAGGTATATTGTTCTAACTGCCCTTGATTGTTATAACGTGTTTCACCATTACCAACCATGTCTTTTAATATTTGGTTTGCGTGTGCTTCATAGTTATAAATACCTGAGCCATTACCCCATCGGTTAGCAGCAAAAAATAGTGCTGTTACAAAGTACTCTTCACCATCAGGCGCCGGCGCAGCATCTTGCACTTGGCCACTTGTACTTACTTTCCATGCAAAATAACCTTTATTGTTGCCTGATTTATTTAAAGAATAAGTATTGGCCCATTTCCATAATTTATTAAAGTCATCTTGGCGATCCATTTGAACAGCCGCCATCATACCGTATGACATACCTTCGGAGCGTACATCGTTATTACCCACATCCCAAATGTAAGCCATATCATTACCAGTAGGAATGAAAATCGCTTTATTAGCTGTATCGGTAGAATGGAATAATTGGTCATAAACTTTATTTAAACGCGCTGTTACTTCTGACGAAGAATAACCAAACTCTGGAACATACTACGATATTGACCAGAGTCGAATGCTCCTTGGCTTGGTAACGTAGGCGCTGCAGGCGCTGCAGGAATGTCGCCAACACGGTGTAATTCATAAAAATCTAAAAAGGTGTCATTGCCACCATTATCAGATTCTAAAACAAACTTAAGTTTTGTATTACTGGGTTGACTCGATAATTTAAAATCTATACTCGATACGCTAGCAGATGAACCACTAAAGCTGGTTGCGCCCACTTTTTTATCGCCAAGGTATACACTAATACCGGCAGCGCTGTTATCGGTACTTGCACCACGAATATCTAAACGAAATTTCCCCGGTATGCCACTCACTTGGGTATTTACTTCTACGCCATCATTGTTAGCAAATGCCGCGACACCGTTAAAAGGTGTATCTATAACACTAGAATAACCAGGTAGTAATGTACCGCCTTCTAATTCACCACTTGCCAATTGTTGAGCGTAAGCACTTGTTGTTAATATACTTATACCTAAAACCGGCAATAATAATTTATTAATTTTCATAACAATCCTATTTTTAATATTTGATTACTTTACGATCCATATTTTTTATTATTTAGAAATACATGAATGTAGAGCTACTTGCTAAACACTTGTAATAAACTCGTAAAACACTGCGTACAACAATCAACTCAAATATCACAACCAGCAAAACCAGATTTCACATATCACCTAGTTTATTTATGTTGTTTTTTTGAATAATTAACAATCAATGCACAGATGATTATAGATGTTAATGTCATTTTGACAATAACTTCTTAAATAAATAACATTTTTGTCATTAAATATTAACAATTAAGGGGGGACGGCGATGCAAGCAGATTAAATAGGAATAATAAAAATTGAAAAATGATGTTAAACGCTATTGCAAATCGTGATATTGGACAAGCGACTCACACTTTACTTAAGTGCATTAGTAATTTAACTATTGAGAAATGAGATAGTTGCTGCGAGTTTATAAAGTGTTTGGGTTTAGTAAAAAAAAAGCTTAACGAGTGAAGCAGTCAACAACGCCAAAACTATTGCTTTAGTTCTATTATTCTAGTTCTATTGCTTTAGTTTTGGCGCTTATTAAAGGGAGAATATTTACCCTTTCATTTGTTCAAGCTCTTTGCCTTTGGTTTCGTGTAAAAACTTAAATACAAATATAACTGAAACAAACGCGCAAAATGCGTAAAAACCATAAGCCCCAGCCAAACCTATACCGGTGAGCATAACAGGGAACGACCAAGTAATTAAAAAGTTAGCTATCCACTGGGCAAAGCCGGTAACTGCAAGGCCAGAGCCACGAATTTGGTTAGGGAACATTTCACCTAACATAACCCACATTACAGGGCCCCACGATAAGTTAAAAAAGAACACATAAGCATTAGCGGCTATTAAAGCAACTATGCCCTGCTCTCCTAGTTCTAAGTTACCTGTTGAGCCAATATCTGCGTTTAAAAAGGCATAAACAATAACCGAAAGCGTCACCGTCATACCAATTGAGCCGGTTAACAAAAAAGGTTTTCTGCCAATTTTGTCTATAAAATACATGGTAATAAACACCGCTAAAATACTTACAAAGCCGCTTATTATATTAATAAGTAACGCGTCAGATTCAGTAAAGCCTGCTGCTTGCCAAAGTACCGCGCCGTAGTAAAAAACAACGTTAATGCCGACTAATTGCTGAAATGTAGCTAAGCTAATTCCTATCCAAACAATGGGGCGTAAACGTTTTTTAGGTTTATCAATAAGATCAGATAATTTAGGTTGGTGTTTATCCCCAGCAAGAGACTCTGCTATTTCATTTAATTTAAGAGCGGCAGTTTCAGCACCATATAATGACGATAAAACACGTGCAGCAGCGTCTTTTTTACCAGCCATAATTAAGTATCGTGGGCTTTCAGGGATAAAAAATAAAGCGATTAAAAACAAGCATGCAGGTAATAACTCAACCCAAAACATCCAACGCCATGTTTCAAAGTCGAGCCAAAATATAGCCGTAGAGCCGCCAGCCGTATTTGCTAAAAAATAGTTACTCACAAATGCGCTAAATAAACCAAATATAATAGCCACTTGTTGCAGTGTAGAGAGCGTGCCTCTGTATCGTGCGGGGGCAATTTCGCTAATATAAGCTGGGGTCATAACCGATGCAGCCCCTACAGCTAAGCCGCCTAAAATGCGATAAATCACAAATTCAAACGATGTGACTGACACACCCGAGCCCCAAGCACTTATAATAAATAAAGCAGCGGCAAAAAGTAAAATTGGACGCCGACCAAATTTATCAGCCAATCGACCTGCGCAAAACGCACCAATGGCACAACCAATTAGCATGCTCGATACGTTAAATCCCGTACCCGCACTACTGGAGCCAAACGCCGTTTGTAATCCATCAACAGTGCCGTTAATTACGCCGCTGTCAAAACCAAATAAAAAACCGCCAATGGTCGCAACAAAGCAAACCAGTACTATTAAAAGTACATTTTCTTTCTCGTTCATAAGTATCCATATTGTGTGTTGTTGTTATTTTATATAGATTTTGAAGCTCAAAAGGGTGTGCTTATTTAGTTGTTTTTATTGGTTGAGCTTGATTCTCTTTCTATTAATTCAAAATCTAAAATATGTCTTAAGTCTAAGCTTTTTACATTGCTTAAATCGTTATACTGACCCGATGCAAGTAAAGTAATGGCAAGCTCAGCCATTTCATTAATAGGCTGTTTTACCGTAGAAATATTTGGCCAAACTATAGTTGCAAGTTGCGTGTCATCAAAGCCAACAACCGACAGTTCGCTTGGAATATTAATACCTTGTTTTTGAGCTATTGAGATTACAGCGGCCGCCATATCATCGTTAGCTGCAAAAATAGCTGTTGGTTTATCATCAAGCGAAAGTAATTTTATTGCCGCTTTCATACCCGATTGATAAGTAAAACTGCCCTGCTCTATATACTCAGGTGGCGTTATTATTTTATTAGAGCGCAGTGCATCTAAATAGCCTTGGTAACGCAAACGGCTAACACCTTGTTTAGTGTCGCCAATAATATGTGCAATTTTGCTATGCCCTTGATTTATTAAATGCTCTGTAACATCAAACGCCGCTTGATAATCGTCCATGCATATATAAGGGGAGCGATTTAATTTTGTATCTGGCGTTATTCTGACAAATGGCACTTGTGCTTTAGTAAGAACATCTAAAACCTGTTCGTTGTCGCACATAGGTGGCAGTAAAATCATGCCATCAACCTGTGTAACATCAATAAGTTGCTTTACCGATTCAATTGTTTTGTCAATATCGGTATGCGCTTCGTCAACAACAAGGTGGTAGCCCAATGCGCGGCATTTTTTAAGCGCTGCCAATAAAAATTGGCTTATGTAAGAGTCACTTGGGTTATCGTATAAAAGCCCTAAAAAGAATGACTTAGTACTAGCAAGGCGCCTAGCAGACACATTTGGCCTGTAATTTAATTGCTCAACAACCGCCATTACTTTTTCGCGGGTTTTGTCGCTTACTTTTTTGTCTTGATTGAGCACGCGCGAAACTGTCATCATTGATACACCAGCCTGCTCGGCTACATCTTGTATTCTTGCTCTTTTAGGATCGGCCATTACTGTTATTACCTACTCACAATCATGTGATTGTTATAATTAACTTTCTTAATTTTCATTATACATAATTGTAAAGCTTGATATTGTTTACAGCGCGTTTTATATGATTACTTATTGACAAAGTCTTATACTACACTGAAAATGTTAGCGCTAACAACAAATTTGTAATATTCATACCCAATAATATAAAAAACTTAAAAAGGCCTATATTATGAGCATGCTGCAAAACCCAATTCTAAGAGGCTTTAACCCAGACCCAAACATTGTCAGAGTTAATAACGACTACTACATAGCCACTTCAACATTTGAATGGTTTGGCGGTGTGCAAATTCACCACTCTACCGATTTAGTAAGTTGGCGAGTTATAGGCCAAGCACTTAACACCGTAGAGCAACTCGATATGCGAGGAGTGCCCGACTCTTGCGGCGTATGGGCACCGCAACTTAGTTACAATAATGGCCGTTTTTATTTGGTATATACCAATGTAAAAAGCTTTGATGGCCCTTACAAAGACACACCAAACTATTTTGTATCAACCACTGATATTACCGGTAACTGGTCACAAGCGACTTACTTAAATTCTAGCGGTTTTGATCCGTCTATTTTTCACGATGATGACGGTAAAAGCTATTTGCTAAACATGCTGGTTGATCACCGCAACAACGCACTATTTGGTGGCATAGTAATGCAAGAGCTTTGCCTAAAAACCAATAAATTAATAGGCGATGTTAAACCTATATTTTCAGGCACAAAACTTGGTTGCACTGAAGGTCCACATATTTTAAAACGCGGTGCTTACTATTATTTAATAACCGCTGAAGGTGGCACTGGGTATGAACACTGCATTAGTGTAGCGCGTGCTAAAAACGTATTTGGCCCTTACCAAGCACACCCACACAACCCCGTAATAACAGCAGTACATGAGCCGAGTAATGCGCTGCAAAAATGTGGCCATGGAGATTTTTTTCAAACGCAAACCGGTGATTGGTACACGGTATTTTTAACATCAAGACCACTGACTGAGCGTGGCCGCTGCATTACAGGGCGTGAAACAGGGATTGAGCAAATAATCTGGAAAGACGATGACTGGCCTTATGCCAAACACACAAATAAAGCCCCCAGAATACACGTACCCGTTGAAGGTTTAACGCTAAACCCACAGCCGCAACCCACAAAACATATTGATTTTAGTAACGATGATCTGACTGTTGATTTTCAGTCATTGCGTATACCCATGTGCAAAAGCTGGGTGTATAAAAATACTCAAAAAGCATCGCTTACCCTAGTAGGTAAAGAGTCTTTAAGCTCATTGCATCAGCAAAGTTTTATTGCCAGGCGTGTACAGGCTCATCATACTGTTAGCAGCACATGCGTTGATTTTGCACCAAGCAGTTTTCAACAAATGGCGGGGCTAGTATGTTATTACAATACCGCGCATTACTACTATTTGCATATAAGCGGCGGCGATGTAGGCGATGAAACCACACCGCGTTATTTAAATATAATAAGCTGCGATAAATACCAAACAAGCACGCCTATTGCACCGCTTTTGCTTAAAACAAACAAACCTGTTTACTTAAAAGCTGATTTTAATGGCGCGCAGCTACAGTTTTATTATGCCACCGAGAAAAACTGCTGGATAAAGTTTGGTCCAGTGCTCGATGGCAGTATTTTATCTGATGATTACGTGCAGCAATCACCACAAGGGTATCGCCCGTGTTTTACCGGTGCTTTTGTGGGGATGGCGTGCCAAGACTTATCGGGACAAAATAAAGAAGCTCACTATTCATTTTTTAATTATGACGAACCTAGCGGCGAATAAATCGCCGCCAGTTAAGTTTATTATTTGATTGAAAGCTTTTTGAAACTGCTTTAAAGCTCATTCAAAACTCTTTTAAAGCTCTATTAAAGTTCTCTTAAAACTATTTTAAAACAGGGCTTTAATACGCTCCATTTGCGATTGTAAAAGTAAACTCTGAGAGTGGCTCATAATGTCACTCTCTCGTTTGTTTTCGCTCAGTAAGCGCCCTACTTCTTGCGCTTCAAAGCTATAACCTTGTGACTGCCTGCCATCTTCAAAATGCTCAATTAAGTCATCAAGCTCATACAAAGAGCACTCGTAAGCCCTAAATGCATCGGGTATTTTTATATAACCTTTGTCGCCAATAATATACGCGCCATTTCCTAACCGGCATTGAAATGACGTTGCTAAGCTCACCATTACATCGCCACAATTAGCAGTAATAAGTACATCGTCTTCCACGCCTTTGTAGCGAATATTTGCTCTTACGTGTAAATTTTCTAAGTCGTTATTTAAAAAGTAATTAGCGATAGCCAGCGGATAAATTCCCATATCAAGTAAACAACCGCCCGCTAAATCTGGGTTGTATTCACGCCCATCGGGATTAAAAGGCACAGGATAGCCAAAGTCAGCTTTAACATGTTTAATAGTGCCAATTCGCCCTTGCTCTACCCATTGTTTTGCTTTTTGTATTGCAGGTAAAAAGTACGTCCACATGGCTTCCATTAAAAATACGTCGTGCTTTTTAGCCAGTAAAGACAACTGCTTGCACTCTTCAGCCGAAACCGTAATGGGCTTTTCGCACAATACATGCTTACCTGCTTTAATAGCATCGCTGGCATTTTTAAAGTGAAAGTTATGCGGGGTCGCAATGTAAACTACATCAACGTTTTTATCGTCAAATAATGCCTGATACCCTTCGTAGGCATTGGCCGCACCATACTTGCTCGCAAAAGCGGTTGTATCATCCCCATTTCTTGCTGCAACTGCGTACGCAACACCATTATTTGTATGTGCTAAGTCTTCACAAAATTGTGCGGCAATTCGGCCACAACCAACAATACCCCAGTTTATTTTTTTCATAGTGTTTCCTTATGATCTTAAAAAGAAATTTAAGTGAACTCCAACAACCAAGCAATAAACTTGCAAATTAATTGTTAAACATAGTTTAAAACTAGCTTGACTTAACAATATCAAATCATTAATGTTAGCGCTAACACTAAAACAACATTAAGTATCACATTTATGTTCCTTGGTATCGATTTAGGCACTTCAGGTGTAAAAGTAATTATTTTAGACGAGCAAGACCAATTGCTTGCTCAAGCAAGTGGCTCTTTAAGCGTTTCACGCCCAGCACCACTTTTTTCTGAGCAAAACCCTTCAGATTGGTGGCTTGCTACCTGTAGTGCAATCGAGGATCTTAAAAAGACTCACCCTGCATTACTAAAATCGGTAAAGGCTGTGGGCCTTTCTGGGCAAATGCATGGCGCAACGCTGCTTGATAAAAACAATAATATTATTCGCCCAGCCATTTTATGGAACGACGGGCGCAGTGCTGCACAATGTGTAGAGCTTGAAAAACGCGAACCAAATTCTCGTAATATTACCGGCAACATAGCAATGCCTGGTTTTACTGCACCTAAATTGGTGTGGTTAAAAGAGTTTGAACCAGAAAACTTTGCAAAAGTAGCCAAAGTATTATTACCAAAAGACTACCTACGCTTTTTAATGACCGGTGATTTTGCATCAGACATGTCTGACTCAGCAGGCACACTGTGGCTAGACGTAGAAAAAAGAGCATGGTCGCAAAAAATGCTTAGCGCTTGCGACTTAACAGAGCAACACATGCCTACCCTTTTTGAGGGCACACAAATTACTGGCAAATTAACAGCCCAAGTTGCTGCTAAATGGGGTATGGAGCAAGTGCCTGTTGTTGCAGGTGGTGGCGATAATGCCGCAGGCGCTGCTGGTGTTGGCGTAGTAAGGCCTAAACAAGCGTTTTTGTCATTAGGTACTTCGGGCGTTTACTTTGTTGCTAACGATAAATACCTGCCTAACCCAGAAGGTGCTGTACATACTTTTTGTCATTGCATTGAAAACACCTGGCACCAAATGTCAGTGGTGTTAAGCGCAGCAAGCTGTTTAACCTGGGTCACTAAATTAACCGGTTTTAAAAACGAAAGCGCATTGCTTGAACAAGTAAGTAAATGCGATTTTAGCAAACCAAGCTCAGTCATATTTTTACCTTATTTAACTGGCGAGCGTACGCCGCATAATAACCCCGATGCCAAAGGCGTATTTTTTGGTTTAGATAGCGATACCGATGCAGCAGCCCTTGGCCGCGCAGTACTCGAGGGCGTTGCTTTTGCCTTTGCCGATGGCCAACAAGTACTGCTTGATGCTGGTGCACAAATTGACGATGTAACCGTTATTGGTGGTGGCGCTAAAAGCCCACTGTGGGGAAAAATCATCGCAAGTGTACTCAACCGCCCCCTAATTTACCGAGAAGGCTCAGAAGTTGGCCCCGCATTTGGCGCAGCAAGGCTTGCCCGAATAGCAGTAACACAACTCCCTGCACAACAGGTGTGTGTTAACGGCAAAGTAACGCAAACAATTGAGCCAGACCCAGTCATGCAAAACTTTTACGCACAGCAATACACAACATACAAAGCACTTTACCAAAGTATAAAAACATACTTTTAATACACTATTATAAAATTAATGGAGCACATTATGAGCGAACAATTTTTTACAAACGTTGAAAAAATCAAATTTGAGGGTGAAAACTCTAAAAACCCATTTGCATTTCGTTATTACGACGAAAACCAAGTAGTGCTTGGCAAAACAATGAAAGAACATTTACGTTTTGCAGCCTGTTACTGGCATAACTTTTGTTCTACAGGGTTTGATATTTTTGGTGAAGGTACGTTTGACCGTCCTTGGATCCAACCTGTAGGCAATCAATTAGAACTTGCTGAACAAAAAGTAAAAGTAGCCTTTGAATTTTATGAAAAATTAGGCGTTCCTTACTTTTGTTTTCATGATGTTGATATTGCCCCTGAAGGCAAAACACTACAAGAAAGCCACGATAACGTAACGCACATAGCTAACATTATCGAAAAAGAAATGCAGCGCACAGGTGTAAAACTACTGTGGGGTACTGCTAACTTATTCTCAAATCAGCGTTTTTGTGCCGGTGGTGCAACAAACCCTAATCCTAATACGTATGCATATGCAGCAGCACAAGTTAAACATGCAATGGAAATTACGCATCGTTTAGGCGGCGAAAACTACGTACTTTGGGGTGGTCGTGAAGGTTACGACACGCTACTAAATACAGACCTTGCACAAGAAAGCGAACAGTACGCACGCTTTTTGAAAATGGTTGTAGAGCACAAGAAAAAAATTGGTTTTAAAGGCACATTATTAATTGAGCCAAAACCACAAGAGCCAACTAAGCACCAGTACGATTACGATACAGCAACGGTTGCAGGCTTTTTATACAAGCACGGCTTACAAGACGAAATTAAAGTAAACATTGAAGCAAACCACGCAACACTTGCGGGTCATAGCTTCCACCACGAAATTGCAGTTGCTTGCGCAGAAGGCATTATGGGTAGTATTGATGCTAACCGTGGCGACATGCAAAACGGTTGGGATACTGACCAATTTCCTAACGACGTAGCTGAGTGCACACTTGTTGTTTACGAAATTTTAAAAATGGGTGGTTTTACAACGGGCGGCTTTAACTTTGACACTAAACTTCGTCGTCAATCGTGTGAGCGTGATGACTTATTCATTGGTCACATTGGCGGTATGGATACGATGGCTAAAGCATTACTCAATGCAGCAGCAATGATTGAAGGCGGCGAGCTGACTGATTTTGTTGAAAAACGTTACGCTGGTTGGAAAGAAGACCTAGGTCAAAGCATTCTAAATGGTGAGCAATCACTTGAAAGCCTTTCAGCCTTAGTACACGAGAACAACATCGATCCTAAGCAAGTTTCTGGTCGCCAAGAACTGCTTGAGAATATTGTTAACCGCTACGTATAAGGACATCGCCTCGGTTTTAAAGCCGAGGCGTACATCATTATGAACTTGTTAGAACAACTCAAAAAAGTAACCACAGTCGTTGCCGACAGTGGCGATGTAGAGTCAATCAAAGCCCTACAACCGGTTGATGCAACAACCAATCCTTCGTTAATTTTACAAGCTGCAAAATTACCTCAATATAAACATTTAATTGAAGACGCTATACAAAAAGCTGGCAACAACGTTGACGCTATATGCGACCAACTTATTGTTAACTTTGGCTGTGAAATACTAAAAGTAATACCTGGGCGTATATCGAGCGAAGTAGATGCGCGTTTATCGTTTGATACCCAAGCAAGTATTGCCAAAGGGCGTAAGCTTATTTCACTTTACGAGCAAGCGGGTATTTCAAAAGACCGCGTACTTATTAAACTTGCTTCAACATGGGAAGGCATTAAAGCCGCCGAGCAGTTAGAAAAAGAAGGCATTAAGTGTAACTTAACGCTGCTTTTTTCGATGGCTCAAGCCATTGCGTGCGCACAAGCTAACGTAACGCTTATATCTCCGTTTGTTGGTCGTATTCTTGATTGGTACAAAGCCCGCGATAATAAAGAATACACCCCAAGCGAAGATCCTGGTGTGCAGTCGGTTACAGGTATTTATCAGTACTATAAAAAGTACGATTATAAAACCGTGGTAATGGGCGCAAGCTTTAGAAATACCCAGGAAATAATCGAACTTGCTGGCTGCGATTTACTGACTATCTCGCCATCATTACTTAATGATTTACAAAGCCAAGAAGGTGAACTGGTTACAAAGCTTGACGCTGCAAACATTGCCAAAGGACCGCAAAGCGACATAACCCCACTCACCCGCGAGCAATTTTTATGGCAGCACAACGAAGATCCAATGGCCAGCGAAAAGCTCGGTGAAGGTATTCGTAACTTTGCCAAAGATCAGCGTATTTTGGCTAAATTGGTTGAAGACTTACTAAACTAATTTCCCTCAAGCCTGCTACATAACGTGCGGGCTTTTTTAATTTTATTTGAGGTAATACATGACTCAACTTTCTTCTCGTGCGCCTTTTGCTAATGCCATTCGCGCACTCAGTATGGATGCGGTACAGCAAGCAAACTCAGGGCATCCGGGCGCACCTATGGGTATGGCCGATATAGCCGAAGTACTGTGGAACGATTTTTTAAACCACAATCCAACCGATCCAAATTGGCCAAACCGAGACCGCTTTGTACTTAGTAACGGTCACGGCTCTATGCTTATTTATTCTTTATTGCATTTAAGCGGGTACGAACTACCACTTAGCGAACTTAAACAATTTAGACAAATGCATTCAAAAACCCCAGGTCACCCTGAATACGGTTACACCCCAGGTGTTGAAACAACCACAGGTCCGCTTGGCGCAGGTTTATCAAATGCCGTAGGTATGGCTATTGCCGAAAAAGCCCTAGCAGCACAATTTAACAAAGAGAGTTTTGATATTGTAGATCATTACACTTACTGTTTTATGGGTGATGGCTGTTTAATGGAAGGCATATCGCACGAAGCATGTTCGCTTGCAGGCACATTAGGCCTGGGTAAACTTATTGCTTTTTGGGACGATAACGGCATATCTATCGACGGACACGTTGAGGGCTGGTTTACCGACGACACCGCTAAACGCTTTGAAGCGTACGGCTGGCATGTAATAAAAGATATAGACGGCCACGACCCAGAGCAAATTGCAAGCGCCATTGCACAAGCAAAACAAGTGAGCGATAAACCTACCCTACTGTGTTGTAAAACCGTGATTGGTTTTGGCTCGCCAAATAAATCAGGCTCGCACGACTGCCATGGCTCGCCATTAGGTAATGACGAAATAACTGCGGCGCGCAAATTTTTAAACCTACCAAATGAAGCATTTAGTATCAGTGATGATATTTACGCCCATTGGGACGCTAAACAAAGCGGTAATAAAAAACAAAAACAATGGCAACAACTGTTTAGCGACTACACCAAAAGCCACCCTGAGCTTGCTAAAGAATTTGAGCGACGCGTAATTAAACGCACCCTTCCTGACAACTTCGAAGCTATTGCAAACAACTATATTGCACAGTGCAACAATGACGCCGCTAACATTGCCAGCCGAAAAGCCTCGCAAAACACCATTGAAGCCTTTGCCCCGCATTTACCAGAGTTACTGGGTGGCTCTGCCGATTTAGCCGGTTCTAACTTAACGCTGTGGTCTGGCTCTAAAGGCATAAGCGCAGATGACGCCGGCGGTAATTACCTGTTTTATGGCGTGCGTGAGTTTGGTATGAGCGGCATTATGAATGGCATATCACTGCACAGTGGTTTTATTAATCACGGTGCTACATTTTTAATGTTTATGGAATACGCCCGTAACGCAGTAAGAATGTCGGCACTTATGGGTATTCAAAATATATTTGTGTATACCCACGACTCTATTGGTCAAGGTGAAGACGGTCCAACTCACCAACCTATTGAGCAACTAGCCAACCTACGTATGACGCCAAACCTAGTCACATGGCGCCCATGTGACGCAGTAGAAACTGCAGTATCGTGGAAAAACGCGATACAAAATCAGCAGCAACCTACGGCGCTTATTTTTAGTCGCCAAGGGCTCAACCACCAGCCACGTACCGCTCAGCAAATTAGCGACATAGAAAAAGGCGGCTATATTCTTAGCGATAGCAATAAAGCGCCTGAGCTTATTTTAATTGCAACGGGTTCTGAAGTTGATTTAGCAATGCAAGCCGCAAAAGAGCTTACAGCACAAGGCGTTGCAGTGCGTGTGGTATCAATGCCAAGCACCACATTGTTTGATCTACAATCAGACGATTACAAGCAAAGTGTATTGCCAAACTCGGTAGCAAACCGTATTGCAATTGAAACATCACACCAAGATTACTGGCTTAAATATGTTGGCTTACAAGGCAAAGTAATTGGTATGAGCACTTTTGGTGAGTCGGCGCCAGGTAACGTGTTATTAGAGCATTTTGGCTTTACCACCAAAAATGTAGTGAGCACCGCGCAGGCGTTAATTAAAGCCAACGCCTAATACATTTTGTACGCGTAATGCGCGCAATAATACAATTTTATCCAATTAATGCGCTAAGCCTTTCAAAGCTCGGCGCATTTTTATAATTAACTAACAAAGGTGAACTATGAAATACTTACTATTAATTATGCTTTTTAGTGCAAGTACTAGTTTTAACGCATGGGCAAGTGACGAGCAAAATGATGAACTAATGCTAACGATTTTTTTAAAGCACGACCAATCAAAAAACCTCTCTGAAATAAAAGAAATACTCAACAACGCTAACTTTTACAAGCACTTCCCGCCAGAAGGCGCTACAGTAGAATCTTGGAAAGTAATGATGGGTATAGGGCAAGTAGTTACCTTGCGCTTTCCGGCAGCGTTATTATCAAAAGTAAATTTATCGATTGAGCGCTATGGCTGGAAAGCCTACAGCACTGAGTTTTATCCAACATACGATCTGTACCCAATCGTAAAAGAAGAAATTAAAAAAGCTAGAGCGAACAATTAAAAGAGTAACCAACATGACAACTTCAATTGTTCAATACACACTAAGTAATGAAGCAAACGACACTATTTCTATTATTAACTACGGTGCCCGGCTTACCAGCTGGGTTACCCATGTTGATAGTAAAAAACGAAATATTATACTTGGCTATTCTAATATTAATGACTATTTAAATGACACATTTTACTTAGGCGCTGTAGCCGGCCCTTATGCAAACAGGCTAAGTAACGCCCAAATAAACATTGATGATAAAGCCTATGCACTTAATAAAAACGAAGGAGTAAACCAACTTCACGGCGGCCAAAAAGCATTAAGCGACTTATTTTGGCAGCTCGATTATCATCAAAAAAATGCGTTAAGTTTAAGTATTACTCTACCCGATGGATACAACGGCTACCCCGGTAAAACTATATTTAACGTGCTGTATACCTTTACCACTAACAGTAAAAACCAAAGTAATCTTGATATTAAATTTACGATTACCAGTAATAAAAAAACCATTGCTGGGCCTACAGCGCATCCGTACTTTAATTTAAATGGCATTACTAACAGCGCACAAGGGCATACATTAAAACTTGCCGCCGCGCATTATACCCCCATAGATACAAATGCCATTCCCACAGGTTTAATAGCCCCTGTAGCAAATACAACTTTTGACTACACAAATACGCGTGTACTTAATAAAACCGATAAACTCGATAAACTCGATCATAACTTTGTCACCGAACAAGTGCTTAATCTGCAAGCCAATAAGCAACACGCAGAGCTTACAAGCGCCGATGAAAAAGTAATGCTGAGTGTGCTTTCTAACTACCCTGCTATTCAAGTGTACACGGGGCAGCACTTAAAAAATCCGTTTAACCAATTTGACGGTATTTGCCTAGAGCCGCAATTTTGCCCCGACAGCCCTAATAACCCACACTTCCCATTTAGCTATTTAACACCACAAGTGCCTTTACAAACACTCATAAGTTATTGTTTAACTACTATGTAAACCAAAAAAGGATCGCTATTAAGCGATCCTTTGCGGGAGGTTAAATTTTTAGTGCGATTATAAATCGCTTACAAAGCTTTTAAGTTTTAGCTCACGGTCAATTAATAATGGGTAATCGGTGCGCCCTTGCATTGGCCAATCGTTGCGCCAAGTACGTGCATCGCTTATACCCCAAAAAGTAACACGGCTTACTTTATCGTCATGCTTTTTAAGTATGTCAAACACAGCTTTGTAGCGCTCGCCTAACTGGGTGTTTACTTCACTAGGTAAACCATTCGGGTATGGGTTAAATCGCTCTTGCAGCGCAATATCTAACGAAATATCAGCGCCTTGCTCTTCACCTTCAGGGAACGGTAATACCGAAATATCAAGCTCGGTTATCATCACATCAATACCCGTTGCAGCGTATGCCACAATAGAGTCTTCCATTAACGAAAGCTCTGGGTTATCAAGCGAATAATGCGCTTGCATACCAATACCATCTATTTCAATGCCTTTGCTTTGTAAATTTTTAATAAGCGCAATTGCACCGGCTCTTTTTTCTGGCTTATATAAGTTGTAATCGTTGTAGTATAGCTTGGCATTAGGCGCTGCCTGCTTAGCGTATTTAAAAGCATATTCTATAAAGTCGTCACCAATAATGGTGCTCCATTTAGATTCACGCAGTGTGCCGTCTTCGTTAAGTGCTTCGTTTACCACGTCCCATGCAAAAATGCGGTTTTTATAACGCCCTGCAACAGCATTAATATGGTTTTGCATGCGCATAAGTAATGCATCGCGGGTTAGCGGCTCGCCTTGTTCGTCTTCAAAAACCCAGTCAGGCGTTTGCGAGTGCCACACTAATGTGTGCCCAACTAATTCTTGGTTGTTCTCTTGTGCGTACTGAACTAACGCATCAGCGGCTTCAAAATCATAGGTTTCTAGCTCTGGGTGTATACGCTCCCACTTCATTGAGTTCTCTGGCGTAAAGGTATTAAATTGCGCTTTAGCCACATTTAAATCTTCAGGCAAAGCCCCTAATATTTGGTCGCGGCTAATCGCTGTGCCAATTTTAAAGTGCTCTTTAAATTGCGCTTTAAGCGTTAATTGCTCCGGCGCTTTTAATGTTGGTTTGCTTTGCTCTGCTGAGCCATTACAGCCAAGTGCGAGGCTCGACATTCCTAATAAAATAGCAATCGTAAATTTATTTTTATGCATGATGTACCTGTTGTGTGTTTTTTAGTGTGCAATCTAAACTTAACACCATATAGTCCTTTTGACAACAACGTTTTGTTAAAATAGACTGAACAAAAATAACACAGTACACATTCCTTAATCACACACTTTACTAGCAACAAAATTAGCAAGGACACACATGAAAAAAATAACAATAAAACGGCTTCTGTTAATTAGCGCATTTTTCGCCTCATTTATATTCAGCGCCCTAATTCGCGCGGAGCAAACCAGCACTCACGTGCCTATCTGGCATAAATTAAGCTTAACCCTTGAAGGCCCGCACACCAGCGAGCTTGCCACGCCTAACCCTTTTACCGATTACCGCTTAGACGCCACATTTACCAGCCCCACTAATAAGCAATATACAGTACCTGGATATTATGCAGCCGATGCAAACACTGCTCAAACACATGCAACAGCAGGCAACAAATGGCAGGTTTTGTTTTCGCCCAACGAGCTTGGCAAATGGCGCTATACACTCTCATTTGTTAAAGGCAGTAATATCGCAAGCGTGCCATTAAATACTGTTACAAATGAGCAATCAGCCGGATTTTTTGATAAACAAACAGGCGAGTTTAATGTTATCGCCGCCACTAAATCATCCAGCAGTAAAGACTTTAAAAGCAAAGGTAAGCTTGAATACGTTAATAAACCCTATTTGCAGTTTAATGGCTCAAAAGAGTACTTTTTAAAAGCCGGTGCTAACAGCCCCGAAGTGCTGCTTGGCTTTTCAGGGTTTGATGCCACTCCCACAAAGCGTAACTACCAAGCGCACATAAAGCATTGGCAAAATAGCGACCCTACATGGCAAACAACCAATACAGAGACTGATAATAGTAGTCATCAATCTTCTAAAGGCATTATTGGGCTAATAAATTATTTAGCGTCGCTTAACATTAACGCGTATTACTTTTTAACCATGAACGCCTACGGCGATGGCGACCAAGTTTGGCCATGGCTTAGCAAAACCCAAACCACACGCTACGATGTATCTAAATTAGCTCAGTGGGATATTGTATTTAGCCACATGCAGCAAAAAGGCATAATGACTCACTTTGTAATGAGCGAAACCGAAAACGAATCACTGTTTGAATGGAACGAAAGCCAGCTTAAAAACGACTTTGCTGTTAGTCGTAAAATTTACTATCGCGAGTTATTTGCCCGCTTTGGCTATCATTTAGCAACCACGTGGAATATAGGCGAAGAAAATGGCTGGCAAGATCCAAGCGGCGACAATAAACAACAAAAAGCTAATACCACAAAACAAAGAAAGCAATTTGCCGATTACTTTCAATCACTCACCTACTACCCTGAGCATATTGTGATACATAACGGCCCGTCGCTCGACTACCACATTTACGATAAACCAAACGACAACATTTTGGGCTACCCCGCCTACACAGGGGCAAGCTTACAAGGTGAACTTAAAACAAACACCACTTATAACGATGTTTCAAAGTACCGCCAGCTTACTCAAAGCAACCCTCACCCGTGGGTGATCACCATGGACGAAGCCTATATTTATGAGTATGCAAATAATGTAGATACGTGGCGTAAAAGTAACGTGTGGGCCACATTTATGGCAGGTGGCGCAGGTATTGAGTTTTATTTAGGCGGTGGCGGCGACCTTGTTGAACAAGATTTAACGCCTTATAAAAATTACTATTTAGCGATGACTAACGCTGTTGCGTTTTTTCAAAAATATGTGCCATTTACAAAGCTTACACCAGCACCTGAGCTTACAAAAACAGGCTGGTCGTTAAGTGATAACTCAGCGTTTTACTTATTTTATTTTAGTAACGCAAGCCAAGCTCAGGTCACATTACCAAACGCGTGTTATACCCTCGACTGGTTTAACCCACGAACTAACAACTACATAAACGGCAAACGCTTTTGTATAAATACCGCAACGAGTACACAACTGGCAACACCACCCAACACACCTAATAACGACTGGGTTTATTTAATTAACCTAAGCGCTAAATAATAAGGATAACAAACATGAATCATTTAACAGCTAAACATTGTGTAACCGGCGTATTACTTTCAGCCGCAGCCATCTTTGCATTGCCTGTAAACGCAGCTGATAAATCCATTCAACTTACATCAGCTATTGTGAGTCAAAAAGATGCGCACATTACTCACTACGAAGGCGGCGATTTTCATACTTACTTTTACGGCGATACACCACTCACCAAGGGCGCTATTACAGGCGTTGCGGTTATTAAACCTAATAACGAAATACACCCCGCCCACCAGCATCCTGATGAAGAATACTTAATGATTTTAGAGGGTTCAGGTACCTGGACGCTTAATGGCAAAAGCCAGCCTGCTCATACTGGAGATATCTTATTTGCAGCCCCTAACGACGTACACGGCATTTATAATAACGGCGATGTGCCGCTTAAGTTTGTGGTAGTAAGATATCAAACTAAGTAGGTTTTAGTGGCTTTTTTAGGGAAGTAATTTAAATACGTTTTTCACATATATGTAATTGTTATATCTGATAGTTTTTAAATTGCTCCCACACGGCCTCTCCTACAGGTCCCAACACTTCTCCCCTTTTCTTAATAATGTAATATTTTAGAGGCGTTATATTTTGCACATCACTAAGTGACAGCATTTTCAGAGTATTATTTGCAATACCTTCATCAGCTAAATAACCTGGTAATTTGCCCCAACCCATTGCACTTTCGATAAGCATTTTTTTAGTTGGAAAGTCATTTACATACCATCGTCGCTGACCTTGCTGTACACCCCACTCTATGTTTTTTGAACCAGTGCCTGAGTCCTGCACAATTATTTGGTATTCGTTCAACAAATCAGTGGCTTGCCTTAGGTTTGGATTTCGCTTTAACAACAAAGGGGAAGCTACATTGATTAATGAGCCGCTATTTAACAAATGCTTTTCAATTTTCTCTTCTTGTACAGAAAATTCCATTGTTGGTGTTATACACAGATCGGCACCGCCATCAAGTAAGGCTTCAATTGCACCTGTTATGTACTCTTGCCTGATTATTATTTGAGTTTCAGGGAACTGATTTTGCATATTTTTTAGTAATGGTAAAATACCTTTTAAATTAAATGATGCTTCAATTGCAATCGTTATACTTACCTCGTTCCCCTGTGCTATGTGGTGTGCAACTTGTTTAAGTTGTGCTGCATCATCTAGCAATTTCATAGCCTTATGAAACATAGTTTTTCCTGCACTAGTAAGCTCTAACCGATAACCATTACGACTAAATAAGGCAAAGTTAAGGGTATTTTCTAGTTGCTTAATACCTTGGCTTATAGCTGGTTGAGTTTTGTGTAAAAGAGCACTTGCTTCACTCAATGATCCAACCTGAGCAACAGTAACAAACATACTAAGCTGTTCTAATTTCATAATTTACGCCAAACATGTAAAGCTAAAGTTTATATCTTATAAAAAAACATTCAATATTAATTAATAAGAACTGTGATTATTCTAACGTCAAAAGCTAAGCATCTGCTTAAATCACTCTTATTAAAGTTGGGAATAACATGAGCACAAAAGTAAAAATAATTTTTATGTATACATCACTAGGATTAACAACACTTGCCTTTATAGCTGCAGGCTCTGCAAAACTAGCAGGAGTTGAGCAAATGCACTTATCTTTTGCACTCATGGGTTTACCTGCTTGGTTTGGCTATTTTATTGGTGCAAGTGAACTAGCAGGTGCTATTGCTATTTGGATAAAAAAACTAAGCATTTTAGCTGCAAGTGGTTTGTTAGTTATTATGGCTGGTGCAACATTTTTTCATGTAGTTTACGACAGTGTTGCCAATGCAATACCTGCCGTTATTTTATGTGCTTTTTTAATTAATATCATAATTAACCGAGTCAATGATATAAACGCCTTGGATAGTAAGTAACCTAGAGCTATTTTCAATACAATGAATAACGATATATTCGCTTCTATCGTTATTCAAACCCTCATTTACAAAATGACAAATGCTTTCACATCTCTAATTTAGCCTAAAGATAACAAACTCGATCTCTAAACAAACAAAGGCTAAGGTTGTTTTATTCATTAAATTTTAATTTTGAGTTCATACCCTGTATTTAATAATTAAATAGACGACGTACTAAAGTTTATTACTTGGGCTTTTAATATGCCTAATTAACTAAGGTGTAAAATATGAAAAAAACATTTTTAGGCATTTTCTCGATTACAGTAATAACTTACTTACTGAGCGGCTGCACAACGTCAAATAACGGTAATATTACAAAATTGAGTGAAGATAAAATAAGTACTAGATTAAATAAATTACCTTCCTCGCTAACCTCTAGTGATTTGTTCAATACCACTGTTGTTGAACCCACTCAGCTATTTGATAACCTTTATTTTGTAGGATATATCAGCGTAGGCACTTTTGTTATCACTACAACTGAGGGCATTATTTTAATCGATACCATGTGGACCCCGCACGATGCCAAACATGTGATTGTTCCTGGACTAAAAGAGTTAGGCTTAAATCCTGAAGATATTAAATACGTTATAGTTACTCACGGCCACAGCGACCATTATGGTGGCGCTCACTACTTTGAATCACATTATGGCGCTAAAATTTTAATGAGAAAAAATGAGTGGGACTACATCCATAATCCAAATGCACCTGTATTAACTGATCCTTTCGGTAACTTTTCTACCGAAATACCATTACCTAGCACTTACACCCAAGTTATCGATGGCGAAAAAATAAGTTTAGGTAAAACTAATTTGACGGTACTTGCTACACCAGGGCATACGCCTGGTGGGTTGTCTTTGATAATACCTGTTACAGATAATGGCATACCTCATACAGTTGCACTTTGGGGAGGTACCGGTTTACCGGATACTAAAGAAGCAAATCAAACTTATTTGCACTCTTTAAATTATTTTCAAAAAATTGCAAACAAAAACGATGTTGATGGAAGTATCTCAAACCACCCGTTTTCACATGATCTAATTAATCAAATTAATACATTAAAAAATCGTAAATCTGATCAACGAAACCCAGTGGTAACCGGTAATAAGGCATTTAATGAGTACATAGACGATGTATTACGAAATAACGTTCAAAAGAAACTTTCGTCATTTGAGTCAAACTAATATAGCTTTTCACGCACCGGCGTTATCGCACCGGCGTTATCGTGCTAATGTATTTATAATGACGGTATATGTCGCTTTAAAGCGATACTCATTACTAATATAAAAGCATAGTGCACTTCTTTTTATGAAAGCCCTCAAAAAAATAGTCTGTATAAAAATACAGACTATCAAATGTGGGGTTAATTACTTTTAGTTTGGTTTATTGTTCTACCAAAGTGACCGATACGTCGTCTACATAAAAATCAGCAGTCAGTTCGTTTGACTCAACATAAAGTAAAGCGGCGCTTTCCTCGGTTGTTATTGAATGGGTATAAGTGCCCGAAAGCTGTACCCAATCGCCTGCAACTACGTTTTTAACAGTGGTTAGCTCGAGGTATTCAGTGCTCGCATGCTCAATTTGCAGTGTGAGCTTAACTCCTGGCGATACCGCTGCATTATCGTCAGATAACTTAACCCACGCAGATACATTATAGGTTTTACCTGCTGTAAATAGGCCTTTTGCATCTTTTTGTAACCCATTCCACGTTTCAGTTCGCCCTTGTACTAAAGCACTATTATTTCCGCTGTGAGCTTGGGTTGTTTCAAGTGAAATAGTAGCACTGCCTCGTGATTGCCATGAATCAAGACCGGCTTCAAAGTCACCATTAGTTAGCAGCTCTGCTGAAGGCTCTGCTACTTCAATTAGCTCTTGCAGCGCATCGGCAACACCTTGCAAAGCCGGTTTTGGTGTATAGTCATTAAAGAATAACAGTGGCCATTCAGTTGTCGGTTCTGGCCAAGTTTGTAACCAACTATCACCATCAATTACACCCCAAATAGTAATACCACCGCGCTGATCTTCAGGTACCGTTTCTAGGTAGGTTTTAACAATATCGTAATAGTACTGCTTTTGTTCATCCGCTCTTTCACTTGTTAAGTAAGTTAGAGGAATGCCGCCTTCGTTGTTCATACGAACATCTAGCTCGGTAATTTTCACTTTTATTTTAGGGCGAATATCGACCACTTTTTGAAGGTGTGCCTGAATGGTTGAAATGTCAGGGCTGTTAAGTGAAATATGAGATTGAAACCCTATGCCATCAATAGGCACGCCGTTGTTGTGAAAATCGTTAACCATAGATATAACGGCATCTAATTTATCGGCGTTCCAAATCAGGTTATAATCGTTGTAATATAAATCAGCATCAGGGTCGGCCGCTCTTGCTGCTTTATAGGCTAACGGTAAAAATTCGGCTCCTATATTTTCAAACCATACAGATTCATCGGCGCTGTCGTTTGTGGTTTTTTCACCACGATATTTACCATTTTCCATAAACGCTTCGTTAACTACATCCCAGCTAACTACGGTATCGTTATCGCCTTCTTCTTCAAAATGAGTGGCAACTTGAGTGATGTGATTTTCCATCATGGTTATCCACGCGGCTTTATCACCTTGAAAACTTTGCATCCAAGGCGCAATTTGCGAGTGCCAAACAAAAACATGGCCATGTACCGTGAGTGAGTTCTCTTTGGCGTAGTTAACTAGCTCATCAGAATCATCGTAAAAAAATCCGCCTTGGGTTGGTTGTAAATAGGTAGGCTTCATAATGTTTTCAGCAGAGAGCTGATTAAAGTGTTGTTCAATAATCGCTTTAATCTCTGGTCTGTCTATTATGCTGTTACCAAAACCACCCGCTGGCACAGCCACACCAATATTAAAATTAGGTGCTAATGCTTTTAAACTTTGTGCAGTTACTTCGCTGTATTGAACATCGGGTATTTCTTCTGCTGGGACATCGTCTAAAATAAAGCCTGAAAATTCGTCTAGGTATATAGGCTTGTTAATGTTCTCTTTTTTTGAAAAGTGAATTGCCAGCCTAACTAAGGAGTCAGCTTCAGCTGTTGCGGCTGTTAATGTTATTTTTTGCCACTCGCCTGTGAGTGTTTCTTTTACTAGGCTAAGTTGACCATAATCTGGCGCAGGTGTTTGAATCCAAAAATCGGCACTGGTTCCTTCTTCCCCTTTGGCCCAAACACTAAACTCGTAATTTTTACCTCCAGTGATAGGAAGGTCTTCATAAGCTATTTCAATTCCCCAAGGGTTGTCACCCAATGTATTAACAATAACCTCAGCTGCTTTGGTGCCTTTGTAAGTATTAACGCCTTCTTGCGATTCAATTACCTCTATAGTAGAAGTAGCGCTTGATTCTTGATCTGGTCTAAATACCCAATTCCCGACGGGCGTTGTTTGCCCTGAAGTGTCTTCTTCAAACCCACCATTTGTTATTTCAGCTGCTATTGGCGCTTCAGGCGCTGGAGTATCAGGGGCTACTACTTCAGGTATGGGTTCAGGCACTGGTGTATCTTTATTATCCCCCCCGCACGCCATTAATAGTGATACTAAGGTCACTAATCCGGTGTTACGAAAAATCGATTTATTCATTTTTTATTCCTTAGACTAAAGCAATAAATGAGTCGTTTTTGAACTAGGTGCAGTAAAGCCATTTGAGTGAATAAAATATGATAGAGTCTTTCTACTGCACCATAAATTATATTATTCAATATGACTATAACTAATTATAAAAACAAACAGTCATTTATATTTATTATTTTAATATCTCTTCAAACGTTAATATTTACCTTGTACAAGAGCACAAATATAAAATTAAAATCATCGAGTTATAGTTAAGGTTTAAATTAAAATTTATTGTTTTATATTGTGTGTGTGAATATACAATTATTAAATTAACCTAAAACCAACATTGTTATAGTCTATTTAACAATAAGTATCAAGGCTAAAATTTAACCCGTTGCATATTGAGTATGCTTTGAGTTTGAGAAAAATAATTAAATAGAAGGTGTAAGTGATACTTGTGCTTGTATTACTTCGGTAAGATCAAGGTTTACCAGCTCATCGCTTAGTAAAATGACTTTTATTAGCCCCTATGTGGAAATTTGCAAACAAAAAAAGCCGAGTATTTAAAAATACTCGGCTTTGACTACACAATGCGGTTTACTGAACTACATCAGCAATTGTTTTAATAACTGGCTTAGGGTTTAAATTACGATCCCATAGTAATGGGTAGTTTGTTCTGTTTGGGATTGGGTAGTCGTTTTTCCACGACATACCATCGTGTAATCCCCAAAAGGTTACGCGGTCTATCTTGTCGCGCTTTGCATAAAACAATTCAAACAAGGCTTTATAACGGGCGTTTAGTTGCGCCTCTACGTCGCTTGGCAAGCCATTTTTGTATGGGTCGAGGTAGGTTTCAAACTCTTCTAGCTGAAATTGTGGTTTCATCATATCGGTGCCGGTAATTTGCCCCTCTTTTGTTAACGGCAGCACGTCTATATCAAGCTCGGTGATCATCACTTTTATACCCAGCGCGGCGTAGGCGTCAATGGCTTGTTCAATATATTGCATTTTAGGAAAATTAAGCCCCCAGTGCGCTTGTATGCCTATGCCGTCGATTCGAATTCCTTCTTTTTGCAGCATTTTGATCATACGTATAATGCCGTCTCTTTTTTCTGGTCGCCATGCATTAAAGTCGTTGTAATAAAGCTCAGTATTAGGTGAATACTGCTGGGCGTATTTAAACGCGGCTTTTACCATCGTATCACCATTACCTATGCGGTTAACCCACACAGTTGGGCGATAAGAGCCGTCATCAGCTATTACTTCGTTTACTACATCCCACGCATCTACTTTGTTTTTATAGCGCCCTGCTACCAGCTCTATGTGTTTGCGCATTTGCTCAAGCTGCTCTGCAGGGGTATTTGGCTCATTTTTGCTATTTGTAAAAAACCAGTCAGGCGTTTGGTTATGCCACACTAAGGTGTGCCCTACCGTAAACATGTTATTTTGCTTGGCAAAATCTATAAACGCATCTGCACCACTAAAATCAACCTTACCTTGCTGTGGGTAAATTACTTCTGCTTTCATAGCATTTTCAAGCGTCACTGTATTAAATTGCTTAGCAATAATTGACTGTGCGGCGGTGTTTTGACCTGTCACTATATCTTGATTTACAGCAACCCCCATTTTGAATGAGTCTGCAAAGGTGTTTTTAAGGGCTGGGTCTTGTGCAGCGTCTACGCTTAATGATCCTGCAAGTAAAAGCAGGCTAAGTGTGTATTTTTTATGCATGTGTGTGCTCCGTTGAATCGTTATTATTTTCGATAAATATCATACAACGAAAAAAATAAATGATATAGTCAATGTGACCATTAATTATAAATTAAACAAACCTGAGTAAACGTCCATGCTAAAAACACACAAAAAAACGCTAAGCTTAGTTATATTAATGCTCTGTATAAATAAAACAGCGCTGGCACAACAACTTCAAAACCCAGCTTTGTTAAACGCTGTAAACAGCCAAAGCAATGAGCAATCACCGCTAATAAAGGGCGTAATACCCACACTTGTTAGTGACGATTTTTTGTTTTTAGAAGGCCCAACGTGGTCAAGCCAAGACAATGCGTTTTATTTTTCAGAAATGAACTTTGCAAGCCTGCAAGCACTAGGCCCCGACTCCACCATTTATAAATTGCAATTGCCTAATACCATCACCACTTATTTAAAACACAGTGGTACAAATGGCCTGTATGCAAAAAGCGGCAACCTTTATAACCTTAACCACAATACGCAGTCGCTTTCTAAAATTAATATAAAAAGTAAGACCAATACCGTAATAGTCAATAAGTTTGATGGGTTAAGCTTTAGCTCGCCAAACGATATGACTATGCACAGAAATGGCGATATTTACTTTACAGATCCTAATTGGCAACTAGGCGAACGCACTCAGCAAATACCTTATACCGGTGTGTATAAGTTAAGTAATATGGGCGTACTTAGTTTAATTGACGCTACGCTTGAAAAGCCCAACGGTGTTGCACTATCCCCAGATCAGCATACCCTTTATATTGGTGATTTTAGTAACCGCGTAAGCAAATACACTATTGATGAAAACGGTGATATTTCACCACGCGAAGACTTTATTAAAGTAACCTCCCCCGATGGTATAAAAGTAGATTCTGCTGGCAATATTTACGTTAGCAGCCACAGTAAAGGCGTTATTAATATTTATACGCCAGAAGGTGCATTCATCGATAAAATTGAACTGGGCCCTAATGTAACTAACCTTGCGTTTGGTGGTAAAAACCGAAAAACATTATTAATAACTACCGCTAAGGGATTGTTTACGCTTGATGTAAAAGTAGCGGGTTTGGCTAATTAGCTAAATTAGTTAAGCAACTTATTAACGAGAAAAGTTAGCTTACTCGTTGTACATAAAAAACCGGTGTAACTTGGTTACACCGGTTTTTTGCTGCCTAAGTTTTTGCTGCTTAGGTATTGTTATTTAATTAAACGTGTTGTTATAAAACTTAAAATTGCCCGATACATGCAGCATAGCTAACATATACAGCGAACCATTGTAGTAACGATAATCACCTGTTGGTTGCGATAAAGACCAAAATTCGTTAAAAAACTCATTTGCTTGCCCAGCGTTTGTTGAAGCAAGTAACGCTACTGCATTCGCGGCTTTTTGACCTTCGCCTGCACAGCCTTTGTTTTGCGCTCCACCGTACGAATACACTTGCTCGTAACAGTTATTGCTGTTGTTAGTTTTTGCATAACTTAAAAAGCCCAGTGCTTTATTTACTGCGCTTTTATGCCACGCTTGAGCACCCATTAAATGCGCGTCTAAACCCACATTCATAATTACGCGCCATGCATCAAATTCATACCATTGACCTGGGTTTGCTTGGTCGTTAAAAATGTAGCCAATAACAGGGCTGCCATCTAAGCGCGATAAAAATGTAGGTAAGTTCCAATGCGGGCTACCACTTACTTTTGTAAAATGGTTTTTAAGTAAGGTTCTACTTTTTGTGGCTACTTGTCGCCAGTAAGTTTTGTCTGCTTGGTTAGTTACGTTATTTGCAAAGTAGTCATAAAACGCAGGTATGTGATAAGAAGGGTCTGTTAGGTTATCAATGTAAGGCGAAAAGCGGATTATTTGGTTTTGCATCAGCTTGTTTTTAATTGTGTTTAACATGGTAATGGCATCAGCATAATAATCAAATTCGCCCGAATTACCCCAACGAGCTGACGCATTAAGTAATGCAAAAGCAAAGTATTCTTCGCCATCGGGAGCGGGGCCCTCATCTACTTTATAAACAAAGCCGTTTTGATTAAGCTTTAGTTTCCACGCGTAAACACCTTGTTTTTTTACATCAGGGTGATTGTCTGGATTTTTTTGATACGCTTTAGCAAAGCGCCACAGGTTATCAAATTCTTCTTGTTTATTAAGCATGACAGCGGCGGTCATTCCCCACGATTGCCCTTCTGTTCTTATATCGTCGCCTTCATCTGGGTTAATTGCTTTTATGTAGTGTGCTTTATAAACACCGTTTTCGGTGTACGGGTAGTAAAGTTGTTGAGTGTTGTTATAGCCAAACATATTGTCAAAAGTACTATTCACCTTTTGCTGTATGTTCGTTTTACCCATTTCTTGTGCAAGGTTACGGTAAGTCCCAGAACTGTCGGCGCCTACACTCGATGGGTTATTATTGAATGCAGCAAGTGCTTGATAGCTTATTAGTGTTAACAATAAAGTTGTTATTTTAAAAAATACTTTCATGTTTATCCTCTTTATTTGGATTATATCAGCGTGCAAATTAAATATAGTCTTTTTGACCATTTGATCAAGCAATTCTCAAAAATATTTGTTTTATAAACTAAGTGAAGTGAGTGAGGTGTTTAAATAGTGCCTAAAATGCAAAAGGCCGCTTAAAAAGCGGCCTTGAACGATGTAAATAATACTAAAAAGTACATTTATGAGTTATTCATTAATTAATGCTTTTTAACCCTTTACCTGTTGCAGCCCAATAAATTCCGCCATAAATATGCTCGGTTAAAAATTCACTTTTATACACTGCATTAGTATGCCCAAGGGCTGTGTAAAATGATCGACCACCATCGTAATTGTGATACCACGAAATAGGATGAAACGCCCCCATACCCGAGCCTGTTTTGTTATTACCCCAATCGGCAGCTGGGTTGTAAGTTTGCTCATCAACCGTGAGTAAGTAGTTTAACTTAGTTAGCTCTGGCCCAAATTCGTACCACTCGTCGGTCCAAAGCATTTCCTGCGGCATATGGTTTAAGCCAATAAAGTGAGTATTAGGTACTTTACTTAGTACGCCAGTTTGAATAATAGGATGAATGTTAAAGGTGCGCCCCACCAGCTTTTGGTACCACGCCCAGTCGTATTCGGTATCTGATGCGCTATGAATACCAACAAAGCCTTTACCTGCTTTTACAAATCGCTCAAGCGCGGCTTGCTCTTTTGGGTTTAAAATATCGCCCGTGGTTGATAAGAATACCACTACATCAACATTTTTTAAGTAATCGTCGTTAAAATAATGGCTTTCTTCGTGCCAAATTAAGTTGAAAAAGTGCTTATCGGCTAAGCCTTCTAGCGCTTTAACGCCTTCGGTTTGCGACTTATGGTGCCACCCTGCGGTTTTTGTAAATAGCAGCACATTAAATTGCTTTTTAGGGAGGGTATCAAACCCTGTAGCATTACTTTTTTGCACTGTTGCCATACTCAGTGCCAATACAACAAAGCTTAATAGCCAACCTTTATATGCGAATCTAGATAAAGAAAAAGACATAGTATTCCTATTTAAAATGAACAAACATATTAGCCGTTAGCCGCCCTGTTTGTGGACACGACGAAATATCGGTAGACGTGTTAAGTAAACTGGTGTGCAGCAAATACCCAGGAAACACAATAAGCCTATTTGGCTTATATTCTATGTGCTTGTAGCACTCAAACTCACTGTGCTGCGTGGTGCAGTAACTAGGCTTTACCTTACTGTGTTCAAGGATGTGTTGAGCATACATTAAATACGTGTTTTTGCGCTTTGTGCTTATTGTTTCAAACCCTGTTTTTTTATGCCTAAAAAACCCAGTGCCGCCATGCTCGCCTTCGCCAAGGTAATGAATAATGGCAATTAAGTTAGGATCGTTTGTATCAAAGTGTGGCAAGGTTTGTATTGGTGATAGCTGCTTCTGCGTTTTAGTAATTAACGATAAGGTATTATCTTTTGGGTATGGGGTAAGTGTTTGCCCAATATTAAATACGTTATAAAACCCCTGTATAAGCGGCTTTAGGTAATCAACCACACATTGCTTTGGCAGCGGCATGCGTAAACCTGGGTATTGAGTGAGTTCGTCAGGTTTAAACTCTCCCTGATTTTGCGCATGATTTTCATCAGCACTTTGCGCTAAGTTTATAAGTTTTTGCGGCTCACTCAGGTAGTCGTCAATTATAATAATTGGCGTTTGCTCTTGCCCTATAAACTCATACTGCGGCTGTAAGTTATTGCCAAGTGTTAGCATAATACTTACTTAGCCTTGCAATAATGATTAATAAAATCAATGTGACTCGGTAAGCTATTTGCTTTTTTAGCCACATGATTTTTTATTGATTCTAAAAATCGTTTAAGCTCATCATCGCTCATGCTGTCTACAATGGGGTGATAATTTTGCGGCACTAGCCCTTGCCCTAACATCACTTGTAACCACGAGGCTTCACCAAATAGCTCTTGCTCTGCTTTATAAACATGCCCACTTTGCTTAAATAGCTCAATGCGTTTGGCAAGCGACTCTGGAATTGGCATGTTTTTACAGTAACGCCAAAAGTCGCTGTCGGTGCGCTGTGTTACATGGTAATGCAGCACAATAAAGTCGCGAATATTTTCGGCTTCAAAGCGCATTTTGTTATTAAAGTCATCTTGATAGCACGACTCGATTGCTTTGGTTGGCATGTTTTGCATTAATCTTATAATGCTTTGCTGAATTAAATGAATACTGGTTGATTCAAGCGGCTCAATAAAACCACTTGCCAAGCCAATAGCAACACAGTTTTTGTTCCAATGTTTACGCCGTGTACCGGTGCGGTATTTAATAACGCGCGGCTCATTAATAGGTTTGCCTTCTACGTTATTGAGTAGCGCTGTTTTGGCTTCATCATCGCTCATGTATTTACTACAAAACACTAAACCATTACCACGGCGGCTTTGCAGCGGTATTTGCCACTGCCAACCACATTTATGTGCCATTGCACGCGTATATGGCACTATTGGGCTTACTAATTCGGTTTGTACTGCTACTGCGCTGTCGCACGGGAGCCAATGGCTCCAATCTTCGTATCCGGTGTGTAGTGCTTGCTCTATTAATAAACCTTTAAAGCCGGTGCAATCTATAAATAAATCGCCCTCAATAATTTGCCCGTCACCTAAAGTAAGTGATTTTATAAAGCCATTAGTGGGCTCTAAGTTAACTTTGCTTATCATGCCTTCTATACGTTTAGCGCCGTTTTGCTCTGCAAAATTTCGTAAAAATTTAGCGTACAAACCGGCATCTAACTGATAAGCATGGTTACGGTCTTGATTCGGTATTACGGCAAATTTACCCAAGCGACTTGCTACGTGCTCTGTGCAATAATCACCAATATCGGCAGCTACACCTTGTTGCATACCTTTTAGCCAAAAGTGCTGAAAACCTGCAGCCCAACAACCTTGCCCCACATAACCAAATGAGTGAAAGTAGCTTTGCTGGTTTTGTTTCCAGCCCTCAAACGATATGCCTAATTTAAACGTGGCATTAGTGGCTGCCATAAATTCTGATTCGCTAATTTTTAGTAAATCATGAAATATATGCAGCGTAGGAATAGTTGATTCCCCGACCCCTACGGTAGGTATTAAATCGGATTCAACCAAGCATATTTCAATATTTTTACCTAGCAGTTTTGCCATTGCAGCGCTGCACATCCAACCTCCGGTGCCGCCACCTGCTATTACTATTTTTTTAATTGCATTTTGATTCATAATCCAAACCTTACAAGTACGCTTAGCGTCTTAATTTATTTTGTAATTCGGCTCTTAATTTACGCGCTGTTAGCTCATTCATCGGCTTTGTTAAAATAGCCTGTGCGGGCTCTGGTATGTGGGTAAATTCGTTATCAGCAAATACGTAGTAATTAAACAAACGTTGCCATGCGGCGCGCTCATGCTTTGGTAAGTTACGTATATTTAAAATTGCGTGGTGCAACGCATTAGTCGGCTGCCCATACACCGCTGGCGTATTTTTAAACCAATAATTAAACAGTATATTTAAACTGCCAAGCCCCTCTACTTGGTGCCACCACATGCTGGGTAATATAAGCGCATCGCCTGCTTCAAGATCAACGGTAATTGCCGCTTTTATTGCCTGCTCAAACTTAGGGTATTGCGTGAAGTTGGGCGCAGTTGTGGTAGTTAAGCTTATTGGCTGACCGCCGGGTGCTTTATCAAGCGGGCCTATGTATAAATTATCTATTTGATCGGGGGCAAATAAAGTAAAACGCCTTTTACCTGCAACGCAACATGCTAAATTTTGTGCTACGTCGTAATGTGCTGGTACGGTAACCTTTCCGCCTGCCCATACATTAAATAAACAGCCTTCGTTTAATGCGTTAACGTGGCAGTGATTAACCAAACCAGGTAAGCACTGTGCAATGCTAGTAGAGCCAATGTATAAAGTGTCGGCTTGTGGATTATTTGCAGTTTGCGTTATTTGCTCAAGCGCATTAATAAATGCCGCTTGCTGATTAGTAAAATTAAAACCACTCATATCGGGGTTATACCCTACAACCCCATTTTGACTGGCGGGTATTGTGCAAGTGTTAACTAAAAAACCTTCGTAAAACGGCGTTAAATAATCAATCGCTGCACTGTCTGACTTTTTAGCAGCAATAACTAAGGGCCAATCGCTCACAAACCCTTTCAGTACAATAGGCACAGGCGAGTTTAAAAGTTCCTTGGGTAACGTACTGGGAGTTAAGCCACTCAGGGTTTGAATATTATTTGCTAAATTTTCCATAGCTAATTACTTATACAGCGTGCTTTTGTAGCATAAGTTGCTCGTTTTTAAGCGCCACTAAATCACGCACATGTACTTGCGATGCAATGATCATGTATATAGACGCTAAATACCCTTGTGAGTGAAGCTGCGCAATTGCATCGCTACTTAGCTGGTTAAGCGAGTCTTCGTTTATGGTATAAAAACCGAGTAAGTTATGTTTAAGCCCGTTTAATAAATCAAGCTCTAGCGATACCGATTCAAGCAAACCATGTTTAATCAAAGTTTTAATAAATGGCTGATTTTCTTGCAAACCATGATGCAGGTTATCAAGCACATTTATTATGTTTTCGAGGTAATCGCTATTCCCGCCGTGTTCTAAAAATAAGTTAATACCCTGCTTTATTGACACTTTTGGCGAGTCTAAATCAATGCTAAGCATGCGCTCTTGCGTTGCCACACCGTTTTGCATTGTATTTTGAGTCGCTATAGCAAAAGGCAGTCGCTGCATACTTAGCGGAATGTAGTGTGCTTGCCATTGCTGCTGGTTTACTAAAAATAAGTTTTCGTCTTTATTTATGCCGTACAAACACACCGGCGAAAATGTATTTGTTGTATCGTCTTTGATAAAAAATATTGGGTAATGTGCTTGAGCGACTCTAAATTCGCTCACAAATGTTTCGCTATACCAAACCCCGTCACCTAAGTGTGTGCTGCGTGCAGGGTTTATTTTTAAATGCTGATGTTCAACATTATTTAATAATGCATGATTGGCCATGGATTGTGTGCTCCAATTGTTGTTGTGTGCCTTTACCTATTGCTACACATTAAATGTAACCAACAAGTTAAATTCATATTGACTATAACAGCTGGATATTATTATTACTAGGTTAATTTAGGCAAATAAAAAGCCGCAAAATGCGGCTTTTATAAGGTTACTACAAGTGTAATTTATTAAAAATTATAACGAACACCTAAACCGTAACGAGAGCCTGTTTGAGTGATGTTATAAATCAGCTCTTGCTTACGCCCGTACGATGTTACGTACTCGTCAGTAATGTTTATACCTTCAATAAATACGGTAAGTCCCTCTACTGCGGGTACTTCGTAACTTACGTTAAAGTCTATTTGGTAATACTCATCGGTGTAAATTGGTGCGGTTAAATCGCCATTTACACGACGCTCATTTAAAAACGAGTCGCGCCAGTTATACGCAATACGTGCTTGTAAGCCTTCTTTATCGTAAAAGAATACCACGTTTGCCGTGTCACTTAACCCGACAAGTGCTTCTGTATCCTCAAGTGAGTCATTGTCATATTCAAGACCCGAGTCAACCATGGTGTAGTTAAAAATACCACCAAAGCCTGACTCACCAAATAAGTGCTGAATATTAAATTCAAAGCCATCAATGGTATATTCTTGGTCGCCATTTACAGGCACGTTTATTCTAAAGTTAATTGGATCATCTGTTTCTGGGTCACCAACAATTGTGCCGCCGTCTAATTCACCATCTTCATCAAACTTAGGTTGCACATTTGGATCATCAGCAAAGTTTTCAAATATGTAATTTCTGATGTCTTCGTTAGATGCATTACCACCTAGTGCGCTTGATGCGGCTCTAAATTTTTCACCATTTAATGGGTCATATAAGTTAAATATATTTGAGTCGATAGTGCCTGTAGTTATCCAGTTTGTTACGTCTTTTTTAAAGTAACCAAACGAAATATAGCTACCTTCGCCGTAATACCATTCACTAGATAAGTCGTAGTTAATTGATTCAAGCGGTTTAAGTCCTGGGTTACCAGAGCCACCCGAATAACCACTTAAGCTACCACCGGTATTAATAGTTGTACCGCCTTGTAGTTGGCCGTAACCCGCTCTTGAAATAGTTTTGCTCGCTGCTGCACGAATCATTACATCTTCAACAATTTCGATATTAAAGTTAATATTTGGCAGGAACTGGCTGTAATCTGCAGATTGGCTTAGCGTTTCAATACCGGTAACACCCGTTACTGATGTGGCTGTATCTTCGTTCCATTCTACGCGGCTGTAACCGGGTGCAGTTGCTTTAGAAAATACATCTGTTTTTTCGTAGCGTAAGCCAATTTGCAGGTCGAAGAACATGCCACTCAATTCGCCTTTGTAATTTACTTGTGCAAAAGCAGACTGCGTTTTTTCTTCTGTAAAGCGGTTTGTTGCTGCATCCCAGTCGGTTGAGGCACAAAATTGTCCCTCGCCGTTTGGTCCTGCCGCTGCGCCGTCAGCTGCTTTACAATCACCGTAAAGGTTATCTACGTTGGCAATGGGATCTGCGTACTCTGCTGCATTTACAATCGCGTCAAAGTCGGCAAAAAAGATTGTATTAAATAAATCATATTCGCCTTGTGTTGCAGTGCCTTCAAAGTTGCCCGCCTTAGCTTGAAACTTATCTAAAATAGTATCTTGGCGCCAATCAATATCAGCAAAGTCGCCCTCAACACCAACTCCACCCCAATCTGGGCGCTGTACTTGCGTATGACGATAATGGTTATTTACTTTATTAACTGCAACACCAAAATCAATACTTAAACTGTCGTCAAAGAAGTACTTACCTGAGATTTGTGTTTGATCGATTTCTGAATCGTATTTGTCGTTTGCAAACCAGCTACCAGATAAACGCATGGTGCTCGGGTTAAAGTTTTCAATGTTACCAATAGCAATGCCGGGTAAGTCGCCGGTTAAATCAAGCCCGGTACGTGAACGTGTGTACGACGGTAACTGAATATTATTACGTGTACCGTGGCGTGGATCAGTTGCTTTCATTGATGCTTTTGAACTGTGATGATCAAACTCTAGATTAAGTTGATCCGATACCGCCCATTCTAGGTTAAAGCCTAATGAATCTGTTTTTTCTTCGCGACCCCAAGAACCTACCGTAAGCGACGTATCGCGGTAATCGGCATCACTTTGGATGTCATAAATTTCTGAGTAAATAAGTGGGTACGCGTTAGGCTCGCCCGCCCAAACAGATTCACTTCTGTCGCCAGCGTAGTTAAACCAAACTGAGGCATCAGTGTGCTGCTCTTCAACGGTTGTTTTAAAGCCTGTGTAATCAAGGGTTGCTGTAATGTTTTCAACAGGTTGATATTGAAATACCAACTGACCATTTACACGTTCACGTTGACGCTCTTCAAACACATAACGTGGTTGTTGCGGGTTTGAGTAAATACCTGATGTAGGTCTGTTTGCTCCGCCTTCTGCGCCTGCAGGTACACCACCCCATCCTGTATTTGTGTAATCAGATGCTCTGTAGCCTTGATCTTGTATAAACTGTTGCATACCGCTTTCACGGTCTTGATAGCTACCTGAAATAGATATACCAAATTTATCATCACCAAATGTTTGCGAATATAAACCGCTTAGCTCTGGTGTAATGCTGCCCTCGTCGGTTGATTGATCGTCTACAGCTTTTACGCCAAACGATGCTTTTATACCTGGGCTATTTAAAGGTCTGTTGGTTGTTAAGTTTATAGTTGCGCCAATGCCACCTGAGGTAACACTTGCGTCTGATGTTTTATAAACTTGCACGCCCGATACGCTTTCAGATGCGACATTTGCAAAATCAAATGTACGGTCACCTGTTGTATTTGGAAGTTGGCGGCCATTAATAGTAATTAAGTTATTAGCAGGTCCAAATCCACGTACTGTTACGCGGCTACCTTCACCACCCGCTCTATCAATTGATACGCCGGTAATACGTTGTAGCGATTCAGCAAGGTTGGTATCAGGAAATTTCCCCATGTCCTCAGCCGAAATAGCATCGACAATACCAGAAGAATCGCGTTTAACATCCATAGAGCGTTGCAATGAACCTCTAATGCCGGTTACTTGTATTATTTCTACATCTTCACCGACAATGGTTTCGGCAGCGTAGCTTTGGTGAGGAAGCGTAACGGTACCCATTGCAGCGAGTATGGCTGTTGAAATTATCTTTTTCTTAAACATCATGATGCCTTTTTCTTATTTAATTATTATTGACGTACTGCAAGACTTTAAGAATTACTCGAAACATAATTGTAAACTATTTGTTTCTATTTACGGTCAATTAATAATTATTGTGTGTGTATGTTTTAAACGTTTTACAAAGACCACAACCAGTTTTAAATATGTGCCACCTAACTAAAAACCGTTAAATAACAGCATGTTTATGCTAATTCTTTGTGCTAGTTTTTTGCTTTAAAATATTTTCATTTTGTCATATGCCCTCAACTTCCTCTTATTTAGACCATTAATAAAAAATTAATGGTCACATTGACTATATCTTTTTAATGCAAATAAAAGCTGTAGCGGTGCTTACGCAGATAATTTGCCTTGTTTATAACTATTTTTATTAAGCGTGTTCATATGGGCTTATTGTTTGAATTTTTCCGTTTGAGTCGTGTTCTAGCTTAGCCATTTTCATACTGCGTAAATGAGTTTGCCCGCCCGACAACGTACTGTCGTGATAAAATAAAAACCAATCATCATTGTGCTTAACAATTGAGTGATGCGTGGTCCAACCAAGTACTGGGTTTAAAATAACGCCCTGATAGGTAAATGGTCCGTATGGGTTATCGCCCGTAGCGTATACAATTTTGTGTGTATCGCCCGTTGAGTACGAAAAGTAATAAACACCGTTGTGTTTATGTACCCAAGGGCCTTCAAAAAAGCGGCGGTTGTTATCGCATACTGTAATTGGCGAGCCGCTTTCATCTAGTACAACAACCTCTTTTACGTCTTCGCTTAGGCTGATCATATCTTCCGATAATTTTGCAACGCGCGCAGGAATTGCAGGTTCACCATTTTTTGGATACGTGCTTTGTTCATTAAATTCGTTGGTTTGCCAATTTTGTAATTGGCCGCCCCACAAGCCACCAAAATACAAATAATGGCTTGAGTCGTCATCTTCAAATACAGCAGGGTCAATACTAAATGTCCCTTGAATGTAATCGTCTTCGGCTTTAAATGGACCTGTTGGACTGTCACTTTTTGCAACGCCAATTCTAAAAATGCCTTGCTGATCGCGCGCCGGAAAGTAAAGGTAATACTGACCAAGCTTATACGCGGCATCGGGTGCCCACATTTGCTTGCTTGCCCATTTTACGTCGTCTACACAAAGTGCTACGCCATGGTCTATGGCTTTGCCTGAGCTTTCGTCAAGCGAAAACACATGGTAGTCGCGCATTGCAAAGTGGTCGCCGTTATCATTAATTTCATTTTTTGATTCAATGTCATGCGATGGATAAATATACACTTTGCCGTTAAACACATGTGCAGACGGATCGGCGGTATACATGTGATCAACTAACACATTGTGGTTTTGTATTAACGAGTTGGCTCGTTGTAGGTCTTTTAACTGTTTAAGTTCAGCGTCACTTAACCCATTAGATGGGGGTGCTACTTGCGCTGTATTTTGCATTTTTACTCCTAGTATTGCCTGCCCACTTTGCACTTTTAAAAGGTGCAAAATGGACTGCTAAATTAGTTTATAGTTTTGTTATCAGCCAGCTGCGTTTGAATGCGCTTTACTTCAGGCTCGGTAAGTTTGTAACGTGTTATAAAAATTAAACATGCCACGGTACAAATTACTGGAATACCAGCAAAGGCGAGTAAAATGCCTGATAACGTGTATTCTGATTGCTCTTGATTAGGCACGTATGCATAGCCAGATAATATCCACCCTGCAATAGCACCGCCAATTGCAAAGCCTAGTTTTATTGCCAATAAATGACCAGAAAACGTAACAGCGGTTAATCTGCGACCAATTTTTAATGCCCCGTAGTCAACCGTATCTGCCACCATCGAAAACATAATTGGGGTAATTATCATGTGGGCAAAGTTAGCAATAAAGTAGACGATAAAAATGGTGACTATGGCGTCGCTCTCAAGTACGTAAAACATGCTGTGAGAAATAATTACGACCACTAAAGCGACTATAAATAATGTCTTTTTTTCAATAAATTTGGTTAAAAAGTTGGTAGACACAGCGCCTAGTACTGAGCCAATTGCTGAGAGTGTTAAAAAGTTAGAAGTAAGTGAGGCTTCTCCTACGTAGTACTTAATATAATGCGGTGCTACAGAGGCTCTAACGCCAATTAATATTAATGTTGCTAGACTTATAACGGCTATTACAACCCATTGATCGTTTTTAAATAAGCTTAAAAACTCAAGAAAGGCATTCTTTTTACTTTGCGCGGGTTTAACTTGTTTGGTTTCTTTGGTCATTTTAAAACACAGTAAAAAACAAGCCGCTGCAAGTCCGCCTAAAAACACCATGGCTAGCGGGTAACCTACTACATCGTCGCCGTCACCAAAAAAAGCAACCAGCTTAGGCAGTGCCCATACAATTACAAGCAGTGCTGCCATTGCCATTGCAAATCGGTATGACTGAAGCGATGCACGCTCTTTAGGATCGTTTGTCATTACTGCACCAAGTGCGCCGTACGGTATATTAATGGCGGTATAACACGTCATTAAAAGCCCGTAAGTAAAGTAGGCATATATAAGCTTGCCCGTAGAATCAAAATCTGGGGTTATAAATGCTAAGCAAGCAAACACACCGTAAGGCACGGCTAAAAATAATATATATGGGCGGTAAGAGCCCCAACGGCTGCGCGTTCTATCGGCAATACTGCCCATTATTGGGTCGGTAATACCATCAAATAAACGAACCGCTAATAATAAGGTGCCCGCAGCGGCTGCAGATAAACCGTAAACATCGGTATAAAATATCAACATAAAGTTAGCGACCATTTGAAATACAATATTACTGGCTGTATCACCAAGGCCGTACCCTATTTTTTCTTTAATTGTGAGTGTGTGTTTTGTGTTGTTCATGTGTGCTCAATTTTCAATGCAAATCGATATAGTCAAAAATACTATATGCATTTTTGGCGCATGTAAACATTTATGTTACATTTTCAATCTACTGGTAATTTATTTAATACATGGCGCTAATTAAGCGTTAAATTTACTAACATACAAAGGCATTATTCGTTCAATAAAAAACCAACACCAAACCTAAGTCGAATATCGGCGTTAACGCGTAAAAACAGGTACAGTGTATAAAGTGATTAATTAAATAGATGTGATTGTTTTAAATAGGAATTATAAAAGCTTTTTATTTGCGCTTTACCCACCTTTTATATACCCTTAATAGTCTTTATAACAATATCTTCGTATAGCTTTGGCTGAGTAATTTATGCACTATAAAACATCAAACATTTCTAACAACATCGACGAAGAATCGATTCCTGATGACTGCATTAGCAATCTAACCGTAGATAATATAGTATTTGCTATTCATGAAGGTAAATTAAAGGTGTTGCTGGTTAAATATAACCGCGGCCTTGCAACAAGCCAGTGGGGTTTAATTGGTCATTGGGTTCGTAAAGATGAAAACTTAGACCTTGCAGCTCTGCGTGTTGTTAAAAGTACGACCGGTGTTGAAAACCTGTACTTAGATCAGTTAGGTGCGTTTGGCAACGTAGACCGCTACCCTGCTAGACGTATTATTACTATTGCTTATTATTCGCTCGTTCGCTTTGAAGAAACCAACCTTGTGAGCGGCGACAATGCCTTAGAGTGTGAATGGTTTGATGTGAATAGTGTACCGGCTTTAATGTTTGACCACGCCGATATTTTAAAAAGTGGCTTAAACTACTTACGCTATAAAGTAAGGCACGAGCCGATTGGTTTTAGCTTACTTCCAGAAAAATTTACCCTGCTTGAGCTTCAAGAAATATACGAGTCGATTTTAAATAAATCACTCGATAAACCTAACTTTAGACGTAAGTTTCAAAAAATGAACTTACTAATAAACTGCAAAGAAAAACAAACAAATGTAGCTCACAGAGCCGCGACTTTGTATCGTTTTGACATAAACGTGTATGAAAAATTAAGAGAGTTTGGTTTTACGTTTGAGTTTTAAGTATGCAAATATTAGTCAAAGCAATTAATTAAACAATCTTGATAAATTCTCTTAGGGAAATGAGCTTTGAATAACGACCTAATAGCTTTGTTATTCATTGCTTTGTTAAACAGGGGTAAAGCGCCACCCTTTGAAAACTAACTTACTTGCAGATCCATTACCACCAGATGAAGAACCACCAAAGCTTGCTTCATTTAATGCCGTGTCAAAGTGAATACCACCGGCGCCGCTTACAATAACGGTGTCTCCTAAAATAGACCCTTTAAAACCGACAGCCGAAGTAACTTTTACTTTTGTAAGTGGTGCGTATATAACAGCGTAAAGCTCTCGTGTACCGCCTGAAAACTCTATCCCAGTGTCATTTCCATTGTATGAACTATAAATACTAAAAACGGGTCGGCCTTCATTTGTAACTCCATTGTCAGGTACGTAAACTTGTGCCCCATTTCCTATCTTAAGCTTTCCTTTAATTATGATAGTTAAGCTACTGTTATCAGGGATCGTTAGCGAACTTGCGCCACTCATTGTAAAATCGCCAGCAACAAACATAACTGCATTATGATTACTTTTTACCTGCATTCGCCCTTTAATTGTCACATCATCAAAATAAAATATTTGAGTTGCTGAATCAAGAAAAGTAGCAGTTTTAGCATTGATGGCACCATTTGGAGTGCTACCAAAATCTACTAAAAAGTTAGCCGTGTTAGTTTCTAACTCGAGTAAGTCACCAGCTCTGCTATTGTTATTTATAAAAAGGTCAGGGCTTGTTGTATTAACTGACACGCCATCAATTGCTGTTGCAATACCAAGTGGATCACACGCAGTTAACCCTCTATTATTTTCACTCTCTGGTGTTATTTTTTCAACCGGCTCAATAGTTGGCATTGATATTTCTGTACTTGATACCCTGTAAGGTGAAAAAGCATATTCAGGAGTATCACCTTTAAAAGAGCCACGACCTGCATACCTTAAATCTTTACCTGCAATAGTGCTGCCCCACTGTTTAAGCGTCACATTGCCTTGAACACGCACTCCACCGTAGACACTGCCACCTGTTTGCTCATAATTACCTGATGTATAAACGCCGTTACGTATTGTTGTTTGATTAAGAGCGACTAAATCATATGAGCGAACAGTTCCCAGAATGGTATTACCTGTAATAGAAATTGGACCTGATGAACTAATATCACCACCAACCTGAGTTTGCTTTACTGATATAGACTGGTTTGCTGAAATACTACCCGAGACAGTACCACTACTTTGTGTGAAGCTTAAATATGCTGATGCATCCCCCCCAATGACCACGCCACCAGAGAGTATTAAATTTCCATTACTATGAATATTGCCTGTGACATCTGCGCCTTGCCTAATTGATAAGTTACTAGAGGATAAAACATCACCTTCAATTGTACCGCTACCATTTAGAGTAATATCACCAGTATCGTTAACTGTATTGACGAAAGACTCTTCTGAAGTATTTTTACTGCCATCATCTAGAGTGTCGTTATAATCCCCTAAAGACGAATCATAACTATCAATTAAGCCACTACCAGTAATTGCAACACCAGAGCACCCTGTAACCCCTTGGGAGAAAACAGAATCACTGGTGGTTCCGCCTTGACCTGCAACAAATTCGAATATGGCTTGCATTTGATCCTCGCCTTCAAAGCGAGTACCTTCACTTGAAATTAGTACATCACCGTTGCTATCAATTTTGATAGTTGCGTTATAAGTACTAGATTCAAGTGAACCAGTGCCTGAAACTTGGGTATTGTTAGCAATTAAATCATTAATAGTTATAGTAGGGTCTGCAAGTATTTCTGCTTCAAGTTTCTCTATGCTTGAAAATACCCCTTTTTCAGACATTAATCTTGCGTTTAGTTTTTTTTGAAAGTTACCACTCAAACGCTCTTGAATAACACTATCCCTAATCGTGCTCAGTACAACAATTGAAGCCATTGATGTTAAAATAAGTACAGTAACAAGCGTAAAGCCGGATGTGTTTTTCATTTATTGAAACGCCTTATTCATTACTATCTGTGAAAGAGATATATCAATAACTAAACGCTTATTAAATTGGCTTGGTAGATTTATAGGCTCAACAAAAATGCTCACCATATTATTATCAATTGCATAGCTAATTGTATTAACGCCTTTTAATATTTTGACCTTGCCGTTGCCAATATCGCAAAATAATGAGTCGTTTTCGTGGCTATATTCTTCGGTAAATGCAGCATTAATTATAGAGCCTGTGCAAGCAAGTACACCCGCTTCTTGAGTAACTTTTAAAATTTTATTGCTATAAGTAGGAATTGAGTTGGTTTGCTTTAAACTTCGTGTAAATATCTTGCTGCTAAATCGGATCACATCTAGCGAATTTTCTAAGTCTTTCACCGTCGTGGTACTATTGTTAATTGAAGAATAAGCCAAACTCACACCGCCTAATAAAAACATACCAGCAGCAAGCGCGACCATAAGTTCGATTAAAGTAAAACCCCTGTGCTTATTAATTAACTGTTTCATGGAGTACATCCGGCGGGTAATGTTGGGAAACTGCCCGTAATTACAACGCGATTTTCTAAATTATCAGTCAAGCGCTTATCTTGCCATGTTACTTCAACCGACAGCTCATTTGAAAAATTAGCAGGTAAAGTGAGTGTATATGCATCAATTTGCGGAGATAAATAGCTTCTAAAACCAGCGTCATTGTATAAATCTGGATTGGTTTGTTGCAACTCACATAAGTGAGGCCAAATGCGCTCTAAAACATTATTAGCTTCAATGATGGACACCGTATAATTAAAACTATTTGTAATATATTGCAATGATTTTAATTGCCCTGATGCTAATCCTAATAAAGCAATGGTCGCAACAATTAATGCAATCATAACCTCTAAAAGAGAAAATCCTTTGCTGTAGTTTGTTAGCATATTTCAGGGTCCTCAGCTAACCAACTTTGTCCACTTTGTAAAATACATAGAACAAAATCGGCAGTTGTACTGTCGCTATCGCTCACTAAAATTTGATACGTTTTATCTAATTCACCTGAGTTTGTAACCTCAATATCTTTTAAATCTACAGAAATACTACTGTGTGTAATTTCAAAAACATTTAAAGTAGTTTGCGTCGAATTAATTGCCGTTTTTGCCAGCCATTGATTATTCTCAACTTTAAGGAAAGTAGTTTGGTCTCTCTTGATTGCCTCACTGCGTGCAAATTTAAAAACACTGTGCAGTTGATTCGAGTTTGTAACTAGTCTATCTCGCTTTATAAATGTAATAAACGAAGGAGTCGCAACTGCTGCTAAAATGCCGATTATAGTTATTGTTATTAAAATTTCGAGTAAAGTAAAACCAATGTTTTTTTTTACCAACATTGGGATTTACTCGCTGATTTAGTGCCGCTTTGGTTTACTGATAACTTGCCACACTCATCACCACTTTGCGCGCCTTTAGGTGTAACTTCTATTATGAATTCAGAACCATTTGAAGCGCCTTTACTTGCATCACTTGTATATTTAAATGAGTAATAATCTGAAGCCGAAAAAGTAAAGGTAGCAGGATAGCCACCAACACGAGTGTACTGTCTTTCTAAAACAGCCGTTTGCTGTAATAAAACCTGTTGAACATCGGCTCTGCGACTTTGTTGTATATAGCTCGTATAACTTGGAAGTGCAACTGCGTATAAAATCCCAATTATTACAATTACTATCATTAATTCAGTAAGGGTAAACCCACTATTTTTTTTAGCCGCTGCGTTTTCAATTATTTCATTCCATTAATTTACAGTCAGGATACCGTTCTTAAAAATAAAGATGTGCGTATATTTATTAATACTTAGTAACTTTTATTTGGTCAATTATATAATAAGTTTAATTTTTTAGAAGCTTCAAGATAACTTTAGTCATGCCGTTATTTAATGAAACAACAAAATCATCCAATTAGTGTGAAGCCCAAAAGAGCTTACCACATATAAACCTCCCGTTGAGCTTGTTATATATTAACAAGCTTCTGAAAATTGTTATCATTTAACAATATACATCACTTATTGATATTTGCAGCAACATGTTTAATCTTTAGGCAAGGCAGAGCCTATGCAGTACGGTTATTCCCCATAAATAGGCGATAACGTAGCATAAATACCAAACATGCGCTGCCCA